>CADEGF010000022.1:6613-93560 GCA_902826815.1 uncultured Mycobacteriaceae bacterium
GCTCGCGTTGCGACGCTCGGCCACCGCCTCGGGATCGTGCCGCTCGAAGAGGCGCACCATGGTGCTTCCCTCGACCATGTCGCCGGACACCACCACGAAAGTGACTCCCGCCGCGTCGAATGCCGGTGACTCGGCGCGTAACGCCACCTCTCCCGCCTGCTTGCTGACGGCGATCGGCACATAGTCGTTCGGCACCGCTTTGCGGCCGTAGAAATGCGCCAGGTGGCTGGTGACGAAGACGATTCGCCCTCCGGGGCGCATCAGCGGAAGCGCGAGCTGCGCCAGACGTACCTGCGCATCGCGGTTGAGCCGCATCGCATAGTCGGGGGCGGCCCCGGGTTCCAGTCCACCGGATGCGTTGAGTACCAGCACATCCAGACCGCCCAGCCGCTCGCTGATGTCGTCGACCATCGCCTTGGCTGCCCGCTCGTCGGTCATGTCCGCTCGCACAGCACTGCCGGTGCCGCCCGCCGCCCGAACCGCGTCGACGACGGTGTCCGCGCGCTTGGACTTCTCGCGGTAATTCACCACGATGTGCCGCTGCGGATCTGCCAACTGAGTCGCGATCTCCGCTCCGACACCGCGTGACGCCCCGGTGACGAGGACGACTCTGGTCACGAGAGGCTGCGGGCCATCGCGTCGGTGAGGTCGTAATCCACCGAAACGCCGCCCCATGCCTCGCCTGCCCCGTAGGCAACCAGCGTCATCCGCCCGGTCGCGGGAATGGACCGGTCAGCGACGCACGTGCCAAGCGCCAGTGGGATCGAGGCCGCCGAGGTATTGCCGAACTCTTCGACGCTGTCGACGAACACCGCGTCGCCCGCGTCGACCTGTTCGCTGACCTTCTGCAGAATGCGTGAGTTCGCCTGGTGCCCGACGATCACGTCCGGCTGAAAACCGCCGTCGTGCAGACGGTTCAAGGTGTCTGTCATCATCTTCACCGCCCGGTCGTAGACCTGCATACCGTCGAGCTGGATGCCGCCGCCGATCTCTCCCCGCATGAGGTCCACCCGATCGCCGTCACAGCCTGCGTGCCAGCGGTGGTCCCGAAACGTCTGGCGCGCCTCGATGAGCACAGCGCCGACGCCATCCCCGAAAAGCGGACCGGTGTTGCGATCCTTCTTGTCGATGAGGCGTGACATTGCCTCCACGGCGCAGACGATCACCGCACCTCCCTCTCGGCACAGCGACAGAGCCGAGATCATTCCGTACACGAAGCCGCTGCAGGCCGCGTTCACGTCGAATGTCAGCACATCGGTCGGCAGGCCCGACTGTGTCGCGACCCGCTGGGCGATGCCGGGCACCGTCCCGCCGGTCGAGCAGCTGACGACGATCAGCGCTGCGATGTTCGTCCGGCCGAGATGGCGCTCGACGAGCGGGGCGCAGACCTGGGAAGCGACATCCTCGAGTGGCACGTCGGGATCCATCCACCAGCGCGCGCCGACGCCCGTCCGTCGCCGAATCCACTCGTCGGTCAGGCCGATCGAATCGAAATAGTCGTTGATGACGTGCAGTCCGGGGGTCGCCGTGACGATATCGACGATGCCCCCGGTCATGTCGTGCCGATCAGTTCTCGGAAGTAGGAACCGATTTCCGACGGCGTCAGGCAATCCGCCACACGTTCCAGATCGGCCTGCACGCCGAACTCCTTCTCGAGCGCTAGGCTGAGGTCGACGACATCGAGCGAGTCCATGTCGAGGTCGTAGATCTGCTTGTCGAAATCGGCGACGCCTGCGGAAGGAGTCCGGCGCCGGATGATCGACAGCATCACGGAGTTCATCCGTTCGTCAGTTGACGGCATTGTGTTTCGCCTTTCATCTTCTCTCGTCGAGCTTGTACAGGACAGCACCTGAGGTGGTGATCGACCGCGCGGCAACGACGATCTCGGCGATCGTGCCGGTCTTCTCGGCGACCAGGTCGACACTGCTCTTGTCGGTCTCCAGCACCGCGACCACGTCACCGCGTTCGACAGTGTCCCCGACTGACACAAGCCATTCCACGACGAGTGCATCGGACAATCCGTGGCCGAACTCCGGTACCAGGATGTCAACGCAATCGCTCAACCGCACATCTCCTTGATCGCGCCGATGACATCGGATATGCCTACCAGGTAGTGCTTTTCGTGGTCCGCAGGTGGATACAGCCGGCGTGGTGCGGCTAACCGACGCATCGGCCCCCGCAAGTGCTCGCTACCGTGCTCTGCCACGGTCGCGACGAGTTCGGCTCCCACGCCCGCGAACCCGACCGCTTCGTGCACCACCAGAAGGCGGCCGGTCCTTGCCACCGACTGCAGCACGGTGTCGGTGTCCATCGGCGCGATCCACCGCAGGTCCACCACCTCGACATCGATTGTCGGAGCTACCTGCTCAGCCGCCTCGAGCACTTCCTCGAGCGCCGCACCCCACCCCACGACGGTGATGTCCGACCCTCGCCGCACGATGCGCGCACTAAGGGGTGATTCCGGCGCAGCAGGATCACGGGGTTGTTGATTTCGCTTCCAGTACAGCCGTTTCGGTTCGTAGAAGATAACCGGCGAACCCAGTGAGCAGGAGTACTTCAACATCGCGGCGGCGTCCGTCGGGCATGACGGGAATGCGACGTGCAGACCCGGCGTATGCGCGAAGTACGCCTCGTTCGACTCGCTGTGGTGTTCGACCGCCCGGATGCCGCCGCCGACGGGCACCCTGATCACGAGGTTGAGCGCGATGTCGTCGTTCCACCGTGTTGTCATCCGCGCGGCCTGGGTGACGATCTGATTCATCCCGGGATAGATGAAGCCCTCGAACTGAATCTCGCAGACCGGTTTCAAACCACTGAGCGCCATCCCGATCGCCTGTCCCACGATGGAGGACTCGGCGAGAACCGCGTCGCGGACCCGATCCGGTCCGAAGCGTTTCTGCAGGCCCTTCGTCACTCGGAACACCCCGCCGAGGCGGCCGATGTCCTGACCGACGAGCACGACCGAATCGTCGCTCTCCATCAGGTCACCCAAAGCGTCATTGAGAGATTCGGCCAGGCAACTCGGTTTCGTGTCGATCACGAGGCGTAGGCCTTCAGCAGACCCTGCCGCGCGACGGCGACGTCGCCGTCGACCGAGCTCAGCCATTGGTCGTCGACGACGCCGTCGGCGACCAACGCGTCGCGGTACTGCACGACGGGATCGTTCGCGACCGCCGCGGCGAGTTCGTCGGGTTGGCGATAGCTGGTGTGCGGATCGGACGTGGTGTGCCCGCCGATACGGGTTGTCCTCAGCTCGATGAGCCCGGGTGACTGCGACGTTTCGACGTAGTGCCTGGCTTCGGCGCAACTGAGATAGGTGCGGTCAGGATCGTCGGCCGAGATGGACCACGACCGAATCCCAAATCCCTTGGCGCGGTCGGCGATCGAGGTCAGCATCTGTTCGTGACTCGGTTTGGAGATCGCCCATCCGTTGTTCTGGCAGACGAAAAGGACCTGCGCGGACTCCACCGCGGCGAGGTTCAATGCCTCCGACATATCGCCTTCACTGGTCGCACCGTCGCCGATGTAGACCACCACGGTTTCCGTCATGTTCTGCAACCGCCTGCCGATCGCGTATCCGACGCCGTGCAGTGCCTGGGCCGCCAACACCAGGGTGTAGGGAAAGAACCGGTGTTGGCGGGGATTCCACCCGCAGAAGGTGCGCCCGGCCCACTGCGCCACCAATGACACAGGGTCGATGCCGCGTACGACGGCGACCGCATGCTCCCGGTAACTGGGGAAGATCACCGCGTCGTCGCCGATCGCCATCGCCGAACCGACCTGGGCCGCCTCCTGGCCTCTGCACGACAGCCAGAGGTCGATGGCGCCTTGGCTGTCCAACAGCCCCGCCTCTTCGTCGACGCCCCTGGCCATCAACATGTGGCGCAGCATCGCGCGCCTGGCGTCCGCCTCGACGGACCCGGTGGTCTCCACATAACCAAGCTAATGCCAATGGGGTATTTCTAGCGACATTGGTCCTGGTGAGGCGCGCTACCTGGCAACCGACTCCTCGGGTCGATGCGTGGCCAGCACGCAGCCTGCGAGGATCAACACGAGTGCAGCGACGTTCCAGGCGGTGAGTGGTTCGTTCAGCACGATTACCCCTGCTGCCAGCGCCACCGCGGGGTTCACGTAGGTGAAGACCAGGGCACGCGCCGCTCCGACCTCGCGGATCAGGGCGAAGTAGACGACGAAGGCCAGTGCCGTGCAGATGACGGCCAATCCGGCCAACGCCAACAACACTCGCGTCGACGGCATCTCGGTCGGCCAGGTCGCCGCGGCGGGAGCGGCATACACCAAGGCAGCGAATCCCAGGCACGCGGCCGTCATGGGCAGGGCGGGCACATCGGACAGATGGCGCGCTGCGATCAGCGGAGCGATCGCGTAGCACGCGGCCACCATCAGGACCTCGATGACCGGCCAGGCGGTGCCGCCCGAGAGGTGCGGGCCCGCGAGCACCGCGACCCCCGCCAGCCCGACACCGAGCCCGAGCACCCGCCGGAAGCCGAGCTTCTGCTCACCCCCTGTGAAGCGGTCGAGGACCGCGGCGATGATCGGTGAGGCGGCGATCAGCAGACCGGTCAGCGAGCTCGTCAGATGGCGTTCGGCATCCGAGAGCAGATACCAGGCGGCGATGATCTCAAGGAACGAGAAGGCGAGCAGGGCCTTCCAGTGCGTCCGGACCATCGCTGGAATTCCGCTCGACAGCGCGAGCGGCAGCAGCACCGCCGCACCGACCGCCGTCCTCGCGAACACCAGCACGGGAACCGACACACCTTCGACGGCGACCTTGATCATCAGGTACGGGATGCCCCAGATGACGCTCATCGCGATGAACAGCAGCCATCCGCGCGAACTCACCGTCGCGACAGTACGGCGTACCTCCCGATGTGGTGATCGGTGGTGCCGAACTCGTACTGCATTGCCGTCAGCCTCTTGAAGTAGTGGCCGATCGCGAGTTCCTCGGTCATGCCCATCCCGCCGTGCAGCTGGACGGCCTGCTGGCCGACGAAGCGGGCGGCTCGTCCGACGGTCGCCTTCGCGGCCGACACCGAACGCGCGCGCACATCGACTTCGTCCTCGAGGTGCAGAACGGCGAGCAACACGGCGGCAGCCGCCTGCTCCACCTCGATGTGCATATCGACCATCCGATGCTGCAGCACCTGGAAGCTACCGATCGGCACGCCGAACTGCTGGCGCTGCTTGGAGTATTCGACGGTGTCCGCCAACACCTTTCGCATGCACCCGACGGCCTCGGAACATACTGCGGTTGCACCCTCGTCGCGCGCCTGCTCCAGAGACGGCCATGCCTGACCGTCGTCGCCCAGCAGTGTGTTCGCGGGCAGGCGTAGGCCGTCGAGGACGATGTCGGCGGCGCGTCGGTCATCGACCGTCCGGTAGCCGGTGAGCGAAATGCCTTCGGTCACCGCGTCGAGGTCGACGAGGAACAGCGAGAGTCCCTCCGCGGTCGCCGCGGTGACAAGTAGGTGCGTGGCCAACGGCGCGGTCATCGCCATTGTCTTGCGGCCGTTGAGGGTCCAGCCGTCGCCGTCGCGCTCGGCGGTGGTTGCGACGTCCTGCCAGCGATCGCCGGACTCGGGCTCGCAGGCCGCCAGCGCCACGATCGCGGTGCCTGCCACGATCTCGTCAAGCAACGTCGCGGCACTAGCTCCGCCTCCGCGTTGCAGGAGCCCGCCGCAGACGACGACCGTGTCGACGTAGGGTTCGACCACAAGCGCATGGCCGAGCGCCTCGGTGATGACCATGAGTTCGACTGGGCCGCCACCGATTCCGCCCACATCTTCAGGCAGGGTGGCGCCGAGTATTCCGAGTTCGTCGGCGAAGCTTCGCCAGATCTCGGGCTGCCAGCCTGCACCGGTCTTGGCCGCGGAGCGGCTCTTCTCGAGGTCGTAGCGGGTGGAAAGGAACTTCGTCAGCCCGCCGCGGAGCAGTTCCTGTTCCTTGCTCAGGTTGAAGTCCATCTACAGCCCCAATTCCGCTTTGGCGAGGATGTTGCGCTGAATCTCGTTGCTGCCCGCGTAGATAGAGCCCGCGCGGTCGTTGAAGTAGCGCAGCGGCGCCACCGCCTGCCACGGCTCACCGCTGACATAGCCGTCGGCTGGCGGCTCGTACTGGGTGACCGGCCCGCCAGGGCGGGTGGCGTGTGGCTGGTATGCGCGGCCGCGGGGTCCGGCTGCCTCCATGGCCATCTCGGTCAGGGTCTGGCTCAGCTCGGTGGCCACCACCTTGAGCATCGAGGATGCGGTGCCGGGGTTCTTACCTTCCGACACCGCCGCGAGCACTCGATACTCGAGAATCTCGAGCACCTCGGTGCGGATCTGCGCGTCGGCGAGCTTGCGCGCGAACGCCGGATCGTCGATCAGGCGACCGCCGTCGGGACCGGGCATCTCGGCGGCGACGGTCGAGATCTCCTCGGCCATCACCTGCAGTGCGGGCGAGGATGCCCCGCCCCCGCGCTCGAATTCCAGCAGGTACTTGGCGACGGTCCAGCCGTCGTCGATCTTGCCGAGCACATTGGCCTTCGGCACCCGAACCTCGTCGAAGAAGACCTGGTTCTGCACCTCCTCGCCCGACGTCATCACCAGCGGACGGATCTGGATGCCCGGCGAGGCCATGTCGATGAGGACGAACGTGATGCCCTGCTGCTTCTTCTCGCTCCTCGACGTTCGCACCAGCGCGAACATCCAGTTCGCCTCGCGCGCGTGCGTCGTCCAGATCTTGCTTCCTGTGCAGACCAGGTCGTCGCCGTCGTCGACCGCCGCCATCGACAGCGAGGCCAGGTCCGACCCGGACTCGGGTTCGGAGTACCCCTGGCAGAAGAACACCTCGCCGGTCAGGATGCGGGGCAGGAAGTAGTCCTTCTGAGCATCGGTGCCGAACGCGATGATCGCGTGCGACACCATCCGGATCCCCATCGGGGACAGCGAAGGGGCACCGGCCAACGTCGATTCGCGGCTGAAGATGTAGTGCTGCGTCAGGCTCCAGTCGCAGCCGCCGTGTTCCACGGGCCACGCAGGGGCGGCCCAGCCGCGCTCGTGCAGGATCTGCTGCCACTCCATGCTCGCGTCGTGATCTGCGTAGACGCTCGTCATGAGCCGGCCCGCGGTGCGCTGGTCGGGTGTCAGCTTCTCGTCGAGGAAGCTGCGCACCTCGTCTCGAAAAGCGGCGTCAGCCTCCGACCACTGCAGGTCCATGGGTTCCCCTCTGCTCGGTGAGCACATAGTAAACCTAGTTACTCAACTGGGGGTAATCGCCCTGCTGCCCGCCGATGAATGGCCCGATCGGCCGTTGTCGCTTGCTGTCAGGTACTGCCAGTTTGTTGCCGGGGGAGCTATAGCTACTAGTTGTCTTTGCAATTACCTATTGCGAACACCAATTTTTCAATTTCATGTGTGTTTGGCAATTCGACATATAATTGCGCCAAATGAGCCGACGGGTCAGGCTCTTGGGTATTATCGAACGGGCGTTGCGGAGAATTGCACCGGAATCCGCCGTTGGGCGAGCAGCGCCTCCATCGCATCACCGGCCACTGGCCGCGACAGCAGGAAGCCCTGCGCCCGATGGCAGCCGTGCCGCAGCAGGGTCAGCGCGGCCTCCTCGGTCTCGACGCCCTCGGCGACCAGCTCGAGACCGAACGACTCGGCCAGCGCGATGACGGCACGGACGATGGCGAGATCGCCCGGGTTCGTGCCGAGCTCGCGCACGAAGCTCTTGTCGATCTTGAGCGTGTCCACCGGCAGCGACTTGAGGTGTGAAAGCACGCTGTAGCCGGTGCCGAAGTCGTCGATGGCGATCTGGACACCGACCTCCTTGAGCCCGGCCAGCGTGATCCGCGTCGTCTCGATGTCCTGCACGACCACGCTTTCGGTGATCTCGAGGCATACCGAACCGCCGTCGAGGCCGAACTCGTCGATGATGCCTGCGACCGTTTCGACGAAACCCTCAGTGACCAGCTGCACCGGGGAGACGTTGAGGCGAAGCACCGCGTCCTCCCCGATGCCCTTCGACCGCCATTTGCGGAACTCCGAACACGCGGAACGCATCACCCAGCGGCCCAGCTCGCCCGCGAAGTTGATCGACTCGGCGACGCCGATGAAGGCATTGGGGGAGAGCAGCCCTCGGGTCGGATGATGCCAGCGCACCAGCGCCTCGAAGGCGAGGATCTCCCCCGTGCGCATGTCGACCTCGGGTAGGTAATGCAGGATCAGGGCGCCGTTCTCGATCGCGCTCTGCAGGTGCAGCTCGATGTCGTTGCGGAACTCGCCCTTCAGCGACATGTCGTCGGAGAACACCGCGACCTTGTTTCCGCCGCCGCCCTTCGCGGCGAGCAGCGCCTGGTCGGCGCGGCGCAGCAGGTCCGAGGTGGTGTCGCGGCCCGGCACGCCGATGGCGACACCGATGCTGACCGTGCGGGTGAGCATCTCGCCGTCGATGGACACCCGTTCGCGAAGCGTGGCCTGCAGGCGGTTGGCAAGGGTCTCGGCTTCTACCGCGGTCATCGGCCCGACCGGGACGACGACGAACTCGTCACCGCCGAGGCGGGCGATCAGGTTGGGGCCCTCGACACCGTCCTCGAGCCGTTTGGCGAAGACGCGGATGAACCAGTCGCCCGCGGTGTGGCCGAGGTAGTCGTTGATCGCCTTGAGGCGGTCCAGGTCGAGGAAAAGTGCGGAGACCGGGCCGGGTCGTCCCGACGCCAACCGCCGGTCGAGGTGGGCGATCAGGGCGCGGCGGTTGTTGAGGCCGGTCAGGTCGTCATGCTCGGCGAGAAAGCGGAGCTGGTCCTCGGCCGCGATTCGCGCCTGCAGCTGCGCGAACAGCGATGCGATCGCCTTGAGGGCGTTGAGCTCCGCCGGCGTCCATTCACGGTCACCGATCTTGACGAACCCAAGTACACCCGTGGTGACGTCGCCCGACAGCATCGGGACGCATGACATTGAGGTCGCGGGAATGTTCGTGGCTTCTTCAATGGTGCGTTGGTAGTCGTCTGTCGCGGGTTCAGGGCGGAAGACGATGGGCTCTTTTTGGTGCTCGCAACGCGCGAACACGGGGTCGGCATCGTCGAAGTAAACGATGCCAAGGGGATCCGGATCGGGGATTTCGGGCCGCGGCGGCCACTCCGCAACGAGGACGGTCGCGCGGATGTTGTGGTCATTGTGCCGCAGGAAGCTGAAGTCGACGCCCAAGTGGCCGACGAGTTGACCCAGAACGCGCTGACTCACCGCGGCGGCGGTGGCCGCGTTCACCGCCATCAATTCGGTCGCGACGGCGGTCACGACTTCGTCCAGGCTACGAGCCACGTTTGCTCCTGGGTCTGCTGTTATGCACGAGACTACTGGTATCGACGGCCCGACGCTTGCTCCTCACCGTCGTGGCGGGCGCATCGGAAAACCTGAGTACCAGCGCCACTGACTCGTCGGGGGCGATAGCTGAAAGCGCGCGGAAGTCGTCACTCAGCCGTCGAAGGGTTGACGCGTAGGTCCGCGAAAGCGTCTCCAGATCCGCATCGTCGTGGGCGTAGAGGAACACCGGCGATACGGGTTGCACCGCAAGGCCGATCGTCTGGGCGGTTACCCACACCGCTTCGACGGCGGCGCCCGCACGCGCATAATCCGTCAGCGCGGTGCCGTCCATCGAGACCACCGCGAGACACGAACTGGCCAGGACGCGTTCGCGGGTATCGGAGCCCAGCGCTGTGCCCAAACCCCACTCGTCGAGACGCGCCATCACCTCGGGGCGTTTCAGAACGTCGAGCTTGACCAGGTCGGCGGGCGCCAGTTCCAGGCTCGCAATGTCGATTCCGGAGTCCTGTTCCCGGTCGCCGGGAAAGCGCACCTCGGAGATCATCTCGGCGTGCAGCCGCGGAGTGAGGTACCGGATGCGATCGGACTCGGCGAGGATGTCCGCGCCCTCGGCGACCTCGTCGGGTGCGGTCAGCAGGTGCAGCCGGGCGCCTTCGCGTTGCGCCGCGGCGTGAAGGCGTTCGCCGACGTCGTCGGGCAGCAAGACCTGCTTACCGGGGTGCCGGTTGGTCTCTCTGGCCAGCACGGCGTCGTACAGCGCGGCCAAATCGGGATCGGACTCTTCGCCGAGACGCAGCACGGCCCGTAGCGGGGTTGAATCGTCGCCGGGTGCGAAGGCGACCGGCCCGAGGATGCCGTCGGCTGCCGCGGCCACCCTGGCGTTGAATGCCGCGGCGCCGACCGCGACGGCGCTCGCGCGGTATCCGACGTCCATCGTCGAGGTGTATTCGGGGGCGAGCGCGATCGTGATGGCTGCCGTGTCAGCCGAAATGCGCCAGGGCTGGGCGTTCCCACCCGACGGCGCGCGCACCGCGGCCGCGACCGCTCTGGCTACCGGGGCGGTCGGGGTGAGCTCGTCGTGCGGACTTGTCGCGACCTCGGCCTGACCCACCGGGATCGGCTCGTCGATCGTGTCCATGTGGCGGGCGATGTCGATACGCATCCGGCCAGAGGCCAGCTCCTCGCCGAGTCCGATGCGCCTGGCGGCCTCGGCTATCAGCGCGGCGCTGGCAGCGACCTCGGCGACCCGCTGAGGCCAGGTGGCCAGCGTGGTTCCGACTTCGACGAGCGATGCGGCCATCCGCGGCGACAACTGCGCGCCGTCCATCATGCGCAGCGCGTAGGGCACCTTGTCCTCGCTGGGCAACCCGGCCAGATCCGCCAACTCCAGGTCGCCGAGCAGCCCGTGCAAAATCGGGCGGTCCGGCTCGAGGTCGAACCGTTCGACGTCCAGCGTGCCGCGGTCGCCCGTGGCCATCAGCACCGGGATGCCACGTGCGCGTGCTGCCTGGCGAATCAAGACCTTGGTGTCCAGCGAGTCACATTCCTCCACGACAACGTCGACTCCGTCCAGGAACGCATCGACCGAATCCGTCGTGGTGCCCTGGTCGAACACGTCCACCGGCAGATACGGATCGAGTTCAGCGATCCGCCTTGCCGTCACCCTCGCCTTGTTCAAGCCCAGGTCGAACACGGTGCCGGGCACTCGATTGAGGTTGGACAACTCCAGTTCGTCGAAGTCGGCGAGGCGCAATCGGCCGCACAGCGCCTCTTGCGCAAGGAGGTGGGCGATGGCATGTCCGACGCTGAGCCCGACGACACCGACCGTGCGCTGACCGAGCCGCTCCTGTTCCTCGGCGGTGATCAGGTTTCGGTTTCGATTGAGCCGCACAGCGCGAAATCCCTGCGGGCCGAGAATGCTCGTGACGGTTCTCCGCCAGGGGTAATACGCCCAGCCCTTGGGCTCTGCGACCGTTTCAGGGGCCGGTGATGGACGCAGCCCGCGCAGTTCGACGCGCTGTTCGTCCCATCTGTCGATGAATTCGATGCCTGCGTCTGCCCTCAGCTCCGTCAGCAGTTGATGATCGTGCGGATCGGTCTCAACCAGAACCGTTGCGGTGAAGGATTCGCCGCCGGCTGAGGTCACAGGCCGCTTCCGAGCGCGCGAGCCCCGACATGGTCGAGCTGACGCGCGAGGATGGCCATCTCGTTGAAGATCTTCGAAACCTGCTCAGGCTCGGCGTCGTTGGTGAAGGTGCTGCGATCCCACCACATCATCTTCGTACGGTATCGGTCGTCGGGATATGGCGTCGCGGGAACCTTCGTCGCCACGACGCCGCCGGACGAACGCCAGCGATTGAGCACGTGTGAACCGGCGGTCGCCAAGACGAACTGCGCGTCGAGAAGTGCCAAGGTCGTGAACGGTGTGCGCGCCAGGGTGCTGGCGAGCGCCCGGCTGCGGCTCTGGTCGTCGGTCATCCAGGCCGTCTTCATCTCCACCACGCCGAACGGCAGCCGGTCGGAGATCATCTTGTACACAGTGGGCAGGCCAGGCCGGTCCGCCCATTCGACGATGGCGTGCGACTCCTCGGGTGACTCCAGCGGACCCTTGGCGCGAATTCCGGCCATGACCTTGCCCGCGTCGTTCAACACCACATGGAACAGCTGAGTATTGGCATCGTCGGCGAGCGAGTCCATATCGAGGGCGCGCTCGATTCCGTGCTTGTGGTAGCTGCGGGCCGCGCCGTCGACGAATTCGGCCCATAGCGCAGGGTCGGCGGCCGGCGTTGAAACCACCACTGTGCACTCGGTGTCAGAATCAATCCATCTGATTCCCTCATCGAGTGGAGTGTTAAATGCCGGACGGTTCATGCTCAGCAGAGGAACGGTCATTTCTGTCCCATCTTTCGGGCGGCGACGACCATAATCGTCGAGTAGTCGCAGTTGCCGAGGAGGTATTCACACGCGGTCTATATGAATACCCAGGTATCGAGTATTGCTCTTTTTATTACCGTTATTCCAGCTAGCGAGCCGATCTTGTCTCGCAAAGATTTCCTCGGTCAGCTACATTGTTTGCACGGTTAACGAACATAAATTGCTCGGCAACTTTCCACACCGTCAATAATCCCAGTTGAATCCATGTTTTTGACGGTTCAGGCGAATGTATCGACGGAACTCAGACAAGTGGTTGACGTTGCCGTAAATCAAGGTCAAGTTCGTAGCCAGTTGACCCGATAGCCAGGCAGCGAGTGCCGGTCATCGGAGCTGTCATCACCGGGCCAGGCTTTCGGCCGCAGTTGGCCGCCCGCGGATCGCCGGAATGAGAGGGTGAGGGCAGTCCGGATGTGATTGACCCGGCTAGGGAGGGTTGAGGGGATGTCCACCCGAACGAATGGCGACGCCGAAGCCGACGAGTACCCACGACGCGGCGCCGGAGCCCTGCCGACCAAAGACGTCGGCCGTCTCCTTTTGCGGTGTGAGGACCGTCCAGGATTGGTTGCCGCGGTCAGTAGTTTTCTGGCCACTGCGGGCGCAAACATCGTTTCGCTGGATCAGCACGCAACGGAACAGTCCGGGGGCACCTTCATGCAGCGGACGATTTTCCACCTGCCCGGCCTGACGGCGGCACGCGACGGGTTGGAACGCGATTTCGCCGAGGAGGTCGCAAGCCGGTTCGACATGGATTTCCGGCTCACCGAGGCAGCCAAGCCCAAACGCGTCGCGATCCTGGCGTCAAAGGAGGATCACTGCCTGCTCGATCTGCTCTGGCGCAATCGTCGCGGAGAACTGGACATGTCGGTGTCGATGGTGGTGTCGAACCATCCCGACCTCGCCGAGCAGGTCCGGCCGTTCGGCGTGCCATTCATCCACATCCCCGCGACGAAGGACAATCGGGCGGAAGCCGAACAGCGTCTCCTCGATCTGCTGCGCGGAAACGCCGATCTGGTCGTGTTGGCGCGCTACATGCAGATCCTCACGCAGGATTTCCTCTCCGAGGTCGGCTGCCCGTTGATCAACATCCACCACTCGTTCCTGCCCGCGTTCATCGGCGCGGCGCCGTACCGGCGGGCGAAGGAGCGCGGCGTGAAGCTGGTCGGAGCGACGGCGCACTACGTCACCGAGGAACTCGACGACGGGCCGATCATCGAGCAGGACGTCGTCCGTGTCGACCACCGGCATTCCGTCGAAGATCTGACGCTGCTCGGCGCGGACGTCGAGCGGGTGGTTCTGTCGCGGGCGGTGCTCTGGCACTGTCAGGACAGGATCATCCGGTACGGTAACCAGACCGTCGTGTTCTAATATCGCGTCGACCCCTGGTCTACCGATATCTCTTGCGCGGTAACCAATTTCGAGTCATCGCTGGCCAGCCAGCACACCGCGGCCGCGATGTCCTCGGGTTGTGCCACCCAGGTGGGCAGAAACGGTGTCAGCATGTTCATCAGGATGTGGTTGCCGTCGGCCTCGGCGGCCTTGGCCACCGCAGCCACCATCTCCTCGGAGCCCATCGGGGTGACGACGGGGCCGGGATGCACGCTGTTGACCCGGACCGAATGCTTGCCCAGCTCCGCGGCGAACGCCCGCGCCATTCCGGTGACTGCGTGCTTGCTTGCGGTGTAGTGGATCATGAACGGCTGCAGTTTGATTCCCGCCGCCGAGCCGATCAGGATGATCGATCCGCCGCGGTCGCCGTCGATGATCGTCTGCGCACCGGCCATCACCGTGTTCCACGTGCCGGTCACGTTGATGTCCATCACGTCGCCGAACGCCTCCGGCGTGATCTGGTTCCACGCTGCGGGGGCCGAGATCCCGGCATTGGCGACGATGACGTCGAGCCTGCCGAACTCGGCGACACCGGCGTCGACGGCCGTGCGGAGGCCGTCGAGATCCCGGGTGTCGACAGCGGAGGTCACGATGCGGCGCCCGGTTGCTTCGACGAGTGCGGCCGTCTCATCCAGGTCCTCCTGCGTCGCAGGGGGATACGGGGCACAGTCGGGCAGCTTGTCCGCGAGGTCGATCGCGATGATGTCTGCGCCTTCTGATGCCAGGCGGACGGCGTGCGCGCGGCCCTGACCCCGTGCCGCTCCTGTGATGAACGCGACCTTGCCTTCGAGTTTCACGCCTGTGCGCCTTTCACGAGGTTTCCTCCGATGATGAGCCGCTGGATTTCGCTGGTGCCTTCGTAGAGACGCAACAGCCTGACATCGCGATAGATCCGTTCCACCGGGACGTCCCGCATATAGCCGCTGCCGCCGTGCACCTGGACCGCGAGATCGGCGACCTTGCCAGCCATTTCGGTGCAGAACAGTTTCGCCGCCGACGGCGCGACCCTTCGGTCTTCACCGCTGAGCCAGAGTCGCGCGGTGTCGCGGACGAGCGCGCGGCCTGCGAGCACGCCGGTCTGCTGGTCGGCGAGCATCGCCTGCACCAGCTGGAAGCTTCCGATCGGCTTACCGCCCTGGGTGGCGGTGGCGGCGTAGGTGACCGATTCGTCGAGAGCTCGCTGGGCGATGCCGACCGCCAGCGCGGCGATGTGTACGCGGCCGCGGGCAAGCGACGTCATCGCCGCCCGGTAGCCGATGTCCTCGCTGCCGCCGATGAGAGCGGCGGCGGGAACACGGACCTCGGTGAAGCTGACGTCGGCTGTCCACGCGCCCTCCTGGCCCATCTTGGCGTCCTTGACCCCGACCAGGACACCGTCGGTATCCGCGGGCACAAGGAAGACCGCGATGCCGGGACCGTTGTCGTCAGCCGGCCTGCTTCGCGCAAAGACGACGAACAGATCGGCGATGGGCGCGTTGGTGATGAAACGCTTGTCGCCGTTGATGATCCAGTTATCACCGTCTCGAACCGCCTTCGTGCGCAGACCCGATGGGTTCGATCCGGCGCCAGGCTCCGTCAACGCGAATGACGCCACCTCGCCGTTGGCCAGCCGTTCGAGCCATTGCGCCTTCTGCTCGTCGGTGCCGAACCCCACGAGTACCTGACCGGCGATGCCGTTGTTGGTGCCGAACATCGATCGCAGTGCCAGCGATGTGTACCCAAGTTCCATGGCCATTTCGACGTCCTGGGCCAGGTTCAGGCCGAGGCCACCCCACTCCTGGGGGATCGCGTAGCCGAACAGTCCCATCGTCGCGGCCTGCTCACGGAGGTCGTCGGGAACGCGGTCGTCGGCGAGGATTTCCTGCTCGCGCGGGACGACCGCGTTGCGGACGAACTGGCGGGTCTGGGCCAGGATCTCCTGAAAGTCCTCGTCGCTGACTTCAGCGGTGGTGGTCATGAGCCGGAATCATATATGAAATATGATGAGCGAAAACATTGAGGATAGGTGACCAGATGTCATTGCTGACAGATCAGGTAGCGGTCGTCACCGGTGGTGCGCAGGGCTTGGGCTATGCCATCGCCGAGCGCTTCATCGCCGAGGGCGCCCGGGTGGTGCTCGGCGATCTCGACCTCGCCGCGACGGAGGCCGCCTCCGAACGTCTCGGGTCCGACGCCACCCTTGCAGTGCGGTGCGATGTGACCAAGTCCGATGAGGTCGACGCACTGGTCGCCGCGGCGGTCGAACACTTCGGCGGTCTCGACATCATGGTGAACAACGCAGGTATCACCCGCGACGCGACGATCCGCAAGATGACCGAGCAGCAGTTCGACGAGGTCATCGCCGTCCACTTGAAGGGCACCTGGAACGGCACCAAGTCAGCAGCGGCGATCATGCGCGAGAACAAGCGCGGGGCGATCGTGAACATGTCGTCGATCTCGGGCAAGGTCGGCCTCGTCGGGCAGACGAACTATTCGGCGGCCAAGGCGGGCATCGTCGGCATGACGAAAGCCGCCGCCAAGGAACTGGCCCATCTCGGGGTTCGGGTGAACGCGATCCAACCGGGGTTGATCAGGTCGGCCATGACTGAAGCTATGCCCCAACACATTTGGGACCAGAAGTTGGCAGAGGTGCCGATGGGCAGGGCGGGCGAGCCTGCGGAAGTTGCGAAGGTGGCGCTATTTCTGGCAAGCGATCTGTCGTCGTACATGACCGGAACAGTGCTCGAGGTCACCGGCGGGAGGCACGTATGACGACACGCGAGGCCGTGATCTGCGAGCCGGTCCGCACGCCGATCGGTCGCTACGGCGGCATGTTTGCGTCGCTGACCGCCGTCGATCTCGGGGTGACGGCGCTGAAGGGGCTGCTGGACCGGACGGGCGTCGCACCGGAAGCGGTTGAGGATGTGATCCTCGGTCACTGCTATCCGAACAGCGAGGCGCCTGCCATCGGCCGCGTCGTCGCACTGGATGCAGGGCTACCGGTCACCGTGCCGGGGATGCAGGTCGACCGCCGCTGCGGATCGGGCCTGCAGGCCGTCATTCAGGCGTGCCTGCAGGTGCGCAGCGGCGACAACGATCTCGTCGTCGCGGGCGGGGCGGAGAGCATGAGCAACGTCGCCTTCTATTCGACGGATATGCGCTGGGGCGGAGGCCGAACCGGCGTCAAAGTGCACGATGGTCTGGCGCGTGGCCGCACGACCGCAGGCGGGCAGCACTACCCGGTGCCCGGCGGCATGCTCGAGACCGCCGAGAACCTGCGCCGCGAGTACGGTATCTCGCGGCAGGAACAGGACGAGCTCGCCGCGGCGTCACACCAGCGGGCGGTCGCCGCACAGAAGGACGGCATCCTCGCCGAGGAGATCACCGGTGTCACCGTGCGCACCCGGCAGGGCGAACAGGTCGTCGACACCGACGAGCATCCCCGCGCCGACACTTCCGTCGAATCGCTGGCGAAGCTCAAACCGGTGCTGGGCAAGGATGATCCGGATGCGACCGTTACCGCGGGTAATGCCAGCGGGCAGAACGATGCCGCGTCGATGTGCATCGTGACAACGCCGGGGAAGGCGGCCGAACTCGGGCTGGAGCCGCTTGTCCGGCTGGTGTCGTGGGGATCTGCGGGCGTGGCACCCAACATCATGGGGATCGGGCCGGTGCCCTCGACGGAAGTCGCGCTCGGCAAGGCCGGACTGCAGTTGAGCGATATCGACCTGATCGAGTTGAACGAGGCGTTCGCGGCGCAGGCGCTGGCCGTCATGCGGGAGTGGAAATTCACCGACACCGACCGCGAGCGGACGAACGTGCACGGATCAGGAATCTCACTCGGCCACCCGGTGGGCGCCACCGGCGGCCGGATGCTCGCGACCCTGGCGAGGGAACTGAACAGGCGCGGGGCCCGCTACGGACTGGAGACGATGTGTATCGGCGGCGGGCAGGGACTTGCCGCGGTGTTCGAAAGGGTTGAGTCATGAGCAGAATCGCGCAGACGTTGGGGCTGACCGAAATCCAGACCGAGATCGTCGCCAACGTGCGGCAGTTCGTCGACAAGGAGATCATTCCGCACGCACAAGAGCTCGAGCATGCCGACACCTACCCGCAGAACATCGTCGACCAGATGCGCGAAATGGGTCTGTTCGGCCTGATGATTCCCGAGGAGTACGGCGGGCTCGGCGAGTCGCTGCTGACCTACGCGCTGTGCGTCGAGGAGCTGGCCCGCGGCTGGATGAGCGTCTCCGGTGTGATCAACACGCACTTCATCGTCGCCTACATGCTGCGACAGCACGGAACGGACGAGCAGAAGAAGCGCTTCCTGCCGCGGATGGCGACCGGTGAGACGCGGGGTGCGTTCTCGATGTCCGAGCCGGAGCTCGGTTCCGACGTCGCCGCGATCCGAACGCGGGGCAGGCGCAACGACGACGGCACCTACACCATCGACGGCCAGAAGATGTGGCTCACCAACGGTGGCAGCTCCACGCTGGTGGCGGTATTGGTGCGCACCGACGAAGGCGCAGAAAAGCCACACCGCAACCTGACCGCGTTCCTCGTCGAAAAGCCGACCGGCTTCGGCGAAGTCGCGCCGGGTCTGGTGATACCGGGCAAGATCGACAAACTCGGATACAAGGGCATCGACACCACCGAGATGATCCTCGACGGCTACGTCGCCAAGGCCGACGACATCCTCGGCGAGACGCCCGGCCAGGGCTTCTTCCAGATGATGGACGGTATCGAGGTCGGCAGGGTGAACGTGTCGGCGCGGGCGTGCGGCGTCGGCATCCGGGCCTTCGAGCTCGCGATCCGGTACGCACAGCAGCGCCAGACGTTCGGCAAGCCGATCGCCGAGCATCAGGCGATCGCGTTCCAATTGGCGGAGATGGCAACGAAAGTCGAGGCCGCGCACCTGATGATGGTCAACGCGGCCCGGCTCAAGGATTCCGGTGAGCGCAACGATGTCGCGGCGGGGATGGCCAAATACCTGGCGAGCGAGTTCTGTTCGGAGGTCACCCAGCAGAGCTTCCGCATCCACGGCGGCTACGGATACTCCAAGGAATACGAGATCGAACGGCTGATGCGCGACGCCCCGTTCCTGTTGATCGGCGAGGGCACCAGCGAGATCCAGAAGAACATCATCAGCAAGCGACTGCTCGCCGATTATCGGATCTGACGTGGCCGCCGGAGAATTCGCCACCCGGCCACAGCTTTCCGAAGAGGTGGCACGGTTCGTCCGTAACCGGATCTTCGACGGCACCTATGCGGCGGGGAAGTACGTACGGCTCGACCAGTTGGCCGCCGAACTGGGGATCAGCGTCACGCCCGTTCGCGAAGCACTCCTGGCGCTGCGTGCCGAGGGGCTGCTCGACCAGAAGCTGCACCGCGGGTTCGTGGTGCTGCCGGTGACCCGCCGCGACATCACCGACGTCTCCGACGTGCAGGCGCACATCGGGGGAGAGCTCGCCGCGCGGGCGGCCGCCAACATCACCGACGACCAGGTGCGTGAGCTGGAACGGATCCAGGCGCAGCTCGAGGTCGCATACGCGCGCGACGATCACGAGTGGGCGGTGCGGCTCAACCACGACTTCCACCGCGCCATCAACGTCGCCGCCGATTCACCGAAGCTGGCGCAGCTGATGTCCCAGATCACCCGCTACGCACCGGAGTCGGTGTTCCCGGTCGTCGACGGCTGGCCGAAGCGGTCGATGCGCGACCACCGGCGGGTGGTCGCGGCGCTGGCCAAACGCGACGCCGAGCAGGCGCGCGCCGCGATGTCGGAGCATCTTTCGGCCGGCGCCACACCGCTGATCAACCACCTCAAGCAACGAGGCGTGGTCAGCTAGCCCCGCGAGCAGACGCGAAAACCCCCACTTTTGCCCATTTTTGGGGGTTTTCACGTCTGCTCGGCGGAAGAAGTGAGCCATCAGCGGTCGGCGTCGGTGTAGCGGATGACGCCGCGGATGTTGCGGCCATCGAGCATGTCGCGATACCCGTCGTTGATCTGTTCGAGGCTGTACTCGCGGGTCATCATGTCGTCGAGGTTCAACTTGCCCGCCTTGTACATCGACAGCAACATCGGGATGTCGTACTGCGGGTTGCCGTGGCCGAAGATGCTGCCCTGCAGGTTCTTCTGCAGCAGGCTGAGCAGCGCCACGTTGAGCGTCACCTCGCTTTCCAATACGGCACCCATCGCGGTCAGCACGCACGTCCCACCCTTGGCGGTGACCGAAAGATAGCTCTCGATGTCCGAACCGTTGATCCTGCCGACGGTGACGATGACTTTGTGGGCCATCCGACCGGCGGTGATGTCGGCGATCTCGGCGGTGGCGGACTCGATATCCGAATACGTGTGAGTGGCGCCGAATTTGATCGCCAGGTCGTGCTTCCACGCGGCAGGTTCGACGGCGAACACGTGCCGGGCGCCTGAGATGACAGCACCTTGCAGCGCCGCGGTACCGACACCGCCGAGGCCGATGATGACGACATCCTCGCCCGGTCGGACATCGGCGGCCCGCGTTGCCGAGCCCCAGCCCGTCGTCACTCCGCAGCTGACGAGGGCGGCGGCTTCGAACGGTATGTCCTTGTCGATCTTGACCACTGAGGTCCGGTGCACGACCAGATACGGCGAGTACGTGCCGAGCAGCGAGTAGGGGTAGACGTTGCGCCCCCGCGCTTGAACCCGAAACGTCCCGTCCGACACCGCTGTCCCTGACATCAGCCCCATGCCGAGGTCGCACAGGTTGCGTTGACCGGACTGGCATGCCCTGCACACCCCGCACGACGGGATGAACGATGCGGCGACGTGGTCGCCTGGCACTAGATCCTCGACACCCTCGCCGACCTCGACGACGACGCCTGCTCCCTCGTGACCGCCGAGCACCGGGAAGCCCAACACGGGGATATCACCCGTCACGATGTGGTGGTCGGAGTGACACATGCCCGCGGCTTCGAGGGCGACCTTGACCTCATCCCTGCGGGGCACGCCGATCTCGATTTCCTCGACCGACCACGGCTGGTGGAAATCCCATGCGAGTGCACCTTTGGTCTTCACTGTCGCGCCTCCGTTTGATTCATGAGCATCTGTCTCAGTGCCGCGACGTCAACCTTGCCGGTGCCGCCGCGGGGGATGGCGTCTTCGGATTCGACGAGAAGCCAGACCGTCGGAACCTTGAATGAGCTCAGCAGCTTTCGCGCCGCCGCCCGAAGATGGTCGACCGGCCGATCGGCGATCAGGGCGGCGCCGACCTGTCCGGCCACGTCGGTGACGAACGCGTTCTGGACACCGTCGATGCCGCGCAGCGCCTGCTCGACCTCGCTGGGGTAGACGGTGGCTCCGCTGACCTTGAACATGTCATCGGATCTGCCGTGGTAGAACATGTAGCCGTCGTCGTCGAGATGGCCGAGATCGCCTGTGGGGTAATAGCCGTCGACGGTGAACACCTCTTCGCGGCTGCGGCGGCAGATACCGCGCAACGTGTTCGGACCGCGGATCTGGATCATGCCGATCGTTCCTGCGGGCACGGGTGAACCGGTCTCGGTGTCGACGATGCGGACCTCGGTGCCGTCGAACGGCTTGCCGCAGGAACCCCACGCCGATTTCGGCATATCGGTGTCGGCGGGGTAGCCGCAATAGGGTCCGAAAGCCTCCGTCATTCCGAACAGCTTGGCCCGCGCGCCCGGTGCCGCCCGCTGGCCTGCAGGGAGCAACGCATCCAGGCTGCCCGGTCGCAGCGCAGAGAGGTCGGCGCCGATCGACTCCGACTGGCGGGCAAGGGCTTCGGCCTGGTCGGGCCAGCCGCGGAACAGCGTCACCTTCTCGCGTTCGAGGAGGCGGAGGGTGGTTTCGGGTTTCGGTATCTCCTCGGTGACCAGTGTCGCGCCAGCCAGCAGTGCCGAAAGGATGCCGCTGCCGAATCCGCCTACCCAGAAGAACGGCATCGGCAGGTACAGGCGGGTGCCGGCGTCGATGCAGCGGGCCGCGAGGCCGGAGCGGACGGCCCCGAGCGCGTTGCCGTGAGAGTGGATGACGCCCTTGGGTGGACCACTGCTTCCCGATGTGAACATGATGACCAGCGTGTCGGCCGCGGTGACTGTACCGCTGACCGCGTCGACATCAACCGTTGCCTTGGTGACCGCGGGGAGCTGCTCGAGAGCCCACACGTCGCGCAGCGCAGGGAGATTCGTGCGTTGGTTGGCGATGTCGTCGTGATATCTACGACCGCGAAACTCGTCGACGGCGACCAGGTACTGCACGGATGCGACCCGCAGTTGTGCGACCAGTTCGCGCGCCGCAAGCAGGGTGCTCAGCGGGACGAGCACCGCGCCGATCCGGGTGAGCGCGAGTGCGACCTGCACCCAGCGCGGCCCGTTGGGCATGATCAACCCGACCCTGGTGCCCTTGGTGACGCCGGCCGCCAGAAAGGACGCCGCGATCGCGTGTGTCGACGCATCGAGTTCGGCGAAGGTTATTCGTTGCACCGGGTCGATCACCATCGGCTTGTCCGGATACCGCGCCGCGCGGTGCCGGATCAGTTCGTCGATGGTCGAAGGCGATTCAGTCATCGAACACCGCCGCGAGCCGCATCACGTCGACCTTGCCGCTGGACAGCACCGGCATCCGTGCCGGGGGAAGGGCGACGATTCGCTTCGGGATCTTGTAGGCGGAGAGCTCACGCTTGAGCTCGTTTCGCAGCGACGACTCGTCGACGGCAGCATCGGTGGCGATCACGGCGACGACCGCCTGCCCACGGTCGGGATCGGGTATTCCGAACACGTACGTCGTGGCGCCTCCGGTTAACCTGGCGAGTGCCTTCTCGACTTCGGCGGGTGCGACGTTGGTGCCCGCGTTCTTGATCATCGACCCGTGTCTGCCGATGAAGTAGTGGTACCCGTCGGCATCGGTGCGCACGAGATCGCCGGTGTGAAACCAGCCGTCGGCGTCGAAGCATTCCTCGCGGCTGCGCTTGTAGTAGCGCTGCATGACGTACGGCCCGCGGATGCGCAGCTCACCGTGCTCGTCGACCGTGGTCTCGAACCCCGGCGCGGGCTTGCCGAATGACCCTCGCCGCTGCTCCGGCTGATCGGATTCGTCACCGCTGAGCAGAACCACACTGCCTGCCTCGGTCAGCCCGAGCATGTTGTGCCGCAGTTCGGGGTCGCCCGGCCGCGCCTGTGGCGACATGATCGGGTACAGGTTGCCGCGCCGCATCGACGACAGGTCACGGCCGTCGAGGCTGGGATGTCGGGCCAGATGGGCAATGCCCGCGGTGAAACCGTTTGTCATGGTCGGCTTTTCGGACTCGAGCAGATCGAGGGTCTTGGCTGCGTCGGTGGTGTTCGAGCACACCAGCGTCGAGCCGGCAACCAGCGTGGCCAGCAGACCGAAGGCGAATCCGCCGATCCAGAAGAAGGGCGAGTTGCAGAACAGTTTGTCCTCGGCGGTCAGTCCCCGGATCGCGTTGAGATTGCGCTGATGTCCGAGTAGGGCGGCGTGAGTGTGCACAACGCCCTTTGGCGCACCTGTCGAACCCGAGGTGTAGACGATCGCCAACGTGTCCGATCCGTCGACGTCGGCTTCCAGCGCAGCGAGCGGTGCCGCGTCGGCTGTGGCTTCCGGATAGCTGTCGATCAGCACGTGACGCAGCAGCGGAGCCGAGCCCCGGATCTCGGCAATGCGGACATCGAAGTCGTTGCCGCGATAGGACGATGCGGCCAGCAGAATCGCCACATCGCTGTGGGTCAGCTGGTGCAGAAGCTCCTGCGCCGTGGCGAAGGTGGTGAACGGGACGACAACCGCCCCGATCCTTGCGGCCGCCAACATACCGACCACGAAGTCGGACCCGTTCGGGTGCAGCAGGCCGACGTGCGCGCCTTTTCCGGCGCCGATGGCGACGAGGCCGCGGGCGAGTTCTGCCGAGCGGCGCTCGGCATCGGCGTAGGAGAGCCGGTCTGCGTCACAGACCAGCAGCGGGTGCGATCCCCGCGCCTCTGCTTGGCGTCGCAGCGTGTGTGCGACGGTGTCGGGTTCAGCTGCCACGGATGGCGCTCAGATCGGGCTTGCCGGACGGGGTGCGGGGGATGGCGTCGACGATGGCGATCTCGGTGGGGATCTCATAGCGTGCCAGCCGTTTCTCCAAGAACTCCATCAGCTCCGCGGCATCGGTCGATGCGGCCTTTCGCAGCTCGACCACCGCGACGGGGGTTTCGCCGAGGCGTTCGTCGGGCCGCCCCACCACGGCGGCGCCCAGCACGGCGGGGTGGCTCTCCAGCGCGGCCCTGACATCGTCGGGCATCACCTTGAAGCCGCCTCGGATGATCGCCTGGTCGGCACGGCCGAGGATCCACAGGAAGCCGTCTTCGTCGATGCGGGCCATATCGGTGGTCCGCATCCAGTCCGCCGACGGCCCGAGCTGCCCGGGCTTGACCTCGAGCAGGCCCGCCTGATCCGGCCCGAGCGGACTGCCGTCGTCGTCGACCACCCGCAGTTGCGCGCCGGGGTTGGCACGTCCGACACTGCCCCGCTTGGCCTGCCAGTGCTTCTGGTGATCGGCCAGCGACCAGCCGGCAACGCCGCCGCCGAACTCTGTTGCGGCATAGGACGTCAGCACTGGGATCCCGAACTTGTCTGCGAATGCGTCGGCGTCCTCGGCAGACAGCGGCGCGGTGCCGGACGTGACGACACGGATGCTGTCGAGATCTTCGCGGCGCACTGCGGAGTGCAGCACCATCCGCAGTGCGGCGGGCACAAGGGATACCGCGCGGGGTCGGTGCCTGCGCACAGCGTCGGCCCACTTGTCGAGGTCGAATCTTTCCAACAGCGCGAAAGGCCTTGCCTCGGCGAGGCATTGCAGCACCCGGAATACGCCGCCGATGTGCACAAGGGGCGCGTTGACGATCGCGACGCCGCCGCGAACCTCCGCCGGGGAGGGAGAGTTCTCCGGTTCCGGGCCCATCACGCTGTGCGCCAGCATGTCGTAGGTCAGGTCGATCCGCTTCGGCGGTCCGGTCGTGCCGCTTGTCAGCATTCGCACCGCGACCCCGGGTCGGGCGTCGTCGTGACCGTCGCCGGTCTCAAGGACTCGCGGCTCGGCGTCGAGCGTCGAGATCGAAACCAGCGTCGATCCGGATTCCTTGTCGACGAGCTTCGCCAGATCGTCTGTGTCGCCGATGATCACCGGCAGCCCAAGTGCGGCGATATCGCCCTTGGTTCGGTCGTCGCCGCGCGACGGGTTGATGACGACGACCGACCCGCCGGCAAGC
The DNA here is from genome assembly GCA_902826815.1 of uncultured Mycobacteriaceae bacterium. Classification (GTDB taxonomy): domain Bacteria; phylum Actinomycetota; class Actinomycetes; order Mycobacteriales; family Mycobacteriaceae; genus Mycobacterium. The sequence goes on from CADEGF010000022.1 coordinate 31,501, forward strand.
AGCACTCCGAGGAAAGCGGCGATGTGGGACGGCCGGTTGCGCAACAGCATGCCGACCTGGCCGCGGCCGTCGACCATCGCTTCGATTCGCCGGGCCAACGTGGCGAGACCGCCGTAGGTGAACCAGTCGCTGTCGTGTTCGATCGCGGACGCATCGGGTGCCAGGTCGAGCACGGTGGCAATCCGTTGGCGCAGAGGGTGTCCGGTCATCACCGGATCCGTGGCTCGGATTTCACCGGCCCACCCCGTTCCGCGAGCTCGGCGGTGCCGATCGGGTTTCCGAGCCGGGTGTAGATCAGGTTCTGCTCGAGCGCGGCCCGGTACGGCTTGTCGAGCGACTCCCAAATCGCCTTCACGGTGCCCTGGGTCGCCGACGGCGGCTTGGCGGCGATCGTCGCCGCGACAGTATGGGCGCGGTCGGCGAGCTGGTCGCGCGATACGACCTCGGTCACCAGCCCGATTCGCAACGCGGTGTCGGCGCCGACCCGTTCGTCGTTACCCATCAGGGCGATTCGCAGCGTCTCGGCAAGGCCGACGCGCCGCATCATGCCGATCGGCTCTAGCGCGCAGACCAGGCCTGCGGAGACGTGCGAGTCGAAGAACGTGGCATCGTCGCTGCAGATGACGACGTCGGACTCGTTGACGAAGTAGAACGCGCCCGCGGTGCAGATACCGTGCACGGCGCTCACCACCGGCTTCCACATCTTCTGCCACTTGGGGCTTAACAGCTCTCCTGGGTCTTCGTGGTTCCAGACGTTGTCGGGTTGGCCGTAGGACGATTTGACGTCAAGGCCCGCGCTGAACGCGCGATCGCCTGCCGCGCGCAGCACCACCGCGTGCACCGAGTCGTCGAGCTTCACGATCCGCCAGGCCCGCGCCATCTCCTCGCACATCGTCCGGTTGAACGCGTTGAGCGCGTCGGGCCGGTTCAACGTGATGGTGGCGACATGATCGTCGGCATCGACGTCGAGCAGGATGGTCTCGAAGGTCTCGCTCATCTGCACTGCCAGTTCGGTGTGCGCTTATCGACGAAGGCCCTCGGCCCCTCGAGGGAGTCCTCGGTATGCAGGTTGCGCTCCCTGAACGCCTCCGCGAGGATCTCGCCCTCGTGCAGTGGCAGGTCAAGCGTCTTGTGGATCGCGAGCCGGGTGCCCCGAACAGCAAGCGGCGCATTGCTGTTCACCATGTCGGCGATCTCGTTCGCGCGCTCCAGCAGGCGTTCATCTTCGACGACTTCGCTGATCATGCCCAGCTCGTACGCGCGCTGCGCATCCATCCGCTCGTGCTTACCGGTCAATGCCATCCGCAGCGCGACGTTTCGCGGCAGCACGCGTGCCAGTCGCACCATCTCGCGGCCGGCGACCAGTCCGATGCTGACGTGCGGGTCGAAGAAGGTGGCTTTGGCGGACGCGATGACGATGTCGCCGGTGGTGACCCAGTCCAGTCCTGCGCCGCAGCAGATTCCGTTGATCGCGGCCAGTACCGGCTTGGCCATCCGGCGGAACGGCGGGGTGCCCTCCTGCGGCGCCTCCCACTGGTCGTAGGAGGACAGGTAGGCGTTGGCGTTGATGACCTTGCCGTCCTCGGGGATCTGCTTGGCGTCGGCACCCGTGCAGAACGCGCGCCCCGTTCCGGTGACGACGAGAATCCAGACGTTCTCGTCGTTCTCGGCATCGTCGTAGGCGGCCCGCAGCTCGGTGATCATGTGCGGGCTCAGCGCATTGAGGGCCTCGGGACGGTTAAGCGTGATGATTGCCTTGTGCCCGTCGACCTCGTAGTTGATGGTGTCGTACGACCTAGCTGCCATCGGTGTTCCCTTCGTCGGTCATCGGCCACCGAACTCCGGCGTGCGTCGCTCATGGAACGCGGACAGGCCCTCTTTGAAATCCGTTGTCCGGCAGGAGAGCTCCAGGTTGAACAGTTCCTGGTTCATCGTCTGCGACAGGGTCGCGTGCTGGCCGTAGTGAATCGCCTGCTTGGCAAGACCGACCGCGACCGTGGGTGCGCAGGCAAGCTGGGTGAGGAGCGCGTCGACAGCCTGATCCAGGCCGGACGGATCGACGGCCTCGTGGATGACGCCCCACTGCGCAGCGTCGGATCCGGTCACCTTCTCGCCGAGCAGCAGCATCCGCTTCGCTCTGGCCAGACCCACCAATCGGGGAAGCAGCCACGTCGAGCCGGAGTCCGGGCTGAAGCCACGGATCACGAACGGCTCCCAGAACACCGCGTCGTCGGCGGCAATCGTGAAGTCGGCGGCCAGCGCGAGGTTGGCGCCGAGGCCGACGGCCCAGCCACGCACGCTGCACACCACGGGCAACTGGATGCTGTGCACGAGTTCGATGAGCCGGTGTGAGGTGTGGGGGATGCGACGTACGAGGTCGCCGGTGCGTGGCCGCTGTCCGCCTGCATTCGAGGCCACCCAGTCGGCGCCCGCGCAGAAGTCGTCGCCCTCGCCGCGAACGTGGATGACCCGCAACGCATCATCAGTTGCGGCCTCGGTCAGTGCGCCGACGAGTGCGTCGACCATCGAGTGGCTCAGTGAGTTCCTTCTCGCGGGACGGTCGAGCGTGAGCCGCAGTACCTCCCCGTCCCGGTGCGCTATCACCGCACCGTCGGTGGAACCGACCTGTTGACTCACCGCCGGGTCCCTTCTCGAGCCGGATACGGATACCCATACAGTAGGCTAAACCATTACTATCCTATACAAGATAGAAAGGAAAGCCCGGATGGCGGACGGTGACACCCCCCGGTTCGGCGAGCAACCGCTGGCCCAGACCGTTGTCGCCGCGAGCGCGCTCCGGCATCTCGCGGGTCAGCTGTTGTCCCTGGAGCATCCGCACCCCGCCGTGGATGCCATGCTCGAGCAGCTCGGTGAATGGCAGAAGGAACTGGCAGGCGCCGTCGCGCCCGATGCCACCCCGCGGGTCGGCGCCGACGGCGCAGACACCCAGCGGGTGTACCTCTCCCACGCATTCGACATCGGCGCATTCAACCCGTGCTTTCCCACCTACGAGTTCGATCACATCGACGCGGATAGGGCGGAGGGCACGGTCACGTTCCCCGTCGTCTACGAAGGCCCGCCTGGACTTGTGCACGGCGGCTTCCTCGCCGTCTTCTTCGACTGCGTGATCCAGCATCAGAACTGCGCGACCGAGCTTTCGGGGAAGACGCGCTCGCTGAACGTGAAGTTCCGCAGGCCTACGCCCATCCTCACCGAACTGCGCTTCGACATCGTGCGGGAACAAGCCGACCGCGGTGTCACGTCGACCGCGCGGCTGTCGCTGGACGACGAGGTGCTGTGCATCGGCGAGGCCACCACGCTCGCCCTGTCTCCGGACAAGCTGACCGGCTTTAACTTCGGCAAGCGGCGGGCCTGAGCTCATGGAGTTGAACGGAATTCGCCAGCCGCGCGTGGCAGAGATCGTTGCGGCGCGACTGCGCGACGAGATCCTGTCCGGCCGGCTGAAGGAGCTTCCCTCGCAGGAGAGCCTGTTCCAGCAGTTCGCCGTGAGTCCGCCTGCGATGCGCGAGGCGATCCACATCCTGGAGACCGACGGTCTGATCTCGGTGCGGCGCGGCAACGTCGGGGGAGCGGTGGTTCACCTGCCGTCGGCGGCGCGCACCGCGCACATGATCAGCATGGTGCTGCAGACCCGCGACTCCACCCCGGCAGATGTCAGTGAGGCGCTGCTGCACCTCGAACCGATCTGCGCGGGGATGTGCGCATCGCGCGAAGACCGGATGACCGAGGTCGTTCCGTACCTGCAGGCCGAAATCGACCGTCAGACAGAACAGTTCGACGATGTGTCGGCATATGTGCCCAACGCGCGGCGCTTTCACGAAGCGCTGGTGTCCCGGTGCGGCAACGAACCGATGATCCTGTTGATCGGCTCGCTGGAGTTGATCTGGTCGGCGCATGAGTCGTCGGTGTGGAGCGACGACGATGTGAACCCCAAGACGATGCGCGCCGCGCTTCGTGACCACCAGAGGTTGTTGGACGCGATCGGCGACGGCAACGCGTCGCGCGCGGTGAAGTTGGCCCAGGACCATCTCGCCGCGGCGCGGCGCAACACGTTGGCGGCGGGTGCGGACAAAACCATTGAGGCGAAACTGATTTCGAGGAGCCAGTGACGATGACTGCGTCAACCGACGACCGCGTGCTGTTCGAGGTCGACCCCGACAAGCGGATCGCGACGATCACCTTCAACAACCCCAGGCAGCGCAACTCCTACGACGCGGCCATGCGCGAGGCCGTCGCCAGGTGCCTGGATCACGTCGCAGAGAATGACGACATCACCGTGGTACTGCTACGCGGGGCGGACGGGGTATTCAGCACAGGCGCGGATATGAACAACGCATACGGCTGGTATGGGAAGGACGAGCCTGGCAAGAAGAGCAGGCCGAGCCAGCGGCGCCGATTGACGGTGGACCGCAAGTCATTCGGCTTCTACCACAATCTGATGGGGTTCCCGAAGGTCACCGTCGGCGAGATCAGTGGATACGCGCTCGGCGGCGGATTCGAGATGGCATTGATGACCGATATCTCCGTCATCGCCCGTGACACGAAGATCGGCATGCCTGCCACCCGTTTCCTCGGGCCCGCGCTTGGCAGCCTGCACATGTTCTTCCACCGCCTCGGCCCTGTGCTGTCCCGGCGGCTGCTGCTGACCGGCGACATCATCGAAGCCGGTGCGGTCGAACACCTCGGCGTCTTCACCGACACGTGCGACCCGGACAAGGTCGCCGCAAGGGCGAGGTACTGGGCGGAGAAGGCGGCGAAGATGCCTGCCGACGGCGTCGTCATCGCCAAGGAGGCGTTCCGTCTCGTCGAGCAGAGCCAGGCCTATCAGGGTGAGGAAGTGGCGAGCTATCTGTTCCACGCCTACGGGACGAACCTGCAGTTCGCCGAAGGTGAGTTCAACTTCGTCAAGACGCGGGCGGCGCACGGGGCCAAGGAGGCGTTCCGCCTGCGTGACGAGCATTTCCACGTGCCCGAGCCGCAGTGAGGCCGGTCACATACTGAACGCTATACATTATCTGCTACTTTTGTAACGTCGCTAATACCAAAAGCTGAGGTCACGCAATCATGGGCACACCTGTCATCGTCGGCGCCACCAGGACGGCCATCGGCCGCTCCTTCAAGGGCACGCTGGTCAACACACCGCCGGAAACCTTGATCACCACGGTGCTTCCCGAGGTCGTCCGCCGGTCCGGTGTCGACCCGGCCGCGTTCGACGACATCATCATCGCCGAATCGCATTACGGCGGCGGCGACCTCGCCCGCTATGCCGCAACCGCAACCGGAATGGACGGCGTTCCCGGTCAGTCGGTGAACCGGCACTGCGCGGGCAGCCTGACCGCCATCGGCAATGCGGCCGCCCAGATCGGCTCAGGTATGGAGCGCGCGTTGGTCGCAGGCGGCGTGCAGTCGCTGTCGATGACCCCGCTGACGAACTGGCGCATCCCCGGTCCCGAGCTGAAGTTCGAGGAGCGGTGGATGCCGCCGACGCACGTCGAGACGCCGGATGCGCCGTGCAAGGACATGTCGATCACGGTCGGCTGGAACACTGCGCAGTCGGTCGGCATCACCCGCGAGGAGATGGATGCGTGGGCGGCGCGGTCGCATCAGCGCGCGATCGCCGCGATCGACGCAGGCAAGTTCGGAGACGAGATCATCCCGCTGAAGGTGCAGCAGTTCGACGGATCCGTCATCGACTTCAGCGTCGACGAGTTCCCGCGTCGCGACACCACCGTCGAGAAGCTGGCCGGGCTGAAGGTTCTGCATCCCGAGATCGAGGGCTTCTCCATCACCGCGGGCAACAGCAGCGGCACCAACGACGCCGCGGCCGCGGTGGCACTGGTCGACAGTGACTACGCCGACGCCGAGAAGCTGACCAAGATGGCGACCGTGAAGGCTTGGGCCTCAGCCGGTGTCGCTCCGCGCGACTGCGGGCTCGGTGCTGTCAAGGTGATCGGCAAGGTGCTCGACCGCGCGGGCTTGAAGCCGTCGGACGTCGCGCTGTGGGAGATCAACGAAGCTTTCGCCTCGGTGCCGATTGCGGCGTGTCGCGAACACGGCATCGACGAGGAGCTTGTCAATTTCTCCGGAAGCGGTTGCAGCCTCGGCCATCCCATCGCCGCATCGGGTGCGCGCATGGTGACGACGCTGGTTTACGAGTTGCAGCGGCGCGGCGGCGGTATCGGGGTTGCCGCGATGTGCGCAGGCGGCGGCCAGGGCGGCGCCGTCGTCATCGAGGTCTAGCGATTACTTCTTGCGCGCCGGCTTTTTCGTCGCGGCGATCAATCGCTCGGCGTGCTCGAGAATGCACTCGAGGCCGTAGTCGAAGTTGAAATCGTCTGCCGCGCCGATGCGGTGGCCCTTGGCGGTCGCCTGCGCGAGCAGCGGTGCGGTTGCCGCGTCGACGACCATCGTCTCCTCGAAGTCGCCCGCCCCGTCGCTCGCCCTGTTCTTGTCGTAGAGCCGTTGCAGCACAACGGATCCGCGCACATGAACCGACACCGCAGAGTAGGTGTCGAACGCGTCCTCGGGTGAGAGCCCCGCCTCGGCAAGGCTCTCGATGGCCTTCTCGACTGCGGCCACCCCGAGCTTCGCGGCGCGTGGGCTCAAAGCCGACCGGATCAGGATCAGGTCGCACAGAATCGGGTTGGAGAGAAAGGTCTTTCGCATCGTGCGCGCGTGGTTGGCCAGCGTCTCGCGCCAGTCCTTGGCCTCCACGTACGGGGTGGCGAAGACGTACTGCTTGAGCGCGCGGTCGGTCATCGCGTTGAGCAGGTCGTCCTTCTTGCGGAAGTACCAGTAGATGCTCGTCACGCCGACGCCGAGGTGCTTGCCAAGAAGCGGCATGCTGAGGTTGTCGATGCCGACGTCCTCGGCGAGCTCGAATGCGCCCTTGATGATGTCGTCTGGATTGATGGACCCGCGTTCGCGCCGCGGACGCTTTTCCGCGGTTGCCTGCTTGGCCACGAGGGGCACCTCCAATTGTTTCGCTCGACTACTGTAAGACCTATAGTAAGCTTTTCTAGCAGAATTGGTGTGCAGGCGAAGGGCTACGTGTGTCAGAAGAAGTTCTACGGGAGCGCCGCGGACGCGTACTCGTCATCACCATCAATCGGCCGGACGCGCGTAACGCGGTCAACCTCGCGGTCAGCCAGGGTCTGGCCGATGCGGTCGATGAACTCGACGACAGCGCCGATCTCTCGGTGGCGGTGATCACCGGCGCGGGCGGAAACTTCTGTTCGGGTATGGACCTCAAGGCGTTCGCCGCCGGTGAGGTCGTCGCTATTCCCGGCCGCGGTATCGGCTTCACCGAGCGGCCGCCGAGAAAGCCGGTCATCTCCGCCGTCGAGGGCTATGCGCTGGCCGGCGGCACCGAGGTGGTGCTGGCCACCGACCTGGTGGTGGCGTCGCGGACCGCGAAGTTCGGCATCCCGGAAGCCAAGCGCGGTCTGGTCGCCGCCGGCGGCGGGCTACTGCGGCTGCCGCGGCGGATCCCGTACCAGAAGGCGCTCGAATTGGCTTTGACCGGAGAGAGTTTCACCGCCGAGCAGGGTGAGCAGTGGGGTTTCGTCAACACGGTCACCGAACCCGGCGAGGCGCTGGCGGGCGCGATCGAGCTCGCCGAGCGCATCACCGCCAACGGGCCGCTGGCCGTCGCGACCACCAAGGAGATCATCACGAAGTCCGCGGATTGGTCGGAAGACGAGATGTGGCGCAAGCAGCTCGAATACATCTTGCCGATCTTCACCTCCAACGACGCAAAGGAAGGCGCGATCGCTTTCGCCGAGAAGCGCGCGCCGAACTGGACCGGCACCTGAGGACGGCGCCGTGGACCTCGGCCTGGAGAATGCCACCGCGGTAGTCGTCGGCGGCGGTCGCGGCATGGGACTGGCCGCCGCACGCTGCCTCGCCGACGACGGTGCGCGCATCGCGATCGTCGGGAGGACCCGGTCGGTTCTCGACGAGGCCGCCGATGAACTGTCGAGCCGTGGCAGCCCCGATGCGGTGGGTCTGGTGGCCGACGTCACCGATACCGAAGCGGCTCAACAGGTTTTCGACGATGTGAGCGGTCGGTGGGGCGGCGAACTCAACATCCTCGTCAACGTCGCAGGGCCGAGCGCGGTTGGGACCTTCACCGACCTCACCGACGAGCAGTGGCGCCAAGCGGTCGACGAAGGCGTGATGGGCATGGTGCACTGCGTCCGGTCTGCACTGCCCATGCTGCGCAAGGCGGAATGGGCGCGGATCGTGAACTTCTCCGCGCACTCGACGCAACGGCAGAGCGTCATCCTGCCGGCCTATACGGCGGCCAAGGCGATGGTCACCAGCATCTCCAAGAACCTGTCGCTGTCCCTGGCGCCGGACGAGATCATGGTGAACGTCGTGTCGCCGGGCAGCATTCTGTCCGAATCACTGGCCGGCTGGGCTGATTCCGTCGGTATCGACGGAAGCGATCCGTATGCAGTGATGGCCGGAATCGACAAGCACTTCGGGCACCCGGCGCATCTGCCGCGCGCAGGCACACCCGACGAGATCGGTCCCGTCGTCGCCTTCCTCGTCTCGCGCGCCAACTCCTATATGACCGGCGCCAACATCAATGTCGACGGCGGCAGCGACTTCACCTGATACGGAGGCGACATGGCAACGGCCCGCGAAGCCAGGGACTGGGCGCGCACGACATTGCGTGGAATCGGCAACAGCCTCTACACGCCGTTCAGTGGTACCGACGGCGACGACATCGACTGGGACGCCTACCGGGCCCTGGTTCGCTACTGCGTAGGGGAGCTCAACCACCCCATGCTCTGGTGCACCAGCGGCATCGCGGAATTCTGGTCGCTGACGATCGCCGAACGAAAGCAGTTGCTGGAGGTCGCAATCGAAGAAGGCCGGCGGGCCAATCCCGATGTCCTCGTCCAGGCATGTACGGCGGCCACGGCCGCGAAGGACTGCCTCGAGCTGACCCGGCACGCGCAAGAGGCGGGCGCCGACATCGTCTACATCCAGACGCCGATGATGGAGGCTCACGGTGGGGAAGGGGTGCTGAACTTCTTCCGCTACATCGCCGACCGCACCGATATCGCGCTCGGCATGTTCAACTCGCCGTCGTCGGGCTATGTGCTGACGCCTGCGGAGGGTGCCCGCATCTACTCGGAGATCCCGGCCGTCTGCGCGACGAAGGAGGGCGCCTTCCGGCCCGCGAGCAGTCGGATTCTGCACGAGCTTGCGCCCGATCTGACGATCTGGGAGTGCGACCTGACGGTGTACCGCGCGGGCTGGTTGCGGGCGGGGATCGTCGGTCCGGCGCAACTCGGGACGGCGGGCTACCTGTACGAGACGCCGCAGCAGCCGGTCATCTCCGAGTACTGGGAGCTTGTCTGGGGCGACAAGCTGGTCGAGGCGATGGACCACGCCGAGAAGTCCGGGCTCGATCAGTTCGGTATCGACATGGCGTCGTGGTTCACCTGCTACCCCGGTCGGCCGGACTACTTCACGCACTGGGGTGGGGCGTTCAAATACGCGGCGTCGGTGCTCGGTCTGCCGATCGGCGACTACCCGCACTCTCGGCCGCCGCAGGCGGTGTTCCCCGCCGAGGGCAAGTCGCAGATCGATGCAGCGTATCGACGGTACGGACTGGTCTTGAGCTGAGGTATGCGGCAGGTGCGGAAGACGCTACCGAAAGGTGTACAGTAAGTGCCGTGAGTGCTGACGACCCGGTCCTCTACGAGCTACGCGACACCGGTGTCGCAGTGCTGACCCTCAACCGGCCAGAGCGGATGAACGGGTGGGGCGGCGGGCTTGCGGCCAGGTTCTACTCGCTGCTCGACGAGGCCGATGCCGACCCGGACGTGCGCGCGATCGTCGTCACCGGCGCGGGCCGGGCGTTCTGCGCGGGCGCCGATATGGGCGACCTGTCGTCGATCGAGAAGGCCAACACCGACGGCGACGCCGATATATCCAAGTTGGTCGGCGAACGGTATCCGCATTTCGTTGCGACGCTGCGCAAGCCGGTCATCGCCGCGATCAACGGCGCGTGCGCAGGCATCGGGCTGACCCAGGCGCTGATGTGCGACATCCGGTTCGCTGCAGCGGGGGCGAAGTTCACCACATCCTTCGCGCGCCGCGGCCTCATCGCGGAATACGGCATCAGCTGGATCCTCCCGCGCGTCGTCGGCTTGGGCGTGGCGATGGACCTGTTGTTGTCGGGCCGCGTCTTTCTCGCCGAAGAGGCGAAGGCACTCGGACTCGTCAACGACGTCGTCGCACCGGACGAGCTGTTACCCCGTGCGATCGGCTACGCCGAGGACATCGCCGCCAACTGCGCGCCGAGTTCTCTGGCGGTGATCAAACAACAGGTGTACGCAGACACCATGCGCGACGTGCTCGAGGCCAGCGACCATGCCGAGAAGCTGATGGGTGAATCCATGCAACGCCCCGACTTCATCGAGGGCATCACCGCATTCTTCGAGAAGCGCACACCGAACTTCCCGCCGCTCAAGGAGGTATCGCTATGACTCCCAAACTGGACTACATGGCCATCGACGTCGACAACCACTACTACGAGACGATCGATTCGTGCACCCGGCATCTGCCCAAGGAGTTCAGGCGCCGCGGCGTGCAGATGCTCACCGAGGGCAAACGCACGTTCGCGATCATGGGCGGCGTCGTCAACCAGTTCATCCCGAACCCGACGTTCGACCCGATCATCGAGCCGGGCTGCCTCGACCTGTTGTTCCGCGGCGAGATCCCCGAGGGCGTCGACCCCGCGTCGCTGATGAAGGTCGACCGGCTCGCCGACCATCCCGAGTACCAGAACCGCGATGCCCGCGTGAAGATCCTCGACAAGCAGAACCTCGAAACCGTGTTCATGCTGCCGACATTCGCGTGCGGGGTCGAGGAGGCCCTCAAGCACGACGTCGAGGCGACCATGGCCACGGTCCACGCGTTCAACCTGTGGCTCGACGAGGACTGGGGCTTCGACCGTCCCGACCACCGGTTCCTCTCGGCGCCGATCATCTCGCTCGCCGACCCCGAAAAGGCCGTCGAGGAAGTCGATTTCGTGCTGAGCCGCGGCGCCAAGATCGTCTGCGTGCGCCCCGCTCCCGTCCCGGGCGTGGTCAAGCCGCGCTCACTGGGCGATCCCGTGCACGATCCGGTATGGGCGCGCCTCGCAGAAGCCGGCGTTCCGGTGGTCTTCCACCTCTCCGACAGCGGCTATCTCGCGATCGCCGCGCTGTGGGGCGGGCAGGCGACGTTCGAGGGGTTCGGCAAGAAGGATCCTCTCGACCAGGTACTGCTCGACGACCGCGCCATTCACGACGCGATGGCGTCGATGATCGTCCACCAAGTTTTCACCCGGCATCCGAAGCTGAAGGTGGCCAGCATCGAGAACGGCTCCTACTTCGTGTACCGCTTGATCAAGCGGCTGAAGAAGTCCGCGAACACCGCGCCGTATCACTACAAGGAGGATCCGGTCGAGCAGCTGCGCAACAACGTCTGGATCGCGCCGTACTACGAGGACGACGTGAAGGTGCTCGCAGAGACCATCGGCGTCGACAAGATCCTGTTCGGCTCGGACTGGCCACACGGTGAGGGCCTGGCGGACCCGATGGCGTTCACGGCTGACATCCCGCAATTCCCCGAGTTCAGCGCGGAGGACACCAGAAAGGTCATGCGGGACAACGCGCTCGAGCTGCTCGGCGTGCACGTTTCCGCCTAGTCATGTCGCGGACGCGAGGAGCATAAGGGTGTCCGAGTGGACCATCGGCGATGTCGTCGACGCCATCGCTGACGTCATACCGGATCGCACCATGACGGTCTGTGGTGACCGCGTCACGACCTACGGCGAGATGGCCTCGCGCACACGCCGACTGGCCAACTTCCTCGCGGACAAGGGGTTCGGCGCGCACCGCGACCGCGACGGGCTGGACAACTGGGAGTGCGGCCAGGACCGCGTCGCGTTGATCATGTTCAACGACCGCTATCCCGAGATGGTGATCGGCTGCCTGAAGGCTCGCACGGTCCCGGTCAACGTCAACCACCACTACACCCCGCGCGAGGTCGCCGACCTCCTCGAGTATGTGAAGCCGCGCGCGGTCATCTACCACCGCGCGCACGGCGCGAAGTTCGCCGACGTGCTCTCCTCGCTCGGTGCCGACCTGCTCATCGCCGTTGACGACGGCAGCGACGTCCCCGACATTGCGGGCGCCGTAGGTCTGGACGATGCTGTGGCACAGGGCGATCCGGATTGTCGGATTGTCGGGTCGCCGGACGACGTCATCATGTACTGCACAGGGGGCACGACCGGAAGGCCCAAAGGTGTGCTGTGGCGCCAAAGCGACACCTACGTGTCGTCGATGGTCGGCGCCGACCATGAATCGCCTGCCGAGATCCACGACAAGGTGAAGCGGAACGTCGGCCCGCCGTGGTTCGCGGTGTCGCCGCTTATGCACGCGGCCGGTCTGTGGACGGTGTTCTCTGGCACGCTGGCCGGACTGCCCGTTGTGCTGTATGACGACCGAAACAAGTTCGACCCGGCGTTGGTGCTGCGCACCGCCGAGCGGGAGAAGGCGGGCATGATGACGATGGTGGGAGATGCCTATGCCGCCCCGCTCGTCGAGGAACTCAACCGGGCTGACTATGACTTGTCGTCGCTGTACGCGATCGGAACGGGCGGCGCCGCAACCAATCCCAAGCACGTGAGTGCCCTGCTGGAGAAGCTGCCTGCGCTGACGATCATCAACGGCTACGGATCGTCGGAGACCGGAAACATGGGATTCGGACACAACCAGGTCGACTCCCATCGGGAGACCTTCGATTTGCGCGAAGGTGGAACCGTAGTGTCCGATGACCTGACCAGGTTCGTCGCGGCGGGCGACCCCGACGTCGGCTGGGTGGTACGCACCGGCCGGATACCGCTTGGCTACTTCGACGATGCCGACGCGACCCGACGGACCTTCCCCGTGGTGGAGGGACAGCGCGTCGTGGTGTCTGGCGACCGCGCATCACTTGAGGCCGACGGCACGCTGCGCCTGTACGGCCGCGACTCCCTGGTCGTCAACACCGGCGGAGAGAAGGTCTTCGTGGAGGAGGTCGAGGCGGTGCTGCGGGCATGCCATGGCGTGGCGGATGCGCTGGTGGTCGGGCGCGACAGCGAACGGTGGGGTCAGGAGATCGTCGCCCTCGTGCAGACCCAGCCGGACGACAAGGTCGACAGCGAGTCGCTCTACGACTCATGTGTCGAGAACCTGGCCCGCTTCAAGGCGCCGAAGGAGTTCATCTTCGTCGACAAGGTCCGCAGGCTCGGCAACGGCAAGGCCGACTACCGGTGGGCGAAAAGCCAAGCAACGCAACGGGCGCTGACATGACACACACGGCCATTGACTGCCTCCTCAACGTGCACTTCGGCGAGACCGAACAGCAGCCGAACTGGATGCTCAAGGTGCGCGACGACTACTTCAAGGGACCCGAGTCGATGTTCGCCCCGGTCGACCTGGCCGAGCTGCTCGACGAGATGGACGAGCAGGGGGTGGCCAAGGCCATCCTGATGGACAACCTCGCCAAACCGTCGGTCACGGCGCGCAAGTTCGTCGAGTCGAGGCCCGATCGGTTCACGTTGGCGATGGGCGGCGTCAACCTACTCAAGCCGGTGCCGTCACTGCGCGAGCTCTGCGCGGTCGTCAACGATCTGCCCGTGGCGTATACCGTTGTTGGGCCCAGCTTCTGGGGTGACGGGCAGTATCCGCCGAGCGATGCGGTCTACTACCCGCTGTACACGAAGTGCGCGGAGATGGAACTGCCGCTGTGCATCAACACCGGGCTACCAGGGCCGCCGATTCCCGGTGAAGCCCAGAACCCGATCCACCTCGACCGCGTGTGCGTGCGCTTCCCCGAACTGAAGCTGTGCATGATCCACGGCGCCGACCCGTGGTGGGACGTCGCGATCCGGCTGATGATCAAGTACCAGAACCTGCGGCTGATGACGTCGGCGTGGTCGCCGAAGCGGCTGCCGGAAAGCCTGCTGCACTTCATGCGCACCCGCGGCAAGAACAAGATCATCTATGCCTCCGACTGGCCGGTGCTGCGGATGCGCCGAGTGGTGCCGGAAGCGCTCGCGCTCGACCTGCCCGCAGATGTGCTCGACAACTACCTGTACAACAACGCCGCTGAATTCTTTTTCGGAGAACAGGACTGACCATGGACCGATACGAACTGCGGAGGCTGGACTACAGCCTTTCGGAGGATCACCAGGCGATCCAGGAGGCGTACAAGCAGTTCTTCAAGACGCACTGTCCCATCGAAACCGTTCGCGCCGCAGAAGAATCCGGATTCGACAAGAGCCTGTGGGAGCGGCTGTGCGCGATGGGCGCGACCACGATGGCGCTGCCGGAGTCGGCGGGCGGCGACGGCGCCACGCTGGTCGACCTGACGCTGGTGGCCGAAGAGATCGGCCGGTCGCTGGCGCCGGTGCCGTGGATCGACCATGTCGTCGCAACACGCCTGCTCGCCCGTCTCGGGGCGCTGGATTCCGAACTCGTCACCGGTAAACAGTTGGCAGCCCTTGACCCGCGGCACGACCCCGTGACGGGGGTGCGATTGATCCCCACCGGCTCGATCGCCGACCGGATCCTGGTGCGGGACGGTCACGATGTCGTCGCGCTGACATTCGGGACACGCCCCGTCAAGGTCGACAACATCGGCAAGCTGCCGATGGCCTGGGTCGATCCGGCCGCGGCCGACGGCAGGACGGTCGTCGCGAGCGGCGCCGACGCGCTTTCGGAATACCAACGTGCGCTTGATGAGTGGCGGGTGCTGACCGGTGCCGCGCTCGTCGGCCTCGTGGAGGAGACGATGACGATCGCGGCGGAGTTCGCGAAGAACCGCTACACACTCGGAGTGCCGATCTCCACCCTGCAGGGTATTTCGCATCCGCTCGCCAACATCGCCATCACGGTTGCGGGTGGCCGCAACCTCGCGCGGCGTGCGGCCTGGTTCCTCGACAACGAACCCGACGAGCGGCGCGAGCTGGCACCGTCGGCGTTCGTGTTCATGGCCGAGGAGGCGTCGAAAGCCGCGACCATGGCCGTCCAGGTGCAGGGCGGCCTCGGTGTCAGCGCTGAGGCCGCGGCCACCGCGTACCTGGTCCGAGCCCGCGGATGGGCGTTGGCAGGCGGGGATCCCGGCGCCAGTGCGAAGTACATCGCCGAGATCGTCGCGGCGCGCGAGAGCGAGGGAGCGAAGTAATGGATTTCTCCCGGGTCGAGCTGTCCGACGAGGACGAGGCGTTCCTGCACGAGTCCCGCGAATATCTGCGCGAGCTGGTCACCGATGACGTTCTTCGGCGTGACCGCGAGACCGGCGACAACTTCAACGAGGACGTGCATCTGGCACTCGGCGAAGCCGGATACCTGACGCGCGAATGGAAGCCGCAGTCCGAGGGCGGATTCAACCGGGTTCGGAACCGCATCTGGCAGCTGGAGAAGCGAAGGGCGCATGTGCCGTGGGTGACGTTCGGCACCACCGCGATGATCGCTCGTTCGGTCGAGAAGTTCGGCTCGCCGGAACTCAAGACCGAGGTGATGCCGAGGGTGTTCAACGGCCAGGTCCGGCTGTGCCTCGGCTACACCGAGCCCGACGGCGGTTCCGATGTTGCCACGTGCAAGACCCGCGCGGTTCGCGACGGCGACTCCTGGGTCATCAACGGCTCCAAGATGTTCACCACCGGCGCGCACAACTGCCAGTACGTCTTCCTCATCACCAACACCGATCCGGATGCGCCGAAACACAAGAGCCTCACCATGTTCCTGGTTCCGCTCGCCTCGCCGGGCATCGAGATCCAGGGCATTCGCACCGTCGACGGTGACCGGACCAACATCGTCTACTACAGCGACGTCCGCGTCGACGACAAGTACCGCCTCGGCGAGGTGAACGACGGCTGGACGGTGGTCCGGGAACCGCTAAACGTCGAGCACGGCGCCGTGGAGGCCGCCCCCGACGGTCTGGCGGATGTGTCGATCATGATGCATCAGGCGGGCTTCATGGCCACCGCCGCCGACAAGGCGGCCGCAAAGGTCGCCGAGGAAAGCCCCGACGGCCGCAGGCTCATCGACGACGGCTCGGTGGCATGGCGCCTCGGCCGCAGCATCGCCAAGATGGAGGCATCGCTCTCGGCGACAAGCATCTTCGGGCGGGTAGCGCTCGCGCAGACCATGCGCGACATCTCGCCGGACCTGATGGACATCCTCGGTACGGCCGCCGCGTTGCCGATCGGGGCCGACGGTGCCGCCGACGACGGTGCCGCCGAATACGTCTACCGCTTCGCGCCGCTCGTCGGTATCTACGGCGGGACGCTCGAGGTGTTCCGCAACATGATCGCCCAGTACGTACTGGGGCTCGGCAAGCCCAACTACTCACCCCCGGTACAGAAGAAGGCTTCGTGACACCTGAACCGGCGCAGCGCCGCAAGGTCCTCGTGATGGGCGCAAGCGGTTTCGTCGGTTCACACGTCACCCGCAAGCTCGTCGAGCGGGGTGACGATGTCCGGGTGTATCTGCGAAAGTCCAGCAATACGGTCGCGATCGACGACCTCGACGTCGAACGCAGCTACGGCGATCTGCGCGATGTGGAAGCGATGCGCGCGGCAATGTCCGATCGCGACCTGGTGTTCTACTGCGTGGTGGATACCCGTTTCTACCTTCGTGATCCGTCGCCGCTGTTCGAGACAAACGTCGAGAGCCTGCGCCGTGCGTTGGACGTAGCGCTTGAGGCCGATTTGTTCCGGTTCGTGTTCTGCAGCACGATCGGCACCATCGCGATCGCCGACCGAGGCGAATCCGCAACGGAGGACATGCCGTTCAACTGGGACGGTGTCGGCGGGCCATACATCGAGTCGCGCCGCCAGGCCGAGGACTTGGTGCTGGACTATGCGCGCAGCCGCGGCCTGCCTGCCGTGGCAATGTGCGTGTCCAATCCGTACGGTCCCCGCGATTGGCAGCCCAGCCAGGGGCAGATGATCAAGGCGGCCGCGCTTGGCAAAATACCGATGTACGTCAAGGGTGTCTGCACCGAGGTCGTCGGCATCGAAGACGTGGCCGACGCGTTCCTGCTCGCAGGTGAACGCGGACGCATCGGCGAGCGCTACATCATCTCCGAAACCTTCATGCCAATGCGCCAGATGCTCGAGACGGCGGCGACGGCGGTGGATGCGAAGCCGCCGCGCTTCGGTGTGCCGCTGGCGATGCTCTACGCCGTCGGATGGGCCATGGGAGCGGCGAGCCGGGTGCTTCGGCGCGACATTTCGATGAACGTCACCGGGGTCCGGCTCCTGCACATGATGTCTGCCGCCGACCACAGCAAGGCGACACGAGAGCTCGGATGGCAGCCCCGCCCGACCGCCGAGTCGATTCAGCGGGCGGCGCGCTTCTACGTCGAGCACGGGTGACCTGAAACATGAGTGCCACGACGGTTATCCAATGGGCGACTGGAACCACTGGAAGCCTGGCACTGCGCGCGGTGATCGCCGCGCCGGACCTCGACCTGGTGGGTGTACGCGTGTACGAGCCCGCGAAAGTCGGCAGGGACGCCGGTGAACTGGCAGGCGGCGCCCCGATCGGCGTTGCGGCAACGGATGACAGGGATGCGCTCCTTGCGCTGCGCGCCGACGTGGCGCTCTACATGGGCAGCGTGGAGAAACACCCGGACGAGTGTCTCGCCGACGTCGTCGCTCTGCTGACGTCCGGCACCGACGTCATCACCACCGGCAGTTCGTTCATCGACACCTACGCCGTCGACCTGCAGTGGGGGCACGCCATCGAATCGGCATGCCGACAGGGCGCGAGTTCATTTCTCGGTGTTGGCCTGTTTCCCGGGTTCTGGGGCGAGGCCGTCGCGCCCGTACTGTCTCGGCTCTCCTTCGAGTGCCGCGAAATCGTCGTCCGCGAATCGCTTTCGTATGCAGGCTATCCCAGCCGGGAGATGATGGTCGACGTGATGGGCTACGGTCAGCCGCCCGATTCCGACGCCGCGTTGCTCAGCGACCCCGCAAGGGCCGGTGTCGCGTTCGTCGGCACGGCCAGCGTCATCGCCAAGGCGCTCGGCGCGCAGATCCTGTCTACCCAGCCGTTCCGGGAAACCGCCGTCACCGCTGCCGACCTCCACGTCGCATCCGGCGTCATCCCGGCAGGCACGGTCGGCGCGATGAAGCTGGGAGTGCGGGCCGACTGCGGCGCGTTCGCGATCGTCGTCGAACACGTCACCTGGATGGGTCCCGACGTCGCGCCGGGTTGGTCGAGGGCCGAAGGCTACGAGATCGAATTCGACGGCGCACCGAGCCTGAGGTGCAGCCTCGTGCTCGGCACCCACGGCGAAGACCACACCGAAATGGGCTGCCTGGCAACGGCGATGCACGCCGTGCACGCCATCCCCGCCGTCCGGAGGGCGCCGCCCGGCGTGCTTGACCTCTCCGATGTGCCGGGCCTCGTTGGGAGCTTTGGATGAGTGATGTGACACCGGCCCGGATCGGATTGCTCATCGACTACATCGACGACGACGGCGGCTTCGACGCGAACATTCTGCCGTCACTGCAGCTGGTCGCCGACGAGTACGTCGAGCAGGGGATTCTCGAGCGCCCGGTGGAGTTCGTCGTGCGTGCGGTGCAGGGGCTGCCCAACGGCTCCTTCCGCGCGGTCAGGGACGCGTTCTTCGAACTGGTCGAACAGGATTCGCTCGTCATCTTCGGCCCGTGGGTCTCCGAGAACGGTGCCGCGCTTCGCAGGCACGTCGAGGACCTCGCGGAGGTCGCGTGCATCACCATGGGCGCGACCGAAACCATGCTCGGCGAATGGGTTTTCGGGCTGCCCGCCGGGTCGATGGAAGAAGAGCCGATCATCATGGCCACCGTGGCCGCGCTGGACGGCTGCCGCACCGTCGGGATCGCGTTCGAGGACTCGCTCATCGGCACCCAATACCTGCGCACCACCAGGGTGGCCTGTGACGACGCGGGCCTGCGCATCGTCGCCGAGGTGCCGATCCCGCAGGTGCAGTCCGAGAAGCAGACCGCGATGGCCACGCTGGCCGCGGACAAACCGGACGCCATCATGCACGTCGGGTTCGGCCTCGGCATTCCCGGTATGAACGACGCGCTGCGCGAGATCGGTTGGATGCCGCCGCGGTACACCACGACGGCGTTCGAGTTCGCGTCCACCAGCCCGTGGTGGCGCGAACAGCTCGCCGGCTGGATCGGGCTGGACCAATACGACGAGCGGAACCTGACCGGGCAGCGGTTCCTTGACCGGTTCGAAGCCCGGCACGGCAGGCGGCCGGAGTACTTCTTCCCGGTGTACTGCTATGACGTCGGCCGCCTGATGATGACCGCATTGGCCAATGCCCGCCCGTTGACGGGCGTCGGGGTCAAGGAGGCGCTGGAGAAGATCAAGATGCTGCCCGCCGCGACGGGCGCACCGGGGACGCGCCTTCGGTTCGGCAAGTTCATCCGTCACGGCTGGATGGGCAGCGAGTTCCTGGTGGCCCGCCGCGTGCTGCCCGACGCCAGCGGCATCGTCCTGCACGGCACCATCGAAGGCCTGCTCGAACCGCCTGCGCTGTCATGACGACTCGCGTCGTTCAGTGGGTCACCGGCGCGGTGGGAACGGCGCAACTGCGGGAAGTCATCGACAACCCGGATCTCGAACTCGTCGGCCTCTACGTGTACAGCCCGGGCAAGGCCGGCGTCGACGCGGGCGCCCTCGTCGGCCGCGGGCCGACCGGGGTGCTCGCCACCAACGATGCATCGGCGATCCTCGGTCTGGACGCCGACGTGGTTCTGCATGCCGCCAGTAAAGCGTTCGGAGACAACACGAATACCGAGGACATCGTCGCACTCCTCGAATCCGGCAAGAGTGTGATCACGACGACGTCGTACACCCACCTGCCGACCTACGGCGCCGATGTCGACGAGCGGATCAATCTCGCGTGTGCGCAGGGCGGAACGCGGTTTCACGCAGCGGGGGAGCATCCCGGCTTCATGTTCGAGCGGCTCGCGACGTCGGTCACCGCACTGTCGCAACGTGTCGACAAGATCACCGTTGCCGAGTACGTGGATTGTCGAGCGGTGACGGCTCGCGAGATGCTCGTCGACCTGATGGGGATGGGTAAACGCCCCGACGAGATCACCGTCGACTCAGCGATGTTCCGGGCGATCTCATCACAGTACGAGCAGTCGCTGGCGGCCACCGCGGATGTCCTCGGGCTGCGCATCGACGACATACGGCGTGAGATCCGGACGGCGACGGTTCCTCACGACGTCGAGGTGTCCTGCGGCACCTTGCCCGCGGGCTCGGTTGTCGGACAGATCCTTTCGTGGACGGCCTACCGGGCTGATCAGCCGGTTCTGGTGGCGGAGGAGTACTGGACGGCCACCCCGGACATTCCGGAGTGGGACATGGCGCTCGACGGCGAGTTCCTCGTCAGGGTTGTCGTCGACGGCGTTCCGCCGCTGCGAGTGGAGCTCACCATCGGCAACGACCCCGTCGATCTTCCCGGCGTCGCGGGCGGTCAGGTCGCGGTCGCGATGACGGCCGTGCGCGCCATCCCGTATGTGCTCGCGGCACCGCCCGGCGTCGTCATCCCACCGGTGTTCGGTGCTTATCGATGGCCGGTCTAGCGCACTACAGCGTCACAATCGTCGCGGCAGCGGTGCCTGGCGCACCGTAGAGCTGGGCGAACCCGACGCGCGGCTCGCCTGCCACCTGCCGATCGGCCGCCTCACCGCGCAATTGCCGCACAAGCTCGTGGATCTGGCGCAGTCCCGATGCGCCGATGGGCTCGCCGTTGGCGATCAATCCGCCATCGGTGTTGACCGGCATCGGGCCGCCGATCTCGGTGGCGCCGTCGGCCAGCAGCTTCTCCTGGTCGCCGTGCGCGCAGAAGCCGCACTCGGCCATGTGGATGACCTCGGCGCCCGCGTCGGTGTCCTGCAGCTGGATCACGTCGACGTCATCCGGTGCCACACCGGCCTTTTCGAAGGCGGCCTTGGCGGCATAGACCGTCGGCGCGACGTCTTCGTCGACGGGCGCGAACGTCGTGTTCACCTCATAGGCACCGTATTTGCGGGTGCGCACCTCGACCGCGCGCAGATAGACCGGTTTCGACGTGTAGCGGTGTGCGATGTCGGCGCGGCACATCACCACCGCGGCGGCGCCCTCGTCGGGCGCGCAGAACATGTACTGGGTGAGTGGGTAGTTGAGCATCGCCGAGTTGAGGATGTCCTCCTCGGCGATCGGCTTGCGGCGGAACGCATTCGGGTTCAGCGCGCCGTTGCGGAAGTTCTTGGCGGCCACCTTGGCCAGCGTCGCCTGGGAGATGCCGTGGTCGTGCAGGTAGCGGTTTGCCTTCATGCCGAAGAACTGGGTGGTGAGGTACTGACCGTTTTCGGCATACCAGCTGGGCATGCCGACGAGCGCCGGGTCCTCGGTGAACGCGCCGCGCGGATGTTTGTCCAGCCCGACCGCGATGCCGATGTCGTAGTCGCCGAGCCGGATGCCGTCCGCGCACGCCTTCGCCGCGCTCGCAGCGGTGGCGCAGGCGTTGAACACATTGGTGAACGGGATGCCCGAGAGCCCGACCATGCCGACGATGGCGTCAGGGTTGGCCACGGTCCAGCTTCCGCCGGTGGCGAACTGCACGTCGCGCCATTCCACGCCCGCGTCGGCGACCGCGGCGAAGATGGCGTCGACGCCCATCTCCATCGCGGATTTGCCTTCGAACCGGCCGAACGGATGCAGCCCCACGCCGATGATGGCGACGTCATTCATGGGCCGAGTGTATCGCAACTGTAACTCTTACAGTATCGTAGTCCAGGTGGCGTCGGTGACCGAGCACACGACGTTCTGCCGGATCTGCGAGCCGTTGTGCGGCATGATCGCGACCGTCGAGGACGGCACGCTGACATCGCTGCGCCCGGATAAGGACCACCCGCTGTCGTCGGGTTTCGCGTGTCAGAAGGGCATCGCGTTCACCGAGGTCGTCAATGATCCCGACCGCGTCACCACGCCGCTGCGCCGCGGACCGGATGGCTTCACCGAAGTCAGCTGGGACGAGGCGCTGACCGATATCGCCGAGCGGCTCAAGGGCATCCTGCGCCGCGGCGGCTCAGGCGCGGTCGGCTGGTACATGGGCAATCCCGGCGCGTTCAGCTACGCGCATACGTTCGCGGCGTTGATGTTCATCAAGGGGCTCGGGCGCCGCAGCCACTACTTCACCGCGTCGTCGCAGGACACCAACAGCAGGCTGATCGCCAGCCAGCTGCTCTATGGAGTGCCGACGTCGGTTCCGATACCGGATATGACGCGCACCGACCTCCTGGTGATGATGGGCGCCAACCCCGTTGTCTCGCACGGGAGTTTCCTCACGGTGCCGAGGATCAAGGACCACATGCATGACATCGTCAAGCGTGGTGGGCGCGTGGTGGTGGTCGATCCGCGCCGAACCGAGACGGCCGCCGCATTCGAATGGCTCGGTATCGTCCCCGACACCGACGCGCTCTTCCTGCTGTCGCTGCTGCAGGTGATGTTCGACGACGACCTCGTCGACGCCGCCCGGATCGGCGAGCAGGCCGACGGGATCGATTGGCTGCGGAACCTGTGCCTGCCGTTCACCCCCGAGGCGACTTCCGAGCAGACCGGCATCGAGCCCGACAGTGTCCGCTCGCTCGCGCGCGCCCTCGTCGGCACGCAACGGGCCGCCGTCTACGGCAGGCTGGGCACCTGCGTCGGCCGGTACGGCACCCTGACCGCGTACCTGATCGACGCGGTGAACCTCGTTGCGGGGAATCTCGATGCGCCAGGCGGCTCGGTGTTCGGCCTGTTGCACACGGTGGGCCAGCGATGGCAGAACACCGCGATGGGGGTTGCGCTGAGGCGTATGTACCGGCGCAGGACGCGCGTCGGTGGAATCCCGAACGCCATCGGTTCCGAGCCTGCCGCTCTGATGGCCAAGGAAATCACCACGCCAGGCGATCGCCAGATCAAGGCCATGTTCGTCTCGGCGGGCAACCCGGTCCTCTCGGTGCCCAACGGCAACGAGCTGGAGGTGGCGTTCGAGACGTTGGACCTGTCGGTGGCGCTCGATCTCTATGTCACCGAGACGACGTCCCGGTGCGACTACATCCTGCCCGTCACCACGATGTACGAGCGCGACGACTTCCCGTATACGTTCCAGGCGTTTCAGGCCACGCCGTTTCGGCAGGCGACCGAGGCCGTCGTCGCACCGATCGGTGAGTCACGGACCGAGTGGGACATCATCGATGATCTATCGGGCCGGCTGGGCGGAGTGCAGGGTGCGGCACGAGAGGCCTTGGGTGTCTTCGGGTTGACGCTCAAGCCGCAGTTCATCGTCGACGGGCTGATCCGGATGTCGCAGGGCGGCGACCGATTCGGCCTTCGCCGTGGCGGGTTGTCGCTTCGCAGGCTCGTCGAGCAGCACCCGCACGGCGTTGTCGTCGCACCACACATTCGCACCGGCGTATTGCCAGATGCGGTGGCGTACGTGTCGCGCCGCATGAAGTTGGTACACGCCGACATTGCCTGCGAGGTCGACAAGCTCACCCGCGGCGGGCATCCCGACGGCTACCCGCTGCGCATGATCGGTATGCGGGAACCGCGCTCGGAGAACTCGTGGATGCACAACTCGCCGCTGCTGATGCGCGGTGAGCGAACCCAGCGCGCGCTGATCCATGTCGACGATGCGGCCGACCTTCACATCTCCGACGGCGACATGGTGCGGGTGTCGTCGCCGTACGGGGAGATCACCGTCGGTGTCACGGCAACGAAGGACCTGATGGCAGGGGTGATCGCGGTGCCGCACGGCTGGGGTCACAAAGGCACGGGCACCTGGCGGGTGGCGAACAAGGCGGGCGGCGCCAACGTCAACCAATTGACGTCGAGCGACCCTGCCGACGTCGAATCCCTGTCCGGGATGGCGTGGCTGACGGGCGTCCCGGTCCGCGTCGAACGCGTCTAGTTCCGCGAAACGACATTCCAGCACCCATGCACTCGGACTTTCGGTGCTGGAATATCGTTTCGCGGGGATGTGAGGGTGCGGGAAAAGGAGTTACGCGATGGCGCCGGAGTCCTTGAGTTCCTCGATGCGATCCCATTCCATTCCGAGTTCCATCAGCACGATCTCGGTGTGCTCGGACGCCTGCGGCGCGCGCGTCGTTTCCAACGGCTCGTGGTTGAACTGAACCGGGCCGCGGACCACCTTGAACGGTTCGCCGCCGTCGGCCGCGTCCACCTCGACGATCATGTCGTTGGCGATGGCCTGCTGGTCGGTGGCGAGGTCGAGGAAGCTCTGGAACGGCGCCCACTGGCCCTTCATCGTCTTGAGGTGCTCGCGCCAGTAGTCGAAGGGCAAGCTGGCGATCGACTCGGCGATGAGTTCGGCTGCCGCGGCGGCATTCTCGATGAGCGGCATCACGTCGGAGAACCGCGGATCGTCGGCGAGCTCGGGCAGACCGAGGTGGGTGAACGCATCGCGGATGTAGCCGGTGGGGCTGACGATGCACAGGTTGATCGTGCCGCCGTCGGACGTCAGATAATTGCCGAGGAACGGATTCACCGTCGGGCCAACGGAATCCGGCATCAGTGAGCGCATCGTCTCACCGACCTCCATGCCCTGGGTCATGCTGGCTCCGGCAGACCACCACGCCGTGCTGAGCAGGGATACATCGAGCTCGACGGCCTCGCCGGTACGTTCGCGGTGAAACAATGCCGCCGATATTCCACCGGCGATGTTCATCCCGCCGATGGAGTCGCCAAACGCCGGAATGCCCTGCGACAGGGCACCGTTGATCTCCTCCGGCGTCAACGCATGGCCGACGCCGCTGCGGGTCCAGAACGCGGTGCCGTCGAACCCGCCGATGTCACGCTCGGGCCCCTTGTCCCCGTATGCGCTGCCACGGGCATAGATGATGTTCGGGTTGGCCGCGCGGATGTGCTCGACGTCGAACTTGTTCTTCTGGCGCTGCGCGGGCATGTAATTGGTGAGAAAGACGTCGGCGGTCTTGGCGATCTCGTAGAGGACTTCCTGCCCGCCGGGTGTCGACACGTCGATGCCGACGCTGCGCTTGCCGCGGTTGGGATGCTCCATCAGCGGGTGGCGGTCGGCCTGCAGTTGGATACCACCCATGTAGAGGAAGCCGCGCTGAGTGTCACCGCGGACCGGGTGCTCCACCTTGATGACGTCGGCGCCCCAGTCGGCGAGGATCGCTCCGGCCGCGGGGACGAACGTGAACTGCGCGACCTCGAGGACGCGGACGCCCTCCATCACCTTGATCATGGGTTAAACGTAACCGGAAGCGCCGTCGGCGATCGGAAGGGCTGCCCGTAGATGTAGGTGTCTTCCTCGGTGACCATCTTGATGTCGGTCAATCGGTCGAGCAGGCATTCCAGCGCGACGCGCGTCTCCATCCTGGCCAGGTGCAATCCGAGGCAGGTGTGTTCGCCCGCGGCAAAAGAGATGTGCGGCACGCGTTTCCGGCGGATGTCGAACTCCTCCGAGCGCTCCCACCGGTTTTCGTCCCGGTTCGCCGAGCCGATGCAGACGTCGATCACCGCCCCCTGGGGCAGCGTCACCCCTTCGAGTTCGGTCTCCTCGGCGGCGTAGCGCTGCACCGTCGTCAGCGGCGTCTCGAAGCGCAGCCCTTCCTCGATCGCCGGGCCGATCAGCTCGCGGTCGGCCTGGACCGCACGGAACTGGTCGGGGTGGGTGAGCAACAGGAACAGCAGATTGCCCGACGACCGGTACGTGGTCTCGAGCCCCGCGGGCAGCAGCAGCCGCAGGAAGGAGTAGATCGCCTCGTCGTCGAGTTTGTCGCCGTCGATCTCCGCGGACACCAGATCGCCGATGATGTCCTCGGTCGGCTTCGACCTGCGCTTCTCGATCTGCTCGCTGAAGTAGTCCTTCAGTGCGGCCGACGCCTCGAAAGCCCGCTTGTACCTGACGTGATAGCTGATCAGGTCGACCGCGTGCCTGCGAAAGAACGGCAGGTCTTCCTCGGGCAGTCCGAGCAGCTTGGAGATCACCCTGGTGGGGAACTCCAGGGTGAAGTCCTTGACCAGATCGGCGTTGCCCGCTTCGACGAACTCATCGATAAGCGCATTGACCACCGGCCTGACGATCTCGGGCTCCCACCGCTGCAGCGACCGCGTCTTGAACGCCGCGGACACGAGATTGCGGTGCTCCCAATGCTTCTTACCCTCCATCGCCAGGATGGTCGGTCCCATGAACAGGCCGACGGTGGAGTCGTAGATGTGCGAGTTGAACGCCTTGCTGTCACGGAACACCCGGTTCACCGCGTCGAAGGACACCGCGGCATAGAGGTTCTCGGGTCGAAAGTCTTCGGAAGCCTTCGTCCAGTCCATGACGCTGCCGAGGAAGACGCCGCTTGTCTCGTGTCGCCGTCGCTCGAAGATGGGGTAGGGGTTGCGAAGGAGGTCGGCCGCTTCGTCGGCCGTGACGTCGAGCACCGGCGTATCCACGTGAGGAATCTCCACCATCTTCCGACGGACTGCGATAGGTACTGTAAAGATTACAGTATCGGCGTACCGAAGGATACGGCGGAGCGGTTTCGCGCCCGTCAGATCAGGTCAGGCGCCCTCACTGAGCGCCTGCTCGCGGGCCCACCGGTAGTCGGCCTTACCCGCCGGGCTGCGTTCGATGACGGGCCGGAACACCACCGCTTTCGGCAGCTTGTAGCGCGCGATGACGCCAGCCGCGTGCTCGATGAGTTCCTGCGCGTCGGCCGTCGCGCCGTCGACGAGGGAGACGACCGCGACGACCTCCTGACCCCACCGCTCGCTGGGTCGACCGGACACCACCACGTCGCGAACCGCGGGGTGCGACAGCACCGCGCTCTCGACTTCCTCGGCGAAGATCTTCTCGCCGCCGGAGTTGATGGTCACCGAGTCGCGGCCGAGCAGTTCGATGCCGCCCTCGGCCAGGTGCCGCGCGCGGTCACCAGGGATCGAGTACCGCACGCCGTCGATGACGGGGAAGGTTTTGGCGGTCTTGGCCGCATCGCCCTTGTAGCCGAGCGGCACGTAGCCACGCTGCGCGAGCCAGCCCATCCCGTCGTGGCCGGGCTCGAGGATCGAGTCAAGGTGCTCGCCCGCGACGCTGGTGTCGGGCCCGGCGTTGAACTTTCCGGTCGACACCGCACCCGGCGTCGACATGTGACTCATCTGGATGCCGGTCTCCGACGATCCGATACCGTCCATGACGATCAGGCCAGGCTTGATGTCGATGAGGCGCTGCTTGGCGGTCGGCGTCAAAAGGGCGCCGCCGTTGGCGACGACCGCGAGCGACGACACGTCTGCGGTACCCCGTTCGATGGCATCGGCGATGGGCCTGGCCATCGCGTCGCCGACGACCTGAACGGTGAGAATTTTCTCCCGCTCGACCGTCGCCACCACCTCGTCGGCGTCGAATTTGCCATGTGTATCAGGGAATACCACCGTCTGGCCGGTCGTGAGTGCGGTCATGACGGCCCACTGCGCCGCACCGTGCATGAGCGGCGGAAGCGTGAAGATCTTGGTGCCGGGATTCTCCGCGACGCGCTTCGCGATCTCGTCATACGAGCCTGCGGTCTCGCCGGTGTACATGTTCCTGCCGCCGAACGACGTCATGAAGATGTCGTGCTGACGCCACAGCACGCCCTTCGGCATCCCGGTCGTTCCCCCTGTGTAGAGCACGTACAGGTCGTCGGGCGACGGTTGAACCGGTGGCGGCTCCGACGCGCCAGAGGACACGATCGACTCGTAGTCGACGGCGCCGTGCACCAGGTCGTTGCCGGAATCGTCGGCGATCTGGATCAGCACCCGCAGGTGCGGCAGGTGGGGGAGCACTTCGCCGACGCGGGGAGCGAAGCTGGCGTGATAGAGCAGCGCGGTCGCACCGGAGTCCGCGAGCAGGTACTCCAGCTCGTTCTTCACATACCGGTAGTTGACATTGAACGGAGCGACCCGCGCCCGCCACGCGCCGAGCATCCCCTCGACGTACTCAGGCCCGTTGTAGGCGTAGAGGCCGAGCAGGTCCTGGCCCACCTCGTGACCGGCCAGCTCCGAGCGTTCGGTGTGGCAGCCCAGCCCTCGTGCGTGTAGGTAGGCCGCGAGCCGGTTCGAGCGCTCGACGACCTGCGCGTAGGTGTAGCGGCGGTCGCCCTGGATGATGAACTCGCGGTCGCCGATGGAGGAGGCGACGGCCTCGGCGGTGGCGGGGACGGTGAATTGCGTTGTGGCGCTCATCGAATCTCTCAAGAGCCTTTCAGGGCTGGTGCGGCAGCAGCTTGATCATCAGGCCGGTTGCTTCGGATAGTACGGTGCCGTCGGCATCGGTCATCGTCGCGGTGATGAACGCCTTGCGCCCCTCGAGCCGGTCGATCCGACCGCGCGCGACCAGGGGTTCGTCGATCGGGGTGACCTTCTTGTAGTCGACATGAAGGTACGCCGTGCGGCTGATCGGCCGGTCCGCTGCGGACACGATCATCCCAAAGTGCCAGTCAAAGAACAGCGGTATCACCCCGCCGTGCACGGCGTTGTTGCCTCCGACGTGGAAGCGGCTGAAGTGGCCTTCCATCGTGACGCCGTCGGGTCCGTACTCGGCGAGGGTCCACGGCGGAACCAGCGGATGGCCGAGGCCGGGCAGATGCGGGGCGCGGCCCGCGGGTGCGACGCCCTGCGGCGCCCTGTGCACCTCGAGCTGTTCGCAGAGCTCCTCGATGCGCCGGGCGCCGTCGGTCCACAGTTCGCCGTCGGGTGCGGTGGACACCACGATGTCCTGCAGCCTGCGCATCGCCGACATGAATCGGCCCATCTCCGGCGGTGCGTCGATGGGTTCGATCGGCGGAAAGCCGCGGGTCTCGTGGCTGGTTTCGGTCACGTCCACGCCGCAATCAGATCCGACGTGGTAGTCACCGTCGCCAGCAGCGAGATGGTGTGGTCGATGATCGCGTCGGCGTAGTCGGCGGGGATACCGGCGACGGCATCGCGCGGGACGACGACGCGGTAGCCCTTGTTCACCGCGTCCATCACGAGGTTGGTGATCGCGATGTTCACCGATACGCCGACGGCGACGATCGTCGTCACTCCCAGGTTTCGAAGAACGGAGTCGAGGTCGGTGCCGCCCATCGGCCCCACGCCGTGCCATCGGTGCAGCTCGACATCGTCTGGCGCAGGGCCGAATTCGGGCATCAGCGTGGCCCCTTCGCTGCCGGGACTGATGTCGACCTGTTTGGTTCCCATCGCGAAGATCGGCGCGTTGTGGTTGGCGCCGAGACCGTCGGGCCTTCGCTGCACGAGGCAGTGCACGATCTGCACGCCGGCTTCCCGGGCAACGGGGAGCAGTCGTCCGATGTTGGGCAGCGCCTCGCGTTGCGCCGCCTTGGCGAGAGCGCCGAGGCCGGCGTTGGGGCCGACGACGGCGCCCTGGAGTTCTTGCGTGACGAGAGCGGTGTGCGCAGGCGCCGCGATGTCGGCGAGGTCGATGGTCATACCGATGCGGGCACCTCGCCGGGTGGGGTGGCGGGAACTTCATAGAACTGCGTGGCCCATTTACGCATGGCCATATAGGGTTTCGCGTCCACCTTCGACAGCGCGGGGTTTTCGACGTACTCCTGGTAGCGCCAGATGTTGAGATCGTCCCAGACGGTTCCCATGAATTGGCGCTCGACCTTCTCGCGCACCGCGTCGGGCGGTACGTCGGAGGTGTCGCCGGGCAACCGCGGCCACCAGATCGAATAGAACATGTCGGAGTACCCCTCCTCGACGGGGGTGCAGGCGAAGATCAGCCGGTGGTTCGACGAACCCTCGAACGCGCTGATCGCAAAGCCAAGCCCGGAGAAGTGGCTGTGGATGTAGAGCGCCATCTTGTCCGGGTCGTCGCCGCGGGCGTCGGGCCACCCGGTGAGGAAACGCCACTCTTCGTCCACGGCCTCCCAATTGAGGCACACGGGAGTGACGGTCGCGCCGTGCACGTAGTGGAAGTGCGCGCTGTCTGGGCCGTTCTCCGCGACGATCTGCGGATGTACGGGCTCACGCTCGGCGCGGCTCGAAAACTCCGGATACGGACGGTAATACGCGTCAGGGTCGGTCGGGAACTGCGGGAACTTGTGAAAGAGGTCCGGCATCTCCCACTGCGGATCCTCGCCGTCGGGTTGATGCCAGACGAACACGCAGCCGTACTGTTCGCGCACCGGGTAGACCCGCAGTCGCAGCGCTTTGTTGGGGCGGTCGGGCTGGTAGGGGATGTAGCGGTTGGTGCCGTCGGGTCCCCAGCGCCAGCCGTGGAACGGGCATTCGACGCAGTCGCCGACCACCTTGCCGCCGTGGCCGATGTGCGCACCGAGGTGGCGGCAGTGTCCCGACATCACGTGAAGTTCGCCTGCCTCGTCGCGATAGGCGACCAGGTCCTCACCGAAGTACCGCAGCGGCTTCACCTCACCCGTGGCGATCTCGGCCGACCAGCCGACCATGAACCAGCCGGTGACCTTCCAGGTGAAGGGGACTTTCACGCGGGCCTCCTTCGGCGCCGAAGCTATCCAACGGAAGATATTACAGTATAGTTTTCGGCAGTTTGGACCCAGCGACAGCGCAAGGAGGCGTGGCGATGTCAGGTGGTCGCTTCGACGCGATCGTCATCGGTGCCGGGTTCTCCGGTCTCTACGCGCTGCACCGGCTTCGAAGTCTCGGGCTGCGGGCCATCGTCGTCGAGCGGGCCGACAAGGTCGGCGGCACATGGCTGTTCAACCGCTACCCGGGTGCGCGCTGCGATATCGAGAGCATCGAGTACTCCTACAGCTTCTCCGACGAGATCCAGCAGGAGTGGGTGTGGACCGAGACGATGCCAGCCCAGCCCGAGATCGAGAGGTACCTCAACTTCGTCGCCGACCGGTTGGACCTGCGCCGCGACATCGTCTTCGACACAGGCGTGGTCGCGATGACATTCGACGAACCGACCGCGACGTGGACGGTGGAAACCGAAGGGGGAGAGGCGTTCACCGCTAAGTTCGTGGTAGCCGCGGCGGGGATACTCTCCGCGCCGCTCGAGCCCGACATCGCGGGGATGGACACGTTCGCGGGCACCTCGTTGTTCACCAGCCGCTGGCCACGGGACGACGTCGATCTCAGCGGTAAGCGAGTCGGCGTGATCGGCACCGGCTCGACGGGTGTGCAGCTGATCCCGGTCGTCGCCAGGCAGGCGGAGAAACTCACAGTGTTCCAGCGCTCGCCTGCCTACACGCTGCCGTGGAATATCCGCGCCTTCGAGCCCGGTGAGCTGGACCAGATGAAGGCCCGCTACAACGAGATCCGCGCCGCGCAGCGTGCGCACATGATCGGGGCGGCGCGCCTGTCGGCGTTCTCGGTGATGTTCGAGATGATGGCCAACCCGCCGCTGAAGACCGCGTCACGGGAGGACCAACTGCGCGCGATCGAGGACAACGGTGTGATGGGCGCGCTCAGTTGGGGCGACGTGTTCTTCGATATCGAGTCCAGTCAGATGGCCGCCAAGCTCTATGGCGAGGCGGTCGCACGTATCGTTGCCGACCCCGACACCGCGGCATCGCTGACACCGACCCATCCGTTCGGCTGCAAGCGCCCGATCATCGATCAGGGCTACTACCAGACATTCAACCGCGACAACGTCTCTCTTGTCGATCTGCGCAAGGCGCCGATCCGCGCGGTCACGCCGACGGGTATCGCCACCGAACAGGGTCCTCACGAGCTCGACGTGATCATCTACGCGACCGGCTTCGACGCGATGACCGGCGCGCTCAGCCGCATCGACATCCGCGGACGCGACGGGGTGTCGGTGAAGGACTTCTGGGCCGGTGAGGGTCCGCTCAGTTATCTGGGACTCGCTGTCGCGGGATTTCCGAATCTCTTCATCGTGCAGGGTCCCGGGAGTCCCGCGCCTGCAAGTAATTTCGTCGCAGCGCTGGAACAGCACATCGAGTGGATCGGCGACTGCATCACCTACCTGCACGCTAACGAGTACCGCACGATAGAGGCGCAGCCCGAAGCACAACAGGACTGGATCGAGCACATCACATCGCTGGTCGCGCCGACGGTGCTCGTCCACTCCAGCTGCAACTCCTGGTACAACGGCGGCAACGTCCCTGGAAAGAAGCAGATGTACATGGGCTACACCGGCGGGATACCCGAGTACCGGAGGCGGTGCGACGAGGTCGCCGCGGCCGGCTACAGCGGATTCAAGCTTGCATAGCCGATGAAGACCTCGCAGCGGGCCTATCGGATGGGTCGGGATTTCGCGGGTGTGCTGCCGCGCGCACATGCTGCGCTGAGAACCTCCGGTGACTGGAAACCGTTGTCGCCGACGGGTGCACGCCAGCTCGGCGAGGTGGTGCTCGACGAACTCGCGCTGTCGGGGATGACACTGACGGCGCCGCCGCCGAAACTGGAACGCACCTTGGCCTCGTGCGAGGCCGCGGCTGAAGAGCTGTCCGCACTGGGCGTCGAGGGGGCACACGCCAGCCCGGAACCCCTGGCGGTGCAAGCGCTTCGCCGCCGTCGCCTCGGCAGGCTGACCTACGAGAAGCTGAAGTTCACTCACGATCCGACGCTGCCGAATTCGTTGACGGCAGTCGGTTTCGGCGGGCCCGCGACCGCGGTGGCACACCTGTGCAGAACCATTGACGAGGCGCGGCCGTGGCTGGTGTGGGTGCACGGCGCAGGCCAGGGCCAACCGATCGACCTTCTGTTTTCGCGGGCCAGGCGCATCAGGGATGAGCTCGGCTTCAATATCGCGCTACCGATCCAGCCGGGCCACGGTTCGCGGCGCAATGCGTGGCCGCCGTATCCGAACATGGATCCCCTGAGCAATGTGGCGGGAATGATGCGCGTCGTCTCGGAGGTCCGCGCCCTCGTGCGGTGGCTGAGGCCGCAGTCGACCGTGATGGCGGTGTCCGGGGTTTCCATGGGAAGTCCGGTGGCAGCGCTGGTTTCGCATTTCGAGCAGGTCGACGGTGTGGCCGTGTACACGCCGATCCTCGGGTTGAACGCAATGATCTCCCAGCATCTCGGCCGTTGGGGCCCATCGGTCGACGACACGATCGCGCTCCTCGGGTCGGACACTGTGGCCGCGGTGGCATCCGCGGTCGATCACACGGCAGTCGAGCCGACGGCGCCGCCGCGTGGACGCCTCGTCGTGGGCGCCTGGCACGACCGGATGGCCATGCGTGAGCCCGCCATTGCGCTGCACGACCGTTGGGGCGGTGAGTTGTTCTGGCACAGGGGAAGCCACGTAGGACATCTCTTCGCGGGCGGTGTGCATGGTGCCTCAGAGAAGTTCCTGCGCACACTCAGTGCGGGAGACGGCCGCCGATCGTCCGGGTGACCTGTTCGGCATAGCCGACCGCCAGGTCGACCCACGCCTCGCATTGCGCATGGGGCATGCGGATCGTCGGTCCGCTGATCGTGATCGCGCCAAGGATGTCGCCCGCCGCGTCGAACACCGGCGCCGACAATCCCGACGCCGAGTCCTCGCGTTCGCCCGCGGTGATCGCGTAGCCGTCGGCCTTCGCTTGCGTGATGAGCCCGCGCAGATCCTCTGGGCTGGTGACCGTGAAGTCTGTCATCGGCTGCAGGGGCGCGGACAGGACCTGTTCGGCGAGATCGGGGCTCCACGCCAGCAGCACCCGTGAGGCGGAGCCGACGTGCAGCGGGATGACCTTGCCCACGTACATGTCTCGGCGCAGCGCATGGTGAGTTTCGGCAACCGCGACGCAGACCCGGTAGTTCTGCTCGACCTTGAAGAAGCACGCCGTCTCGCCGGTCTTGTCGCGGATCTCCTTGAGTACCGAATTCACGACCGCAAGCACGTCGAGATCCTTCAGCGCTGTCGCCGCCCAGTACGACATCCGGACACCGACGCGGATCCGATCTTCTTTTCGATCGAGCAGGCCCTGAGCGACCATGTTGCTCACCAGTCGCTGGACGGTTGATGTGGGCAGGCCGGTCGCCTGCTGGATCTCACCGAGGGTCATATCGGGGCGGGTCAGCGAGAACGCATCGAGGATTTCGGTGATCTTGCCGAGCACAAGCAGCGGCTGCTGTTTCGACGACGCCGCGGGCTCCTCAGCCTCGGTCATCTCTCACCGCCTCCGGGTTCACACAGTGCGGAGGGACCTGCCCATGCGCGATGGCAACGGCGTTGCCTGCGCACAGTTCTGCCATCCGGGCCCGCACCTTCGTGGTCGCGCTTCCGAGGTGCGGCAGCAGCACGACGTTGGGCAGATCGGCGAGGCCGGGGGCGAGGAGTGGCTCTTGTTCGTACACGTCGAGTCCTGCGCCTGCGAGGTGGCCGCTGCGCAGCGTGGCGACGAGGGCGTTCTCGTCGACGATCGGACCGCGTGCGGTATTGACGAGAATCGCGGTCGGCTTCATCGCCGCAAGGGCGCTGGCGTCGATCAGATGCCTGGTGGACGGGGCGAGCGGAACGTGGACCGACAGGAAGTCGCTGCGTTCGACGAGTTCCTGCCAGCCGACCTGGCGGACCGGGTAGGGCAGGTCGGCCAGTTCGGCATCGGCGACGGTCCGCCCCGCGGGCGGATGCGAGCAGAACGTCACCTCCATGCCGAACGCGGCAGCGCGCGCCGCGGTGGCACGCGCTATCCGCCCGAACCCGGCGAGGCCGAGCGTTGCCCCGGAAACATCGTGGCCGAGAAGCAGTTCGGGCTTCCACCCGGTGAACTGTCCCGACCGGGTGAAATGGTCGGCTTCGATCGCACGCCGCGCGGTGGCGAGGATCAGCAGCATCGCCAGATCGGCGGTCGCATCGGTGAGCACACCCGGAGTGTTGCCGACCAGGACGCCGTTGCCGGTCGCGGCGGGCACGTCGATGTTGTCGTAGCCGACCGCGTAGTTCGAGATTCCGGCCAGCTTCGCCACGCCGAGCAGGTCGGCGTCGAACCGGTCGGACAGTTGGGCGACCACGACATCGAAGTCGCCGGACGCGCAGGCGTTGCGCAGTTCCTCGGCGGATGGCGGTTGCGCGGGGAGGTGCACCCGGCCCGAATCGCGCAGCAATCCCATCCCCGGTTCGGGGATGGGATAGGTGACGAAGAAGTTGGGGCTATCCGTCACCGCATGCCTGCTCACCGCCGCCGATGACCCACTCGAAGGCCGACGATTTTGACCGCGCGCCCTGTGCGGCCCGGGAGCGGTTCGGCTCACCCAGTTCCGCGAGCAGCTTGTCGGTGATCTCGACCATCGACGCCAGCGTAGACGGCGTGAACCAGTTCGGTCGGGTGGCGAACAACAGATCCTCGGTCGACGTGTTGCCGCTGGCGCCCGGGGCGAAGGGGCAGCCGCCGAGGCCGCCGAGTGACCCGTCGACCATCCTTGCGCCCGCCTCGATCGCGGCAAGAGTGTTCGCCACCCCGAGTCCCCAGGTGTCGTGACCGTGGAAGACTATGCGGCGCTGTGGTGTCCGTTCGCGGATGCCGTGGATCAGGTCGGTGACCTGGGTCGGAATCGCCTGCCCGATGGTGTCGCAGACGACGATGTCGGCGGCTCCGTCGGTGCGCGGGTCGGCGGCAATGGCGATGACGCGCTCCGGATCGGTCACTCCCTCGAAGGGGCAGGTGAAGGCGGTCGCGATGCACAGCTGGATCGCGCCGCCGACTTCCTCGCTGATCCGGACGGCATCGGGCATCGCCGCGACGCTGTCCTCGGTGGTTCTACCGATGTTGGCCTTGTTGTGGGAGTCCGACGCGGAGAAGCAGTATTGGAAGTTGCGTGCGCCCGCGGCCGCCGCCTTTTCGATGTGCCTCGGGGTGGCCACCCAGATCCAGCACCGGGCCAGTTCGTCGGGTTCCAGCGCGGCGACGACGTCGAGTGTGTCGGCCAGCGGGGGTACGAGATCCGGCCGCGCCATCGAACCGATCTCCAGCGCGGGCACGCCGAGCGCCAGCAGCTCGCGGACGATCTGCACCTTGCGGTCGGTGGGCAGGCTCTTCGACGTGAGTTGCAGCCCGTCGCGCAGCGTCACATCGCGCAGTTCTGCTCGCGGGGTGAATGGCCGAGAGGTCATGTCAGCGCTCCTATCTCGTCGTCGCGCAGGCCCAGAAGCGAGGACAGAACCTCGCGAGTGTGCTCGCCGAGATCGGGTCCCACGCTGCGAATGGGTACCGACGCCGCTCCGATGACCGGGACGATGCCGGGGAATCCGACCGTGCGCTTTTCGGTTTCGCCGGTGTCGACCTCGAAGTCCTGGATCATGTTGCGCGCCTCATACTGCTCGTCGGCGCAGATGTCGGCAGCGCTGTAGATGGGCCCGGACGGGACGCCTGCCTCGTCGAGCAGCTTCAACGCGTCGTCGCGGCTGTGTCGGGTGGTCCACTGGCCGATCGCTGCGTCGAGTTCCTCACGCCGCGCCCATCGGCCCGCATTGGTCGAAAGACCGGGATCCGAAGCGAGATCAGGTCTGCCGATCAACTGCATGTAGCGCTGGAAGATCGCGTCCCCGTTGCCTGCGATGATGATGCTCGGGCCGTCGGCGCACGGATAGGCGTTGCTCGGCGCGATGCCCTCCATGCGGCCGCCGACGCGTTCGCGGGTGACGCCGTAGGCCAGGTAATCCGGCACCAGTGACTCCATCACCGACAGCACTGACTCGTTGAGGGCGACGTCGATGACGCGCTGCGGCAGCGGCACTTTCACGTGTTCGCGCTGGAACAGCGCCATCACGGTGCCGAACGCCGCGTAGATTCCCGCGATCGAGTCGCCGATCGACACGCCGGTGCGCACCGGCGGCCGATCGGGGTCACCGACAAGCTCACGCAATCCGCCGAACGCCTCTGCGACGGCCGCGAAGCCGGGTCGTGCGGCCATCGGGCCCGTCTGCCCGAATGCGGAGATCCGGGTGATGACGAGGTCGGGGTTCACCTTGTCGAGGTCCTCTGGCCCGAGTCCCCACTTCTCCAGGGTGCCGGGCCGGAAGTTCTCCAGCAGCACATCGCAGTGGCCGACGAGATCGAGGATGATCTCCCTGCCTCGTTCCGTTTTCAGGTCGACCACGATCGACTTCTTGTTGCGGTTGATCGTCCGGTACAGCATCGACGTGTCCCCGGAGTACAGCCGCCAGTTGCGCAGCTCGTCCCCGGTGACCGGGCGCTCGACCTTGATGACCTCGGCGCCGAAGTCGGCAAGCATGCGGCCCGCCGTCGGCGCGGCGATGTAGTTGCCGAGTTCCAGGACGCGTACCCCGTCGAGTGGGCGAATGTCGTTGGTGGTCACTGTCGTTCCTTAATCATGAAGTCGGTCAGAACAAGAGGCTCATCGGCAGGATGAGGAGGATGGCGACCACCGATGCGACAGATACGCCGACGGTGACGGTCTTGAGCGTCCCTCGTGTCGACTGGCCGAGAAGCGACTGCAGCAGCCAGAAGGTGTTGCTCGTGACGTGCACCGCGAACAGCGAGCCTGCGCCTGCGGCCAACGCGATCAGTACCGGGTCGAGACCGATGATCGGGGCGACCGGTGCGAGGATGCCCGCCGACGTGATCGCCGAGATGGTCACCGAGCCGACGGCGACGTGCAGCGCGGCTGCGATCACCCAGACGACGAGCAACGGGGCTGCGGTGCTCGCGGTGAAGTACTCACCGAGGATGTCGCCGAGGCCGGCCGCCTTGATGGTGGCGGCGAGTGAGCCGCCGACCCCGGTCAGGATGAGGATCTGTCCGCTTTCCTTGAAGCCGGTGGCGATCGCCTTCTCGATCTGCTCGGCGCCCAGCGTGTAGCGGCCGACGAAGCTGGTCCCGATGAGCCCTA
Organism: uncultured Mycobacteriaceae bacterium; assembly: GCA_902826815.1. Taxonomy (GTDB): domain Bacteria; phylum Actinomycetota; class Actinomycetes; order Mycobacteriales; family Mycobacteriaceae; genus Mycobacterium. The sequence goes on from CADEGF010000022.1 coordinate 69,357, forward strand.
TCAGCAGGGCGATGACGGGGGAGGAGACGAACTTCACGATCGGGTTGTGGATATCGGCGGCGTCGAGAATCGCACCGGTGGCGATCAGGACGAGCGACAGCAGCATCGGCGCGAACAGCACGATCAGTGGTGTCTGCGCCTTGGTCGCCATCGCCGTCTTGGTGGCGACACCGCCGCCATCCACATCGTCTTCGGAAGGCTCGGAAGACGCAGTGGGACCGGTGATCTCGCGGTCCTCGTCGTCAAGCGGGTCGGGGTCGGCGCCGAGGAATTCCTGCTCGTCGCGCTCCGGGTTCCACCAGCCGTGGTTGAACAGGAACGACATGATCGCGACGGAGATCGCCACGGTTGGGATCACCAGCATCACGCCGAACAGCAGCATCTTGCCGAGGGGGACGCCGAGCAGGCCGGCAAGCGCCAGCGCGCCGACACCGGGAACGGTGAGCACGATCCCGCATTCGAGACCGATCGCCATGGCGGCCGCCATCCGCGCGGTGCCGTTGCGGCCGATCTTCTTGGCGAGGTTGCGCGCCAGAGGCGCCGAGATGACGAGCAGGACGTCGAGGAAGATCGACTGGAGTGCGGTGGCGATCGTCAAAGACATCGCATAGGGCATTCGCTTGGCGCCGAACACCTTCAGCAGCGTCTGCACCAAACGCTGGATTGCGCCGGTCTGTTGCAGGATGGCGCCCATCAGCACGCCGAAGGCGATCAGCAGGCCGACCTCGGCCATGATGTCGCCGAAGCCTGTCATGATCGCGTCGATGGTCTCCTGGACGCCGAGCCCGACCGCGAGGCCGAGGTAGGCGGATCCCACCACCAGCGATACGACCGGGTTGAACTTGAACCGCACGATCATCACGACCACCCCGATGATCGCGACCGCCGTGTTGATGACGATTGCGGTATGTGACATGGGCAAAACCCCTCTATGAGATGTGACGTGCGCCGCATTCATATTATGAACATAAACTCACGATACAAGCAAGAAGATGGACACGAGCCGGGCTGAACTGGGGGTTTGCTTCGAATCTGAAGGGCCAGACGGATTGGTCAGCACGCCGACACGGCGCCGTAGTCCGTAATGAGCCGGGCCCGGACGTAGGCGATCTCGGTGGCCATGTCGATCGGATAGGCCGCCATGATCCAAAGGTATGCGGTGCCGAGCACGGTCGCGCCGAAGTCGTTGATCGCACGGTCGACGTCGATGTCGCGGCGGACGGACCCGTCGGCGATCCCGTTGCGCAGCCCCGCGCCGACGGTGTCGGCAGCCCGCTTCAGCCACATCCGGATGTAGGGATGGGCCTGCGACGTCGATTTGGCCGCCTCGAAGGTCAGCACGAATATCGCCCGGCACAGGGCGGGGTCGTCGGAGTGTAGTTCGGTGATCCGGTCGACGTGGGCGAGTGCCTGCGCGAGGCCCGTCGAATCGGGGTCGGCGACGGGGCTGAGCTTCTTCTCGTACTCGGTCGAGAACAGCGCGTCGAGGATGGCGTCCTTGCTGCCGTAGCGGGCATGGACCATCGCGCGGCTGTAACCGGCGCGCCTGCCGATCTCAGCGGCTGACGTTGCCTCCCAGCCCTTTTCGGCGATCAGCTCGACCGCGGCCTCGCGGAGCCTGCGGCCCGATATCTCGAGTCGCTGTGGTTGGGTGAGGCCCCGGGCGGGGGAAGGCACTCTTGCATATTAGACGCCCGACAACTAACTTAGTTGCTCTGCGTCAAATATCTTTCCCGGGAGGTCGATGGTGCCCGCCGTGCCGTCCGGCATCGATGGTGTGACGCCACAGTGGCTCAGCGAGGTGGTGGGCGGCCGGGTCGCTGATGTCCGGGTCGAGCAGATCGCGCTGGACAGCGGCTTCTCGTCCTGGTTGTACCGCGCGCATCTGACCGGGGAGTCGGTGCCCGACAGCGTGATCGTCAAGCTGCCCGCCCAGTCCGAAGCCGGGCGGGCGATGGTGGCGATGGGTGGCTACGCGCGCGAGGTGGCTTTCTATCGCGACGTCGCAGGCCGCGCACCCTTGGGCACTCCCTACGTCCACCTCGCTGCGATGGCCGAAAACCAAGCCGACTTCGCGATCGTGCTCGAGGACATGGCGCACTGGGACAACGCCGACCATTTGGCCGGCTTGTCGATGGATCGCGCCCGGTTGGCGATCGCCCAGCTGGCCGGGTTGCACGCGTGGTCGACGAGCGCCGGTGTCCTCGAAGCGTTTCCGAGCATCAACACCCCGGTCACACACGACATGCTGCCCGCGGTGTTTGAATTGGGTTGGGCGGTCTACCAAGACAAGACGACCACCCCGATCCCGCCCGCGGTCGCGGACTATGCAGCGAGATTCGCCAAGCTGGCGCCGCGGGCCATCGAGGCCCTCGCGCAGCGCCGGATGCTGCTGCACGGCGACATCAGGGCGGACAACATGTTCTTCTCGGGCGAGCAGCTCAAGGTTGTCGATTTCCAGATGGCGGCGTGGGGCGGCGGCGCACTGGACATCGGTTACCTGGTCAGCCAAGGGATTTCGACCGAGGTGCGATCCGGGCACGACGAGACATTGCTACGTGAGTACCTCGAGGGTATGGCGGCCTACGGCGTCGACGACTACTCGTTCGACGAGGCATGGCGGCACTACCGATTCGCTGTCGCCTACTACGTTGTCCTGCCCGCGATGCCGCTGCTGAGCTGGGACACCCTGCCGGAGCGGTCGCGGCAGCTGTGCATGCGGCTGGTGGACCGTGCGGTGGCGACCATCGACGAGATCGGCGCACTGGAGGTGTTCGCGTGACCCGTTCCGCTCGTGAAGTGGTGGAGCTGTACAACCTGGTGGTCTGGAACAAACGCGACTTCGCGCTGGCCGAGGAGTTGATGGGCGACACCGTGATCCGCCACGAGGTGGGGGAGGCGACGACGTTGACGCACGAACAGGCCGTCGCGCGAATCGTCGACCACTGCGACATGTTCACAACGATCCGCTTCGACCTGAACCTTGTCGTGGCAGGCGACGACGGCGAACACGTCGCGATCGTGTACCAGTCGCCGATGGAACTGAAGGACGGCACGAAGACCGACGTCGGCAGCATGGAGATCTTCCGGGTCGTTGACGGCAGAATCACCGAAGTCTGGAATTGCGGCTACAAGCAGGGGATCTGGCAATGACTGAACGTGTGCTCGACGAACTCGGCTACTACCTACTCGCCGGCGCCGGTGGAGAGGGGCCGGCCACGCTGACGACGGAGGCACGCCGCGGCGAGGAGATGGGCTTCGGCACCGGGTTCATCTCCGAGCGGTGGAACGTCAAGGAGGCGTCCTCGCTCGTGGGCGCTGCGCTCGCGGTCACCGACAGGATGCAGATCGCCACCGCCGCAACCAATCACAACACGCGGCACCCGTTGATAACCGGATCGTGGGCGACCACGATGCATCGGCTGTCCGGTGGCCGGTTCACGCTCGGCCTCGGGCGTGGTGTCGCGGCGATGTATGCGGCCTTCGGCATCCCGTCGGTGACGACCGCCCAGATGGAGGACTTCGCCCAGGTCATGCGGCGGCTGTGGAACGGCGAGGTCATCTTCAACCACGACGGTCCCATCGGGAAGTATCAGGTGCTGTTCCTCGACCCGGATTTCAAGGAGGACATCCGGCTGGCGCTGGTCGCCTTCGGCCCCAACACTCTTGCGCTCGGCGGCCGTGTCTTCGACGACGTCATCCTGCATACCTACTTCACCCCCGACACCCTGCGGCGCTGCGTGAAGACGGTGAAGGACGCCGCGGAGCAGGCAGGCCGCGACCCCGAAAGCGTTCGGGTGTGGTCGTGCTTCGCGACCGTCGGTGACCACCTTCCCGAAGAGCTGCGGCTGAAGAAGACCGTCGCCCGGCTGGCCACCTACCTACAGGGCTATGGCAACCTGCTGGTCACCACCAATGACTGGGATCCCGCAGTGCTGCAACGCTTCCGCGAGGACTCCGTTGTCACGTCGATACCCGGCGGAATCGATCACAAGGCCACCGCGGAGCAGATCGAGCACATCGCGACGCTGATCCCTGACGAGTGGCTGGAACCGGCGGCAACCGGCACGGCGCAGCAGTGCGTCGAGCGCATTCGCAAGGAGTTCGACTACGGCGCCGACGCCCTGATCATGCACGGCGCGACGCCCGAGGAGTTGGCGCCAATCGTCACCGCTTATCGCGAGACAGACTGCTAGCCGGATGTGCGCGGCTCTAGTTTCCGTCGCGAGCAGACGCGAAAACCCCTAATTTCCCGCCGAAATAGGGGTTTTCACGTCTGCTCGTCGGAGAAGTCAGGGTGTGATGACGGTGCGGCTCACCGGTTCCGCGGCGGCCTGCCTGCTGTAGATCCCACGCTGAAGCGCCGACAGCAGCGCGTCCCGGGTCTCCTCGGGATGGATCAAATCGTCGAAGCCGAGGGTTCCCGCTGACCGGAAGGACGCCTCCACCTCCGCCTTGCGGAGCTTGGCCTCGACGTCCTCCGCGGCGTGCGACGCTTTGCTGAGGGCGGCGGCGCTCATCGCGCCCATGGTGGCGCCCGGATAGGCGAATGTTGCGCCCTGGTTGTCGAATCCCAACAGCGACATGACCATCGAGCCGAATCCGTACGCCTTACGCAGGGTCACGTGAAGCTTGATCGTCGTCGCCGCCGTCTGCGCGGCGAACATCCGCGCCCCGCTGCGCAGCACACCGCTCTTCTCGGACCGGCTGCCCGGCAGCATTCCCGGGTTGTCGGCCAGGAACACGATCGGCAGGTGAAACGCGTCGGCGACCATGATGAAATGCGCGGCCTTGTCGGCGGCGTCGGCGTCGATCGAACCGGCAAGCACTTTCGGCTGGTTGGCCACGACCGCGACGGGGTGGCCGCCGAGATGAGCAAGCGCGCAGATGATCGCGGGCCCGAACTTCGGCTGCACCTCGAACCAGTCCGCCGTATCGAAGACGATGTCGAGCACCGCGCGAATGTCGTAAACCCGGCGGTTGGTGCGCGGCACGATGTCGAGCAGTTCGGGTGTCGGCCGCGGCGCACTCGTTTCGTCGGCGGCGCGCTGCGCGGGATACGACCATGCGCTCGCCGGGAAGTACGACAGGTAGCGGCGGATATCGTCGAGCACGGCCTCGTCGTCCTCGGCGAGGTTGTGGATCACGCCGCTGGCGAGTGCGACCCCTGGCCCGCCGAGGTCCTCCTTCGAAATGTCCTCGCCCGTCGACTCTTTGACGACCGGCGGACCCGCGGTGAAGATCGCGCCATGGCGGCTCATGATGGTGAAGTCGCAGACCGGTGCGACAAGGGCGCCGTGGCCTGCCGACGGGCCGAGCAGGCCTGCCACCGTCGGGACCTTGCCCGAGCACCGCGCCTGGGCGAGCAGATCTGTCGGGGTGCGGCCGTAATGCTCTCCGCTGGGCCGGAATCCGGCGCCCTCGAGGAGCATCACCAGCGGCACCTTGTCGCGCAGCGCCAGTTCGGCGAGCCGGTAGCGCTTCGCGTTGCCGCCCGGCCCGATGCTGCCCGCGAGCGTGGTGAAGTCCTCGGCGCCTACCATCACCGGTGAGCCGTCGATCATCCCTGAGCCCGCGACGATCCCGTCGGCGGCGATGTCACCGCCGACGAGCGTGCCGAACTCACGGAAGGTGCCCTTGTCGAGCAGGTGCTCCAGCCGCGCGCGGGCGTCGAGTTTGCCCTTGCCGCGGTGTTTGGCCAGCCGTTCCTCACCGCCCATGGACCGCGAGCGCTGACGCCGAAGGCCAAGGTCTTCGAGAGTTTCCTTCCAGCCCTGCTCATTTGTCATGTGCAATTCCCGTCGTCGGAAGGCGATCGTCGCACCGTCGTGCTCACGTTGACCATACTGAATTGCTTACTGTAGCGTCCACGTGTATGCGCGAGAGCGGCGGTCTGAAAGTCGACGGCGCCGTCTCGAGCCAACTCGGCGAGGTCGCCGACACGGCGAACCGACTGCAGCGACGCGGCTACGACTGTTGCTGGACCGCGGAGATCAACCAGGACCCGTTTCTTCCTCTGGTGTTGGCCGCTGAGCACACCGAGACCATCGAGCTGGGCACCAGCATCGCGGTGGCGTTCGCGCGCACTCCGATGACTGTCGCGAACATCGGATGGGATCTGCAGGCGTACTCCGAAGGCCGGTTCATCCTCGGCCTCGGCAGCCAGATTCAGCGCCACATCGAGAACCGGTTCAGCATGCCGTGGAGCCGACCCGTGCGGCGCATGCGCGAATTCGTTCTGGCGACCCAAGAGATCTGGTCGTGTTGGCAGAACGGTACGAAGCTGTCGTTCGAAGGCGACTTCTACACCCACAAGCTGATGACGCCGATGTTCACGCCGGAACCGCTGGCGCACGACTTCCCGAAGGTGTTCGTCGCGGCTGTCGGCGAAGCGATGACCGAGATGTCCGGTGAGCTGGCCGACGGCTTACTGGCGCATGCCTTTACGACGAAGCGCTATTTCGAAGAGGTGACGACACCCGCGCTCCTGCGAGGCATGGAGCGGTCCGGGCGCAAGCGCGACGATTTCGAGGTGTCCTGCCCGCTGTTCGTGGTGACGGGCAACGACGACGCCGAGGTGGCCGCCAACGCGGCGGGTACACGCAAGCAGATCGCGTTCTATGCATCGACGCCCGCCTACCGGAAGGTGCTCGAACTGCACGGCTGGGGAGATCTGCAGACCGACCTTCACGGTCTGTCGCATGCGGGCGAATGGGATGCGATGGGGTCACTGATCTCCGACGAGATCCTCGACGAGTTCGCCGTCGTCGCACCCGTGCACGATGTCGCGAAGAAGGTTCGCGAACGCTGCGACGGCGTGATCGACCGCGTGCTGGTCGGTTTCCCCGCGTCGATCGAAGAGGCCACGGTCGCCGCCGTGGTGCAGGAGATGAGGAGCAATTCGTGAGCACCCGCGTCATCGACGAAGCCGCCAAGGTGTTCGCCACCCCGAAGGCCTACACCGATGAGCCGAAGTTCCATGCGGCGCTTGCTCATCTGCGCGCCAACGCCCCCGTTTTGTGGGTCGAGGTCGACGGCTACCGGCCGTTCTGGGCGATCACCAGGCACGCGGACATCATGGATATCGAACGCGCCAACACGCTTTTCACCAACTCGCCGCGCCCGGTGCTGGTGACGGCGGAAGCCGACGACCTGCAGGCGGGCATCGGCGTCAGCACGCTGATTCACATGGACGATCCGCAGCACCGCGATGTGCGCGCGATCGGCGCCAACTGGTTCCGGCCAAAGGCGATGCGGGCGATGAAGGTTCGCATCGACGAGCTGGCGAAGATCTACGTCGACAGGATGGTGGAGAAGGGGCCAGAGTGCGACTTCGTCCAGGAGGTCGCGGTCAACTACCCGCTCTATGTGATCCTGTCGCTGCTCGGCATGCCCGAGTCCGACTTCCCAATGATGCTTCAGCTCACCCAGGAACTCTTCGGAAGCGACGACGACGAGTTCAAGCGCGGCACATCGGCCGAAGACCAGATGCCCGCGCTTCTCGAGATGTTCCAGTACTTCACGTCGCTGACCGTGTCGCGGCGGGAGAACCCGACCGAAGACCTGGCGTCAGCCATCGCGAACGCCGTGATCGACGGTGAGCCGCTTTCGGATATCGACGTGGTGTCCTACTACCTGATCATCGCCGCGGCGGGACACGACACCACCAGCGCGACGATCTCCGGCGGCATGCTGGCATTGACCGAAAACCCTGACCAGCGTGCGCGATTGGCGGGCGACCTCGGGCTGATGGGCTTGGCCACCGAGGAGATGATCCGGTGGGTCACCCCCGTGAAGGCGTTCATGCGCACCGCCACCGAGGACACCACGGTGCGCGGCGTGGCGATCGGCGCGGGCGAATCCGTGCTGTTGTCCTATCCGTCGGCCAACCGCGACGAGGACGTCTTCGACGACCCGTTCCGCTTCGACGTCGCGCGAGATCCCAACAAGCACATCGCCTTCGGCTACGGCGTGCACTTCTGCCTCGGTGCGGCGCTGGCACGAATGGAGGTTGGCAGCTTCTTCTCCGAGCTGCTGCCACGGCTCGAGTCGATCGAGCTGGCGGGCGATCCGCAGCACGTGGCGACGACGTTCGTCGGCGGCCTCAAACACCTGCCCATCCGCTATTCGCTGCGGTGAGACGTTGACGACCGCCCCGGAGCATCCGAGGCGGCCGTCTCGCCGGTTGGTCTGTCAGAACGGAAGCGGGATCCAAACCCCGAAGAAGTAGAAGCCCCACTGGTTGTAGCCCGGATCCCACACCGGCTGCTCCTGGAAGCCGAAGTAGTCAATGGGCGGCGGCGGAGGGCCCCACGCGGGCGGTAACGGGCCGTTCCACCTCGGCGGCGGAGGCGCACCCCAGCCCCACGGCGGCAGATTGTCACCCCACGGCGCGCCGTGGAACCGGCCGCGCCAGTCGTTGTCGCCGGGACGGTCGAAGACGCCGGGTGGCGGACCGCCGGGACCGCGGAAGTCGGGTGGTGGCCCGCCGGGCCCACGGTCGCCAGGAGGTCCGCCGGGCCCACGGTCGCCAGGAGGTCCGCCGGGCCCGCGATCACCAGGAGGTCCGCCGGGCCCGCGATCACCAGGGGGACCACCGGGTCCGCCTCCTTGGCCGCACTGCACCCTGGGCGGGCACTGAGGCGGCGCCGCACTTGCGGTGCCTGCCCCCACGGCGATGCCCGCGGCACCGAGTGAGCAGCCGATCGCCGCCGTTGCGACGAGTCGATTTAGGTTCATTACCAGGCCTTTCCGCGTCGATTGACGCCCCAACCTGCAATCGACGTTAGGAAGGCTTGTTAAGCGCGAGCTATGTCGTCGTTAGCAATCCGCTGTAGGTCAGCAGCAACGCGACTGCGGATTGCGCTCTGTCGCGGTATGGCGCATCCGCCAATACTCGCGCTCGGAGATGACCGGTTCGTCGGGATGCGTACGCCTGCGGTGCTCGACGTAGCGCCGGTAGTGGTTGTCGCCCATCAATGTGGCGCAGTACCAGCCGATCTGACGGGCGGCCCGCCTCGTGAGGCCGGCAGTTCGTCCCATTGCTTCTGCACCTCCCGTTCGACCTTCGTAGGGATCAGGCTGGACGGTGCGAACAACCGTGACGGCACCGGCTCATCATCGGACGACGGGCTGCCGCCGCCGCGTATGGCCCGCAGTGCCACGACCACACCGGCCACGAACACAACGATCACCAAGACCGCGAAGATGATCGACAGCGAGCCCTGGATGAATGTGTTGCGGATGACCTTGTCGACATCGGCGGGCGTCTTCGCCGTCAGACACAGCTTTCCCGCCTCTCTTGCGGCCTGGCAGACGCTGTGCTGCGTCCAGAACCCCAGCTTGGGATCAGCGGAGAAGATCTTCTGCCACGACGCCGTCAGCGTGACGACCAGATCCCACAGCAGCGGAATCCCTGGTATCCAAACCCATTTCAGATAGCCCTTCTTGACTACCACCACCGATACGACGGTCAGCGCGATGGCGGCGAGCAGTTGGTTGGCGATGCCGAACAGTGGAAAGAGCGTGTTGATCCCGCCGAGCGGGTCGGTGACCCCCATCAGAAGGATGCTGCCCCATGCCGCGACGACGACCAGGCTGCAGAGCCACGCGCCGATCCGCCAACTCGGATCCTTCAGCTTCCGCAGCGGTCCGCCGAGGTTGCTCAGCCCGTCCGACAGCATGAAGCGCGCGACGCGCGTACCGGCGTCGACCGTGGTCAGAATGAACACCGCCTCGAACATGATCGCGAAGTGATACCAGAACGGGCGCAACGAGTGTCCGCCGAAAACATCGAGTATCTGGGACATTCCGATGGCGAGCGTGGGCGCGCCGCCGGTCCGCGACACGATCGACTCCTCACCGACCTCACTCGCCCAGCGGTTTATGTCGGCGGCGTCGACAGGCGGTCCCGACAGGCCCAGTCCGTTGACGTAGTTCGCGGCGGTCTCCGCAGTGCCACCGGTCTGGGCTGCCGGTGCGTTGATGGCGAAGTACAGGTGCTGGTTGAGCACCGCGGCGACGATCAATGCCGTTATCGCCACAAACGATTCGGTGAGCATGCCGCCGTAACCGATCAGCCTCATCTGGCTCTCCTTCTCCAGCAGCTTCGGTGTGGTGCCGGAGGAGATCAGCGCGTGGAAGCCCGAAAGAGCCCCACAGGCGATCGTGATGAACAGGAATGGGAACAGCGATCCGGCGAACACCGGGCCGGTGCCGCTGAGCGCGAAGTCAGAGACCGCAGGGGCCTCCATCACCGGCCGGGCCACCAGGATGCCGACGGCGACCAACGCGATGGTGCCGACCTTCATGAACGTGGAGAGGTAGTCACGCGGGGCCAGAAGCAGCCAAACGGGTAGCACCGACGCGGCCAACCCGTATGCGACGATGCACCAGGTCAACGTCACCGGTGACATACCGAACCATGCTGCACCCCATGATGTCCCGGCGACCCAGCCGCCCGATGCGACGGCGAACAGCAGCAGCACGACGCCGATCAGGGACACCTCCGACACCCGACCGGGCCGCAGGAATCGCAGATAGAAACCCATGAACACGGCGATGGGAATCGTCATCGCGATCGAGTACACGCCCCATGGGCTCCTGGCCAACGCCTGCACCACCACGAGCGCCAGCACCGCGAGCAGGATGACCATGATCAGCAGTACGCCGATGATCGCGGCAACGCCGCCGACCGCACCCAACTCCTCGCGCGCCATCTGACCAAGCGATCGGCCGCGACGCCGTGTCGAGATCGACAGCACCAGGAAGTCCTGCACGCATCCCGCGAGCACCGCGCCGACGATGATCCAGATCGTGCCGGGTAGATAGCCCATCTGCATTGCGAGCACCGGGCCGACCAGCGGGCCCGCGCCGGCGATCGCGGCGAAATGATGGCCGAACAGCACCCGGCGGTCCGTCGGCACATAGTCGGTGCCGTTCTCGAAAAGTTCGGCGGGCGTGGCGTTGTCGTCGCGCGGTGCGACGAGCTTCATCTCGACGAAGCGTGCGTAGAACCGGAACGCGACAACGTATGTGCAGATCGCGGCGACGACGAACCAGACGGCGTTGACGGTCTCGCCGCGGAAGAACGCGATGACCGCCCACGCCACGGCGCCTACCAGCGCGATCAGCCCGAAGATGATCTTGTGGCGGGTGGTGATCGGCGATCTGTCGATGATCGCCACCGGGGGCAGACCTTCGTCGTTGCGAATGTAGGTGACGTCGCCGTCGTGCTCTTCGATGCGATTCGACGGCGCCTCGGTAGGTGTGGCCACGATGCCCCCTGGGTGATGGCGAAGTTGTGCCGCGGGCGAACCCACGGGGGAGTACCCAGATCGACGAGCAGATATACGAAGGCGGTCTAGCCGCGATCGTAGAACTCCCTGACGGTGTCGATGGTGTCGGCCTCACCGGGGCTTTTGTCGTCGCGGTAGCGCAGCACCCGCGCGAACCGCAGCGCCATCCCGCCGGGATAGCGGGACGACGTCTGCACGCCGTCGAACGCGATCTCGACGACCTGCTCGGGCCGTACCGTGACCACCCAGCCGTCGGTGGGCCCGTCGGCCAGTTCGGTGAACCGCGCGGTCTGCCAGTCCAGCATCGCGTCGGTCATGCCCTTGAACGTCTTGCCAAGCATCACGAATTCGCCGGTGGCCGGGTCGCGTGCGCCGAGGTGGATGTTGGACAGCTTGCCGGTGCGCCGACCGGAGCCCCATTCGACGCCGAGGACTACGAGATCGAGCGTGTGCACCGGCTTCACCTTCAGCCAGCCCGCACCGCGCCTGCCCGCTTCATACGGTGCGGCAGGCGATTTCGCCATCACTCCTTCGTGGCCTGCGGAAAGCGTCGCTTCGAGGAACCGCTGGGCCTCGTCGCCGTTGGACGTTCTGCGCCGGTCGACGCGCTGGTCGGCCGGCACGATCGCGTCCAGCGCCGAAAGCCGGTCGGCTGCGGATTCGTCGAGCAGGTCCACTCCGTCGAGGTGCAGGATGTCGAAGAAGAACACCGAAAGCGGTTGGGCGGTTCGGCCGCCGCCACGGCCGAACCGCGACGCGGTGACCTGGAATCGGTGCGGGCGGCCGTCGGGCCGCAGGGCGATCGCCTCACCATCGGCGATCAGAGCCGTCACCGGCAGCGCGAGCGCCGCCTCGACGACTTCTGGCAGCCGGGCGGTGACATCGTCGAGGCTGCGGGTGTAGATCGATACGTCGTCGCCCGCGCGGTGAATCTGGACGCGGGCTCCGTCAAGCTTGGCCTCGAACACCGCTTCGCCGCCGAGCTTTTCGAGGGCCTCGGCCACTCCCGTCGCGGTTTGCGCGAGCATGGGGCCGACGGGGCGCCCGACCCGCAACGTGAACTCCGAGAGCGCCGCCTCGCCGTCGGTCAGGGCGACCGCTGCGACGGCGGGCAAGTCACCGCCAAGCATCGCCGCCCGCCGGACGGTGGGGGCGGGGATACCCGCTGCCTTCGCGACGGCGTCGGCCATCACTCCCGCGAGCGCGCCCTGGCGCAGTTCACCGCCGAGTAGGCGACGCAGGAATGTCTGTTCGGCCTCCGTCGCCGCAGCGAAGAGATCGGTGACCAGGCCCGCCCTGCGCGCCTGTGAGCCCTTGCCCGCGACCTCACCGATTTCGGAGAACGCGGTGTCGACGGCGGCCACCGTCAGCGTGGGTTCCTGTGCGGGCGCGGGCAGTGATCGCAAGGCCGCCCATCCGACGCCGATCTGGCGCTGCGGCAGGTCGCCCGACAGCCACGACACGACGACGGCCGTCAGCCGTGCGTCGCCGCCCGCGGACGTCAGCAGCTCGGCGATCCGGGCGATCTTGGCCAGCCGGGCCGACGAGGCGCCGACGTCAGCCGATGCGGTGGCGACGTCGATCAACTGCACGTGCCCAGCCTGGCACGAGCGTCAGACATCTCCCAGCAGGTCGGCCAGCACCGTCGCCTCGGCTCGAAGCATTGCGGCCCTCTCGGCGTGACCGCCCGCGATGAAGCTGTCGGCTGCGCTGCGCCGCTCGTCGATCTCGGCTTGCACGAGACCGCGGATCTGCTCGTCCGACAACTCCCGGCGTGCCACCTCGGAGGCGGCCAGCCCGGCGACGGCTCCTGCGATCTCACCGCTCGGCTGTGCCGCGACCGCGACCGCGACGGTGTCGGGTGTCTCAGCGTTGTCGATCGCGGCGAGGATCGACCGCAGCGCCGATACCCGGACGGTGTCACGCTGCTTGCGGGCGGTCATCAGGGATCTGCGCAGAAGCGCGCGCCAGATCTCGGCCGGTTGAGTCATCACGGGCCGCCAACGTACGCGCGAGCGTGCGCAGTTGCACACGATTTTCCAGCGCGTCGCGCACAGACACGCACGCTCGCGGTGCAACTTGGGGGGCTACGCGGAGTTACGAGACGGTGAAGCTGACCGAGTGCCAGCCGCTGGCGCCGTCGGGCACGGGATCGGCCCACTGCTCGGTCTGCACCGCTCCCGTGTTGTCGGTCGCTCGCACGGTGATCGTGTGCGAGCCGGTGCCGTCCGTCTGCCACGGGAAGCTCCACAACCGCCAGGCCTCGTTGGAGTAGGCCGCACCGAGTTGTGCCTGCTGCCAACTGCCCTGCTTGTTCGGACCGTCGATGCGCACCTCGACGGCTTTGACGCCGCGGTTCTGCGCCCACGCCACGCCGCCGAAGGTGACCGGACCCTGCCGGACGACCTCGCCGCTGCGCGGCACGTCGACACGGGACTCGGTCTTGATCGGCCCGCGCTCCGACCAGCCCCGCCGCGTCCAGTAGGCCTCGGCCTTGTCGAAGCGTGTCACTTCAAGGTCCACCACCCATTTGGTCGCCGAGACATAGCCGTACAGCCCCGGCACGACGAGCCGTGCGGGGTAGCCGTGGTCGGTCGGCAGCGGTTGGCCGTTCATGCCGACGGCGAGCATCGAGTCCCTGTCGTCGGTGAGTGCTTCGATGGGCGTGCCTGCGGTGAACCCGTCGCTGGACTTGGACATCACCATGTCGGCATCGGCGTGCACGCCCGCGTCGGCCAGCAGGTCGCGCACCCGATAGCCCGTCCACGTCGCATTCGAGATGAGGTCGCCACCAACGGGGTTCGAGACGCAGGCCAACGTCACGACCTTCTCGATCGCCTCGAACTTCTCCATATCTTCGAAGCGGTAGGTGATTTCGCGGTCGACCATGCCGTGGATCTTCAGCGCCCAGTTGGCACGGCTGAGCTGTGGCACGCTCAACGCGGTGTCGATCCGGTAGAAGTCGTCGTTGGCCGTGATGAACGACGGCAGCGCAACACCTTTGGGCTGCACAGCCGGCGGGATCGGGGGCGCGCCGACATCGACCTTCGGCAATGCGAACGCGTCGCGGTCCCCGGCGACAGATGATCGTGCCCGCGTCAGCACCACGCCGAGGACGCCGGTGGCCGCGCCGCCGGCGAGCAGCCCGAGCGTCACCAGCGACAGCCGTCGCCCCGGATCGGGGACGTCGGGCTCGTCGGCCCGGGCGGCGGGTCCGTCGGCCCACCGTCCCGAGGTGAGCAGGCGCATGACCGCGACACCGCACACGGTGCCGATGACGGTGGGCACGATGTCGCCGATGGACGAGCCGTCGCGGGACAGCACCGCCGCGCATCCGGCGATTCCGGCGAGGACGATCGCCGCACTGCCGATCGGGGCGCGGCGCGTCTCCATCGAGCCTGCCACCGCGGCGATGATCGCGATGACCGCAAGCACGAGCACCGTCAGCACCAGCTTGTCGGCCGTGCCGAAGGTGGTGATCGCCCATTCCTTGATCGGAGCCGGCGTGAGGTCGATGACCGCCGACCCGACTGCGGTGCGGGAATCGGCGCCTTGGCCGAAAAACGCCGACAGCAGCTGGGTGATCCCGAGCGCGACCGCTGCTGCGGCGATGCCTGCCATCGCCCGTGTGTTGCTCGACGCCATGCTGGCCAAGCTACCGATCCGGCTACCCGAAATCCTTACCGAACAGTGACATCAGCTAGGTTGCTTTACGAATCGAGCACTTTTTGGAAAGGGAGCCAGATGGAGATCGCGGGTAAGAAGGCTGTCGTCGTCGGTGGGGCGTCCGGGTTCGGCAAGGCCACCGCAGAGGCATTGGTCAAGGATGGCGCGAGCGTGGCGATCCTGGACCGGCCGCAGTCCAAGGGTAAAGAAGTCGCCGAAGCCATCGGCGGGACCTTCCACGAGGTGGACGTCACCGACTTCGAGGGCACCGAGAAGGTCCTCAACGAGGCCATCGAAGCGCTCGGCGGGCTGCACATCGTCGTGACCACGGCGGGCGGCGGCACAGGCGAGCGCACCATCAGCAAGGAAGGCCCGCACAGCCTTGACTCCTTCCGCAAGAGCGTCGACCTCAACCTCATCGGCACCTTCAACATCAGCAGGCTGGCCGCCTGGCAGATGAGCAAGAACGATCCGGTCGACGACGAGGCCGAAGAGCGCGGCGTGATCATCAACACCGCGTCGATCGCGGCCTTCGAGGGCCAGATCGGGCAGGTCGCCTACACGGCCTCCAAGGCCGCGATCGCGGGCATGTGCCTGACGATGGCCCGCGACCTGGGCAGCCTCGGCATCCGGGTGCTGGCCATCGCGCCGAGCCTGTTCGCCACCGGGTTGACCGAAGGCATCCCCGACGAGTTCGCCAAGGTGCTGACCAAGGACGCCGCATTCCCGAAGCGGCTCGGCCGCCCGGACGAGTACGCGAAGCTGGCGGTCGCGATCGTCGAGAACGCGATGCTCAACGGGCAGTGCCTGCGACTGGACGGCGGCCAGCGCTTCGCACCCAAGTAACAGGCGCATCGCATAGGGTGGCGGCGTGTCGACCGTCGCCGATCATGTCATCTCCGCGCTCGCACTCAGCGGTGTCCATCGCATCTACGGCTTGCCCGGTGACAGCCTCAACGGCTTCACCGATGCGATCCGGCGATCTCCCGAAATATCTTGGGAGCACGTGCGTCACGAGGAGACCGCCGCGTTCGCCGCGGCCGCAGATGCCGCGCTGACCGGAGGGCTGGCCGTCTGCGCGGGCAGCTGCGGACCTGGCAACCTGCATCTGATCAACGGCCTCTTCGACGCCCAGCGCAGCCGGGTGCCTGTGCTGGCGATCGCAGCGCACATTCCACGATCCGAGATCGGCTCGCAGTACTTCCAGGAGACCCGCCCGCAGGATCTGTTCCGCGAGTGCAGCGTCTACTGCGAACTCGTCAGCACCCCCGAGATGACCCCGCGGATCCTCGAGATGGCGATGCGCGCGGCCGTCGAGGAGCGTGGGGTCGCCGTCGTCGTGATCCCCGGCGAGGTATTCCTGCAGAAGGCCGACGAGCCCGCGTGGACGGCGAGGCCGATCGTCGCGGCCACGTCGGTGGTGCGGCCCGACGACGAGTCGGTGCAACGGGCGGCAGCGATCCTCAACGACGCCAACGCCGTGACGATTCTCGCCGGGGCCGGTGTCGCAGGGAGTCACGACGCGGTGATCGAGACCGCGAACACGTTGAGCGCGCCGATCGTGCACGCGTTGCGCGGCAAGGAGTTCATCGAGTACGACAATCCGTTCGATGTCGGGATGACGGGTCTGCTCGGATTCGCCTCGGGCTACAAGGCCATCAAGGAAGCCGGCGCCCTGTTGATGCTCGGCACCGATTTTCCGTACCAGCAGTTCTATCCCGATAACGCCAAGATCATTCAGGTCGACATCCGCGGCCGAAACCTGGGCCGCCGAACGCCGATCGAATTGGGATTGGTCGGCAGCGTGCGCGACACCCTCGCCGCGCTACAACCGTTGCTGCGGCAGAAACAGCAACGCGACCATCTCGACCGTTCGCTCAACCACTACCGAAAGACCCGCAAGCGTCTGGACGAGTTGGCGGTCAACGACCGTGACCGCACGCCGATCCGGCCCGAATACCTTGCCGGACTGGTGAATCAGCTGGCCGCCGATGATGCGGTGTTCACCGTCGATGTTGGATCGCCCGTGGTGTGGGCGGCCCGCTACCTGAGAATGAACGGCAGGCGGCGCCTCATCGGTTCGTTCAACCACGGAACCATGGCCTGTGCGCTACCGCTCGCGATAGGGGCGCAGACCGCCCACCGCGACGGGCAAGTGGTCGCGCTGGCAGGCGACGGCGGGCTGACGATGATGTTCGGGGAGTTGATCTCGCTGACGCAGAATCGGTTGCCGGTCAAGGTGATCGTGTTCAACAACTCGTCGCTGAACTTCGTCGAGCTGGAGATGAAGGCGGCGGGGATCGTCAACTTCGGCACCGACCTGCACAACCCCAACTTCGCCGATGTGGCCAATGCGATGGGCATCTACGGTCGCCGCGTCGAACACCCTGCCGAACTGCAGCAGGCCCTCGCCGACGCACTGGCTCACGACGGCCCCGCGCTCGTCGACGTGGTGACCGCCCGTCAGGAGCTGTCCATTCCACCCGCGATCACCGTCGAACAGGCGAAAGGCTTCTCGCTGTACGCCATTCGGACGATCCTGGCGGGTCGCGGCGAGGAACTGCTCGACCTCGTCACGACCAACGTCGCGCGGCGCATCCTGGACTGAGCGCTCGGCGTCAGCCGGGGTGGAGTGCGTCGCCGAGATGTTCGTCGACGCGGGTGTCCAGCGAGACGTCCTTCGTCTCTCGCATCACGAGCAGTGCGATGAAGCTCAGTGCCCCCGCGATGGCCAGATACAGGCCCACCCATGCGACGCCGTACGTGGTGGAGATCCACGTGGCGATGAATGGTGCGACCGCGGCGCCGAGGATGCTGGAGACGTTGTAGGAGATCCCCGACCCGGTGTAGCGCACATTCGTCGGGAACAGCTCGGGCAGCACCGCACTCATCGGCCCGAACGTAAGGCCCATGATCGTCATTCCGATCGCCAGGAAGATGAGAACCGTTGTCTTCGTTGCATGTTCGGGCGACAGCATCGGGCCGAACAACGCGCCGTATGCCATCAGAACGGCGGTGACCACAAGCAGCGTTCGGCGGCGCCCGAACCGGTCGGCGAGACGGCCCGCAATCGGGATCGTCGCGGCGAAGAACAGGATCGTGATCAGCTGTAGCTGAAGGAAGTCCACGTAACGGAAGCCGAGTCCGCCGCCGTCGGGTGGCCTCTTGGCCGTGCCGAAACTCAGCGCCCACGTCGTGACCACGTAGAAGATCGTGTAGGTCGCGAGCATCACGAACGTGCCGATGATGAGTTGTCGCCAACTTGTCCGGAATACTTCTGCCAGCGGTGTCTTGACGCGTTCGCCTCGTTCCAGCGCACGGGTGAACACCGGCGTCTCGGTCAGCCGTAGGCGTACGTACAGCCCGATCGCCACCATGACGAAGCTCAACAGGAACGGGATGCGCCAACCCCACGTGAGGAACGCACCGTCGAGATCGGGTGCAGTGTTGTTGTGGCTCAGCCACAGCACGATGAGGAGGAACATTCCGTTGGCGATGAAGAACCCGAACGGTGCGCCCAACTGCGGCCACATTGCCGCCCACCCGCGCTTACCGGGTTTGGCGGTCTCGGTGGCAAGCAGTGCCGCGCCGCTCCATTCACCGCCGAGCGCCAAACCCTGGCTGAACCGCATCACCGCGAGCAGCGCAGGCGCGAGCAGACCGACCTGGTGGTAGGTCGGCAGCAGCCCGATCAGGAACGTCGCGATGCCCATCATCAGCAGGGATCCGATGAGGGTGGCCTTGCGGCCGACGCGATCGCCGAAGTGGCCGAACAGGATCGAGCCAAGGGGTCGTGCGACGAAGGCCAGGCCGAACGTAGCGAGGGAGGCCAGCAGCGCAGTGGTGGGGTTTCCCTTGGGAAAGAACAGATGGGGGAACACCGCGACAGCGGCCGTGGCGTAGATGTAGAAGTCGTAGAACTCGATCGTGGTGCCGACCATGGACGCCACGACGATGCGACTGCGGGGAACGCCGTCGACGAGGTCCGCCTCTGTCGTGCTCATGCAAGCTCTCTTCCTGGTCTTCGTGGGTTCCTGACCGCTGGAACAACTCATTGTGGCGGTCGCAGACGGCCGCGGTCGGAAAATGCACCTGATAAGTGATGGGTCCTTGGCGCGGATGACACGATGTCACCCATGTCCGATGCCGCGCAGTCCCTGCCCAGCCTGAGCGACGCCGACCAGGCCGCCCTGCAGGAGTGGGTGCGACAGCGGGGCCTCGGTTCGGATGTCACGGACGTCGAACCGCTCACCGGGGGCACCCAGAACATCGTGGTGCGGGTGCACATCGACGGGCGTCCGATGGTGCTGCGCCGTCCACCCCTTCATCCGCGGCCGACGAGCGACAAGACGATGCTTCGCGAGATCGCGGCGCTGCGCACGCTCGCGGGCACGGATGTACCGCACCCCGGGTTCATCGCGGGCTGCGAAGACCTGGATGTGCTCGGGGTCGTCTTCTACCTGATGGAAGAGATCGACGGCTTCAACCCCGGCAGCGAGGTGTCCGAGGCGTACATCCGCGACGAAACGTTGCGGCACGACGTCGGCCCGTCGTACGCCGCGAGCCTCGCGCGGCTCGGCAATGCCGAATGGGAAGGCAAGCCGCTCGCCGAGCTGAAGCGGCCGGGATCCTTTGTGGAGCGCCAGGTTCCGCAGTTTCTCCGGCTACTCGAAAGCTATCGGCACGACCGCTACGATCCAGAATCGCTCGCGGTCACCGACCTCGCGCCGTGGCTGCAGGCCAACGTACCGCCGGACAGCGAGCCGGGAATCATGCACGGCGATCCGCATATGAGCAATGTGCTTCTGCGCCGCGACAAGCCCGAGTTGGCGGCGTTCGTCGACTGGGAGATGTGCACCGTCGGCGACCCACTTCTCGATCTCGGCTGGATGCTGATCACGTGGCCGCTGAACACCAGCACGATCACTGCGGGGGGCGCGCTGGCCGCGTACGGGGGGCTGGCCAGCAGGCGGGAATTGCTCGAGGCCTACTGGAACGCGGGCGGACGCGAGACGCCGAAATTGGACTGGTACATGGCGATGGCGTGTTTCAAGCTCGGCGTCGTCATCGAGGGCACCTGGTCGCGCTACCTGATGGGCAAGGCCAGCCGGGATGCGGGCGAGGCACTGCATTTCAATGCGCAGAACCTCATCGACATCGGCACCCGGGTAGTCAAGGGCGACAACCCCTTCGAGCTGACCTAGCCGTATGCGTCGATCCCGAGCTTGACGGCCAGCGCCAGCCCGGCAGCGCTGATCAAGACCTTGAGGGGACCGGCGGGCGCGTGCCGGACGACCACCGGGCCAAGCCTGGCTCCGACCAGGCAGCCGAGTCCGAGGGCAAGAACTGCGGGCCAGTGCACCGGGGCGACGACCGAAAAGATCACGGCCGCAACGGTGTTCGCGACACCTGAGATGACGTTCTTGGAGGCGTTGGCGTGCGCCAGGGTCGCGTGGCCGACGTGCAACAGCAGGGCGATCAACAGCACACCTGCGGCTGCGCCGAAGTAGCCGCCGTAGATGCAGATCAAGAAGATTGCGGCAGACTCGAGCAGGACCGTGGCGGTGTGCCGCTGATGGCTCGCCGCCCTCGCTGCCCGTCCGCGGCCACGGGGGATGGCGATCGCGATAGATGCACCGCCCAGCAGGATCGGCACGATCTTCTCGAAGCCCTCTGCGGGCGTGGAGAGCAGCAGCGCCGCACCGATCGCGCCTGCGACAGCGGCGACCGGAAGGATCCGCCGCAACCAGGGCCCCAGACCCTCCAGCTCGGGCCGGGACCCCCACACGGAGCCGACGGCGGTGAACACCATCGCGACGGTGTTCGTCACATTCGCGGTGACCGGTGGTAGCCCCACCACGAGCAGGGCGGGATAGGTGGCGATCGACGCCAGCCCGGCGATGCTTCCGGTCAGCCCTCCTACGACACCGGCCGCGGTGAGGAAGGCGGCGTCCCACCAAGTCATTGACCGTTATGGTGCCCGGCTTCGGTCCTCAAGCGCGCATCGGGGCGGCGGCAGGCAGGAGATACCTCTGAAACAGAGGTATTCTCGTATCATGGCGACCGGCACCGACCTGACGACTGAATTGTTCGAGGTGGTCGGGCGATTCCGGCGACAACTGCGGCGTTCGACCGGCCGTGGCTTCGGCGCGACCGGGCTGACGCCGTCGCAGGCGGAATTGGTTCGGCTTGTCGGCAGGCAGCCGGGAATTTCGGTGCGGGAGGCGGCGACCGAACTCGCGCTGGCGGCCAACACCGCATCCACGTTGGTCTCCAGGCTCGCCGCCGCCGGTCTGCTGATTCGGTCGGTCGATAACGATGACCGCAGAGTCGGCCGCCTCCGGCTGACCGAACCGGCTCAACGCATGGCGGACGAGTCACGTGCGGCGCGGCGGGCAACACTGGCCACGGTGATCAACGAGCTCGACGCCGAACAGGTCGACCACCTGGCGAATGGGCTACGTGTACTCGCCGAGATGACCCGAAAGCTGCAAGAGGGGAACGAACGTGACCGGATCTGAATTGCTCGCGATCGACTGTCGCCACCTCGTCCACCGTTACGGCGACTTCACCGCCGTCGACGACCTCAGCCTGCAGGTCGAGACCGGCGAGACGATGGGGCTGCTCGGGCCCAACGGCGCGGGAAAGACAACCGTTGTGCGTGTGTTGACCACACTGACCCCCGTGCGCCGCGGGCAAGTGAAGATCTTCGGGCTCGACTCGCGGCGGAACACCATGGATATCCGGCACAACATCGGCTATGTGCCGCAGCAGCTTTCGATCGAGTCAGCGCTGACGGGCCGACAGAATGTCGAGCTGTTCGCCCGGCTCTACGATGTGCCGCGGGCCGAACGGGTGAGTCGGGTGACCGACGCGCTGGACGCTATGCACCTCTCCGACGTCGCAGACGACCTTGCCCGCACGTACTCCGGCGGCATGGTCCGTCGCCTGGAACTGGCCCAGGCTCTGGTGAACCGGCCGTCGCTGCTGATCCTCGACGAACCCACCGTCGGCCTGGATCCGATTGCCCGCGACAGTGTCTGGGCTCAGGTGCAGCGCATGCAGCAGGACTTCGGCATGACGGTGCTGCTCACCACTCACTACATGCAGGAGGCCGACGCACTCTGCGATCGCGTGGCACTCATGCACCACGGCAGGCTGCAGGCGATCGGCACGCCTACGGAATTGAAGCAGACTGTGTCGCCAGACGCGAGCCTGGAGGATGTCTTCCGTCATTACGCGGGAACCGATTTGGCCGAGGACAACTCTCAAGCCGGGCTCCGGGCCATCCGCTCCACCAGAAGGACGGCGCGCCGTGTCAGTTGAGTCTCCTACCGAATTACGCCTCGTACGTTCGCCACGCGGCTGGCGCAGGGCCCGCGGGCTGGCGGTGCGAATGTACGCCTTCGCGCTGGTCGAACTGCAGAAGCTGCGCCATGACCGCACCGAACTGTTCACCCGATTGGTTCAGCCGGCACTGTGGCTACTGATCTTTGGGCAGACCTTCTCGCGGCTGCATGTCATCGACACCGGCGGTGTGCCGTACCTCGCGTTCCTGGCTCCTGGGATCATCGCGCAGTCGGCCCTGTTCATCTCGATCTTCTACGGCATCCAGATCATCTGGGACCGGGACGCGGGAATCCTCGCGAAGCTGATGGTGACGCCAGCGCCCGCGTCTGCGGTGGTGACCGGAAAGGCCTTCGCGGCCGGTGTGCGCTCGGTCGTCCAGGTGATCGGCGTCGTCGCGCTCGCGTATCTGCTCGGGGTGCACCTGACCGTCAACCCGCTGAAGATCCTTGCCGCGATGGGCGTTGTCGTGCTGGGCTCGGCGTTCTTCGCGTGTCTTTCCATGACGATGGCAGGTCTGGTGCGCAATCGGGATCGCATGATGGGCATCGGACAGGCCATCACGATGCCGTTGTTCTTTGCCTCCAATGCGCTCTACCCGGTCGACGTCATGCCCCAGTGGTTGCGCTGGCTGTCGGCCGTCAACCCCCTCAGCTACGAGGTCAATGTGCTGCGCGGGCTGCTCATCGCCACGCCGACCAACGCGGCCCTCGATGTTGCCGTGCTCGTCGTCGCCGCCGTCGCGGGTATCGCGATGGCGTCCTCGCTGATGCGGCGACTGGTGCGGTAGGTCATCGCAGCCTGTCGATGCCGACGTCCGGTTCGCCGGGCGTGTGAAAATATCGGACCCGTGTCCGCCCCCGACCGGCTGCCAGCGCCGCTGCGCCGCTGCGTCGACCAGACGATCGCCGCCGAGGCGCTGGAGGGCTGGCGTCCCACCGGTGACCAGGTCGATGCGTTGGTGGCGCTGCTCGACGGCGAGGTCACCTTCGGCGACTACCTCGCCACTTATCGATCGCGCTATCCAACAAGGCCTGAGCCGGCGGCGGCGCGACGGTCGAGGCGCGACCCGCCGTATCTGATTCCGGGTACCTCGCTGCTGTGCAACAAATTCGGCGCTTCAGACCACGAAATGCTCGCCGACCTCGAATTCGTCGCGACCGCGGGCCGGATGGTGGGCTTGCACCGCAGGCTCGCCGACGGCGACGTCGGAGCCGACGCTCTTGACGTGCGGGCGCTTCACCGGCAGCTGTTCTGCGATGTTTACGAATGGGCGGGCAGCTACCGGATATGCGAATTGCGTCTCGGCGAAGAGGAGTTCGCGCGGCGGTCATCGGTGCAGCGCAGAATGGCCCGTGTCGAGGCGTCTGCGCGGGCAGTGGCGAAGGATGCGGCCAGTTCCGAGGACGCGTTCGCCGATCGACTCGCCGCGCTCTACGCCGAATACAACTATGGTCATCCGTTCCGCGAAGGCAATGGGCGAACCGGCACGCTGATGCTGCACACGGTGGCGACGCTGCGGGGCCGCAGGCTCGACTTCAGTGCGGTCTCGCGTGCGGAGTGGTATTCGGCGTCGCGCGAAAGCATGCCCACTCGCCGCAACGGCACGGCCGATCACCGGCCGTTCGTCCCGCTATTGGTTCGCGTGCTCCGCTAGAAGTGCGAAAGTCTGGAACTTGATTGCGCCTTTCCGCGGGGCAGGACTAGTGTTCGGGTCGTGCCGAGACGACTCGTAGTAGCAATCCCCAGCGGGGTCTGATCCTGACCGACCCCTCGCTGTGGGTCGTTGCTACGTCGTCGGTCGCTCCTTCTAGCAAGCGAAGACCGGCACATGACATCTCCACCACAATCCGCAACCATCGCAGCGCCATCGGTGGCTGACTGCTTTCCAGCA
>CADEGF010000023.1:0-39215 GCA_902826815.1 uncultured Mycobacteriaceae bacterium
GAAACGGGCAAGCCCCCCAACCTATTGACAAAATCCACTTACGTTGGTGTCGCGTGCAAACGCGCACGCTCGCGGGGCTTCGCGCTCGCGATCCTCACCTCTTTCGCGCGAGCGTATGGGCTATGGATAGATACGGCCTTGCCGCATACCTAGCCCATACAGTCGCGCTCCGATGGGCGGCAACATTACCCGCCGAATCTTGCACCGCGAGCGTGCACAGAATGCCAGCATTTGGCGGCGTGTCGCGTGCAAACGCGCACGCTCGCGGTGCCAAGGCGGCGCAAGGCAGTGCAAGGTGAGCTCGGCGTCAGCTAGCCAGCTAGCCAGCTAGCTGACGGCCATTGCCCCCAGGCTCTCGAAGGTCTTGAACACATCGGCCTTCATCAACGCGACCTCGCTGTCGGCGACATCGCGCGGGAACGGCAGCTTGACGTCGATATCGTCGGCGAGACGACCACCCTTGGCGAACACCAGGATTCGGTTGGACAGCTCGACGGCCTCGCCGACGTCATGGGTGACGAAGACGACGGTCTTACCCGTCTCGGCCCAGATCGTGTGCAGCTCCCTGCGCAGCGTGCGGGCCGTGATCGCATCGAGGTGGCTGAACGGTTCGTCCATGAACAGCACATCGGGTTCGGTCGAGAACGCCCGCGCGATACCGACGCGCTGCTGCATACCGCCCGACAGCTCACCGGGGTACTTGCCGCCCTTGTCGCCGAGCTGCACCATCTCGAGATAGTGCTGGCAGCGGTCGCGCGTCTCCTGATTGCGCTCCTTCTGCACGAACAGCATGTTGTCCATGACTGATCGCCACGGCAGCAGCCGCGCCGCCTGGAACACGTAGCCGGCCCGCGCCGCCTTGCCGTCCTGGGTGATGCTCACCCTGCCGCTGCTCGGCACGTCGATGCCGGACAGGATGTTCAGCAGCGTCGACTTGCCGCAGCCCGACGGGCCGACGACGGAGACGAACGAGTGCCCGCTGATGCTCAGGTTCACGTTCTCCAGCGCGACGACCTTGTCGGCACCCAGACCGAATTCCTTGTGCAGGTTGTTAATTGTGATGTCAGCCATGGAAGTTTCTCTCCCTCAGTCCTTGGGTGGTTCTTCTAGCTCGTCTTCGACGCTCTGCGGGCGTCCCGTTGTCACCATCGTGATGCTGCCGAGCGCTGCGCCGGTTGCCGTCGATGCCGCGGCGGCGGCACCGATGGAGGCCTTCGCCGGGGCGTCGAACTGCTGCTCGACCACCTCGACGTCATCGAGGGACGGCCGCCACTTGAACAGTCGCTTCGACAGCTGGTCGAACATGAACTTCTCGAATACCAGCGCGAAGATCACGAAGAACAGCGCATAACCGATGACGCCGTAGGCGCGGTGCGCGTCGTACCAGAACTTGATCGTCCAGCCCGCGCCGTCCTGGCCGCCGAACACCTCGGCGACGACCAGGCCCTTCCACCCCAGGGCGAAGCAGTACCGCGCCGCCGCGAACAGGAACGGCAACAGCGACGGAATCAGCACCTGCCGGATGACCCGCTGCCGAGGCACATCGAAGGCCCGCGCCATGTCGAACAGATCGGCGGGCGTGTTCCTCACGCCCTCGCGGACGTTCATGATCACGAACGGAATGCCGGTCAGTACCACGGTGATGATCGGGCCGGTGTCGCCGAACCCGAAGGCCAGGCTACAGAACAGTGCCCACGCCAGGTTCGGCATGGCGAGGATCGCCACGACCCAGTCATTGAAGAAGGCGTCGACGGCCTTGGACAGACCCATCGCGAGGCCGATGATGGTGCCGAGGATCATCGCGATGGCCATGCCGATGGCCAACCGCTGCAACGAGATACCGAACGTCACGTACATGTTGTGCGGGGCCAGTGTGTGGCCGGTGATCTCGTCCCACATGAAGTTGAGCACCTGCCACGGCGTCGGCAGCACGTCGACCGCGAACGGCCAGATGGTGGTCACCAGCTTGATCCCCACCAGCCAGATCACCAGGCAGACAACAGGGAACAGCAGCCTGCCGGTCAGCGAACTGCGTGTCAGCCACCGCCATGCGCGGCCCGGTGTCATCGTCGGGGTGCTCATGACTTCAGCTCCACTCGCCAGGAGAAGAACCGTCGTTCGATCGTCTCAAGTACGACCTTGTCGAGGAACAGCGCGAGCACGTAGAACGCCAGGATCCAGGTCAGGAACTCGTCGAGTCGGAATAGCTGTGTCGCCGTTCTCATCTCGAAGCCGATGCCCTTGGACGCGGCGAACACCTCGGTCAGCACCGTGACCTTCCACGCGATGGAGAAGCCGAACCGGATACCGGTGAAGATGAACGGCGCGAGGTGCGGCAGCACGATGTGTCGGTTGCGTCGCACCACGCCGACATCGAACGACTTCCCCATGTCGATGAGGTCCTTGGGCAGCGACTTGATGCCTTCGGACACATTGACCGTGATGAGCGCAAAGGTCGTCAACACAATCGCCAGAATCGGACCCGCATAGCGGTTGCCGAAGATGATGGCGGTGATGAGCGCCCAGATCAGGCCCGGCGTCGTCACCCCGATCGTCACCGCGTCGCGGAAGAACCCGTTCAGGAATCGGTTCTGCATCAGCACGCCGATCCCGATGCCGAGGAAGAACGCGATTGTGAACCCGACTGCGATGCGGGCAAGCGTCGTGCCGAAGGCGCCCGGCACCTCACCGGTCGCCCACAGCTTTCCGAAGGTTTCGAAGACGGTCGACGGGCCCGGCAGCAGACGCTCGTCCATGACCCTGCCGGAGGCGAGCTCCCAGATACCAAGGAAGAAGACATAGCCGGCGATTCGCCAGCCCCACCTCGTTATGCGATTTTTACGCTTGGTCGCACGTACGAGGTCTTCCTCGCTTGTGCGCTTCTCGGTCACCGGCGGTGACTCCAAGGTCGTCGACACAACATCCCTTCATCTCTTGGTTGCGCCGGGGCCGGCATCGCCGACCCCGGCCAGGTGATCACTGGGGGTTGATGGCTTCGAACCGAGGTGTCGGCGCATCCGGTGCGAGGTAGTTCGCGTTGTCGGGGTTGAGCTTCTTCTGCAGCTCCCAGATCTGCGTCTCGTTGTCGATCCAGTCCTTGTCCAGCGCGATCTTGTCGGCGAACCAGTCGTTGTCGCCGGAGACGAAGTCGATCATGTAGTTGACGTCCTCTTCGGACTCGACCGAGAAGTGCTGCGGGTACTTGCGCACCGTTTCGGCCTTCTGCTCTTTCCACATGTCGACGCCGGTCTGCCACAGCTCGATGAACTTCGCAGCGAGATCCTTGTGCGCGTCGTACCACTTCTCGGTGGCTACGAAGTTATTGCCCGACACGTGCAGCTTGCCGTCGCTGTTCGGCGCAAACTCCTTGTACAGCTGGAACGGCAGCTTGCCGTCGTACATGATCTCCAGCTCACCCTTGCGCAGCTGCGGGATGGCGGCCTCGGGGATGACGGCAGCGGCCTCGCAGTCACCGCGCAGCAGGTTCGTCGGGTTGACGAAGTGGTCGTTGACCACGAGGTCGAAGTCGCCGCCACCCACGCGGTAGTCGAGGCCGTGCATCTCGTTGGCCAGAATCGTCCAGAACGCAGTGTTCGACGTCGGCCCGGACACGCAGATCTTGCTGCCCTTCGGGATGTCGGCGAGCGTCTTGTACGGATCACCTGCCCGCTTCAGCATCGGAACGCGCTGGTAGTTGTACTTGCCGAAGGTCACCGTCTTGATGCCGGTCTCGGCCTCGAGCACCGGCGTCTCCTGGGTGGCCATCGAGACGATGTCGCCGTGACCACCGGCGAAGTAGGTGAACTCGTCCCACGTCGAGCTCGTCTCGATCTTGACGTTGTTCTCCTCCTCCCATTTGGCCGTGGTGCCTGAATCTTTCAGCAGGTCCCACACCGGGTCCGGCGCGAACGCGAACTTGATGACCTGCGCATCGCCCTCGGCGCCTTGCTGATCACCGCCAGATCCCCCACCTCCGCTACAACCCGCAACAACCGCAAGCGCCGAGACCGCAGCCGCGGCGACGCGTATTGCCCTTTTGACCTTCACGATGACCCTCCTCGGTGAGCGCCCCACCAACTGGATGGAAGCCGACTGTGATGCTTGCCACTGCTGAGTACAGTGCCACCACGCCCGACGTCCTATGTCGGCCCCCGTGAATTTCGATCGCGAAGGGTGTCGCGCCCTGTGACGCCTCCCGTCGCCGCCGGCCACGGTGACGAATCGCGTGATCGAAACGGCCGTGAATTCTCGGCCGACGCCACTGACCGGTGGATCTTTGCGGCATTGACTGACTCAATGCGACTCGGCTATTTCTCCATGCCCCTGCACCCCGCCGGCCGGAACTGGTCGGAGACGCTTCGCGAGGACCGGGAGGCGGTGCTGCTCGCCGACCGTCTCGGGTTCTACGACGCGTTCATCGGCGAACACCTCACCGACCGGCACGAGAACATCACCAACAGCCTGGTGTTTTTGGCGACGCTGATCTCGGAGACCGACCAGATCAAGCTCGGCACCGGCACCACGAACCTCTCGCAGCAACACCCCGTGCTCGTCGCGGCGAACTCCGCGATGTTCGACCACCTCGCCGACGGCCGCTTCATCCTCGGCATCAGCCCGGGCGCGCTGCCGTCGGACGCCGAGGCGCTCGGCATCCTCGACCAGGACCGCAACGAGATGTTCGCCGAAGCGATCGACGTCATCACCGCCATCTGGGAGGGCGAGCCCCCGTATTCGCTCGTGCGCCAGGGCGGGCGGTTCAACGTCACCACCGAAAAGACACTCGACCTCGAACTCGGCGTCGGCATCCTGCCCAAACCGTTGCAGCAACCGCGCCCCGAAATCGTCGGCACCGTCGTCGCCCCCTTCTCCAAGGGCGTCATCGCGATGGGTACCCGCAACTTCCATCCGTTGTCAGCCAACTTCCTTCTGCCGCAATGGGTTGCGACGCACTGGCCCAACTACGTCCAGGGCAAGGAGTCGGTGGGCGAAACCGCGACCACCGACGACTGGCGAGTGGCCCGCACGGTGTTCGTCAACGACGACGCCGCTGTCGCCGAGGCGTACGGCCGCACCGATGCGCGCAGCCCGTACCGGTTCTACTACGACAAGATGCTGACCAAGATGCGCAAGATCGGCCGCCTCGAGCTGTTCAAGACAAGCCGCGAACAACCCGACGACGAGGTGACCCTCGACAGCGTCGTCGACGAACTGGTCATCACGGGCACCCCGGATTCCGTCGCCGACCAGCTGCTGGCCTTCCGCGAGCAGACCGGCGACTTCGGTGAGCTGGTGTACGCGGGGCTGGACTGGGTGGACCCCGACCTGGCGCGGCGGTCCATGGAGCTGATGGCCCAAGAGGTCATGCCCCGGGTCGATGCCGGCTGAACTGGCCACCGGCGCCGACCGGTTACCGCTTCCGTCGACGCTGTCGGCGGACCAGCAGTACGCGATGGACAAGGTCGCTTCGGGCCCGCGCGGTGGGCTGATCGCGCCGTTCGTGCCGCTGCTGCGGGCCCCGGAGCTGATGACCCGGCTGCAACTGGTCGGCGAGTACCTTCGCTTCGGCTCTGGGCTCCCGCCGCACCTGACCGAGCTGGTGATCCTGGTGATCGCGCGACGCTGGGATCAGGACTACGAGTGGGGCCACCACGTCCCGCTCGCCCGCGCGGCAGGCCTCGACGAGGACGTCATCGCCGCTGTGCGCGACGGCGGAACGTTCACCGGCCCCGACGACGTCCGCGCGGTGTGGCGACTGGTCAGCGAGCTCGAGTACCGCCGCGGCGTCAGCGATTCCACGTTTGACACCGCACTGGACGCCGTCGGCGACGACGGTGTCGTCGAGGTGATCGCGGCGGCCGGCTACTACACCACGCTGGCGATGACCATGAACGCCGCCCGCACACCGGTGCCGGACGACTACGAGCGACTGCCTGCAAGGGGATCATGAGCGCACCGATTGTCTTCCTTCACCCGCTGGGCGCCGACGCCCGCTTCTGGGATCCGGTGCGCGCCGTGCTCGCTTCCGAGTCGACGGCGGCCTTCGACCTGCCCGGGCACGGCTCGGCCCCGCCGCCACCGAAGGGTGCGGGAATCGACGCCTACAGCGCACCCGTGGCGCTGCGGATCGCCGCGTTGGGCGAGCCCGCGCACCTCGTGGGCATGTCGCTCGGCGGCTTGGTGGCCCAGCATCTCGGCGCGGTGCACCCGGACCTGGTCGCCTCTGTCGTGCTGGCCGACACCGTGCCGGTGTACCCCGAGCCCATGCGTCAGATGTGGCGAGACCGGGCGCAGACGGCCAGGGAGGGCGCACTGGCCTCGCTCGTCGAGCCGATGGTCGAGATGTGGTTCACCGCCGAATTGGCCGAGCGCAACGACCAGCGGGTGGAACAGGCGCGGCGCACCTTCGCGGCCACCGATCCCGAAGGCTATGCGCGCACCTGTGAGGTGTTGGCTGATGTCGATCTCCGGGAAGGCGTTGCCACGCTCACGGTGCCCGCGACCGTGGTCTGCGGGGACGACGATGCCCCAGCGTTCCGCGACGCAGCGCAGTGGCTGGCCGATGCGACCGGCGGATCGGTCCAGTGGCTACCCGGCCGTCACGCCTGCCCCGTGGAGAGCCCCGAGCGGTTCGCCGGGCTGGTGGCGGCTACGACGGCGACGGTGTAGGCGGCGTCTCCTCGATTCCTGACAGCAGCCGGATCAGGCGGGCCGCGACCTGAAGCTCGGTGCGGCGCTCGTTGAGCGTGTGGCCGAGCAGTTCCTCGGCCTTGTGCAGGCGGTTGCGGACGGTGTGCTCGTGCAGCTGCAGATGCTCGGCGGCCGCGACATGCGAGCCGAACCGAAACGACGCCTCCAGCGTCTCGCGCAGCCTCGACGCCTCGACCGTGTCGCCCGCCAGCGGACCGAGTTCGCGCTCGACGAACTGCCGCGCCTGTTCGGGATCACGCATGAGCAGGATCTCGAGGCCGACATCGCTGTGGTGCACCACCGACGGCGCACCGGGCCGATCCCACGCCGCGCGGATCCGTTCGGCGTCCACCGCCTCGGCCAGCGTGGTGCGGAACCCGTCGATTCCGCCATGCGCCCCGCCGACCGTCGCGGGTACGCCCGCCTCGGTCAGCACGTCGTCGAGCGAGTCGAGAACCGACCGCTTCCACTCCCCGATCCGGCCCAGCCACACCACCGTCGAGCTGAGCGTCAGCGGGTAGACCAGCGAATGCTGGCAGCTGACCGCGTTGCGCAACCCGACCGCCAACTGGGTTGCCGCGCCCTCCGCCACGGTCGGCAGCAGGACCGCGATGTGGCGGCTCGCCAGGTCATAGGTAAGGATCGCGGCGTCCGAGCCGGACAGCACTCCGCTTTCGTCGCGCAGGATGTCCTTGATAAGACTGCGACGCATATGAGCCCGAGACCTGTTGAGCGCCTCGTAATCTCGGGTGTAGGTCTCGGCGACCTGGGAGGCGACGAAGTCCTGATAGCCCAGCACCGTCTGGGTCAACAGCTGCTGGGCCAGCGCCGCCTCGTCACGGTCCACATCCCCGTCTTTGATGGCCCGACGCAGATGCCCGCTCCACGCCTCCCACATCGTGTAGAAGCTGATGCGGTACGACCGCTGCATCGATTTCTGTGGAATACGAAGTTGCGCTTGCACTTTCGCGAACGACAACACCGTCTCCAAATAGACGTCCTCCAGCGCGATCTCGCCGGCGATGACCGACCGCAGGCATCGGGCGTTGGCGCTGGTGCTGGCCGTCAGGTATTCGCGGAATTCGTCGTCGTGCGCCTGGTTCGGGAACGCGATCGACAGGCAGCGACCGATGATGACCTCGACGAGGTCGTCGACGTCGAAGTCCCCTGCAAGCGCCTGCACCCACGCAGGCAGCGGCCGATCATCGTGCCAGAGGTTCAGCGGGGCAGGCATACGCACGTCAGCGGACTCCATGGCGTGACCGTCATCGATGGTCAGTGACATCGCGATGCACCTCGATCAGATTGTGTGCGCGATTTTAGTCCGACGCCGGATATCCGCTGCGGTCGCACCTCACCGGACCGGCTCTACCGAACCGCTGTGCGCTGACCTTGTGATGGCTTCGAAGGTGCGCGCGTTGGCCACCATCTCCTCCAGCGGAATCGGGTAGGGCACCTCACCTGCGACGGCCTTCGCGAAGGCCTCGATGTTCTCCCGCACCGACCCGTGCGGCGGGAAGAAGTCCGAGCTGGCGGGCTCGCCACGGACCTGCCGGGTGACGTCCCAGCCCTGCGAATCCTCGGGATGGTTGCGGTCTCGGATCTCCACCCACCCCTCCGAACCCAATACGGTGATCCGGCCGACGAACGGGGTCGCCAGAATCGCCGTGATCAGCGCGGTCTGGCCTTTCTCGAACGCCAGCGTGATCGCAAGGGTGTCGCCGTTGGCGAAGCTGGTCGCCTGCGTCGAGAGCCTCGCCCACACCTCTGTCGGGCGGCCAAAGATGCCGATCGCCAAGTCGACGAGGTGGATGCCGGTGGCCGACAACGGCCCGACGGGCGCCTCGACGGCGGACAGTCGCCAGTTGTCGGCGGGCAGATCGAGGAACTTGTCCTGGCTGAAGTTGCCCTCGAAGACCAGCGGGGTGCCCAGCTTCCCGTCCATGATGGCGCGGCGCAGTTCGACGACGGCGGGCTCGAAACGCCGTTCGTGTCCGATGCCCAGCTGCAGTCCTGCGGCGGTGATCGCATCGACGGCGCGCTGGGCGTCCTCACCGGAGGCGCTGAGCGGCTTCTCACAGAACACGTGTTTGCCGTGTGCCGCCGCGGCGATGATCTGCTCGGTGTGGAATTTGTGTGGCGTGCAGAGGATCACGGCATCGACTGCGTCGTCGGCCAGTACGGCGTCGATGTCGGGGTAGACGTTTACCAGCGAGCCGGCGATCGCCTCGCGCGCGGCAGGGTCTACGTCGACACCCGCGACGATCTGCACGTGTTCGTTGCCGTCAAGATCGGCAACGATCTTGCGGCCCCACCACCCCAGTCCAACGACGGCTGCATTGATCACACCGACAGTCAATTGCCAGCGCACCGGCGATGCATTGTCTGCGGACGTGAACTTCGCGCCTGTGTGTGTCGCAATCCGTGAGTGTCTGCACCCCGGTTGTCGACGTTCAATTGACCTACCAACGCAACTACGGGAGATCGGTCATGACACAGGACTACGTGCACACCGCTGAGACGGTCGACACGGACCTGTTCCGGCACGTGGTCGGCCACCTGGCCAGTGGTGTAACCGTCGTGACAACCAGAGACGACGGCCGCGACCACGGTATGACCGCAAGCTCGGTGACGTCCCTTTCGATGGACCCGCCGATGATGCTGGCGTGCGTGAACAACGCGGTGCCGACCGCGGCGGCGATCGAGCGCAGTGGCCGGTTCACGGTGAATGTGCTCGGCCGGACGCACGGCGACCTGGCCTACCAGTTCGCCACCCCGCGGCCGGACAAGTTCGAAGGCGTCACCGTCGACCGTGGGGCCGGCGGCGTCCCGATGCTCGCCGAGGCCATCGCGTCGATCGAGTGCGAAGTGACCGAGAAGGTGGCAGGCGGGACTCATTCGGTGTTCCTCGGCCATGTCACCGCGGCGACTGCGCGCGAGGGGGATCCGCTGACGTACTTCCGCGGCGGGTTCGGCCGTTTCGAGTTCGAACGCAACGATCGCGCCTACGAGCGTTCGAGGGACATGGTGCTGAGCCGTGTATTCGCTGCGGGACAGGTGATCACCGTCGACGAGCTCGCCGAGCATCTCGATGGCGACCGGGCGCGCGCCTTCTACGCGCTGACCCGGCTGTCCGGCGACGGCCTTGTCCGACGCGATCCCGATCTCGGCTACGTCATCACGCCGTTCGACGTGCGCACCTCCGACGACACCTTCGAGGCCCGGCTCGCCATCGAGTTGGGTGTCATCGATCGCGTTGCTGCTCAGGGGGATCCGGATCTGCTCGCCGATGCCCGACGGCACCTCGACGCGATGTCCCGGTATCTGGTCGACGACCATTTCGAGGACTTCCACGCCTACCTTGACGCGAATTACGCCTTCCACGAGGCGATCGTCGCGTTGTCGGGCAACCCGCTTCTCATCGCGGCCTTCGGCTCGCTTAGCGTGAAGAACGTGATGGCACGCAGCTTCGGCACGACTGCCCAGTCGTCGCACGCATTCCTCGCGGTGCAGCGCGACCTGCTCGTCGCGCTCGAGAACGGCGACGCCGACGGCGCCCGAACGGCAGCAAAGGCCTACTGCGAACTGGCCAAGGCGCGGGCCCGTCAACTGCTGGCTCTGACGGGAGGGCAGGTCTGATGGCCGACCGGGTAGGAGTGATCCTGCGGCCCGCGGAGATCCCGGCGCGGGAACGGGGCGGCGGGGCGAGCACGATCCCGCTGGTGTCGCAGAAGGTCGGGTCGAAAGACTTCCTCAACGGCATTACCCGATTCGGGCCCGGCGCGGCGATCGCCGAACACTTCCACAACTGCGACGAGAGCGTCATGCTGCTGCGCGGCGAGGCAATCGCGCACATCGACGGGGTCGCGCACCGCGTCGGCGTCGGCGACACGTCGTTCATCCCGGCAGGCATTCACCACCACTTCGAGAACGCCTCGGCCACCGAGGAGATGCAGATCTTCTGGACCTACGCATCCGTCGACGCGACGCGAACCATCGTCGCCACCGGCGTCACGACCCGCATCGACGAGGAGCACGGAACCGCCGTACACACCTGAACCGTCGGGATTTGAGTGCTTCTACTCAGATACTCGCGCGCAGGTCATGCCTAGATTTGCGGCATGAGCACCCACGCTGTGTTTCCCAGCCCGGCTGAGGTCGAGGCGAACACACCCGCCACGCGGGGACCGTGCGATCGACGTCATCCGGATCGTGTCGCTGTTGGGCGTCGTCGTCGGACACACGATCATGGCGACGAGCATCATCGAAGACGACGTCTTCATCTGGCGCAACCTGCTCACCGAATCCGTCGTATTCCAGGCGCTGACCTGGGTTTTCCAGATCATGCCGCTGTTCTTCTTCGCGGGCGTCGCGGCGAGTGTCGACGGTTGGCATTCCGGCCGGAGCTGGGGCGACTGGCTGATGCGCCGCTGCACCCGGCTGTATCGGCCGGTGTTCTACTACCTGGCGTTCTGGGTCGCCGCGCTGGCGATTCTGCGCTACTTCCTGCCGGAGCACGTCTACGAACCGGTCGCAGGCATCTCGATCCAGCTCTTGTGGTTTTTGGGAGCCTACGTCTGCGTCCTGGCCGCAGTCCCACTGCTGGCGCGCATCACCTCCACGGGCCGCCTCATCGGCGCCGTCGCGGGCACCTACGCGTTCATCGCGGTCATCGACGCGATCCGAATCAACACCGACGTGCCTGCGGGCGTTGGCTACCTCAACCTCGTCGCCTGGTTGATCCCCGGCATGCTCGGCGTCGGCTACCGCAGGCGCCTGCTGGCGGGGCGCGCGGCGATGCTGCTCGGCGCCGCGATGTTCGCCGTGAACCTCATGCTGATGTGGGCGGGCCCGTACGAACTCAGCCTCGTCGGCATCGAGACCCAGCAGCTGAAGAACATGACACCGCCGTCGCTGTTGCTGGCCGGCCACGCAATCATGATGTGCGCGTTCGCGATTGCCGCAGCGCCTGCGATCGCCCGCTGGGCACAGCGCCCGCGCGTGTGGT
Organism: uncultured Mycobacteriaceae bacterium; assembly: GCA_902826815.1. Lineage (GTDB taxonomy): Bacteria > Actinomycetota > Actinomycetes > Mycobacteriales > Mycobacteriaceae > Mycobacterium. Next base: position 11,696 of record CADEGF010000023.1, read on the forward strand.
GGCTGACCGCGATCGGCAACTCCGGCGCGATGACGCTGTACCTGTGGCATATCCCGGCGCTGCTGGGAATGCACCTTGTCTTCGACTACCTCGGCTATCCGCGTTACGACGCAGGGAGGCCCGGCTTCGTCGCGCTCAGCCTGCTGCAACTGGTGATCATGGCCTGCCTGGTCGCGGCCGCGTTCGTCGCGCTGCGACCGCTGGAGAACAACCCGCTTCCGCTGTGGGACGGCGGCCATGTGGCCGCGACGGGTGCACGCAGCGCGGCCGTCGGCGCCCTGCTGTGTGTGGCTGGTGCCGCGACACTGGCGTCCGTCGGCTGGGGTCTCAAGGGTCCCGGCCTCTACTGCGTCGCGGTGATGCTGGCGGCGCTGATCGCGGCGAGGTTCCTGGCGAGCGACCGACCGGTCACCGCTCAGCGCGTCTGCGCGGCCAGCCTGCCCGCCAGCACGAGGTAGGTGGCGCCGAAGCTGCGGCGCACCCAGGCCACGACGCGGGGCCGGGTGAAGACCTTGTTGCGGACCGCGGCGGCGAACACTCCGTAGAGGCTGAACACCGCGAACGTCACCGCCATGAAGATCACGCTCAGGTACGCCATCAGCGGCACGGCGCCCGCCCTGTCGGCGGGCACGAACTGGGGCAGGAACGCGAAGAAGAAGATGGTCAGCTTCGGGTTGAGGGTGTTCACCAGAATCCCTGACACGATCACCCGCCACGGCGACGGCTTCTCCGGTTCGGCGTCGATCGCGAAGACCGACTTGTCGCGGAACGTCTTCCACGCCAGATACACCAGGTAAGCGACGCCGAGCCACTTGATGATCGAGAAGGCCACCGCGCTGGCGTGCATGATCGCGGCAAGGCCGGTGACCGCGGCGATCACGTGCGGAACGATCCCGAGCGTGCAGGCGAACGCCGCGACGATGCTGGCCTGCCAGCCGCGCGATACCCCGGCCGCCAGCGTGTAGAGCACACCCGCGCCGGGAGTGGCCACCACGACGAGGGTGGTCAGCAGGAACTCCGGAGTCATCCGCTCACGCCTGCCCTAGCCGCTCTTGCGACGGAACTCCCGCCGACTTTCCAGGGGTCCGTGCGCCCTGGGCTGCTTGTTTCCGCCGTCCTTGTGATCGGCTCCGCCGCCGGCGTTCGCCTTCTTCTTCTCCAGCGCCTCCCGGAACTTGCGTTTCGTGTCGTCTTCCGGTGATTCAGCCATAGCGGCAGCCTAGCGCGGCGCACCTGGCGTCGTCGCGGCCTTTATCGCTCAGCGCTTGCCCGGTGGCACGCCGTAAAGGTGCGAGATCGACAGCGTCATCACGACCCGGCGGTCGACGACCATCGTGCGCCGGTAGTCGTCCCAGTCGGGATGCTCGCCTGCGATGTTGCGGTACAACGCAACCAATGCCTCGACGGTGTCGTCGTCCTCGGAGGCGGCAGGCGGGGTGAGGATCACGTTGCCATCGGCCACCGCGTAGGACCAGCCGTCGTCGCAGGTCACGTGCAACGACGCCCGCTCATCACGACGCAGGTTGCGCGTCTTGGCGCGCGGTTCGGTGAGCGACGCCTGGATGGTCAGCTTTCGCGGGTCGAAGTGGTACGAGACGTTGGACAGCTGCGGCCTGCCGTCGCGTTTGATGGTGGCCAGGACGCCAAGCGAGTTGTTGCTGATCACCGCGAGCAGCTTGTCGTCGAATACCTGGCGTGACATGCCCCGAGCCTACGTCGGCCGCCTGCGGGGCCGACCCCTATTCGCACGTCGTACCTACTATGACCCCATGGCCCCAATCAGCGGCGACACCCTGGAAGGCATCTCGGCAACCACGCTGTGGACACTGCACAACCGCGGCACCGAGGCCAACCGGTCCGACGGCGTCATCAAGGATCCGTGGGCCGTCTCGCTGTTCGACTCGATCTCCTACGACTACCTCAAGTTCGGCAAGCCCGACCAGTCGCACGGCCTGCGGGCAGTGGCCTTCGACGCGGTGATGCGGGAATACCTCGCGTCGCACCCGAAGGCGTCGGTAGTGGCCCTCGCAGAGGGCCTGCAGACCAGCTTCTGGCGACTGCACGCCGCGGACCTCGCCGACGAATTGACTTGGTACTCCATCGACCTACCGGCGGTGATGGCGATACGTGCACAGCTGCTCCCGCACGACGACCGCATCGTCGCGCTCGCGCAGTCGGCACTGGACCACAGCTGGATGGACAAGGTGGACAACGCGCACGGGGTCTTCATCACCGCCGAGGGCCTGCTCATGTACCTGCAACCCGACGATGCGATCGGGCTGATCCGCGAATGCGCCGCCCGGTTTCCCGGCGGCCGGATCATGTTCGACAACATCCCGCCGTGGTTCAGCCGCCGAACGTTGAAGGGCTTCAAGCTCTCTGACCGCTACACCGCACCGCCGATGCCGTTGGGGATGACATCCGAACAGGGCCTCGCGCTAGCCGACACAATGCCCGGTGTGCGCGCCGCGCATGACATCACGTTGCCTGCGGGTCGCGGCTTGTTCAAGGTCGCCGCGTGGCCGGCGCTGGACCGGATCGGGTTTCTGCGCCGCATGCGGCCCAGCATCACGCTGCTGGAGTTCGGGCAGTGACCCGGTACGCCGCGTTCCTGCGCGGCGTCAACGTCGGCGGGGTCAACCTCAAGATGGCCGAGGTGGCCGCAACCTTGGAGGATGCCGGGTTCAGGGGCGTCAAGACGATCCTGGCGAGCGGTAACGTGTTGCTGGAGAGTCGATCTGGTGTCGACGCCGTCCGCACGACGGCCGAGAAGGCACTGCGCGACAGGTTCGGCTACGAAGCCTGGGTCCTGGCCTACGACATCGACACGGTCAAGGCGATATCGGACAAGTTCCCGTTCGAGCGTGAGGTCGAGGGGTTCCACAGCTACGTCACGTTCGTGACCGACGCCGACGTGCTCGACGAACTGGCCGCGCTCGCCAAGGATGCGGGCGAGGACGAGAAGATCGAGCGCGGCAAGGGCGTCGTCTACTGGCAGGTGCCCAACAAGGGCACGCTGGACACCACGATCGGCAAGACGATGGGCAAGAAGCGCTACAAGTCGTCGACGACGACGCGCAACCTGCGGACGATCGACAAGGTGCTGAAATGAGTAAGGCTGACGGCTCCGCGCTGACCGGGGTGTCCGAAACGGCGCTGCTGACGCTGCTGGTGCGCGCCACGGAGGCACGGCGACCTGACTCCGTCATCGACGACCCGATGGCAATCAAGCTGGTCGACCAGATCGACTTCGACTTCGCCAAGTTCGGCTTCACCCGTCGTCAGGACATGGCACTGCGGGCGGTCACCTTCGACAGGTACACCGGGCGTTATCTCCTCGACCATCCGTCGGCCACCGTTGTCGCTCTCGCCGAGGGGCTGCAGACCAGCTTCTACCGACTGGCCGCCTCCAACGTCGGTGATCAGTTCCGTTGGCTCACAGTAGATCTGCCGCCGATCACCGAGGTGCGCGAACGGCTGCTTCCCGCGTCGGATCGGGTGACGATGATCTCGCAGTCCGCGTTGGACTACAGCTGGATGGACCGGGTGGACCCGTCGGACGGGGTGTTCATCACCACCGAGGGCCTGCTGATGTATCTGCAACCCGAGGAGGCCCTCGGGCTGATCGCCGAATGCGCAAAGCGATTTCCCGGCGGGCAGATGATGTTCGATTTACCGCCGGTGTTCTTCGCCTCATGGCTACGGGGCGGCTCGCGGGTATCGCTGCGTTATCGGGTGCCGCCCATGCCGTTTTCGCTGTCGCCGTCGGATATCGCAAACCTGGCGAACACTGTTCCCGGCGTCCGCGCGGTGCATGACCTGCCGATGGCGCCTGCGCGCGGCAAAGTGCTCAACGGGTTGATGTGGACCTTGCAGCGAGTTCCGGTGCTTGATTCCCTGCGGCCGGTCATGACCCTGCTCGAATTCGGTTAGCTGAACGCCGCCTCGACGTATTTGAGCGCCTCGTCCTTGTCGACGCCGAGGGCCTTCGCCGTCGACGCGTAGCTGTGCGCAGCGGTAGCCATTGTCGCGTCGGCCGGATCGGTGCGTGCGACGAAAGTGCCGAAACGGCCCCGTGTTTCGAGAATTCCGGCCGACTCGAGCTCGCGATACGCGCGCGCTACCGTGTTGACCGCCATGCCCAGCCGTCCGGCGAGTTCGCGCACCGTCGGGAGCCGCGTCCCGGGTTTCAGTCGGCCAGTTCGAATCCCATCGATGATCTGGCCCCTGAGCTGGTCAAACAACGGCTTGCTCGCGTGCGGATCGGCCTGAACCCATTCCCCCAAATCGGTCACGTGCTCAGTATCGCCCATACGCGTTAGTTTGGTGAGGTGCAATTGACGGTGCTCAGCGGGGCGGGTATCTCCGCCGAAAGCGGGGTTCCGACGTTTCGCGACGTCGAGACGGGGTTGTGGGCCAAAGTCGACCCGTACGAGATTTCGAGTGCGGAGGGCTGGCAACGGCATCCCGAGAAGGTCTGGGCCTGGTACCTGTGGCGTCACTACCTCATGCAGGACGTTGAGCCGAACAACGGCCATCGCGCCGTCGCCGCCTGGCAGGATCACGCCGAGGTGCACGTCGTCACCCAGAACGTCGATAACCTGCACGAACGCGCCGGCAGTCAGCATGTCTACCACCTCCACGGCAGCCTGTTCGAGTTCCATTGCGACCGTTGCCAACGCCGGTACGAGGGCGAGCTGCCCGATATGCCCGAACCCGTCGATACGGTGACGCCGCCCGAATGCCAGTGCGGTGGCCTGATCAGGCCGAACGTGGTGTGGTTCGGCGAGCCGTTGCCCGATTCCGCCTGGCAGAAGTCGATCGATGCGGTTGCCCATGCCGATGTCGTCATCGTGGTGGGAACATCGTCGATCGTCTACCCCGCTGCCGGGCTGCCCGAACTGGCGCTGGCCAACGGAATTCCGGTGATCGAGGTCAATCCCGAGCGCACCCCACTATCAGACGCGGCGACGGCCACGGTTCGCGAGACTGCCGCGGGTGCCTTGCCGACGCTGCTGCAGCGGCTGCCATCGATCCTCGGCTGACTCTATTGGCGATTTCGGCGCGCTAATCCACCGTCAAGCGTCGCAAAACGCGCCGAATTCACTAGGAAGCGGGCTTGATGGCGCGGCCGATGGTGTATTCGGAGACCGGCGTCGGGAACCAGGCGGGCAGCGCAGGAGCGCGACGGGTGCGGTCCACCTCGAAGCCCGCGCCGACGATCGACGACTCGGTGTCGCGATGCGTGTGGCAGTTGCCCATCATCCTGGGCCAGACGGTCGCATCGGCGAGCTTCTGCAGCCGCCCACGGAAGCCGCCGCTCCTTACGTGCTCGAGGAAGCGCACCTCGCCGCCGGGGCGAACAAGTGAAAACAGCTGCCGCAGAACGCTGTCCGGATCGTCGACCGAGCAGAGCACCAGCGAGCACACCACCGCGTCGAACGGCGTGCCGTCGGTGTCACTCAGATATCTCTCGACGGTGCCCGCGCTCACCGTGACGGGTACAGGCGCCCTCCCCGCCGCGTCACGCGCCTGTGGCGCCAGCCGCACCTCGGGTTCGACAGCGACCACCTCGGTCACCGTCGCGGGGTAGTACGCGAAGTTCGTACCGGTGCCCGCACCGACTTCGAGCACCCGGCCGGAAAGTCCGGCCACGTTCTCGGTGCGCAGCCGCTGGATCTCCTCGGTCTCGTGGTTGGACAGGAACGTCCACAGCTTGGCGAAGAACGGGTTGTCTGTGGTGCCTTTGGTGTCGTTGGTGTCTGTCACGACTTCCTTTCCTGCGGTTTGCGATTCAGCAACCAGTCGACGGTCTGCGAAGGTGTGGCATCGGCGTCTTCGACGAGTCCGAGCACGATGCTTCCCAGGCAGGCCGCCGACAGTGTCTGGTCGGCGAACTCCTCGACATCGCCCCACGGTAGATACGGCTTCGATATCAGCAGTGCGGCGACGCCGTGCGCAGCGGTCAGCAGTTGAAGGGCGGCGATGGTCGGATCGCCCGGCGGATAGATGCCCTCGTCTATCAGTCCCTGCACGGAGTGGCGCAGATGCAGAAACGCCGAGCTGTTCAGCGTCATGTCGACGTCACTGCCCTCGCGCCCCTCGCCCATGGTGGCGATCCGGTACAGCTCGGGAGTCTGCGTGGCGAAGCGGACATAGGCCAGACCCTGCGCTCGCAGCACCTCGACCGTCGACGGCTGATCAGCGGCGGCCTGCTGCATCTCCTCGTCGAGCTTCTCGAAATAGCGCGCACAGACCGCGTCCAGCAAGGCGTCCTTGTCGGCGAAATGCAGGTAGATCGACGGCGGCGTGACGCCGACCCGCTGCGCCACCAACCGGATCGACACAGCCTTGGCATGGCCGGTCTCCAGCAGCAACTCGGTGGTGGCGTCGAGGATTTCGTCTCTCAGCTGTTCACCTGAGCCGCGCGGGGCGCGCCGTCGCTTGAGTGGCAGAGACATCGTCAACCAGTCTCCGTCACAGTGACCGCCGCGCGCTCGCGTTTCTCTGCGGGCGGTATCAAGTCGTCCGACGACTCGCTGATACCGAAGCGTTCGTGGAGCCGGGCCAGCGGTTTAGGCGCCCACCAGGTCCAGCGGCCGAGCACGTGCATGAAGGCAGGCACGAGCAGCATGCGCACCAGGGTGGCGTCGACAAGGATCGCCAGCGTCAGACCGACGCCGAACATCCGCATGAACGACACCTGCGCGGCCATCAGCGCGGCGAACGAAATCGACATCACCACGGCCGCCGCGGTGACCACGCGGCCGGTGCGGGCCAGGCCAAGCGCGACGGCCTCGTCGTTGTCGGCGCGGGTCTTACCGGACAACGAAAGCCAGTACTCCCGGATCCGGCTGACAAGGAACACCTCGTAGTCCATCGACAGCCCGAATGCGATGCAGAACAACAACACCGGCATGTTGGCGACCAGTGTTCCGGTCGGCGTGGTGCCGAGCGCGCCGAGGTGGCCCTCCTGGAATATCCACACCAGCGCACCGAACGCGGCCGTCAACGACAACATGTTGAGTACCAATGCCTTCAGCGGCAGCACCACACTGCCTGTCAACAGGAACAACAACACGAATGTGATGACGGCAATGACCGCAAGCACGACCGGGAGGCGGTCGGTGATGCCCGTCGAACTGTCCCTGTTGATCTGCGCGACGCCGGTCAGTTCCACCGGCTTGCCTGCGGGCGTGTTCACCGCGCGGATCTGATCGAGTTGGGCCTCAGACGCTTCGGAGAACAGCGGCGCAACGCTACCGACAGTCAGGAACGCACTGCCGTCCTTTAATCCTGTTGCGGCAGAGGGTGGTCCAGCTGGTCGGCCATCGACGAACGCTCCGACCGGCGACGAAACCGACGATACCTCGGGCACTCGGGACAGCTCGGCCGCGTAGGTGCCGAGGTCCTGGGGCGTCACCCCTTCGGCATCGGGAATGACGACCGTCACGCTGCGCGCCGAGTCCACGGCGAAGTCGTCGCGCATCTGGTCGCCGACCTCACGGGCCGACAGCGAGGTGGGCAGTACGCGATCGTCGGGGAAGCCCCACTTGGCGCCGAGGAACGGTGCGCCGAGAAGGAGCAGCAGGGCCACGATCGCCAGACCGATCGGAATCGACCGGCGCATAACGAATTTGGTGGACCGATACCAGAAGTTCTCTTCAACGGGTTTGGGCCTCGGCTCGGGACGGCCGAGTATGCGCCGGAGCAGTCGGCGCACATCGAACGAGTCCAGCCGGTCGCCCAGTAGCACGATCGCCGCGGGCGCCACCACGATGGCTGCACATGCCGCGAATGCCACCACCGCAATACCCGCATATGCGAACGACTTCAGGAAGTACATCGGGAACAGCACCATCGCAACCATCGACAGCGCAACCGTCAGCGCCGAGAACAACACCGTCCGCCCGGCGGTGGCCATCGTGCGGATCAGTGCCTCGTCCCGACCCGATCCGGCGGCCAGTTCGTCGCGATACCGACTGACGATCAGCAGTGTGTAGTCGATGGCGAGGGCAAGCCCCAGCGCCACACTCAGATTCAGCGCGAATATCGATACGTCGGTGATGAAGGTGATCGCGTGCAACACCGCCATCGACCCCAGAATCGCGAACGCGCCAACGGCAAGGGGCAGTGCCGCGGCCAGCAGGCCGCCGAACACCCAGACCAGCACGATGAAGCTCAGAGGTATCGCGATGGATTCCATCAGCAGCAGATCTCGTTCGCTCTGGCCGTTGATCTGTACGTAGACCATCGCCTCGCCGCCTGCGCGCACGGTGACACCGTCGTGGTCGTGTACGAGCCGCTCGGTCAGCTCCTTGGTGTACTTCTGCGCATCGTTCTCACCGCCGGTGATGCTCGCGACGATCAGCCCGGTCTTACCGTCCTTGCTGATCAACGCGGGCGCCGATGACGCGGGTGCGGTCCATGCCGATGTCACGTCGGCCACGTGCGGCGATGTCCGCAGCTGGGAGACGAGGTCGTCGGCGACCGCGCGCGACTGCGGGCTCTGCGCCCCGGCGTCCGACGTCAGGCTGAGCACGAGCTCCATATCGCCGTGGCCGAATTTGTTGACGAGCAGCTGGCTGGCCTTGGCCGACTCCGATGTCGGGTCCTGAAATCCGCCTGCCGACAGGGCTTTGGTCACCGGAATGCCGAAGATTCCGGTGGCCACCATCACCAGCAGCGCGATGACGACGATCCGCTTCGGGGCTCTGATTGCCATCCGGGCGATCTGTTGCAGCACGGGTGTCCTCCGAACGTCCAACGAAGCTAGCGCCGGTAACTTACCAGCGGTAACTTACCAACGTCAACGCGTATCTCTCTTCGTAACCACGTCCGATGCAGCCGAATCGTTCATCGGGAAAACGTCGCGATTAATTCAGCGGTCCACCCGAGTCAGATCTGCATGACATCCACAGGATCCTCACAGGCCCCTAGGCTCGGCGGCATGGCCACCACCGAAACCACACCACTGTCCACCTCAGCGGTCGACCTCGGCCTGCTGATTCTCCGTATCGGCGTCGGCGCCGCCATGATCCAGTTCGGGCTGATCAAGGCCCTCGACTTCGGTACCACCGTCGGCTTCATGGAGTCTGGCGGCTGGAACCTGCCGACACTGGGCGCCCTTATGGTGACCGTCGCCGAGACCGCAGGCGGTATCGGGCTCATCCTCGGCCTGCTGACGCCGCTATCCGCGTGCGCGGTGGTCGGCGCGATGACCTGCGCCTGGGCCGTCAACGTCTCGCAGGGCGCTTTCTGGTCAGACCCGTTCAACGTGCCGTTTCTGCTGTTCATCGGGGCGGCCACGCTGCTGTTCACCGGCGCCGGGGCGTATTCGGTGGACGCCAGGGTGCTCGGCGGGCTCCGCTGGTCTCCGAAGATCGCCGTCGGACTGCTCGTTGTGGCGTTCGCCGTGGCGATCCTGACGTGGATTCTGTTGAACGGCACAAATCCCATTCACTTCAGCTCACCGGCGTAATCGCAGGTCAGCTACTCGCCAGTAACCTCAGACCCTACCGGGCGGTAAGAATTGCCAGGATTCTCCGAATCGTGACTCAATGATTCCTTAATAGTGACACTTACTGTTCAGTACATGTGGATCGACGACACCAGTGCTGATGTCATCAAGGTTGACTTCGAGGCGCTCTACCACGGCGATGTTCTCGTCGAGGGCGACACCTCCGAGCAGCTTGACGACGCACAGCAGCTGCCCTACGCAGTCTGAGTCAACGCGCTCGTATCGAGCGCGTTGAGCCGTCAGACGGTTTGCCCCTTCCGGGGCCCTCGCCGATCCTTCTTTGCTTCCAAAATTCTGTTGCTTATGCGACGTTCTCTTCCGCCGAAACCTCGACCATGTCGGCCAACTTTTCGGTGACCAGTCTCTCGGCGTCGGCAACAATGCGGGACACCAGCTCGTCACACGTCGGGATGTCGTTGATCAATCCCATCGCCGTGCCGACCGACCAGATACCCGCGTCGACGTCGCCGATCTCGTAGACCTTGACTCCGCGCGAACCAGCGACGAGGTCCTTCACATCCTCGAACTGGCCCCCCTTGTTCAGAATCTCCACCACCTCGCGCGACACCGCATTGCTTGCGACGCGCGCGGTGTTGCGCAGCGGCCGGAAGATCATCTCGGTGTCGAGCTCGGTGCCCGCGACGATCGCTTCCTTGACCTTCTGATGGATCGCCGATTCGGCGGTGCACATGAACCGCGACCCCATGTTGATTCCGTCGGCGCCGAGCGCCAGCGCGGCCACCAGCCCGCGACCGTCGGCGAAACCACCGGAGGCGATCATCGGGATGTCGATCTTGGCCGCCGCCGCGGGAATCAACACCAGGCCGGGAATGTCGTCCTCGCCCGGATGGCCCGCGCATTCGAAGCCGTCGATGCTGATGCCGTCGACCCCGAGGCTCTGCGCCTTAACCGCATGCCGAACCGAGGTGCACTTGTGCAGCACCTTGATCCCGTTCTCGTGGAACATCGGCAGATGCGGCGCAGGGTTGGACCCCGCGGTCTCCACGATCTTGATGCCCTCGTCGACGATCACCTTCCGGTACTCGTCATACGGCGGCGGGTTGATGGTCGGCAGGATCGTCAGATTCACACCGAACGGCTTATCGGTCAGCGCACGGCACTCGGCGATCTCCTTGGCCAGATCCGCGGGCGTCGGCTGCGTCAGCGCGGTGATGAAACCCAGCGCGCCGGCATTCGCCACGCCCGCAACGAGTTCCGCACGACCCACCCACTGCATGCCGCCCTGCACAACAGGATGCTCGACCCCGAAGGCCTCGGTGAACTTCGTCCTTATCGTCATCGGGGGGCCATCCTGATCGCGCCGTCGAGCCTGATCACTTCGCCGTTGAGCATCGGGTTCTCCACGATGTGCACGGCCAGCGCGCCGTATTCGTCGGGGTCACCGAGGCGGGCGGGATGCGGCACCTGCTTGCCCAGCGAGGCCTGGGCCTCCTCCGGCAGCGAACCCAGCAGCGGGGTCTTGAACAGACCGGGCGCGATCGTCACCACGCGGATGAACTCGCGCGACAGGTCGCGGGCGATCGGCAACGTCATGCCGACAACGCCTCCCTTGGATGCCGAATACGCCGCCTGACCGATCTGGCCCTCGAACGCGGCGACGGATGCGGTGTTGATGATGACACCGCGCTCACCGCTGACCGGCTCGTTCTTGGCGATGCGCTCAGCGGACAACCGCAGCACGTTGAAGGTGCCGATCAGGTTGACCTCGACGACCTTCTTGAAGGCGTCGAGCGGGAACGGGCCGTCCTTGCTCAGCGTCTTGGCCGCATTGCCGATGCCCGCGCAGTTGACGTTGATGCGCAGCGGGCCCATCTTCTCGGCGGCGTCGAGTGCCTTGCTGACCGCGTCGGGGTCGGTCACGTTCGTCTCGACGAACTGGGCGCGATCGCCGAGTTCCTTGACGGCGTCGGAACCCCTGAGGTCGATGACGACCACCGATGCGCCCCTGTCGAGCAGCCGCTTGGTGGTGGCCAGGCCGAGACCGGAGGCGCCCCCGGTGACGACGGCTACGGAGTCTTTGATCTCCACTTAGTGCGTTCCCTTCATTTCGGTTAGCGGGGTCACGTTCTTCGGGCGAGCAGAAGAGGTGCGTTGCATTCACTTCCAGTCGCGCAGAACCGATTCGATGTCGGTGCCCGGTGTGCCCAACGGCATGGGTGTGTCCGGCACGCTGCGGGAGAACCGCGGCGCCGGTGACGGCAGCAGCACGTCGCCGTCGCGATAGAACGTGTCGCGCTCGGTGATGTGAGGTTCGGTCTCCACCTCGCCGAATGCCAACACCGGCGTGGCGCACGCGTCGGTGCCCGCGAACACGTTCGCCCAGTGGTCACGGTCCTTCGATGCGAACACCTCGGTGAACCTTGCACGCAGCTCGGGCCAGCGGCTGACGTCGTTCTGGCCGGGCAGATCTTCACCGTCGAGGCCGAGGCCTTTGAGTAGTTCGGCGTAGAACTGCGGCTCGATCGACCCGATCGACATGTAGCGGCCGTCGGCGCACTCGTAGGTGTCGTAGTACGGCGCACCGCTGTCGAGCATGTTGGTGCCGCGCTCGTCGAACCACATGCCACCGGCGCGCATCCCCCACATCATCGCCATCAGGATGTTGGAGCCGTCGATCATCGCGACGTCGACGACCTGACCCTTGCCGGAGGTCTGCCGCTCCCACAGCGCGGCAAGGACGCCGACGAGAAGGAACATCGAACCGCCGCCGAAGTCGCCGGTCAGGTTCAGCGGTGGGACGGGCCTGCCGTCCTTATGGCCGATGGAGTGCAGCAGCCCGTTGAGCGAGATGTAGTTGATGTCGTGGCCGGCCTGCTGGCTGCGCGGACCGCTCTGCCCCCAGCCGGTCATCCGCGCGTACACCAACCGCTCGTTGACTTTGGCGCAGTCCTCGGGCCCCAGCCCCAGCCGCTCGGTGACGCCGGGGCGGTAGCCCTCGATCAGCACATCGGCCTTCGCGATGAGCGCGAGCACCTGCTCGCGGCCTTCGTCGGATTTCAGGTTGGCCGCCACCAACCGCCTGCTGCGGTTCAAGGGTTCGTGGCTGCCCTTCGGCACGCCGCCGGTCCCGCCGGGGCGTTCCACCCGGACCACGTCGGCGCCCAGATCGGCGAAGATCATCGCGGCGTGCGGTCCGGGGCCGATGCCGGCCAGCTCGACGATTCGCAAACCCTGCAGTGGTCCCGCCATTGGAAACCTGCCTCCCGTAGTTGACCGCGACATAGCTTACTTGTATAACCAAGTGGACCAGTCGCGGGCCTGTTGGCCAACCCGATCTAAGGTTCACCAATGACCATCGACTCCAGCACCGGAGCGTATGTGAGCGTCGAAGGGCTCGAGGTGAGCGTCGACGACGGGGTGCTGTCGCTGACGCTGAACCGGCCCTACAGCCTCAACTCCCTGACCGCCACGATGCTCAACGGCATCGCCGACGCACTGGACCGGGCGGCCACCGACCCGCAGGTCAAGGTGGTGCGGTTGGCCGGTGCTGGACGCGGTTTCAGCTCGGGCGCGGGAATCAGCGCAGACGACCAGGCCAAGAAGGCCGGCGGCCTGACCGTGCTGGATGCGGCGAACCGGGCGATCCGGGCCATCGTGGCGCTGCCCCGACCGGTCGTCGCGGTCGTGCAGGGTCCCGCGGCCGGCGTCGGCGCATCGCTGGCCCTGGCGTGTGACGTCGTAATCGCTTCGGACAAGGGCTATTTCATGCTCGCGTTCACGAAGATCGGGTTGATGCCCGACGGCGGCGCTTCGGCTCTCGTCGCCGCGGCCGTCGGCCGGATCCGGGCGATGCGGATGGCGCTGCTGGCCGACAAGATCCACGCCGATGAGGCGTTCCGGGCGGGCCTGGTGACGGCGGTGTATCCGGCCGACGAACTCGACGCCGAAGTCGACAAGGTGGTCGCGAAGTTCGTGGGCGGTCCGGTGGTGGCGTTGGCGAAGACCAAGGACGCGATCAACTCCACGACGCTGACCGAACTCGAAGCGGCACTCGAGCGTGAACACTCCGGCCAGGCCGCACTGCTGCGCGGCACCGACTACCGCGAAGGCATCAAGGCGTTCCAGGAACGGCGATCGGCCAACTTCACCGACTCCTGACTTTTGCGCCCAAACCGACATTTGGGCGCATTTGTTCAAGTACGTGGCGCCATTTCGTCGATCTCGGCGAGGCGAAATTCGGTGGACGCGGCCGTGGCCGGTCAGCCACCATCTACTGGTGAGCACGCAATTCGACATTGATAAGCCGGTAATTCCTGCCGGCCGATGGCGCGTGCTCGCCCCCTTCCACTCCCGCGAGTACCGCCTTCTGATCACCGCGGTGTCGCTGTCGATCTTCGCCGACGGCATGTTCGCCGTCGTGCTGGCCCTTCAGGTGATCGAACTCGACAACAACCCCGTGTCGTTGTCGATCGTGACGACCTGCTGGGGCGCGGCCTTCGTCGCATTCGTCTTGGTCGGCGGAATCACCGCGGACCGAATCAAACAGCGCACGATCATCATCTTCACCGAGTCCGTCAACGTGATCTCCGCATCCGCCATCGCGGTGCTGGGGCTGGTCGGTGCGCTGCAAGTCTGGCATCTCGCAGTCGCCTCAGCGGCGATGGGCACCGCGGCGGCGTTCTTCTTCCCCGCGTACAGCGCGATCCTGCCGAGGATCCTGCCCGCCGAGCAACTGCTCGCAGCCAACGGCGTCGAAGGCGTTGTGCGCCCGGTGTTTCAGCGCGCTATCGGTCCTGCGGTCGCCGGGATCGTGGTGGGCGCGACGTTCCCTGCACTGGGCGCCACCACCGTGGCGGCGTTGTTCGCCATCGGCCTGATGCTGCTTGTGGCAACCCGGTCGTCGTCGAAAGCGCATCTTGCAGACCCTGATCACGAGCGGCCACACGTACTGCGCGATATGCGCGACGGCTTCGTCTTCATGCTGCGCACGCCGTGGCTGCTGTGGACCCTGCTGTTCGCCAGCATGATGGTGCTCCTGGTGCTCGGCCCGATCGAAGTGCTGCTGCCGTTCATCGTCGACGACCGCTTCGCCGACGGCGCCAAGACGTACGGGTTCATCCTGGCGTGCTTCGGGACGGGCAGCGCACTTGGCGCGCTGGCGGTCTCGGCACGGCGGCTGCCACGGCGCTACCTGTCGGTGATGATGGCGATGTGGAGCCTCGGGTGCATCCCGCTGGCGGTCCTCGGCTTCACGTCGTCGTTCCCGGTGATGGCGGTCGCGACGTTCGTCATCGGTGTCACCGACGGTGCCGGCATGGTCATCTGGGGCACGCTGCTGCAGCGCCGGGTACCGAGGGAGATGCTTGGCCGGGTTTCGAGCCTGGACTTCTTTGTCTCGCTGGCGTTCATGCCCGTGTCGTTCGCGATCGTCGGCCCGCTGTCGAAGGTCGTCTCGATGGAGACCATCTTCCTGGTGGCAGGCATCGTGCCGGTGGTATTCGCGGCCATCGCGTTTTGCGCGGCGCGGATGCGCAAAGACGAGTTGGCGAACCCGCTGCGCTAGACGCCGAAGATCGGCGGGAGTACGAGCACCATCGTCAAGCCCCACACCATGTGGGTCAGGATCGGTGCGAGTACTCCCCCGGTCGCCCGGCGCTCGAACGCACACACCGCGCCGAGCACCAGCGCCGCGAACCCCAGCATCGGGTTACGGGTCGCGACCAAGATCGCGATCGTGTAGATCACCGTGGAAATGATTGCGGGATGGTGCTTTTCCAGCGCCGTGTACAGCGCGCCGCGGAAGAACAACTCCTCGGCGATGGCGTTGAGCAGGATGCTGAACACCATCAGCCAGAGCGTCTGGTAGTTCGCGAACTCCAGCACACCGGTCACATAGTGTGCGAGCGCGGGGATTTCGCGGGCCACCAAGGCACCGAGTACGAACGCCGCACCGACCACTACACCGACGACGATGCCGGTGATGACCGGGCGCTCGTTGCGGCCGAAGAACCGGACGTGGCCGAGGTGCACCGGCCCCGACGCGAAGGCGCCGACGGTCCACACTGCCGCAAGAGCCAGGGTCAGCCAGTAGAAGGACGCGTCACCGGGCTGCAGTCCCAGTGAGTAGCCGAGCAGTATCCCGCCGACCACCACGACGAACGCGACCGCAAACCGGCGGCGCTTCACCACAATTGGCGGCTCGTGGACCGGAATGGCGACCCGGGTGATGTTCTCCTTCACTTCCTGGAGGAAGGGAGGATGTGGGGCGGGGTGCTCGGTGGCGGGCGGTTCTGTCATGCCGGACGCGCTTTCGGGGTGAGGTTGATGAGGGTGTCTAGCCCGGTCCGCAACGCTGCGGCGACGGGTCCTGGTACGGCGCTGAGCAGGCCCAGTGCGGGCCTGGCGATCGACGGGGTGATCGAGCTGGCGAGTCGCTGGATGCGCAAATTGTCGCCGCCTGCCCATTCGGGATCGGTGTCGGCGAGGTGGTGCGGGTCGGCGAGTTCGTTGACGGGTCGCGGGCGTCCGTTGGGCAGCGACAGTGTAATCGCGTCGTCGATGGAGACGAAGCCGCCAGGCGGATCGGTCACGAACTCGTGCAGGCCGTCGGAAGCGCGCATCGGATGATCAAGTGACTCAACGAGATCAGCGGCCAATCCACCCGGCACGGGTAGGGCTAGGGCGGTCAGCATCGATGCCAAACCGGTATCCACTCCACGGATCGGCACACTAGCCCGCCACGTGCCTGTCGCGCGGGCGTATGCGGCCAACAGGTCGCGGTATGTGGTCGTCTCCGGTCCGGCGATATCGTAGGCGCCCGCGGGCACCCGGTCGTCGTCGGCCGCCGCCAAAAGGTAGTAGAGGACGTCGCGGACCGAGATCGGGTCGATCGGGTTTTCCATCCACAGAGGCAACGGGACCAGCAGGAAGCGGTCCCCGACGTAGCGCAGCATCTCGAACGATGTGGAGCCCGCCCCGATGATCATCGCCGCGCCGAGCCACACCACTTCGGGGCCACCCTCGACGCTGAGCGCTTGCGCGACCTCGGCCCGGCCGGTGAGGTGCTCGGACAGTTCTCCTTCTTCGGGAACGAAGCCACCGAGATAGACGATGCGCCGCACGCCGGTCTCCGTGGCGATCGCGGCGACGTTGGCTGCAGCGGCGTTGTCGGCACCGCGGAAATCCGGCTGACCGATGCCGTGCACCAGGTAGTAGACGATGTCGATCGGGCCTGCCTCGACGAACGCCGCCCGCACCGACCCCGGATCGTGCGCATCGAGCGCGACGGCCACAACCTCGTCGGACCAGCCGAAATCGGCCAGCCGCTCGATCTTGCGCGAGGTGGCGACGACGTCGTGGCCTTCGGACAGCAGTTCGGTGACGAGCCGGGAGCCGACATAGCCGGTGGCCCCGGCGACCAGAATTCGCATTGCTTTCACCGTACGGTCTTGCCCGCACTCAACTGACGGGAACCGAATGGATCAGTCGAGCGCGGCGCGGTGAAGTTCGATCAGCCGCTGATACACCTGCGCATTGTGGCGGTTGTTGGCGATCTCGGCGTCGCTGAGTTCGCGCCGCACCGACCCCGGTACGCCGGTCACGAGTGACCGCGCGGGCACCACGATGCCCTGCGGCACCACGGCACCGGCCGCGATCAACGAGCCCGCGCCGATGTGGGCCCCGTTGAGGATGACGGCGCCCATCCCGATGAGGGCGTCGTCCTCGATCGCGCAGCCGTGCAGCACCGCGTTGTGGCCGACGCTGACGCCCGCACCCACTCGGACGGGGAACTCCGCGTCGACGTGGATGGTGACGCCGTCCTGGATGTTGGTGCCGAACCCGATGTCGATCGGTTCCGCCTCGGCCCGCAGCGTTGCGCCGTACCAAACGCTGGCCCTGGCCGCGAGGACGACCTGACCGATCAGGCTCGCGTTCGGCGCGACCCAACTCTCGGGGTGCAACTCGGGCGCTCGACCGCGAATGGCGACGATCAGCGGCTCGGCCATGCGCGCCATCGTCGCGCGAACGTTCCGTACCCGTCGAAAAATCGCCGAAAATTCGACTGGTAGGGAACGTTCGCGGGGGTGGGGAAGGGATCAGGCGCCCTGGTAGACCTTGCGATAGCTCGACGGGGACATACCCATCCCGCGACGCAGGTGATGTCGTAGGTTGCCGCCGCTGCCGAGGCCCGACAGCCGGGCGATCTCGTCGACGGGCAGGTCCCGGGACTCCAGCAGTTCGCGCGCACGGTCGACGCGCCTGCTACGTATCCACACGCCCGGCGACTCGCCCGTCTCCTCGCGGAACCGCCGGTTGAAGGTGCGGACGCTCATCTTCGCGTGCGCCGCCAGCCGCTGCACCGTCAGTTCCTCGCCGAGGTGGGCAAGCGCCCACTCCCGCGTCGGCGCCGTCGAGAAGTGATCCGGTGGCGGCACCTGCCGGTCGATGAACTGCGCCTGACCGCCTTCGCGCCACGGCGGCACCACGCAGTACCTGGCGACGGCGTTGGCCACCCGCGCGCCGTGGTCACGCCGAATGATGTGGAGGCACAGGTCGATTCCGGCGGCCAATCCCGCGGACGTCAGGACATCTCCGTCGTCGACGAACAACACGTTCTCGTCGACGAGCACCTCGGGATGTAGCAGGCGCATCGCGTCGGCGAACTTCCAGTGCGTGGTCGCACGCCGCCCGTCGAGCAGGCCTGCCGCGGCGAGGACGAAGGCACCCGTACAGATGGACACCAGCCGGGTGCCTGGACGGATCAACGCAAGGGCATTCGACACCTCTGCGGGCAGCACGCCGTCGACGCGGGCGGGCGGATAACGCGTACCGGGGATCACCACGGTGTCCGCCGTGGCCAATGCCTCGGGCCCAGCGCCGGGCAGGATGCCGAACCCCGCTGTCGCCTCGATCGGACCATCGGTCACTGCACAGGTGATGACGTCGTAGAGCGCGTCGCCGTCGGCGTCGGTCGCGCTGGAGAACAGCGTCGGCGCGATGGCCGCATCGAAACCGACCACGGGCGGCAGCAGCAGGACGGCGACGCGGTGCATGACCCCAGTTTGGCATGTTTTTGACGACTGCTGTCATTCTTGCCACTATCCGCCGACGGGACTGATCCGCCACAGTGTTCGTGTGACGCTCGCCGCCGCAGACAAACGCGCGCCTACCGGCCGTATCCACTGGGCCTGGGTGGTGGCCGCCGTCAGCTTCGTCGCCATCCTCGGCGCCGCCGGTTTCCGCTCGGTGCCCGGCGTGATGATGACCCCGTTGCACCACGAGTTCGGCTGGTCGCACGGCGTGGTCGGGCTCGCGATGTCGGTCAACATGACGCTGTTCGGCCTGACGGCCCCGTTCGCCGCGGCACTGATGGACCGCTTCGGCGTCCGGCCGGTGCTGTCGGTCGCGTTGACACTCATCGCGACCGGATCGGCGCTGAGCGTGTTCATGACAGCCAGCTGGCAGCTGGTGCTGCTGTGGGGGGTGCTGGTCGGCGTCGGGACCGGCTCGATCTCGATGGGGTTCGTCGCGACGGTGGCGACCAGGTGGTTCGAGGCGCGCCGCGGGCTGGTCACCGGAATCCTCACCGCCGCCAGTGCGACGGGCCAGTTGATCTTCCTGCCGGTCGTCGCACAGGTCACCGAACGCCACGGCTGGCGCTGGGCGTCGCTGATCGTGGCGGCGGCCGCACTTGCCGTGGTGCCGTTGGTCGCGATCTTCATGCGAAATCAGCCGCAGGACAAGGGTTTAACGGCCTACGGCGCGACCGAGACGGCCAAACCCGCCGCGGTGCCTGCCTCCAGTTTCCGGGCGGCGTTCGACGGGTTGCTGCTCGGCGCGAAGGTGCCCGCGTTCTGGCTGCTGGCCGCCAGCTTCGCGATCTGCGGCATGACGACCAATGGGCTGATCGGCACGCACTTCATCCCTGCCGCCAATGACCACGGCATGCCGACGACGGTGGCGGCGGGTCTTCTCGCGACGATCGGCATCCTCGACGTCGCGGGCACCGTGTTCTCCGGTTGGCTCACCGACAGGGTGGACCCGCGACTGCTGCTGGTCGTCTACTACACCGGTCGCGGCGTTTCACTGCTGCTTCTGCCGTCGCTGCTGTCCCCGCACGCCCAGCCAAGCACGTGGGTGTTCGTCATCTTCTACGGGCTGGACTGGGTCGCCACTGTGCCGCCGACGATCGTGCTGTGCCGCAATTACTTCGGCACCAACGCGCCCGTGGTGTTCGGCTGGGTGTTCGCGTCGCACCAACTCGGCGCGGCGATAGCGGCCGCGGGGGCCGGCAAACTGCGCGATCTGCAGGGTGATTACGACCTCGCGTTCTACCTCGCCGCAGGCCTCTGCATCGTTGCAGCGGGGCTTTGTGCGAATGTTCGCAAAGCGCAGGTCAGCACCCCTGCAACATGAGATCTCGGCGATCTTGACTTTGGCAATGTCCGTTCAGTGCACCTAACATGCCTAGCGAATGACGAGCTGAGGAGCCGAACGTGAAGACTCGCACCAGCAAGGCCATGGGTGCAGCGGCAGCAATCGCCGCGATCGGGGCATCGATCCCGCTGGCGGTAACCGCCTACGCCGATCCGGAGCCCTCGCCGCAGCCTGCGGTGGAGATCCCCGACCCGCAGGGCAACTGCGACCCGTTCAAGGCGGCAGTGCCCAACTGGAAGGGGCTCAACGACGTGCCGGTCAGCAAGGCGCTGGCCAGCATCCCCGACATCAGCACCTTCAACTCGGCGGTCTCCGGGGGGCTGAACCCCGAGGTCAACATCACCGCGGTGCTGGACAACGGGCCCTACGTGGTGTTCGCGCCGACGAACGAGGCGTTCGCCGCACTCGAGCCCGGCCAGCTGGAGGCCCTCAAGACCGACCCGGCAGCGCTGACCAAGCTGGACTATTACCACGTCTTCCTTGGCCTGCTCGGCCCCGAAGACGTGCACGGTCAGCGGCCCACCCAGGAGGGCGCCGACATCAAGGTCGAAGGCAAGAACGGCGACATCAAGGTCAACGACACCACCAAGGTGATCTGCGGCGGCATCCAGGCGCAGAATGCACGCATCTACATCATCGACACGGTGCTGGATCCTGCGAGCCCGCCCGAGCCGCTCACCCCGACCGTGAGTGGCACGTCGTCGACGACCACCACGACGACCACGACGTCGGAGACGCAGAGCGCCGAGGTGGTTCCCGGCGCTGAGGCGCCTGCGGGCTAGAGCCGGCCGCTACTTGGCCTTCCAGACGGGCTGACGCTTCTCGGCGAACGCCAGAGGGCCCTCCTTGGCGTCCTCAGACCGCATCAGCGTTCCGATTTCGCGCATGGTCCTGGCCCAGCCGGGCTCGTCGCCGGTGATGACGCCGTCGTCGACGCCCATCGCGACCCGCTTGCTCGCCCAGACGGCGAGCGGCGCGTTGACGGTGATCCGCTCGGCCAGTGCAAGCGCGGCGTCGACGGCGGTGCCGTCGGGGACAACCTGATTGATCAGGCCCCATTTGAGCGCGTCGGCCGAACTCATCGGTTCGCCGGTGAGGATCAGCTCCATCGCGACCTTGCGCGGCAGGTGGTCGACGATGCGGAACACGCCACCGGCCGCGGCGATCAAGCCCCGCTTGACCTCGGGCAGCCCGAATTTCGCACGTTCCTCCGCCACCACCAGGTCGCTGGCGAGCGCAAGCTCGGAGCCGCCACCGAGCGCGGTGCCGTTGACCGCCGCGATGGTCGGCTTGTCGATGTAGTGGTGGACGTAGCCCGCGAAACCCCAATCGCTGTGGTCGGGGTGGAAGAGATTCTCACGACGCGATATCGCCTTGAGATCGGCACCCGCACAGAAGGATTCACCGGCGCCGGTGATGACGACGGCGCGGACGTCGGGATCGTCCTGCGCTTGCTGGAGTGCATCGCCGACGGCGGTGCTGAGGGCGCCGTTGACGGCGTTACGTGCCTCGGGCCGGTTCAGCGTGATGACCATGACGTTGCCCCGCCGCTCGGCGAGAGCGGCGGGAGCGGTCACGTCAGCGGTCACAGCAGCTCGATGATGGTGGCGTTGGCCTGGCCGCCGCCCTCGCACATGGTCTGCAATCCGTACTGAATTCCCTTGTCCCGCATGTGGTACAGCATGGTCGTCATGATGCGGGCGCCCGAACCGCCGAGCGGGTGGCCGAGCGCGATCGCGCCGCCGTTGGGGTTGAGCTTCTTCTCGTCGGCGCCGATCTCCTTGAGCCACGCCAGCGGCACCGGGGCAAACGCCTCGTTGACCTCGAACACGCCGATGTCGTCGAGCTTGAGGCCCGAGCGCTTCAGCGCCTTCTGGGTGGCGGGGATCGGGGCGGTCAGCATGATCACCGGGTCCGCGCCCGCGAGTGTGGCCGTGTGCACCCTGGCAAGCGGCTTGAGCCCCAACGACTTCGCCTTCTCCGCCGACATGAACAGCAACGCGGCGGAGCCGTCGGAGATCTGCGACGAGTTGCCCGCGTGGATCACGCCGTCGTCCTTGAACGCCGGCTTGAGCGTGGCCATCTTCTCGATGGTGGTGCCGCGGCGGATGCCCTCGTCCTTGAGCACCGGATTGCCGTCCTGATCCTTGATCGCGACGATCTGGTCGTCGAACGCGCCGGAATCCTGTGCGGCGGCTGCCTTCTCGTGGGAGCCCAGGGAGAACTCGTCGACCGCGGTGCGATCGAAACCCCACTGCTCGGCGATCATCTCGGCGCCGATGCCCTGGTTCGGGGTCTTCTTGTAGCGGTCCTTGAAGCCCTGCGGATACGGGTTGCCGCCGCCTGCAAGCGATGCGCCCATCGGGGTGCGCGACATCGACTCGACACCACCGGCGACGACGGCGTCGTAGTGCCCGGCGATCACACCCGCCGCGGCGAAGTGGATCGACTGCTGGCTCGACCCGCACTGCCGGTCGATGGTCACTCCGGCCACGCTCTCGGGCCAGCCGGCGGTCAGCAGCGCGGTGCGGCCGATGTCGAGCGCCTGCTCGCCCGCCTGCATGACGCAGCCCCAGATGACGTCGTCGACGATGCCGGGGTCGATGCCGGTGCGCTCGGCGAGCCCGTTGAGAACCTGGGCCGAGAGTTCGGCCGGGTGCACACCCGACAGTCCGCCGTTGCGCTTGCCAACTGGTGACCGCACAGCCTCCACGATTACGGCTTCAGCCATGACACTTCTCCTTCGAAGGTTTTGGTGGGTTCTCCCGGTTCACCCACAGAGTCCACTTTGAACGTAGAGGAACAAGGTTTACTAGGTCAACCTACTGGTTGGTAGATCACACCATCTCGGCGGACCATGCCATATCGCCCTCGAAGCCCAGGTCGTCAGGTCACGGCGACGAGGTACTCGCCGCGGTAGCGCAGCGTTCCGTCGTCGGCATCATTCACGTCGTTGACCCAGCCCATATATGTCTCGCGCACGATCTCGTCGCCGAGGTCGGCTCGCATGGCGACCAGGGGTGGAAAACGGGTCAGCATGAATTCGGCGTAGCTCTCGGGCGACGGCTCCCCGAACTCGACGTCATGCCGCTCGAATTCGGCGCCGTCACCGAGCAGTTCGCGCACATGACCTTCGGTACCCCACAGCAGCGGCGATTGGAAACCCGCAGGCGGCGGCGGCGAGATCTCGCTGAGTCGCCGGAACATGGCGCCGATGCTGCCCTCCGGCGTCCAACAGGCAATCGCGATACGGCCGTCTTCCCGGCTGACGCGGCGCAACTCATCAGCTGTCCGCCTGTGGTCAGGCGCGAACATGTGCCCGATCGCAGAGATGACCCGGTCGAAGCTGTCATCGTCGAATGGGAGCGACTGAGCATCCCCTTCGAGCCACTCGATGTCGACATTCGCCTCGACTCCCCGCCCGCGCGCGATCGCGATCAGGCCCGGCGAAAAGTCCAAGCCGGTGACTCGCGCACCCAGTTCGGCCGCCGCGATGCTCGCATTGCCCGTCCCGCATGCGACGTCAAGCACCGTCATCCCGGATTCGATGTGCGCACGCTGCACGAGGACCTCGGCGATGGACGTGACTTTCTCCGCGACTGCTTCGTAGTCCCCTGCCCCCCACATGTCGTCGGTCATGGCGTCAAGCCTTCGCCGGTTGTCGCCAATAAGCCAGGGCGCGTTTCAAGTGCCGTGCCCCCTACCCACGACATGGTTTACTGAGTTGTACACCTGAACCTCCCGGCAGGTGTCTTACCTCGTTACCAGGAGTGGTGGTGGCTCGCAGTACACCGTTGGCGCCGATGATCGGCCCCGACGCGGTTCCATCTACCGCAGGCGCGCCGATCCGATCGCCCAAGACCGCCGAGCTGGTCGCCGGGACGCTGCGGCGCATGGTGGTCGACGGCCAACTGAAGGAAGGCGACTACCTGCCCAACGAGGCCGAGCTGATGACGCACTTCGGCGTCAGCAGGCCGACCTTGCGCGAGGCTGTCCGGGTTCTGGAGTCCGAGCGGCTGGTCGAGGTGCGCCGCGGATCGCGTACCGGCGCGCGCGTGCGGGTGCCAGGCCCAGAAATCGTCGCCCGCCCCGCGGGACTGCTGCTCGAGCTTTCGGGCGCAACGATCTCCGACGTGATGACCGCCCGCTCCGGTATCGAACCGATGGCGGTGCGACTGCTCACCGACGCCGGTACCGCGGATGCGTTCGACGAGCTCGAGCGCATGCTCGACGAGGACATTCCGGCGGGCTGGCAGTCGGGACGCCTTGCCGAGACGACGGGCGAGTTCCACCGAAGGCTTGTCGAACTGTCCGGCAATGCGACGCTCGGGATGATCGCGGGGATGTTGCACGAAATCCAGGTACGGCACACGGCGTTCGTGTTCAAGGAGCGCCGCCCAGTGTCGAAGACCGACTACGAGAAGGTGATGCGGTCCTACCGCCGGCTGATGGAGTTCATGCGGTCCGGCGACGGCGCCGCAGCGGAAGCGCACTGGCGCAAGCACCTCGACACAACGCGCAACCTGCTGTTGAAGGGACTGGAGACCGTCAAGGTCCGCGACGTCGTCGGGTGAACCACCTCTCGCGTCTGCGGGGAGATCGCGCTATCCACTCGATTCGCGATCTGTGCGCAGTTTCGATGAGTCAGAGGACCATTCGACGTGCACGGGTATGTCGTCGGTCCACGGTTGACCCGTCACCATATCGGCGACGTTCACGTAACCCCGCTCGAATTCCCCTGTCGCGGCGTCGACTAGCCGATACTCCTGCCGTTGCCGATGGAACGGTTGCGCATCCAGCAGAATGACCCGCACCTCGCCTGGCTCGAAGTTGCAGCGCTCGTGCATCGCGTCGATCAGCTGCTCGTTGTGCATGTGCCCGTCGCCGAAGTTCCATCCGACAGCGGTACTGCACAGCCGCTCACCCTCGGTGATCATGTAGTCGTCCTCGTTGCGCCCCGCCAACGCGTTGTGCACAAGCGTCAGCAACGCCTTACCGTGAGAGTTGAAGCCGCGGAACGCATATCCCTTGTAGAGGAAGATCATCGCCTGCTCTTCGCTGCCGTAGAACTTCGCAAGCTGGGAGGCGGGCATGCTCGCGATCGCTACAAGGCCGCTATCGATCTTCTCGTTCGCCGACGGCTTGATGCACCACCACGAGGTGTCCCAGTTGCCTGCGTAGTACCGCATGCCGGGCAAAAACGAGATCTTGCGCGGGAACAGATTGCCCAACGCCACGATCGTCGCGAGTACGACGAACAGCAGCACGGGAAGCGGGGTGGTCATATCCGACAGGCCCACTTCGGCGTGGCCGACGAACAGCGCGATCACCGAGAACATCATGAAGACGTTCCACTCCAGCGGCACGCCCATCGGAATCGCCGACAGGATGCCGAAGTGGAAACACAGCATCACGAACACGGCGATGGCCGTCGGCCAACCGCCGTGAGAGAACAACAACGCCAACGGCACCAGCATCTCGATCGCGGTGCTGAAGTGGGCGATGAACCGCGACACCCGGCCTGGGCGCAGATCGTCTGGAAACTTCTCGAAGAACTTGCGCTTCAGCCACTTGGTCCGGATCAGCGGGTTGTTCGCCATCATCGTCGAGATCACGAACGGGAAGTGCTTGTTGAGCTTCGACGTCGCGGCCCCCACCCAGATCGCGACGCACACCAGCTTGCACGCGATGATCAGGTCGACGCCAAAGCCGGCAAACAGGAACGCAACGGTGAACGACCCGTACACCTCGCCGCGGGCGGCCAGGAAGATCACCTTGTCCCGCAGACCCGCGACCGCAAGCAGCGCCAGAATCGTCGCGATCTGCCACATCGGCAACACGCCGATGGTCGTGCCGAGGGCCGGAATCGGCCCCGTCCCGTCGGAGAACAACGCGATGACGAGCACCACCAGCAGCGCCCCGTACAGCACGACGTCGATCGGCGACCGGCCGGTGCCCTTCGTCAGCGGCACCCGGTCTGGCCACGGAGGCAGCCGAATGGTGTTGGGCCGCAGCCAGTACAGGATCGATCCCAACGGCGGGAAGAATCGATTGTTCAGCGGTCCGAAGCCGCAGCCGAGACCCACCACCTCGAACAGCATCGTGTAGATCACGACCTTCTCGAACACGATCGGTTCGGTCCACCACTGCCCGACGTTGGTGAAGCCGTCGACGCCGTTGGTGGCGAGCGCGAACAGCCAGCCGCCGAGGATGTAGAGCAGGATCTTGACGACGTAGAACAGGTGCATCACGACGGGCGTGCCGAAGCCGACCTCGGCCCAGTGCCTGGCCATCGGGCGGATCTTCTCTGAGCGGCTGCCTTTGATCCACTCGGCGAAGTCGACGACGGGCATATCGGGCTTCAGGAATCCCATGACCTCACAGACTAGAACGTGTTCTAGCTCCGTGGCGTCGATTCGGTCGTCACACGGCCGCGAAGCCGCCGTCCACGCTCAGGATCGTGCCGTGGATATTCGCGGCGTCGTCGCTGGCCAGGAAGGCGACGGCGGCGGCGATCTCGTCCGGTGTGCTCATCCGCCGCGACGGGATGCGGGCGAGCATCGGCGCGACGTGGTCGGCGAACTCCGCTTGGCGTTCGGTGGCGATCGGCCCCGGCGCGACGGCGTTGACGCGCACACCCGACGGTCCGAACTCGGCTGCCCAGGATCGGGTGAAGGAGTGCAACACCGCCTTCGTCGCGTCATAGACCGCCGAGCCATCGCTTCCACGCAGGCCGGTGATCGAGCCGACGTTGACGACGGCGCCGCGACCGCGTTCCGCCATCGACGGCGCGATCAGTCCGGTGAGCAGGAACGGTGCGAAGACATTGACGTCGAACGCATCACGCAGCAGCTGTTCGGGCACGTCGGCGGTCGGCGTCGGCATCAACAACATTGCCGCGTTGTTGACCAGGATGTCGATGTGCCCGCCTGCCGCGGCGAGTGCCGTGTCGCCGAGACGCGCAACTTCGGCCTCCCCCGCGCCGAGGTCGGCGGCGACGAACTCCGCGCCCGCACCTGCCGCACGGATGTCCGCGGCGACGGCGTCACCGCGTTCTTTGTCGCGGCCACTGACGACGACGAAGGCGCCCTCGGCCGCCAGCGTCGATGCGATCGCCACTCCGAGGCCGCCGGTGGAGCCGGTGATCAATGCTGTGCGGCCCGCAAGCCGCGTACTGTTTGGACTCATGAGTCCACATGCTCCGCCGACGAAAATGGACCCGCAAGTCCATAATCTGACACCCAAGGGTCAGGCCACGCGGCAGCGGATCATCGAAGGCGCGGCGGCTGAGATCCGACAAACGGGCATCTCGATGGCGACCTTGGACGACATCCGCGCACGCACCCAGACCTCGAAGAGCCAGCTGTTCCACTACTTTCCCGGCGGCAAGGAGCAATTGCTGTTGGCCGTGGCCGAGTACGAGGCGCAGATGGTGCTCGACGACCAGCAGCCGTACCTGGGCGAGCTGACATCGTGGGCCGCATGGCAGCGCTGGCGCGATGCGGTGGTCGATCGCTACCGGCGACAGGGTCAGCACTGCCCGCTGGCGGTGCTGATGTCCGAGATCGGGCGCACCACACCGGGTGCGCAAGCCGTGACGTC
>CADEGF010000023.1:39315-93171 GCA_902826815.1 uncultured Mycobacteriaceae bacterium
CGGTGCTGATGTCCGAGATCGGGCGCACCACACCGGGTGCGCAAGCCGTGACGTCGGCACTGATGGACAAGTGGCACAACGAGATTGCCAACGGCGTGCGGCACATGCAGCGGCAAAGCAAAGTCGTCGGCAGGCTCGATGCCGATCGGACAGCCGCCGCGCTGCTGGCAGGCATTCAGGGTGGCGTCGGCGTCCTTCTGGCGACAGGCGATATCGGCTACCTCGAGGCCGCGCTCGACGTCGGAATCGACTCGCTGCGCAGCACCATCTAAGCCCCGGCGGTCACGGCACTCATCCTGGCAACGCGGCGTCGAGCCGGGCGACGTATTCGTCGACGTCGCCGATCGCCGACTCGGCTGCATGCACGCTGACGGCGATGGTGTCGCCGATCCCGTGCACGCCATGGGTGAGGCCCATCATCGGTGACAGCGCCGGATAGCCAGCGGTGAGCACCACGGGTGCGTCCCCGAAGTACAGGTCCGCTGGACCCCTGTTGACGCTGGAGACGACGGTGTTGCCGGTCACGGTTGGCGATCGCACGGTCGGATCGAACTGCGCCACACCCCAGCGCAACAGCGGCGCGGGCACCACTGCGGTCGCCCTGCTTGCGGCCCGCATCGCCGGATGTCCTGCCCGTCGCCGGCGATCGGCGAGATCGGCGACGATGCGCGCCTCGCGCTCGTCGACGCCCAGCTCCGGATACAGGCTGACGCCGACGTTGCCGAAGTGATTATTCGCCTCACGTGCAGTGGTTTTCGCCATCGGCACCTCGGCGCCCAGTGTCGAAGGGTCGTCGCCCATCGCCCGCAGATGGGCCGACAGCGCGGTGGACACCGCACACAGCACGCCGACCGTCACCGTTGGACCGGGCATTCGATCGCGGCGCCGGACCAGGGTGCGCACGCTGCGCGCGCCCGCCGGTCGGGCGTTGGTTCGCAACGCAGGACGCGTCGGCGCCTGGGGCGGCACGAGGCCGTCCTCGGTGTCCTCGGTGAGCCTGCGTTGCGCGCGAGCCGCGAGGAAGCCGCGCCACGGCAGCTTGACTCCGCGCAGCCGAGGCGTCGATACCGGCGCGACGTCTTCCGCGCGCCCGAACAGCCGCGCCGCCAACGCCGAGGATCGCGCGCCGTCTGCATAGGCGTGCGACATCTGCACGACGGCCACCGTGCCTGCTCCCGACACGGTGGGCACACCGTCGATCCCACTGAAGACGTGCACCCGCCACGGCGACACTCGGGGGTCGAGCTGGTCGTCGGCGAGTCTGCCGACGGCCGCCAGGCAGCTCTCCCAGCTGTTGTCGTCGAGCTCGTGCACCGAAAACTGGCCCGCCTCGACGTCGCCGCTGACCCACGCCGGATAGGTCAGTGCGATGCCGTCGCGGATGCGCAGCCGAAGCTCCGCACAGTCTTGCGCCCGACGCCGGACGACTTCGATCGCCTGCTCGAGATCGCCCGGGACACCGGCGAACCCGTACAGCAGGAACGCGTCGTTGGGGATCTTGGCCGATATCCAGTACGACTGCGCATCGACGGAAGCAAGCCGGCGAACCGTCATGAACTCCTGTCAGCCTCGCCCGATGAAGTCGACGATGTGACCCGCGACCACATCCGGTTGTTCTAGCTGCAGGAAGTGTCCCGCGCCCTCGACGACGAAGGCGTCTCCGCCGGGAAGCAGGAGACGTTCGACCCACGCGACGTAATCCGCTGCCATGCAGCCGTCGTCGTCGCCGTGAAGGTACAGAAACGGCATCGCGGGCTGCTTCATGAACAGGGAATGCAGATCCGCGTATTCGTCGGGCGGCTTGGTGCCGCGAAAGTTCTGCCGGTACATGCTGATTGCGGCGCGCCAATTCTCGGGCGCGCCGATGGCCTCCTCGACAAGTCGGGTGTCGACGTCGGTGTCTTCGTAACCCGGTGACCATTGACGCCACAGGATCGGAACCACTCGCGATGCGGAAACCTCAGGAAGCCATGGCAATTGGAAGTACATGATGTACCAGCTGCGAAGCAGTTGCCGGGGAATCTGGGCCACCAGCCGGATTTGATCAGGCGCCCGCCCCCACGGCTGGTATGACGCGAACGGCGGCACCGACATGATCACCGACTTGGTGAACGGGCTGTCTGGCAATGCGGCGAGCCCGGCGGCGGCCGCCGCGCCCCAGTCGTGCCCGATGACCACGTCGCGTCCGGTCGAGCCAACGGCATCCAGCACCTGCAGCGCGTCGTCCATCAACGCGCCGACGTGATAGCTGCCGTCGGCGGGGATCGACGACGGCCCGTACCCGGGCAGGACCGGCGCCACCACCCGCCAGCCGGCGTCGACCAGCAGGGGCACGACCTTCCGCCAGCCGTGGGCAGTGTCGGGAAAGCCGTGCAGGCACAACGCAATCGGCGCATCGGCCGACCCCCACGTCAATGCGCGCAGTTGCACCGAGGGAGTCGCAACGTCAATCCATTCGGGTTCGCGCATTGCGGTGACTACACCGGTTCGAATTCCGAGATCAGCCAGCGATCGCCGGTCTTCTCCAGCGTGATGCGGACGCTGGATGCGGTGTCAGTGGGTACGCCGTTGCCGACCGTCACGGTCTGGTTGACGAACAACAGCACGACGGCGCGGCCGGGATCGGCCGTTACCGACGCCGCTGCAGGCACGCTGGCGACCGCCGAGATCTGCTTCTGCTTGGCGCCGGGGATCACGACGTTGTTGGTGAGCTCGGTGTACTGATCCCGGAACTCGCCGGTGAGCCTGTCCCGTGCGGCGCTCAACTGCTGCTCGACGGTATCGGGCTTATAGGACAGCAGCGCAACCGTGCTGTCCTTGGCGACCTGCATCGACTGGTCGCGCGCGGTATTGCTCTCGCGCACGCCCGAGTCCAGGAATTTCAGCCAGCCTGCGCCGATGGCGAGCAGCAACGCGAGCGCGGGTAGCACCGCGAACGCAACGATGCGTGACCAGTCGATCTCACGTTTGGGCTCAGCGAAACCGGCGACCGCGGCCTCATCTTCGGCGGTGATGACGGGTCCGTCGGCGGCCTCGTGCTTGCCCCCCGATTCGACCGCGTCCTCGTCACCGGTGTCGGTGTCGGAGTCGGTGTCGGTGGCCAGCCTGGCCGCAGCTTCCTCGACGGTCTCTTCGCTGGCGTGCTTGTCTTCGGTCACGATACGAACCTCACGTTTGCCACCTTGGCTTCGTCGCCGACCTTCTGCACCGTGATCCGCATCCGCCAGGCACGTGGCTCCTGTTCTGCCGCACCGGCATTGGAGGTCCTGACGGTGACCGCGACAAGCACCTCTGCCCCATCCTCGGTCTCGCTCTCGATCCCGGCTTCGGCGATTGTGCCGACGGATTTTGACTTCGCCTGCTTCACCACCTCTTTGAACGGCTGCGCGCGCGTATTGAAGTCGTCATAGAAGGTGCCCGTGGACGAGTCGAGTACCCGCTGCACGTCCTCGTCGGCGTGTTCGAAGTCGATCGTGGTGAGGTTCAACGCCGCCTGCCGACCCACCTGGAGGAACAAACTGCGCTCCTCGGCGGATTTGTGCGACTGATACGTCCGGAAGCCGAGCCAGCCGCACAGCCCCGCCAGCGCGACGACGGCGACCAGTCCGAGGATGGTGGCGAGCCGGACGTGCGACATCGCGGGCTTGGCGGACGCCGATTCGTCGCCCCCGTCCTCGTCGGCCGAGTCAGCGGCCTCGGCTTCTCCTGCGTCCGACTCCAGTACCTCGTCGCTCAGTTCCCCTTCGGGGGCAGCAGCATCGTCTGCCATGTTTGCTCCTCTGTGGCGCGACGGGCCGTTTCGGCCGGCGTCTTCGCATGGATCGTCGGCGTCCAACGTACGTGCCGGAAGCTGGGAAGTTTCCGGCGGCCACGCGCGCAGCCGCGAAATGAAAGAACCTCGGTGATTCTTCTAGAACAAAGTTCCAAAAGTGGAGCGAACTGCGCTAGCTTGTTCGCATGACGACGCCGGTGCGGCGTTGGGCCAGGACCGACGCCACGCAGCAGCGCATCCTCGACGCGGCGACCGACGTGTTCAACGCCCGGGGTTTCTCGGCGGCGACGATGGCCGACATCGTCGATCGGTCGGGGTGCAGCATCGGCAGCATCTATCACCATTTCGGCGGTAAGAAAGAGCTGTTCCTGGCGATCTACGACCGGCTGTCCGCTGACGTCGAGCTGCGCCTGGCCGAGGCTGCCGACGACGCCGCCGACCTGGACAGCCAGCAGGCCTTCGCAATGCACGTGCGGACGTACCTGAATGCGATCTGGGCGAACCGGAAGGCTGCGATGATGATGGCCGCCGGCGATGCCCCCGCCGATTTCGAGCAGATCCGCCGCAAGCACACGCTCATGTTCTTCGACAGGTGGATGGGTGTGCTCGACGTGGACGCGACGAAGCGGGGTCAGCTGCTGTCCCGCGTGTTGATCGCGATCATGTCGGAATCCTCGCTGATGGTCACCAAGTGCGACGACGTCGCCGATGTCGGGCCGATCAGCGACGCCACCATCGAGTGGATCGCCCGGCTGAGGACGTGACTGGCGCGGATTCAGGCGTTGGCGGCGGCTTCTTCCAGATCGGCGATGATGATCTTGCTCATTCCGTGCATCGCTTTGTCGGCGGCGGCCGCCCGTGCTGGATCAGGATCGGTGGTCAGCTCCAGCAGTCGTTCCGGACAGATCTGCCAGCTCAGCCCGAAGCGGTCCTTGAGCCAGCCGCACTGGGATTCCTCACCGCCGTCGACCAGTCGGTCCCAGTAGTAGTCGACCTCGGCCTGATCCTTGCAACGCACCATGAACGACACCGCTTCATTGAACTGGAAGTGGGGTCCACCGTTGAGTGCCATGAATCGCGTGCCGTCCAGGACGAAGTACCCCCACAGCACGTCGCCTGGCGTGCCCCCACCGTCCTCGGTGCCGTTGTAGAGCTCCTCAATGGATGAGTTGGGGAAGATCGAGGCGTAGAACGCCGCAGCCTCCTCGAGGTTGTTGTCGAACCACAGACACGGAGTGATGGCCGGCATGCGGAGTCCTTTCTATGGGGTCTACTGAAGGTGCAGACTCCGCAGGCCGGCGAAACTCATCAGCGGGCGCCGGCCGCGCCCAACGCCCGTAAAGCGAAATCCAGCACCCGCGCCCGCGCTTGCCGCAAATCGTCGTTGCTGCCCGGGCCCGAGACCGTCAGCTCCCGACTGACGATCGCGCTGATCGCGACCGCGTCTCGCTGCGGCTGGGCCAGCGGGAACGACCCGTCGTCGTGGCCGCGCTCAAGGACCCGCACCAAGGACCGCTCCCGGTCGGCGTGCAGCCGCTCCCGCATCTCCCGATAGCCCTTGGCGGCGCGCACCTCGTCTGAGTCGATGACCGTCAGATGCATCCGCAGGTCAGGGTCGCGGGCCAGGACGAACATCATGTCGACCCACGCCGTCAGCTGCTTGACCGGATCGCCGGGCAGTTCGTCGGCGATGCGGTCCAGCCGACCGGCCAACGCACTGGCCTCCTGCTCCAGCATCGCGAGGAACAGCTCGTCCTTCGACGCGAAATGGCGGTAGAACGCGCGGGTGGACAGGCCGGCCCGCTCGAGGATCGCAGCCACCGGGATGGGACCGCTGTGCGGTTCGGACAGGCAGCCGTACGCGGCGTCGATGATGCCCTGGCGGTCATCGAGGTTCGGCGAGTCGGGCTGCACGTTCGCAGATTGTAGGGATGACGGTTTCTGGCGTTAGGTCACCATCGGTGAAACGGCGTTTTTCCGCTGGGTAACGTGAGCGCGGGGGTTGGCGAGAGGACGTCCGTGAGCACTGGGCACAGCGAGTTGCAGACGGTGAAGTTTCGGGGGGCCGACGGCCTCACCCTCATCGCAGATGAGTGGAATCGGGCAACTGCGACGGGACCGTCGGTGCTGTTCCTGCACGGCGGTGGGCAGAACCGCTACTCCTGGAAGAACACGTGCCAGGTGCTGGCCGACACGGGTTTGCACGTGGTTGCGCTCGACTCCCGCGGCCACGGCGACAGCGACCGCGCGCCCGACGCGAACTACTCCGTCGACGCGCTGTGCACGGACACACACTCGGTGCTCGACCAAATCGGTCGGCCGACGATCCTGATCGGCGCGAGCATGGGCGGCATGACGGCGATGCCCGTCGCCCACGAAGCCGGGCCGGAGAAGGTGACGAAGCTGGTCCTCGTCGATGTCGTACCGCGGTACGAGAAGGACGGCAGCGCACGCATTCGTGAGTTCATGGCCAGCGGCCTGAACGGCTTCGAGTCACTGGACGAGGCCGCAGAAGCTGTCGCGTCGTATCTCCCGTATCGAACGAAACCGCGCAGTCCCGAGGGGCTGAAGAAGAACCTGCGGCTGCGCGACGGGCGCTGGTTCTGGCATTGGGATCCGGCGTTTCTGACCGTGCCTGCCGACGACAAGTTCGTTCGGGTGGCGAAGTTGGAGCAGGCTGTCATGGCACTGACCATCCCGATCCTGCTGATCAGGGGCAGGCTGTCCGACGTGGTGAGCGAGGAGGGCGTCAAGGACTTCCTGGAGAAGGTGCCCAACGCCGAGTTCGTCGAGCTCTCGGGCGCCGGGCACACCGCCGCCGGTGACGACAACGACGCGTTCAGCGACGCCGTGGTGCAGTTCGCCCTCCGATGAGTACCGCACGCCGCACCGTCGGCTTCAACTTTCTCGAAGAGCCCGAACTGCCCGGCCCGCAGGTGACCGAAACGCAGGCCGAGCAGATCGTCGAGAAGCATTACGGGATCACGGCCCGGGCCAAGCTGCTCGGCAGCAACCAGGACTGCAATTTCGTCATCTACGACGCCAGCGACGACATCGTCGGAATCCTCAAGATCGCGAATCCCGCCTTCAACGCAACGGAATTGGACGCCCAGGACGCCGCAGCGGACCGGATCGCCGAGGCCGAGCCTGCGCTGCGTATCGCGGTGCCGCTGCCGAACCTCGCAGGCGAGAAGTGCACCGCGATAACGGGTCTGCTCGACAAGACCGCGTACGTTCGGCTGCTGCGGTTTCTGCCAGGCGGCACCCTGTACGAATCGGGCTACCTGCCGCCCGCCGCCGTCGCGGGCCTCGGCGAGGTGGCCGCGCGAGTGAGCCGCGCGCTGGCCGGGTTCACCCATCCGGGACTCGACCGTGCCCTGCAGTGGGACCTTCGCTACGGCGCGGACGTTGTCACGCAACTGGCTTCCCACGTCACCGACCCGTCGCGGCGGGCCACGGCCGAGGACGCGGCGGCTGCCGCATGGGCGCGGATCAGCCCGTTCGCCGACCGGCTGCCCCGGCAGGCCACACATCTCGACCTGACCGATGCCAACCTCGTCGTGACCCGCGGTGTCGGTGGGGACCCCCACCCCGACGGCGTCATTGATTTCGGCGACCTGTCGCACTCCTGGGCGGTTTCGGAACTGGCGATCACGGTGTCCTCGGTGCTCGGCCATCCGGGAAGCGATCCGACGTCGATCCTGCCCGGGGTGAGGGCATTTCACGCGATCCGCCCGTTGAGCGCCGACGAGGCCGAAGTGCTGTGGCCGTTACTGGTGCTCCGCACGGCCGTGCTGATCGTCAGCGGTGCACAACAGGCCGTCCTCGATCCCGACAACGCCTACGTCAGCGGGCAGTCCGTCGTCGAGATCCGGATGTTCGAGCAGGCCACCTCCATCCCGGTCGACGTGATGACCGCAGTGATCAAGGCGGACCTCGGGCTTGCGGGTGAGCCGGTCGTGGTTTCGGTCGACGCTCCGCTCATCGATGGCCTCGATCAGGACTCGGCGGTGACGCTGGATCTGTCGTCGCAGTCGGATGCGTACGACGACGCGTTCGTGCCGGGCGGATGGCTGCGGCCCGACGTCGAAGACGAACTCGCAAGGGAGGCAGTCGATAACGGCGCCACCCTGGTGGTAACCCGATTCGGTCAGCCACGGCTGGCCTGCGCCCGTCCGCTGAGCCAGGACAGTCCCGACGTGGTGCCGACGGGCATCAGCCTCTGGCCCGCGACGGATGTCCGGGCAGCGGCGCCATGGGACGGCGAGGTCGTCGATACGGTTGAGCGCAGCATCACGCTGCGCGGCGGCGGCCATCAATTGACGCTGTCCGGCGTCACCCCGGTCGCGACGCCGGGTGACCGGTTGCGCGCAGGTGATCTGCTGGCCGACATGTCCGCGGCCCGCTGGGCGCAGGCACGTGTGCAGCCCGTCGATGCACCGCAGGCGCCGCAGCTCACCACTGCAGAACTCGCGAAGGGATGGCTTGCGCTCAGCCGAGACCCGCGCCCGCTGTTGGGACTTCCCGACCTGCCCGAAACACACCGCGACGACGACCTGCTGGCCCGGCGCGACGACAGCTTCGCGCCGGTGCAGGAGCACTACTACGCAAGGCCGCCGCAGATCGAACGCGGCTGGCGGCACTTCCTGATGTCGACAGCCGGCCGGTGCTACCTCGACATGGTCAACAACGTCACGGTCCTCGGTCACGCGCACCCACGCGTCGCCGACACCGCATCACGACAGCTGCGGAAGCTGAACACCAACTCGCGCTTCAACTACGAAGCGGTGGTGAAGTTCAGCGAGCGGCTCGCCGCCATGCTGCCTGAACCTCTGGACACGGTGTTCCTGGTGAACTCTGGTTCGGAGGCAAGCGATTTGGCGCTACGGCTGGCGATGGCGGCGACCGGCAGACGCGACATCGTCGCGGTTCGCGAGGCCTACCACGGGTGGACGTACGGCACCGACGCGGTGTCGACATCGGTTGCCGACAATCCGAATGCCCTTGCCACCCGGCCTGACTGGGTGCACACCGTGGAGTCGCCGAACAGCTTCCGCGGCAAGTACCGCGGCGCCGACGCCAATCGTTACGCCGTTGACGCGGTCGCCCAGATTCAGGAGCTGATCGCCGATGGACGGGCACCCGCCGGGTTCATCGCCGAATCCGTGTACGGCAACGCAGGCGGAATGGCGCTACCGGACCGCTACCTGGAGCAGGTGTATGCGGCGGTGCGCGGCGGAGGCGGCCTGGCCATCGCCGACGAGGTCCAGGTCGCGTACGGCCGGTTGGGCAACTGGTTCTGGGGCTTCCAACAGCAGGACGTCGTGCCCGACATCGTCTCGGTGGCGAAATCCACCGGCAACGGCTCGCCGCTCGGCGCAGTGATCACCAGCCGCGACATCGCTGACCGGTTCCGCAGCCAGGGCTACTTCTTCTCGTCCACCGGTGGGAGCCCGCTGTCCTGCGCGATCGGTATCACCGTCCTCGACACCCTGCGCGATGAGAAGCTGCAACAGAACGCGGCGCAGGTCGGCGCGCACCTGAAGGCGAGACTGCAAGCGCTGCAGGACAAACACCCGATCATCGGCACCGTGCACGGCATCGGGCTGTATCTGGGTGTCGAGATGGTCCGCGACAGGGACACCCTCGAGCCTGCCGTCGAGGAGACCGCGGCGATCTGTAACCGGATGCTCGAACTCGGTGTGGTGATCCAGCCGACGGGCGATTACATGAACATTCTCAAGACCAAGCCGCCGCTGTGCATCGACGTCGAGGGCGCGGACTTCTACGCCGACGCGCTGGATCGGGTGCTCACCGAAGGCTTTTAGCGGCTTCAGTTTGCCTCGCGAGCAGACGCGAAAACCCCCAAAAATCGCGGTTTCTGGGGGTTTTCGCGTCTGCTCAGCGGGCTTCGGTCGAGGAGGTCTCGGCTCCCCCGACACCGACGGTCGGCGCAGCGGCGGCAGGGCGCATCACCGCAGGACGGAACCGCTGCGGGAGTGCGCGTAGCACCGCTCCGATGAGCACCACGACACCGAGCGAGATGGCGACCATCGCCACGCCCGCCAGCGCGGGGAAGAAGCTGTCAAGCAACATGAAGGCGCCGAAGACGACGAACAGGGCAGCGGCGGTGATCTGAATGAACCGCTCGGGAAGGTGCTTACCCGCGATGGCGCCGACAAGAATGGCCAGCGCGTCGGCGGCCACCATTCCCAGCGTCGAGCCGATCCAGACGCCGACCCAGTCGTTGTCGGCGGCAAGTGTCACCGTCGCGAGCATCGTCTTGTCGCCGAGTTCGGCGAGGAGGAAAGCCGAGGTGACCGCGAAGAATGCCGGTGCGGTGGAGCGCTGGGCACGTGTCGCCTCGTCATCGGAGAGGCTGTCGCCCCGCAACGTCCACAACCCGAACAGGACGAACGCCACCCCGGCGAGGATGCCCAGCAGGTGTGTCGGCAGCGCCGCACCGAGGTAATGGCCGACCGCGACCGAGATGAGGTGAATCGCCGTGGTCGCGACGGTGATCCCGCCAAGCACCACCCACCAGCTGTGACGCAGCGCGAACGTCATCGCCATCAGCTGCGATTTGTCGCCCAGCTCGGCGACGAAGATGACGGCGAAGCTCAGCAGCACGGCTGCGAACACCTAGGTCTCCTCGGTCGGAGGCTGCTGATCGGAGGAATCTTCGAAAAACGCCTCCGGCCGGCAACCGATACGGTCTACGGCCGAAGGTCTCGCCCACCGACCTCTCGGCCGGTTCGGGAACCGGGTCCAGCAGGACCAGTGTGTCGATTACCCGATTGGGGGCTACTCCCCTTCGCTGGAACCCATGTTACAGATACCTCTGCGCGACCCGCAACTCGACCGGATTGAAATGCGCTCTGCCGCAATAAGTTTGAGCACCCCGTTACAATTCTTCGGGTACCCGTAAATTAGCGGCAGCGTTGCCGGAGTTCCCGATATGGATAGCCGCCGCTACTGTGAGCAGTCAGTCCGCGGCGGTCGGGCCTTTCCGGATGATGGCGGCCAGCTCCTCGCGCGAGTTCGCGCCGACGCGCTGGCAGGCGCGATACAGATGGCCCTCGACACTGCGGACAGACATGAACAGCCGCTTCGCGATGTCCTTGTTCGACATGCCGGCGACGGCGAGCTCGACGATTTCACGCTGCCGCTCGGTGAGCGGGTGCCCCGTCGGACTCCGCAGCGCGGGCGTGCTCAGGCCACCGCACTCGTCGGAAAGCCCCTGCGCGATCGCCGCCGCGTACAGCCGACGCCTGCGCAGCTGATTCTGCGAGAACGCCACCGCCGCCTGCGCGGCAGCATCGGCGGCCGTGGCCTTGTCGCCGAGCGCCTGGTACTCGTTCGACGCCGCGAGCAGACCTTCGCCATCCTTGGCCGCCAGCGATTCCACATGGCGCGCAACGGCATCGGCCAGCGGCAGCGACAATTCGTCGGCAAGCGCGCGCGCCCTGTTCGCCATGGACGCGTCGCCCCACTGGGCCGCTACCTGCATACAGATCAACTCGTGGGTGGGCTGACCCCGGTCGCGCGCATTGGCGGCTGCCTGGAGAACGGTTCCCACCGCGTCGGACAGATATCCGCCCGCCGCGAGTGCCCATCCGGTCGCGATCGCCAAAGCGGTGTGCATGTACACGTAGGTGTCCGGCACATTCTCGCGCGCCTCTTCGAGGGCGGCATTCGCCTCGGCCGACTGGCCGAGCTTGGCGTGTACCTCCGTCAGCGCAAAGCAGGTCGCAGGCCGCAAACCGGTTGTGATGCTGTGGTGTTCGACGCCCGCCAGCGCTTCGTGTAGAAGCTTTGCCGCGCCGGGCAGGTCTCCGCGCATGAGATCGGACTGACCCAGCAGGAACACCAGGTTGGCGTAGGCCAGGCCAGGAACGTCGTTGACGGAGTCGGCCATCTGCTTGGCGAGCTTCGCGCAGTCGTCGATTCGGCCGGTGAGCCTGCAGGCGCGGGCATAGACGCCACCGAACCAGAACCGCAGATGCGCGGTCTGAAACGACGTCGACGCACGGTCGAGGGCCCGGTCTGCGACGGCCGTCAGCTCATCTCCCCGGCCGAGCGCGCCGAGCGACATCGCCAACGCGAACGATGCCATCATCGCGTGAAAGTCGCCGAGCTGCTGCGAATCCAGTGCGGCGGTGGCCTTTTCGACAGCGAGCTCGCAGTGGCCGTAGACCGCGTCGACACACGCTTCCACCGCTGCGCGGGACGCCTGCTCGGTCGGCGTCTCCTGGCCGCCGGTGAGGCCCTCGAGGATGACCGCGGCGTCGGTCGGCCTGCCAAGTGTCCAGATCAGATTGGCCGCGCGCACGGTCGACCACCGGTGCATATCCTCGTTGCCCTCGGCGGTGATCTCCTTGAGGAACTTCTCGGCGTCGTCGCCTCGGCCGCGCAGCACCAGGTTCATGGCCTGCACGCCGGGCGCTTCAGCGGCGCCCGCCGACACGGCGGCTCCGGCGAATCGGTCTGCCAGATCGAGGTCGAGAAGTGTCATCGCGAAGCGCGCGGCATCGACGAAGAGATCGGGGTCGGCAGGAAGGTCAGACTCGAGCGTGAGCAGGGCGCGCCGCACCGTGGATTGCATGTCGACATCGGGTTTTTCACCGAGGCCCTGGGCCAACTTCCCGCGAATCCGGGACAGGTACATCTCACCCGCGGCGGACCGCCGGAGCTCGCCGTAGAGCGGATGCGCCAGCCGGGCCATCCGCTCGTTACCGGAGCGTTCGACGTTGACCAGGCGCATCTGCTCGGCCGATTCCAGGTCGGAGCGGTCGGCCACCGTGCACAGCACATCGACGGCCAACGGCTCGCACTGCGACAACGTGTCGACGACGAGCGCCACTCCGTCGGACAGCTCACCCAATTGCCTGCCCACCATGTCGGTGATGTTCTGCGACACCGCAACTCGCTCATCCCACATCCACACCCCGGCGACCTGGCGCATCCGCCCCGCAGCGACCTGATCGCTCAGCAGTTGCCGAAGGAACAGGGCATTACCGCCGGTGAGCTTCCAAAACCGTTGCGCGCTACGGGCGTCGACCGGCCCGTCGAGGGTCGCTTCGATCAGGCTGCGGGTCCCCTTCTCCGAGAGCGGCTCGAGGTCGAGGCGGACAAGCAGGCCGTCTTTCCACAACGCGGTAACAGCGTCGGGCTCAGGCTCTCCGGTACGCACGGTGACGACCAGTCGCGGCCCTCGAGTCTGCGCGAGCTGGTGCACGACGTGGGCGGACAGTCCGTCCAGCAGGTGGGCGTCGTCGACGCCGATCAGGACCTTGCCCTGGCGCTGTTGCGCGATAAAAGAATTGATGAGACGGCCGACATCGGGCATCGAACCGGATGCCGTGTCGGTGATGGAACCCGTGAAGGCGCCGAGCGGCAGCGGACGCGCCGACTCGGTTCCAGTGATCCAGTTCGTCCGCTCACCGGAGGCCTGTGCGCGAGCCAGCACCTCGCGGGCCAATCGCGTCTTGCCGACGCCTGCCGCACCACAGATCACGACGCCGCAGTGGCTGCCCGCCCCACTGAGCGCACGACGAATCGCCCCGAGTTCGCTGTCGCGCCCCGTCAGCAGATCCGCGGTCATGTCACCGCCTCCGGCAAGACCATGCGCCCCTCCGCCGGTCATGGACTGTTTTACGCGCTAAGCATAGGGCTCCACCGCTGACGAGACCGGTAATTGACGACGCAATTAATGGTTCGCTCCACCGGACGTTCCGACGCCCAGCTCGGACGTGAAGTACGCCCGTGCAATGTGCTTGGCTTCGCTGGAGGGAACGGCTCTGACGACCATCTGCGCGCCGAGGCCGTCGATCATGGTCAACAGGCGCCGCGCCGAAACATCGGCGTCTGCCACGTGAAACTCACCGGAGCTGACGCCAGAGCGAACGATCTCGGCGATGCATGCGAGCCATTCGACGGTCAACGTGTTGGCCACTTCGGCCAGCGCGATATTGCGTCTGCCCAGGCTCCACGCCTCGAGCCAGAGAGCGCTGGCGTCCTCGCTGGACTCATCGAGCACGTAATCCATCAGCGTGTCCATCTTCGCGGTCGGCGAATCGACGGCAGCCACCCGCGAGCGCGCCTCGGCCAGATCGGCGTCCGCGGAGGCCGTGAACGCCGCGATGATCAGCTGCTCCGCGGACGAGAAATAGTGGCTGACCAGACCCGGCGTCACGCCGAGATCGGTGGCCACCCGCCGCAGCGTCACCGCGGAAAGCCCCTCGTCGGCGCTGATCTCGACAGCCTTGGCGAGCAGCTCGCCGTGGCGTTCGGCGGGCAGCTTCCGCTTCGCGTCACGCACCTGGACGGTCAATTTCTCGTTCTCCTATCGATGACCTCTTGACGAACTCGATTTCTTATTGAACACTACATCAACACTATTGAAGTACCCGTCAACAAGCCGAATCGAGCAGCTCATGACCGCAACACTCCCCGCCTCCGCCGCCTCCACCGCCGAGGACCGCATCGGCGCGGTCGAAGCAGCAGGCGTCGAATACCTACCCGAGGACGCCCGCGACTCGGGCCCGCGCAACCTGTCTGCGGTGTTCCTCGGCGCGAATCTGACTTGGACGAACGTCGTCTTCGGCGCCTTCGCGATCCTGTTCGGCCTGAGCTTCTGGCAGACGGTCACCTCGATGGCCGTCGGTACCGCCGTCGGCACGCTGGCCGTCCTGCCCACCGCGATCATCGGGCCGCGCACCGGCACCAACATGACCGTGTCCAGTGGCGCGTTCTTCGGCATCCGCGGGCGGTTCATCGGGTCCGGGCTTGCGCTGGCGATCGCCCTCGCCTTCGCCGCGGTCACGGTGTGGACCAGTGGCGACGCCCTTGTCGCCGCCGGCCATCGCCTGCTCGGCACATCGGAGAGCGACATCGTGCATGCCATCGCGTACGCCGCAGTCGCCGCGCTGATGGTGACGGTGGCGCTCTACGGCCACGCCACAATCGTCGCCATCCAGAAGATCGTCGTGCCGGTCGTCGGCGGGTTGATGATCCTCGGTGTATTCGCGTTCGCCGCCGGCTTCGACCCCAGCGCGTCGGGCGGTGAATACGCACTGGGCGGCTTCTGGCAGACCTGGGCGCTGTCGGCGGTGCTGTTCGCGGCCGCGCCGATCTCCTACGGCCCGACCATCGGCGACTACACGCGGCGCATCTCGTCAATCCGGTTCAGCAACAAGCAGATCTGCACCGCACTCGGTGCCGGCATGTTCATCGGCGTGCTGTTGCCAAGCCTGTTCGGCGCGTTCACGGCGTTGACGTTCGCCAACCCGACGGACTCCTACATCGACGATCTGGTCGCGGCCTCCCCCGCCTGGTATGTCCTGCCGATCGTGGTGATCTCGTTGTTCGGCGGCATGAGCCAGGGTGTGTTGTGCGTCTACGCCAGCGGCCTCGACCTCGAAGGGCTGGCGCCGCGGCTGAAGCGCACGCAGACCACGATCATCACCGCCGCCGTCGCGATCGCATTGCTGTACATCGGGGTGTTCGTCTTCGACGCCATCGACTCGGTGACCGCGATGACCGTTGCGCTCAACGCTGTCATCACGCCGTGGGTGGCGATCCTGGCGATCGGTGCGCTGCGCACCAAATCGTATGACCCCGTTGATCTTCAGGCGTTCGCACACGGGCGGCGCGGTGGCCGGTACTGGTTCACCGGCGGCTGGAACGTGCCTGCCGTCGCCGCCTGGGTCGTCGGCGCCACGTTCGGGATCCTGACGGTGAACACCACGCTCTACGTTGGGCCGCTGGCCGATATGGCCGGTGGCGTCGACCTGAGCACCGTCGGGTCAGCCGTGCTTGCGGGCTTGATTTACTTCGGTTCACTGCGTTTCATCGAGGCATGACGCGCTCAGCCGACGAACTGGTCACCGAATTCTGCTCGAAGTGGTCGACGCCCGATCCCGAGGAGCTCGCCGGCTACTTCGCCGAAGACGGCGTCTATCACAACATTCCGATGGATGCCGTGCAGGGCCGCGAGGCCATCAAAGGGTTCATCGCGGGATTCACGGCGGCCTTTGACGGTATCGACTTCCAGGTGCACAGGCAGGTCAGCGACGGCAACTTGGTGATGAACGAGCGCACCGACGTCATGCGACGCAAGGACGGCGATCCGATACCGCTGCCCGTCACCGGGGTCTTCGAGGTCGAGAACGGGCGGATCAAGGCCTGGCGGGACTACTTCGACATGGCGACGGTCACCAACGCGATGAGCTAGTTCTGCGGGTCACTCCTCTTCGCGAGCAGACGCAAACTCACACAAAACCCCAGCTGAACGTGCGATTTTGCGTCTGCTCGCCAGGAGAGCTAGGCCAGCAACGGCACCGACGTGGCGCGAG
The DNA here is from genome assembly GCA_902826815.1 of uncultured Mycobacteriaceae bacterium. Classification (GTDB taxonomy): domain Bacteria; phylum Actinomycetota; class Actinomycetes; order Mycobacteriales; family Mycobacteriaceae; genus Mycobacterium. Next base: position 55,444 of record CADEGF010000023.1, read on the forward strand.
TGTCGGTGAGGATCTCGAACATCGCGCGACGGGTGGCGGTCAGCTCTGTCGCCGCGATTCCGCTGCCGGACAGGTGGATACGGCATGTCGCGAGCCCGGAGTTGTAGCAGTACTTCGACTCGCCGTCGGTGTCGGTATAGGTCAGCCCGATGACATCGCCCGGCTGCGCGGTGATCTCACCGTCGAGGGTCACGTCGTTCACGCGTGCGCCGAACGACCAACTGAACGGCCGGTAGTCGCCGTGCGTACGGCGGGTCGCAAGAACCGAGCGCACCGCCACCTCTCGCCCGGTGTCGCGGAGCACCATCAGCGTGGCGGCGGGCAGCGAGACGGGGCCGATCCCCGCATGCGCGCTCACGATCTCCAGGCTCGACTCCGGCGCGCCGTCGAACCCGCACACCTGGCCGAATGCGTACGCAGGCGTGTGCCGTCGACCCCAGTTGTGGTTGACACTTCCGGTCCAGCCGGCCACCTCGAAGCGGACGTCGTCCAAATCGACGCTGCCATCGAAACGCGCGAGCGGGTCACGAACCGTCGTCTTTGCGGTCGGGAACTTGGCTTTGTAGGCGCGGTCGGTCAGCAGTTTGACCGGAGCGGCGGCGCCGGGTGCGATCCGCAGGTCCCACCGCGCCGACCGGTCCGCTGCGGTGACCGACCCGCTTGCGGACCAGTCGTCGATGGAGGTTTCGCCGATCCGGGCGGTCCAGTTGTCATACCGGTAATCGGACTGGTCGATCGGATGCGGCTGCTTGAGTGCCCGGTTGCCCGACCCGTCGGGATCGAAGAGCATCACCCATGAGTCGGCGACGGGCACGCCCGCCGTCGGCAGCAAAAGAGTCGAGCGCATCCACAGCGCACGGGCACCATCGGGGTCGTTCGCGCGGATGAACCTGCTCTCGTAGTAGGGCGCCTTCGGCTTCACCGGACCAGCATCCAATACTTGACCGGTGACCGGGATGCAGATCGCCGCCTATGTTCTGGCGGCTGTCGCCATCGCCGAGGCCGTCGCGCTCGTCGTCCTCTGGGTGCAGCTGACCCGCGTCCGGCGCGAAGCCGAGGAACTGCGCGGCCGGGTGGATGCCCGCAACATGCTGCTGTCAGGCGGCCGCGAGGCCGTCAAGAACCTCTGGCAGACGGCGACCATCATCCGCAAGGAGGGGTTCGGCGCCGCGGTTGCCTCTTCGATCGAAGACCTCGCGGACTGGGCCGAGGTGGAGCGGCCCGACCTGGCCCGGCTGGCGCCCGACGGGAAGGTCGCGATCCTCTTCTCCGACATCGAGGAGTCGACGGCGCTCAACGAGCGCATCGGTGACCGGGCGTGGGTCCGGCTGATCAGCAGACACGACAAGCTGATCCGGCGATACGTGCAGAGCCACAAGGGTCACGTCGTCAAGAGCCAGGGCGACGGATTCATGGTCGCCTTCGCCGAGCCGGAACAGGCGGTGCGGTGCGGCATCGACGTGCAACGGGCACTTCGTCGGCGCCCCAACGGGATCCGGGTCCGGATCGGCATTCACGCGGGCAAGTCGGTGCGTCGGGGTGACGACCTGTTCGGCAGGAATGTCGCGATGGCGGCACGCGTGGCCGCGGAGGCCGACGGAGGGCAGACACTGGTCAGCGAGGCGGTCCGGAAGTCGGTCGACGGCCGGGACGACATCGCCTTCGACGACGGCCGCGACGTCGAGTTGAAGGGCTTCTCAGGACAGCACCGCCTATACGCGGTCCAAGCCGCCTGACCTCAGCGCAAACCTTCGACGCCGAAACATCCGGGCATCCAACGTTGCCCCCGGCGCCCAGCGGCAGGACGATCGGTGTCGCTGGAAGGACATCCGCATGACCCGGACAATTGAGGTACACGACCGCGAGGACTACAAGCGCGCGATGCGCGACCTGTTGGTCATCGATCCCGCCAAGACCGTTGCGCTGACGATCGATATGCAGCGCGACTTTCTGGACCCGTCGGTGGCGACCGCGCCGGTTGCCGCCGACGTCGCCGACAACGTCGTCGCCAACACCGCGGCGATGCTCCATTTGTGCCGGGAGTCAGGCATTCCCGTCGTGCACTGTTACGTCAGTCGCCGACCGCAGGAGGCGGCGCTGGGCGGACACCACGCCCCGTACACACTGGCGGGCCAGCGGGCCGGCCTCTCGCAGAACCGCATCGCGCCCGCGCGCACGCGGGTGGACAGGGTCGCCGGTTCGGGCAGTGAAGAGGTGATGGCCGCACTGGTGGCCGACGGCGACTTCATGATGGGCAACAAGCGAGAGATGGACAGCTTTCATCTGACCGACCTGGAGATGATTCTGCGCCGCTATCTGCAGCCCGACGTCGTGGTGCTGGCCGGCATCAACACCGACACCTGTGTGTACGCGACGACGTTCGGCGCGTCCGCGCGCGGGTACCGGCCGGTGCTCATCGAGGAGTGTGTCGGCAGCATGCGCGGCGCCGACCATCACCAGATGGCCCTGGAACTGATGGCGGGCGGGGTGGCGTGGGTGCTGACGTTGGACCAGCTGCGTGACAAACTCGCAGCGGCCCCGGCGGTCGCCGGTGCCAGGCACGGCTAGCGTTTCGGCTCAGTCTGGGCTTCGATCGCGCGCGCGAGCAACTCACCCTTCCCGGTCAGTTCCAGCATCGTCCAGCGAGTCCTCCCAGGGAACGAACCCAAAAGCCCCGCTGCCGAAGGCCCCCACCTCGGTAAGCCCACCTGTAACGAGGTCGGCGATCAGCTCAACTGTCCGCAGCTGCAACACCGCGATAGATTCGCCTGGGCTGACTTCCATCACACGCCAATGGATTTGACCGAGCGCTATCCAATCGATTGTGCCGTATACCAGCACTTCGCGGGCCGCATCTACGAACGGCCAATCCCATTGCCCGACAGCCATATCTGATGATTCGCCACCGCCTTGAACCGGAACCGCCAGGGCCGCTCGCCGACCCTCCTTCGTCAATTTGAGCCAAGGCGGATCGAAATCACCGACAGCCTGGTCTGCGATACTTGCCGCAACGTCCGCCCGGATGCGCTCTAGCCCGTCGAAGACGGGAACGGTCCAGGCCACGAAACCCTGTTCGGTCCGATCGCCGACGACGGCGAGGCCGTCATCTACCAGCGACCGTATGAGATCAAACGTCGCCTGCTGTAACGCCTTCGGCGACTGGTCAGATAGTTCCCGGTACACACGGCCGAGATCAGGGCCTTGTACGAGTATCTGACGGCGAACGGCATGCCCGCACCGCCTAGCACCTATCCGGGCACGGAGCGTCTACTTGACGACGGAACACGGATCAGGATCCGCGAAACGAGCTCCTCGGAAGGCACGACCGTCGACATCAGATTTCCCGATAAAACGGCGATGAAGGTGCACCTACCAGAAGATGGCGAACAACCACAGCCCGAGCCTGCGGCCGAGTCCGGGGGTGGCTTCTGGACCACTTTGGCGGGATCGGCGTCGCGATACTCGGCGGGATCGCATCGGTGGGCAGAGCGGTCACGTACCCGCTGCGCTAACCCTTCTTCTGCTCGGACTCCGCGAGCCGTGCGTGCAGCCGCGCCCTGATGTCGTCGGGGGTGTATGAATTTCGCTTTCGCTGATCACGCGCCACCAGCGCGCCACCGGCGACGACGCCTGCGACACCGGCCATGCCAACCCACTTCCAGATGCTCCGCATGCCCGTCAGTGTGCCTAAGCTTCGCCTCGTGGATGCGAATACCGTCACCCTCGAGCGCGCCCTCAACGAGACCCGCACCGGCGATATCTGGCTGTTCCGCGGCGATTCCCGACCGGATCGCGCGATACAGACCATGACGAACGCCCCGGTCAACCATGTCGGCATGACCGTGGCGATCGACGATATGCCGCCTCTGATGTGGCATGCCGAGCTCGGCGAAAAGCTGCAGGACATGTGGACTGGAACCAACCATCGCGGGGTTCAGCTCAACGACGCAAAGGCCGCCGTGGAGCGGTGGATCAACAACTACGGGCAGCGGTGCTGGCTACGTCAACTCTCCCCGTACGCCACCCGCGAACAGGAAGACCAGGTGCTGCGCGTCATCGCGCGGATGGACGGCACACCCTTTCCAAGCACCGCGCGGCTGACCGGGCGGTGGTTTCGCGGGCGGGTGCCAACAGCCAGCGATTGGACCCGCGGAATCCCCTTCCTGGACAAGCGGGTTCGCGAGTCCACTCAGCGCAAGCGAGCCGACGAGCGGGTGGCGCTGGAGACCGCCTACTGCGCGGAGACCGTCGCCATCACCTACGAGGAGATGGGGCTGCTGACCACCGAGAAGCACACAAGCTGGTTCGACCCCGGAAAGTTCTGGAGCGGCGACGCGCTGCCGCTGAATGAGGGATACCGGCTCAGCGACGAGATCGCCGTCGTACTCGGTTAGCCCGTGTCAGCGGGGCTGATGCGATAGCTTTCGTGGGTGCGCCTGACGAATGCCTTCTTCGCCAACCACGCCGAAGTGGTCGACGACATGCTCAACGTGACCGGTGGGTGCTGGACATCGACGACGGTGGCGGACGGGTCGACCGCGTTCGCGACCCGCTGTGTCATCTTCTGCGAGGTGAGCAGGCAGGACCGGGGCAAGCAATTCGGTCTGCACATCGATGCGGCGGGCCCGTCGGGCCAGAAGTGGACGCCTGCGCGATCGTCCTATTTCACGGTGCCCAGCCGGATCGCGTTCATGGTGACGCCGCCGATTGCGCTGCCCATCGAGCCCAACGGTGGGCTGCACTCCTACACGGTTCGGCTCGAGGACCACGACGAGCGGATCACCCTGCCGTTGCATGTTCAAGTAGTGGCGGGCAGCGCTTTTCCCAGCCACTGAATTGTCGGAATCGGTATTCGGACGCCTTGGCGACGTTATCGTCCGCCCATGCCGCTGCCGCTCCACTACGTGGATCCGCACAAGAAGCGTTCGCGCTGGAACAAGGCCAATGAGCGCGTCTTCCGGACCCGTCCGGGGCAGTTCATCGCGCGCAAAACCTTCTGGCGAATCGACCCGTGGCTATATCGAGCAACCGGAGGGCGCTATCCGACGATTGTCGGCGGTAGCGCGACGGCGCCACTGGTCAGCACTGGCGCCAAGTCTGGTCTGCGCCGCGAGCATCAACTCACCTATTTCCACGACGGCCCCGATCCGATCCTGATCGCCTCCAACGCCGGCGGCCCGAAACATCCGCAGTGGTACTACAACCTGAAGGCCCACCCGGAATGTGAGTTCGGCTTCGATCGATTTATCGCGACCGAGGTCACCGACCCTGACGAGCACGCACGCCTGTTCGGACTGGCGGAGCTGGTGTATGGCGGTTACGGCGACTACCGCGCGAAAACGGCCGCGAGCGGACGCCAGATCCCTGTCTTCCGCCTCGTCGCGCGCTAGCTCTCTACAGCCGCGCGAAGCAGGGGTTGGCGTCCTCCTTGGGAATCGACGCATCCTGGCTGGAGAACTTGCCGACGACGCCGCTATCGGTGACTTCGACGCTATCGGCGTGGATGCCGAGCGGATAGTTGTCGTTGAGCTTCCTGGTCAGGTCGTTGAGCGCCGTCTGCACCGCGTCCTTCGGCAACGGACCAGTCACCTCGAGCACCTCGAGATTGAGATCACCGTCGGTGACCACGGGTTTGGCGGTGACGCTGTTGTCGCCCGCATCCACGACGATGGTGCCCGCAGCGGGATCGGTGCGTACGCCGGTGATCAGGTTTCCGACGGCGGGAAGGTTGGCCGCCAACGTCTCCTTGATGCCTGCGGACTTCCAATCGAGCGTCGCAGTCAGCGATCCGATGGTGCCCTTGGAGTCGCCGGTTTCGTGCAATCGCACATCGGAAACGGTGACGTCGGCCGTCATTCCGTTGGCGTCCTGGACATTTCGTCCGGCCGTCGTGACGGAAATGTTGGTGTAATGGCCGGTGATGTGCTGCCACAGGAACGGCGGATTCACGCCGTAGGAAATCGTGACGCCGTCTTGCACAACACATTCCGCGACATCGACGAGGACGCCATCGGCGCGGTTGCGCGCGTAGAGTTCGGCGCCGGCCAGGCCGCCCGCGATGAGGGCGACGACGATGAGGGCGATCAGGATGATCGACTGCGTGTTGAGGAATCCCCTGCCGCGCCGTTTCTTGGCGACAGGGGGCTCGGCCGCCTGCTGCGGTGGCGACGGGGGCGGAGGCGGAGGTGCTCCGGGGGGCGGTGGTAACGGAAGCGGAGCGCCAGGCGGCGGTGGTGTGCTTCCGGGCGGTCGCGGCGCCCGGATCTTCTCGGTCGGCGCCGCATCGGGGGGCTGTCTGCGCGCCCGGATCTGCTCGGTCGGAGGTTCCGGCGGCCGGGCTGGACGCTGAATTCGACGCGTGGCAGGGTCCTGATGCGGGTCACCCCTGCCCTGCCGACCGGGCTGCCCCGGGCGTTGCGGCGGCGGCGTGGTCACCTGCGCGATTCTGCCTCATCGAACTGGATACCTCGCGGTTATTGCCGCCGCCGAGTAGGGCGTAACTGGCGCAGCGGGCCTCAAGACCTTTAGCGTGTGATGACAGTCCACCTGTGAATACACTTCGGATTGGGGGTAGTCGTGAGTGACCTGTTAGCGCCGGCCCTCACGTTGTTGGTGATCGGTTTGGTCGTCGGAGGATGGGTCTTCTATCTCCGCCGCGTCCGTCAGGGCCGCGCCGATCCCGTGGTCGACCCGAGCTGGCCGAGCAATCTCAGACCGATGCCGCGGACCCTCCACGATCCCGCCGACGTCGATGCGCCGCACAGCCTCTACGTCGACGAGGGCGAACCTGATTCAGGCCTCGGCGACGAAGAATCCAGATAGACACGCCGCTCTCCAGATCGTTGACAGTTCCGGCCCCGCGCTAACCTCAATCGGTGCCGACCCGAAGGCCAACGCGCGCAACCAGGTACGCACGTCGTCGCAGGCGGCGTATCGCCGCCAAGGTGCACAACCTCACCGTTTTGCAGTGGGATGCCCTGAAATTGGCCTGGGGTGGCTGCGCGTACTGCGGGGAGATCGGCACGCCGCTGCAGAAGGATTGCGTTCTGCCCATATCGCGCGGCGGACGTTACGAGCTCGCTAACGTCGTGCCGTGTTGCCGTTCGTGCAACACCAGCAAGTGCAACACCGAGGTCACCAGCTGGATGCGACGCAAGAAGCTGGACGAGGGGCGATTTCTGTTGCGGCAGGCCGAGATCAACCGGCAGATCAGGGATGTAGGCGTATCCGGTATGTGACCTTGCCGCGATAACCATCGGACATGCTGTCCGAATGCCGACGCTCGAATTGATCTGCCTGCTGGTCGCATCGATGTCGGTGGCCTTTTACCTGGGCCGTCGCAGCGCAAGGTCGACGCAGGCCTGGTACGCCCGCACCCGAAGACCGCGTTTCGCCCGGCAGGCGATCACATTGATGGCCCTGGGAGCAGCGAGTCAGGCACGGCGGTCGGTTCGGCGCAGATTCCGGCCGGCGCGAGGCCGTTTCTCATCGTTGGCGCGCTATTTCTGACCTCGGCCCTTACACGTTGAGCGAAACTCGACAGAGTTACGCCGGCGACCAACCTGTCATGTGCGGTAAGCACCTCGTCGGTGACGAATCGAAATGACCTCGGCACGAATCCTGTTGTCATCGATGTCGTAAATGACCCGAAACTCACCCCTCCTCGCCGAATAGGTTCCGGCCAGTTGATTTAGAAGCGGCTTGCCAACACGGCGCGGATTCTCGGCCAGCGGTCCCGTGATGAACTCAATGCAGGCCGCGACAACCGGCTCCGGACGCCCTTCCGACAGAGCCCTAAGTGCCGACGGGGACAAGATCACTTCATAGGTCACTTGGGCAATCGCTCTTTGGCCCGCATCTCCTTCGTCACGTCGTCAACTGTGCGGAAGTCCCCGCGCGCGACGTCTGTCTGCCCTTGGCGGAGCTCCTTCATCAGAACTGGGTCGCTCAAGATATCAAGCGTTTCGATGATCGAGTCGTAATCGTCGGCGCTGAGAATCACGGCCGCGCGCCGGCCCTGTCGAGTGACTTCGATACGAAGGTGGGTGCGGACGGCCTCGTCGATGAGCTTGGAAAGATTCGCCCGAACCTCAGCCAGGGGCAGCGTCGTCATGTACAGAATTCTAGCGCGATCGGGGGACTTGTGCGACGCTGAAACGAGGTGTCCACCTAGACTCTGCGCAATGACGGATGCCGTTGTCAGACGTCGCTACACCGAGATGGCTGACATCTACATCCGGATGTTCGGCGCCGCAGCGCACGTCGATCCTGACGACCTCGGATTTCTCGCCCGCAATCTCGGTCACTGCAACGGCACTGTCCTAGACGCCGGCTGCGGGCCCGGCCACCTTACGGCCTACTTGACGAGTCTCGGTCTGACCGCGCGCGGCATCGACCTGGTGCCGCACTTCATCGCCAATGCCCGTTCGAACTGGCCCGCGGTCGATTTCGCGGTTGGCTCGTTGCGCGCGCTCGACGTGACTGACCGATCACTACACGGCATGCTCGCTTGGTATTCTCTGATTCACTGTGAGCCTTGCGAACTCACGGACGTCTTCAACGAATTCCACAGAGCGATGTCCAACGGCGGAACGCTCGTCGTGGGCTTCTTCGAAGGCGACGAAGTCGAATCCTTTGACCACAAAGTGACAACCGCCTATCGCTGTCCTGCCGACGAAATGTCGAGGATGCTGGCCCAGGCCGGGTTCGTCGAGGTCGATCGTCTGCGACGAGCTGGCACTGACACAACGCGGCCGCACGCGGCCCTCGCCGCGAGGGCCCAATGAACCGTTGATACTGCGTCCACGGTCGTGATCTGCGTCGAATCGCAGCCCTCAGCGCAATCTCAACGAAGGCGAGCTGCCGCTAGACGTTAAAGCGGAACTCGACGACGTCGACGGCGTTCATCAGCATCGGCGAGATATACAACCGGGCATCGCACACGGCCAAGCGGCAACAATAGTGGGATGAGTACGGCAGACCGACTCGGACTGGAGCACCGACTAGCGACATACGGCACTCTCGCTCCGGGACGCCCAAACGCACACCTGCTCGACGAGCTCTCCGGCACCTGGACGCGGGGGTCGATCAGAGGTCACCTTCACGAACGTGGCTGGGGCGCGGCCGACGGTTACCCCGGGATCGTGTTGGACGACTCAGGTCCTGAGGTCGGAGTCCACGTCTTCGCCTCGCGGCACCTACCAGCACACTGGCAGCGACTCGATGAATTCGAGGGGTCAGGTTATCGGCGCGTCCCGGTCTCCGTGAGCGGCGATACCGGCGAGGTGGCCGCCTACATATATGCGCTGGCAGATGATTCGGCGCGGGGCCCTGCCGAGCCTCCGCTGTAATTCGGTCATCGAACTAGCCGAAGGGGCGGAGCCACGCAGCTTGACTATCTGGCGGCGGCTTTCCCGCTAGACGTTAAACCTAAATTCGACCGCGCGTCGCAGTCGTACCGCTACGACCGACGGCACGATGATGGCGCCGTCAACGGTGTCATTTGGTAGTGCATGCCCGACGTTCTGATGAATATCGGACATGCGGGAAGATGCAGGGCGGGTGGCGAGCCGTCTACTTGGCCGCGACAGCGCCGGGCCCAGATGCTGCTCCGACCGGGTCTGGTCGAAGGAGGTCCATTACGGCGATCGTTTTCTCGCCAGGCTTCGCACCAGGCTCCCCCGGCTGCAACTCGCGATACACAGCAACCCAGCCGTCCTCCAACAAGGCCGCCTTGTACTCCGTGCCGTCCACCGTCAGCGCGACACCCGGCCCGTCCGCCAAGGTTTGCAGATCAGCGGCGAGCGCCGCCTTCGCATCGCGTCCGACAGCATGGAGCATGTCTTCAGCTGCGCTCATCAGGTAAATGCTGGACATCTGACTCACCTCCTGCGTTAGTCAATATTGTAGAGCGCCGTGCTCTAGTTATCCCTCGGTAGAGGCTTCCCTGCACCACGATCCAGTTCGGCCTCAGCCTCCTGGATCTTCCGCAGGTTGAGCGTCGCCTCCACGCCGCCAGGAAACTTGATTGTCTGCGTCCCTTCCATGTCCCGATGGAACAGAGCTAGGAAAGCAGCCAGAAACAGCAAGATCGCGCCCACACCCAGGAACCCCGCTGTTACCTCCCACGGCTTGTTGACCCAAAGGCTGGCGCACGCGACGCCGATGAGGAGTACGCCAGTAATTCCAACGACGACAACCCACCAACTCGGTCTCTGATTCCTGGACCGACGTTTCGCCTTGGCCATCACGCAGCCCCCTCCGACCAGGCGAGAGTAACAATCAGCAACGACAGCGCACCGGTAGGTATTTGGAGTCGAATCAATCAGGACTACTTCTTTGCTTGGTTCCCAGACGTTGCTTGGAACCGGAACTCGACGACGTCACCGTCGGCCATCACGTAGTCCTTGCCCTCCATCCGCACCTTGCCCGCCGATTTCGCGGCCGCCATCGAACCGGCCGCGATCAGGTCGTCGTAGGAGACCGTCTCGGCTTTGATGAAGCCCTTTTCGAAGTCGGTGTGGATGACCCCGGCCGCCTTCGGCGCGGTATCGCCTTGGTGGATCGTCCACGCCCGCGACTCTTTGGGACCCGCCGTGAGGAACGTCTGCAGCCGCAGCGTGTGGAAGCCGGCCCGCGCCAGCGCGTCGAGTCCGCGCTCGGTCTGGCCGATCGACTCGAGCAGCTCGGCGGCCGACTCGTCGTCGAGCTCCTGCAGTTCGGCTTCGATCTTCGCGTCGAGGAACACCGCGTCGGCCGGTGCGACCATCTCCCGCAGCGAGGCGATGCGGTCGGCGTCGGTCAGCACCGCCTCGTCAGCGTTGAACACATAGAGGAACGGCTTGGTCGTCAACAGGTTCAGCTCCCGCAGCAGCGCCGAATCAACCGATTTCCCCGCCGCGAAAAGCGTCGTGCCGCCGTTGAGGATCTCCTGGGCGGCCACCGCGGCTTCGTGTGCGGGTCTGCGGTCCTTGTGCGTGCGCGCTTCCTTCTCCAGCCGCGGCAAGGCCCGCTCCAGTGTTTGCAGATCGGCCAGGATCAACTCCGTCTCGATCACCTCGATATCGGATCTTGGATCGATCCGGCCGTCGACGTGAGCAACATCATCGTCTGTGAAGACCCGCACCACTTGGCAGATCGCATCGCTCTCGCGGATGTTGGCTAGAAACTTGTTGCCAAGACCTGCGCCCTCTGACGCACCTTTGACAATCCCGGCGATATCGACGAACGTCACAGGCGCATGCACGATCTTTTCGGATTCAAACATTTTCGCGAGCTCGTCGAGCCGCGGATCCGGCAGCGGCACCACTCCCTCATTCGGCTCAATTGTCGCGAAGGGGTAATTGGCAGCCAGCACGTTGTTGCGCGTCAGCGCGTTGAAGAGCGTTGACTTACCGACATTCGGCAGGCCCACGATTCCTAGATTCAAGCTCACAGGGAGCCAAGTCTAGGAGACAACCCCGGGCACGCCAGCGTGCGCTGGCAGCCACTTCCAGCCGAAGCCGGTACGGTCAACATGTGTCAGGTCAGCGTGCGAGGTCTGCGGTAGCGGCCGAGCATCGCTCCATGATTCCCACCATTCCTGGTGTGCCGTCGTGGGGTGCGGTGCTCATTGCCGTCACATTCACCGCAATCGGCTTCGCTTTTGATGCAGGTTCGGGCTCCAAGGAACTGACCCTCGCGTTTGCTGTCGCTTATGCCGTCGGGTGCGTCGCCGCCGCAGTGGCCGTGCGACAGGCGAGCATTTTCACGGCGGTCATCCAGCCTCCGCTGATCCTGTTCGTCGCCGTGCCCGGCGCGTACTTCCTGTTTCACGGCGCGGCGATGGACGGCCTCAAGGATCTGCTGATCAACTGCGGCTATCCCCTGATCGAGCGCTTCCCGTTGATGTTCTTCACCTCCGCGATCGTGCTGCTGGTCGGTTTGGCCCGCTGGTACATGGGGATGTCGGGCCGTCGCACGACCGCCGCCGAACCCGACGAGCCCGCCGAGAGCCGGTTCGCGGCGATCACCGCCAAGATCTCTGGGCTCCTCACCGGCGACGACGAAGAGGACGTCGAGGAGGCGCCCGCGCCGCGGCGTAGCAGGCAGCATTCGATCGACCGCAGCGCACGACCCGCCAGGCCGGCCGCGGCGACCGCCAAACCCCGCAACGGACGGCCGGTCAAGCGCGCACAGCCGTCGCGCTCGCGGCATGCCCGCCCGCCGGAGACCGAGATCATCGAGCCGGTCGCAGAGCGTCCGCGCCGGCCGCGCCCAGCCCGCCGCAGCGCCGACCCGACGCTTCCACCGCCCGAGCCGCGCCGCAGGCCGCGGTCGTCGTCGACGCGCGAATCGGGTCGGTCGGGGTCGACCCGCGAATCCGGTCGGTCGGGGTCGACCCGCGAACCCCGTAAGCAGCCACCGCCCAACGATCGTCGGTCGCCCTACCAGCGGCCCGACCGGCACACCCGGTTCGACGGCTTCGAGCCCTTCGAACCGCACGGCACGAGCGGGTCAAACGGCAACGGCTCCAACGGAACCGGATCGAATGGCAGCCACCACCCCGTGTCGCGGGTGCGCTACCGCGGCACCGAAGAAGGCGAGGAGCGTCCGCAGTACAGGTCCCGGCCACGCACCGCCAAGCACCAGGCCGAGGCCTGGGAGTACGACGTCTAGACAGTGCTAGCTGCGGGCCGCGCGAATCTCGCGAGGCAACGCAAAGACCAGTGTTTCGTTGGCCGTCGTCACCGGTTGCACCGTGCCGAAGCCGTAGTCGGCCAGCCTCTCCAAGACGCCGCGAACCAAGATCTCGGGAACCGACGCACCGGACGTGACGCCGACGGTCGTGACGCCGTCGAGCCAGGCCGGATCGATGTCGTCGGCGTAGTCCACGAGGTAGGACGCATCGGAGCCGGCGTTCAGCGCGACCTCCACCAGCCGCACGGAGTTCGACGAGTTGCGTGAGCCGACGACGATCACCAGCTGACACTCCGGCGCCATCGCCTTGACCGCGACCTGGCGGTTCTGGGTGGCGTAGCAGATGTCGTCGCTCGGCGGATCTTGCAGCGTCGGGAACTTCTCCCGCAGCCTGCGCACGGTTTCCATCGTCTCGTCGACACTCAACGTGGTCTGCGACAGCCAGATCACCTTGCTCGCGTCGCGGACGGTGACGGTGTCGACCGCATCAGGGCCGTCGACGAGCTGTACGTGGTCAGGTGCTTCACCGGCGGTGCCGACGACCTCTTCGTGACCCTCGTGGCCGATCAGCAGGATGTCGAAGTCGTCGCGCGCGAACCGCTTCGCCTCGTTGTGCACCTTGGTGACCAGCGGGCACGTCGCATCGATGACCTTCAGGTCGCGTTCCTTGGCGTTGACGTGCACCGTCGGTGCCACACCGTGTGCGGAGAACACGACGATGGACCCCTCGGGCACCTGGTCGGTCTCGTCGACGAAGATCGCACCCGCCTTGGCGAGCGTCTCCACCACGTGGACGTTGTGCACGATCTCGTGGCGGACGTATACCGGCGCACCGTGCTTCTCCAACGCCCGCTCGACCGTCTCAACGGCGCGGTCCACACCCGCGCAGTAGCCGCGGGGCTCGGCAAGCAGTACACGCTTGCCCACGGGGCTGTTCTGGCTGTCGCCAGCGACCGAGCTGGACGCGCCCGGAATCCCCATGTTGATAGTCGACGGCATGGTTCCCAGGGTACTGACCCGCGCCGCCGAAGGGCCAGCCGTAGGCTGTGGCGCATGGCAACCGCACCGTATGGGGTCCGTCTGCTGGTAGGAGCGGCGGTAACCGCCATCGAGGAAACACGAAGGCTTCCGCAGACCATCCTGACGTACCCGATGACCGTCGCCAGTCAAATCGCGCACCTCGTGATGAAGGTGCAACAGGACGTGGCCGACCTGGTCAACCGGGGTGACGAGACGCTCGAGGGCCTCTTCCCGCCGAAGGACGAGCAGCCCGAGTGGGCGACGTTCGACGAGGACCTGAGCGACGAGGTACCGGACCCGTCAAGTCTGGACGGCGAACGGCTCACCGAGGGCAGGTTCGCCCTGTTCACCGGCGGCGAGCCGGAGACGCCGGCCGACGACCCCGCCGACCCGGTAGCGCCCGCGACGTCCGACCAGCCCGACGTCGTCAGGCGGTTGGACTACGAGTCGCTGACGCTGGCCCAGTTGCGGGCGCGGTTGGCCTCGCTTCGGGTAGCCGATCTCGAAGAGCTGCTTGCCTACGAGGAGACGACCAAGTCGCGCGCGCCGTTCCAGACCCTGCTCGCCAACAGGATCACCCGCGCGACCGCGAGGTGACGGCCGACGAGCGGGGTCAATCCGCGGACAACCCGTTTCCCGTCCGGACCGTCGCGATGATGGTCAAGGATTGGATCGAGAAGCTCGGAACCGTCTGGATCGAAGGCGAAGTCGCTCAACTCTCGATGCGGCCGAACACGAGCACGGCCTTCATCACGCTGCGTGATCCTGCCGCCGATATGTCGTTGTCGGTGACCTGCCCGCGCGACCTGGTGATGAACGCCCCGGTCAAGCTGACCGAGGGCACGCGCGTGATCATGCTGGGCCGGCCGAACTTCTTCGTCGGCCGCGGGACTTTCTCGTTGCGTGTCAACCAGATTCGCGCGGTCGGTGTCGGTGAACTGCTCGCCAGGATCGACCGGCTGCGCAAACTGCTTGCCGCCGAGGGACTGTTCGATCCCCGGCTGAAGCGGCCGATTCCGTTTCTGCCCGACACCATCGGGCTGATCACCGGCCGTGCAAGCGCCGCAGAGCACGACGTCGTCTCGGTGGCCAAAGACCGTTGGCCCGCAGTCAGATTCGCCATTCGCAACACCGCCGTGCAGGGCACCAATACGGTGCCGCAGGTCGTCGAGGCGCTGCGCGACCTCGATGCCGACCCCGTCGTCGACGTCATCGTCGTCGCGCGCGGCGGCGGCAGCGTCGAGGACCTGCTTCCGTTCTCCGACGAGACGCTGTGCCGGGCGATCGCGGCGTGCACGACACCGGTCGTCAGCGCCATCGGCCACGAGCCGGACAACCCGCTGTGCGATCTGGTCGCCGATCTGCGCGCCGCCACCCCGACCGATGCGGCCAAGCGCATCGTTCCCGACACCGCCGCCGAACTGGCGCTGGTGCTCGACCTACGTCGGCGCAGCGCGCGGGCGCTGCGCTCCTGGGTGCGCCGCGAGGAGCAGCACATCAGCGGCTTGCGCAGTAGACCGGTGTTGGCGCGGCCGCTGGCCGCACTGACCACGCGCGCTGAGGAGATTGGACGCTGCAGAGCCACCGCCCGGCGCGACATCACGCGGCTGGTCGGCGCCGAATCCGAGCGGGTCAGCCATTTGTCGGCGCGGCTGGCGACACTGGGGCCAGCCGCGACCCTGAAGCGTGGCTATGCGGTGGTGCAGGCGGTGTCGGCATCGGGTGAGGCGACGGTGCTGCATACGGTGGCCGATGCTCCCACAGGGACACGGCTGCGGGTGCGGGTGTCCGATGGGGCGGTAACGGCGGTCAGCGAGGGGAGTCAATGAAGCCTATTAGTGAATTGGGCTACGAAGAAGCCCGTGACGAACTGGCGGAGGTCGTGCGCCAGCTGGAGCAAGGCGGACTCGATCTCGACGCCTCGCTCAAGCTCTGGGAAAGAGGCGAAGAGCTGGCTAAACGCTGCGACCAACACCTGGCGGGCGCCCGTAAGCGGATCGAGGACGCGCTGGCCGCCGGCGACGACGCCGACGACGTCAAAAGTTGATAGTTCAAGCAATTTCCCGTTAGGGGCTCGAAACTGGAACACGTTTCATTTATGCTTCCGGCATGGGTGATTCAACGCTGACGACTGAACTTGGCCGTGTGCTGGTCACCGGCGGCTCCGGCTTCGTCGGCGCCAACCTGGTGGCGGAACTGCTCGAGCGGGGCCACGAGGTGCGCTCGTTCGACCGCGCCCCATCCCCACTGCAAACGCATCCGCGGCTAGAGGTCATCGAAGGCGACATCTGCGACAAAGACACCGTTGCGGCCTCTGTCGACGGGATCGACACCGTGTTCCACACCGCGGCGATCATCGACCTGATGGGTGGCTCGTCGGTCACCGACGAGTACCGCAGGCGCAGCTTCGCCGTCAACGTCGGCGGCACCGAGAACCTGGTCGTCGCCGCACAGCAAGCGGGCGTCAAGCGGTTCGTGTACACCGCGTCCAACAGCGTGGTGATGGGCGGCAAGCAGATCTCCAATGGTGACGAGACGCTGCCCTACACAGAGCGATTCAACGATCTCTACACCGAGACGAAGGTCGCAGCCGAGCAATTCGTCTTGTCGCAGAACGGCGTTCGCGACATGCTGACGTGCTCCATCCGGCCAAGCGGCATCTGGGGCCGCGGCGACCAGACGATGTTCCGCAAGCTGTTCGAGAGCGTGCTGGCCGGGCACGTCAAGGTGCTTGTCGGTGGTAAGAACGCCAAACTGGATAACTCATACGTGCACAACCTGATTCACGGGTTCATTCTGGCCGGCGAGCACCTGGTGCCCGGCGGTTCTGCGCCCGGGCAGGCGTACTTCATCAACGACGGTGAGCCGATCAACATGTTCGAGTTCTCCCGCCCCGTTGTGGAGGCGTGCGGACAGCGCTGGCCCAAGTTCCGCATCTCGGGCGCGTTCGTGCGGTGGATCATGACGATCTGGCAGTGGCTGCATTTCCGCGTCGGGCTGCCGAAGCCGCCGTTCGAGCCGCTCGCTGTCGAGCGCCTGTACCTCGACAACTACTTCTCCATCGCCAAGGCCCAGCGCGATCTCGGCTACCGCCCGCTGTTCACCACAGACCGGGCCATGGGTGACTGCCTGCCCTATTACACCGCGCTGTTCGAGCAGATGAAGGTGCAGACGCACGGCGACCATCGGGTGGAAGCCGTCACGGCGACGCACCCGGCGGGCTGATCTGTCAGTTGGTCAGGTGGACCGGGTGCCTGGTCACGGCCTCGATCCGGGAACCCGCGCGGTGAAGTAGGTCCGTGCCCAGTGCAATGAGTGCACGGGCCGCGGCAATCTCCTCGCCGATCATCGGCTGGCTGATGTCCGACGGGTTGCGGAAGGCGTCCCCGATGGCAATCATTTCGCCGTCGTCACCGAGTCGCGCCCGGACCGTCGCATGCGTATGCGTCGCGTCCTCGTCGAACTGGATGTCGAGATGCCAGTCGTTGTCGGTCGCTCTGTCGTGCATATTGCCGCCTTCCCGCCTACAGCGTGCGCTATCGAGCCGACCGCAGCCCACGGTTCCGCAAATTTTCACTGGCAGCCTGCTGAAGCACTCACTTTTGCAGTCCGCACCTGCATAAGGTTGTACCGCACGATTCAAACAACGACGTGAATCGAAGGGGCACAACATGCCTGACGGCAAGCCGAACATTCTGGTCATCTGGGGCGATGACATCGGTATCAGCAACCTCAGCTGTTACAGCGACGGTCTCATGGGCTACCGCACACCGAACATCGACCGCATCGCCAACGAAGGCATGCGGTTCACCGACTCCTACGGTGAGCAAAGCTGTACCGCAGGCCGCGCAGCCTTCATCAGTGGGCAAAGCGTGTACCGCACCGGAATGAGCAAGGTCGGTATGCCGGGCGTGGACATCGGCTGGGCAGCAGAAGATCCCACCATCGCCGAACTCCTCAAGCCGCTCGGTTACGCGACAGGCCAGTTCGGCAAAAACCACTTCGGCGACCTCAACAAGTACCTGCCGACCGTGCACGGCTTTGACGAGTTCTACGGCAATCTCTATCACCTGAACGCCGAGGAGGAGCCGGAGAGCGCCGACTACCCGCATAAGGATCAGTTCCCGCGGCTCTACGAATTCGCCCTGCCCCGCGGTGTGCTGGACTGCAAGGCTCTTGACGAAGACTCGACCGAGCCTGATGACCCGAAGTTCGGGCCGGTCGGCAAGCAGACGATCGAGGACACCGGGCCGCTCAACGCCAAGCGGATGGAGACCATCGACGACGACGTCGCCGACCGCACGGTCGACTACATCAAGAGGCAGCACGCCGAGGGCAATCCGTTCTTCGTCTGGTGCAACTTCACCCATATGCACCTCTACACCCACACCAAGCCGGAGAGCGTGGGGCAGGCCGGCCTGTGGCAGTCGCCGTACCACGACACGATGATCGACCACGACCGCAACGTGGGCACGGTGCTCGACGCGCTCGACGAACTCGGGATCGCCGACGACACCATCGTCATCTATTCGACCGACAACGGTCCGCATCGCAACACCTGGCCCGACGGCGGCACCACGCCGTTTCGCAGCGAGAAGGACACCAACTGGGAGGGTGCATTCCGGGTCCCTGAACTGATCCGGTGGCCAGGCAAGATCGAAGCCGGCTCGATCTCGAACGAGATCATCCAGCACCACGACTGGCTGCCCACTCTGCTGGCCGCGGCCGGCGAGCCCGACATCATCGAAAAACTCAAGAAGGGTCATACGGCCGGCGCGGACGGCAAGACCGACTACAAGGTGCACATCGACGGGTTCAACCTGCTGCCCTATCTGACCGGCGAGGTCGAAGCGAGTCCCCGCCGCGGCTTCTTCTACTTCTCGGACGACGGCGACTTGGTGGCAATGCGCTTTGAGAACTGGAAGATCGTGTTCCTCGAGCAGCGTTGCCCGGGCACCCTCCAGGTCTGGGCTGAGCCGTTCACCCATCTTCGAGTGCCGAAGTTGTTCAACTTGCGGACCGATCCCTACGAATTCGCTGACATCACGTCGAACACTTACTACGAGTGGTTCTTCCGGCGGGACTACTTCATGATCTATATGACGGCGATGGCATCCAAGTTCCTTGAAACATTCGAGGATTTCCCGCCGCGGCACGAACCGGCCAGCTTCAACATCGACCACGCGGTCGAGAAGCTCGAGAAGTTCCTGGCACGGGACTAGTGCTCGAGTCATGGCACGACGGGCCCACAAAGTCGGCGGTCGTCGACTTCGTCGGCCGCGTTACCGCAGAAGGTGGCCCCGACTTCGTTGCGCCGGAAGCACGCGTCGCAGTCTTCGACAACGACGGCACCCTGTGGTGCGAGAAGCCGATGTACATCCAGCTCGACTTCCTGCTGCGCCGATTCAAGGAGCAGGCCGAGGCGGATCCGTCGCTGCGAGACCAGCAGCCGTACAAGGCCGCCGTTACAGGCGACCTGAAGTGGCTCGGCGACGCGGTCACCAAGCACTACCAGGGAGACGACGCCGACCTGAAACCGCTTATGGCAGCGATACTCAAGGCCCATCACGAGATCACAGTCGAGGAGCACGCCAGCAGGGTCAATGCGTTCTTCGCCGAAGCCGAGCATCCGACGCTGGGCCGACCGTATACGTCATGCGGGTATGCGCCGATGGTTGAACTGCTCCGCTATTTGGAGGCCAGCGGTTTCACTTGTTACATCGTGTCCGGCGGCGGCCGGGATTTCATGCGTCCGGTGACCAGCGCGCTCTACGCGATACCACCGGAGCGGGTTGTCGGCAGTACCGTTGGTCTTGTCTACCGCGATGGACACCTGTACACGACAGACCAGCCGGAGTTTCTCGACGACGGGCCCATCAAGCCGGTGCGGCTGTGGAGCCGGATCGGACGCCGACCGATATTGGCCGCAGGCAATTCCAACGGCGATATCGAAATGCTCGAGTTCACCAGTGGCCTTCGGCTATTGGTGTTGCACGATGACGCGGATCGCGAGTTCGACTACGTCGCAGGCGCAGAGAAGTCGCTGGATCAGGCGAAGAGTGATGGCTGGACCGTCGTCAGCATGAAGAACGACTGGACGACCGTCTTCGGTGACTAGCGATCTCGTCCGAATTCCCGCGCAGGCTTCCGTCGTCGGGTCCGACGCGCACTATCCAGAGGAGGGACCCGCGCACCCCGTCAGCGTCGACGAGTTCTGGATCCAGCCCCGTGCGGTGACCAACGCGGAATTCGCCGAATTCGTCGACGCCACAGGCTATGTCACGGTGGCGGAACGAACACTGAATCCCGATGACTTCCCCGATGCGCCGGCAGAGAACCTTCAGCCGGGGTCGATGGTGTTCACCCGCACGCAGGGGCCAGTCGACTTGCGGCACATGAGTCAGTGGTGGGCGTGGACGCCCGGCGCGTCCTGGCGGCATCCCGTCGGGCCGCACTCGTCGATCGACAAGCGCGCGAACCATCCTGTGGTGCACATCGCTTACCAGGATGCCGAAAGCTACGCAGACTGGGCGGGTCTCGCGTTGCCGACGGAGGCCGAGTGGGAGGTTGCCGCCCGCGGCGGACTCGAGGCCGCGACGTACACGTGGGGCGACGAACCCGAGCAGGGCCAACGGCTGGCGAACTACTGGCACGGCGACTTCCCCTGGCGCCCCGATGCCGGTTACGGCCGTACCACGCCCGTCGGCAGCTTCCCGGCCAACGATTACGGCCTGTTCGACATGGCGGGCAACGTCTGGGAGTGGACCTCTGACTGGTATGCCGACACCCGCGAGGGCGACCCGTGTTGTGAGGCAGGCAGTTACGACCCGCAGCAGTCGCAGTTCAAGGTGCCGCGCAAGGTGATCAAGGGCGGTTCATTTCTGTGCGCCGACAACTACTGCCTGCGCTATCGCCCCGCCGCCCGCAGGCCGCAGATGATCGACACCGGGATGAGCCATCTCGGCTTTCGCTGCGTTACGCGGACACCACCTGGAAAGATGCACGCGTGAAGGACAGCGGCGTTCACTACGCACGCAACGGCTCGGTACGCCTTGCCTACCGCGCATTCGGTGAGGGCGACACCACACTGATTTGGATACCCGGCTGGATCAGTAATGCCGACATCCTGACCGCCCCGGACATGCCGTTCCAGGCCTTCCTTGACGAACTTGGCCGTGGCAACCAGCTGGTCGCGTGGGACAAGCGCGGCACCGGCCTTTCGGATCCGGTGACCCATGTCCCGCCGTTGGACGAGCGGATGGACGACCTGCACGCGGTGATGGACGCAGTAGGCGCAGACTCCGCGGCGCTGTTCGGTGTCTCAGAGGGCGGCCCGATGAGCATCCTGTTCGCCGCGACCTACCCTGAGCGCGTTGAGTCATTAGCGCTCTACGGCACGCTGGCCCGGTTCACTCCCGAGTTGCCGGATCACCCATGGGGTTTCACCACCGATCAGACGACTACGATCATCAACGAGATCGAAAATCATTGGGGCGAAGGCGCACTCGCCGACCTGTTCTTCGGCGAAGTCGCGCGGATGCCCGGGTTTCTGGATTTCTATGGCCGTATTCAGCGGTTGGGAGCAAGCCCTGCGATGTGCCGCATGCTCTGGCATGCACTGTTGGAAAGTGACGTACGAGGCGTGCTGGGCTCGGTTCACACGCCGGCTCTCGTACTGGGCCGGGCCGACGACCACGTGGCACCCATCGACGGTGCGCGCGCTCTGGCGGCGGCCATGCCCAATGCCCGCTTCCTCGAACTGCCCAACGGTCCGCATGGGCTGATGGATGAGGTATTGGCCAGCGAGGTGGTGAACTTCGTCCTCGGCAAACCTGCCGACGAATCGAGCGAACGCGTCCTTTCGACGGTTTTGTTCACCGACATCGTCGGGTCGACGGAACGAGTCAGTTCGCAGGGCGATGCGCAATGGCGTCGCCAGCTCGATGCACACGACAAGCTCGCCGACTGGCTCGTCGACAAGTACGGGGGGCGACGCGTCAAGCACACCGGCGGCGGCATGTTCGCGTTATTCGACGGCCCGACCAGGGCGGCGCGCTGCGCCCTCGAGATGGTTCCCGCACTCGCCGCGCGGGGTACCAACATCCGCGTTGGCGTCCACACCGGGGAATGCGAGCGGCGTGGCGACGAGTGGAGCGGGTTGGCCGTCCACGTCGGTGCGCGCATCGGCGCGATGGCGGGCGCCAACGAAGTGCTCGCCAGCCGAACCGTCCGCGACCTGTCGGCGGGATCCGGACTGACGTTCGACCCACTCGGTGCACAACGGCTCAAGGGCATCGCCGAGGAGGTCGAGGTCTTCCGGGTGACAACGCCGCCCGCTGACCCGTGAAACGGATCAGGCTTCGGCGGCCTTCTTGATCGCCGCAAGCGTGGCGGGTATGCCGGTCTTGGCCGCGTCGCTGCGTTGCTCGATCTGCGCCTCGGCATCGGCGCCGTACCGCTCGTGGAACCCCGCGATGCCTGCGGGGAGGAACTCCCACGATTCAGTGAGCCTGGTGCCGTCGCCTTCGGGCTCGAGCGTGTAGCCCCAGTTCACCCAGCCGTTGTTCACCTGCCACCCGAACTTCCGGCCGGGATCGGCGGCCACCACCTGGCTGCGGGTCTCCCATGTCCGCGCCGGGGTCTCGTTGCGCCCGGTGAACCACGCGCCCACCTGCGGTCCTGCGCCGTCGTCCCACCAGCAGGCCTTGCAGACAGGGCTCCACTCCCCCGTCCTCGTCACGTCGGACACCAGCGCGTACAGCTTGTCGGGCGGCACCGCCACGAAGATCGAATCGGAGCGCTTGAGTTCAGTCACGGGTCGAGTCTGCCAGTCGGTAATCGGTCGCGGCTATTGCCTTTTCGGCGCCCGGGTGTGAAGTTAGAACACGTTCCATCGCCGTCGAAAGGCCAACTGGATGTGCAACAGTAGCGACCGGATCGCCGTGGTCATCGGCGCCGCATCCGGGATCGGCTGGGCGAGTGCACGCGCGCTGGCGGCCGACGGCTGCCGCGTGATGCTCGCGGACCGCAACGGCGACGGCGCCCGCGCCAAGGCCGCCGAACTCGGCGAACCGCACACCGCCGCGGAAGTCGACGTCACCGACGAAGCGTCGGTACAACGCCTCTTCGACGACATCGGCCCGCTCGACGTCGTGGTCAACTGCGCGGGCTTCGGCAGCCTCGGGCTGATCACCGATCTGGCGGTCGAGGAGTTCCGCTCCGTCATCGACGTCTGCCTGAACGGCTCGTTCATCGTCGCCAAGCACGCGGGCCAGAAGCTCCGCGCGGGCGGCTCGCTCGTGACGATCAGCTCGTTGAACGGCCGGCAGGCTGCGGTCGGCATGAGCGCCTACTGCTCGGCCAAGGCGGGGGTCTCGATGCTGACCCAGGTCGCTGCTCTGGAGTTGGGGCCGCGCGGGATCCGGGTCAACGCGATCTCCCCCGGCTTCGTCGATACCCCGCTCACGGAGGGCTCGTATCTCGTGCCCGGCCTCGTCGAGGACTATGTCGAGAACACCGCGCTCGGCCGCGCAGGTAAGCCGGAGGAGATCGCCGACGCCGTGGTCTTCCTGTGCTCGCCGAAGTCGGCATGGCTGACCGGTGAGGTGCTCGACCTCAACGGCGGCGCACACCTCAAACGCTATCCGGACGTGCTCGGCCATGTCATGAAACTGGCGGAGGCACAGTGACGAGCCCCCGGGCGAGGAACCGGCGATGAAGAGTTTCACCGGTAAACAGGCAATCGTCACGGGTGCCGGATCGGGCATCGGCGCGGCGTTGTGCCGGGCGCTCGCCGACGCGGGCGCGGACGTCGTGTGCACCGACATCGACGGTGACGCCGCCGAGCGCACCGCGTCGTTGCTCGGCACGCAAGCCCGCTCGGCGCGCCTGGACGTCACCGACGCCGCAGCGGTACAGGCAACGGTCGATGATGTCGTCGCTCGCACCGGCAGGCTGGACCTGATGTTCAACAACGCGGGCATCGTGTGGGGCGGCGACACCGAACTCCTCACGCTCGACCAGTGGAACGCCATCATCGACGTGAACGTCCGCGGCGTCGTGCACGGCGTCACGGCGGCATACCCCCAGATGATCAAGCAGGGCCACGGCCACATCGTCAACACCGCGTCGATGGCCGGCCTCACCGCGGCCGGACAGATCACCAGCTACGTGATGACCAAACACGCGATCGTCGGGCTGTCGCTGGCGCTGCGCTCCGAAGCCGCCGCGCACGGCATCGGCGTCCTTGCGGTGTGCCCGTCGGCCATCGAAACCCCGCTGCTCGACAAGGGCGCGATCGGCGGGTTCGACGGTAGGAACTACTTCCTGCAGGGCGGACGCTCGAAGTCGGCCTACGCCGCAGACCGGCTGGCGCAGGACACGCTTAACGCCGTCGAACGCAACAAGGCGCTGCTGGTCAGGCCGCGCAGCGCGCACGGCCAATGGTTGTTCGCCCGGCTGGCGCCAGCGTTGATGCAGCGCGCGTCGATCGGCTTCATCAAGAGCCAACGATCGCACCAGGCCAAGGCCCGCTCGGACAAACGCTAGAGCAAACCGCGTTTCCCGTGACGCGACTGGCTACGGTAGGCCAGTGGCCGCAATGAAGACCGAGTTCACGCTGACCCAGAAGCGTGCGCTGGCCGTCGCGACAGTCATCGCCATCCTGTTCGGCGCGTACTTCCTGCGCCAGTACTTCATCCTCATCGTGGTCGCTGCGGTGGTGGCCTACCTGTTCAACCCGCTGTACAACCGGCTCAACAAGAAGTTGGGTACCGGCCTGTCGGCGACGCTGACCCTGCTGGCCGCCTTCGCGAGCGTGATCGTGCCCGTCGGCCTGATCGTGCTGATCGCTGTCGTGCAGATCACCGAGATGGTGCGCAGCGTCGCCGTCTGGGTCGAGAAAACCGACATGTCGACGCTCGGAGACAAGACGCTGAAGTTCGTCAACGACCTCCTCGCGCGGGTTCCGTTCGCCGACGTCACAGTGACGCCTGACATGATCCGGAAGGGGATGACGACCGTCGCGCAGAACGGCGGAGAGTGGCTGCTGCACACCCTTCAGGGCGCCGCGGGCGGCCTCATCGGCGGCATCACCGCCGCGATTCTCTTTCTCTACGTGTTCATTTCGCTGCTGACCAACAGGGACGCCGTGCAGCGGTTGATCCGTCAGCTCAACCCGCTCGGCGAGGAGGCCACCGACCTCTACCTCGCCAAGATGGGCGCGATGGTCAACGGCACGGTCAGAGGTCAGTTCATCATCGCCGTCTGCCAAGGCATCGCGGGGGCGATCTCGATCTACATCGGCGGCTTCCACGACGGATTCTTCATCTTCGCGATCCTCTTGAGCGCGCTGTCGGTGATCCCGCTTGGCAGCGGCGTCATCTCGATTCCGTTCGGTATCGGGATGATGTTGTTCGGCAACGTATTCGGCGGCATATTCGTCATCGCCTTCCACATCATCGTCGTGACGAACATCGACAACTTCCTGCGGCCGATACTCGTACCGCGGGAGGCCCGCCTCGACTCCGCCCTCATGCTGCTGTCGGTGTTCGCAGGCATCGCGATGTTCGGTGCGTTCGGCATCGTCATCGGCCCGGTGCTGATGATCGTCATCGTCACGACGATCGCCGTCTACCTGGCGGTGTACAAGGGCGTTCCGCTCGAACAGCACGACGACGAAGAAACGGAGAAGTCGAAGAAGAA
Organism: uncultured Mycobacteriaceae bacterium; assembly: GCA_902826815.1. GTDB lineage: Bacteria > Actinomycetota > Actinomycetes > Mycobacteriales > Mycobacteriaceae > Mycobacterium. Next base: position 80,845 of record CADEGF010000023.1, read on the forward strand.
CAAGCGCCGAATGGGCTGGCTGACGCGACGGGCCAGGAAGTCCGACGCCGAAGCACCCAACGCCGACGGGGACACGCCCACGCCGGACACTGCGGACAAATCCGAAGCCGAAGCCGAAGCCGAAGAAACCGCTAAACCAAGCGCTCCGTAAGGAATTCGACGACGCGCTTGCGCGCCTCGTAGGCGGGATGACCGTCTCGTTCGCGAACCTCGAGCGTGAGCACCGAGTGCGTCATCTTGCCGAAGCCGTGCTCGTTACCCTTCTTCGAGCTGATCTCGATGACCTCGAACGCGTCGCCCAGCCTGTCCTTGAGTGTCTTGAACCGCGCACCCGGCGACAGCGGGTCCTCGCTGAACCGCAGGCCCAATGCGCACAGTCCCTCATCGGCGGCTCGCTTTTCGACGACTTTCAACTCCGCCTCCGACAGTCCGGGATCACGGCGGTGCTTCGCGGTCACTCCGATCGGCAACGACGGCTGGCTCAGCACCGGAGCGATCACGCTGTCGTCCACGGCGGCCGCTAGCGCGAACCCACCGCTCCAACACTCGCCGATCACCCCGACGCCTTTACCTGGCGTCTTCTCGTTGAGATCGTGCGCCAGTGCCCGCAGATAGTGCGCAACCGGCCGGTCGGCATTCGTTGCGAAGGCCGCGAATTCCTTTGCCACACAACCGCGCAGCATGACCGGCAGCGCACCGGGCAGCGCACCGGAGGCGCCGGGCGTGCCGTACAGAGACGGGCAGGCGACGGTGAATCCGTTGTCCACCAGGTGATTGCCGAGCGCGAGCACGCCGGGATGAATGCCTGGCATCTCCGGTATCAGGACGACGCCGGGCCCCTCGCCCTTGCGGTACACGTCGTGGGTGTAACCGGCCGCGGTGAACGACTCAGCGGTCCATCCGGTGAGGTCGGCTTCGGGAGCCGTCCCGGCGGCGACACCGGGGTCGGGAGCTGTCATCGCGTCTCCTACTTGGCGGCAAGTGGCGGCTGCTTCTGCACCGCCGCCGCAAGGGTACGGTACTCGTCGGTACCGCCGGCACCCTTGATCGCGATTTGCGCCGGTCCGGTCGGTCCTTTCAGGCGCGCGGTCCACACCGGCTCTGCCCCTTCGCCTTCGTAGACCACCCATTGCACCCCGTCAATGTCCTGGGTACCGGTCGGCACCATGTTGGGGTCGATGGAGCCGACCAGCTTCTCCTCGTCGGCGTTGCTCTGGGTCAGCGCCAGGTACATCCCGGTGGGCGTCAGATAACCGACGGTGGAGGACACCGCGCGGGCGGGCTGCCCTGACGGGTCGGTCCGGCCGGCCTCGATGCCTGCGCGACTGCCGGAGTTCGAATGCCAGCCATCGGGGAGCGCAGGCACCCGGATCGGGACGGGAAGTGCGTCGGCGTCGGCCTGCAACGCTGCTGGGGCGTCATAGTCGGGCGTCGGTCCCGGCCCGGGGCCGCTCGGCGAAAACGAGCACATCCCGACGATCCCCGCGAGCACGATGCATGCCGCTACCAGCGGCGCGAGAGACCAGAACATGTCGCGTCCGTCCTGCAGCAACCGCGGTTTCGCTGGTCTGGGAGCGGGTTCCGGCTGGGAGGTCACAAGTGCCAGTATCCCAGCTCCCACAGATCGACCGACCAATGGGAGAATCGCAGGTATGAGCCCAGCCCGAGGAGAAGCCCCCGATCGCAACCTCGCCCTTGAGCTCGTTCGAGTCACCGAAGCGGGCGCAATGGCGGCAGGTCGCTGGGTCGGCCGCGGCGACAAAGAGGGCGGTGACGGCGCCGCCGTCGACGCCATGCGTGAACTGGTCAATTCGGTGTCCATGCGCGGCGTCGTGGTGATCGGCGAAGGCGAGAAGGACAACGCGCCGATGCTCTACAACGGCGAAGAGGTCGGCAACGGCGACGGCCCCGATTGCGACTTCGCCGTCGACCCGATCGACGGCACGACGCTGATGGCCAAGGGCCTCGCCAACGCAATCTCGGTGCTCGCGGTCTCGGAGCGCGGCTCCATGTACGACCCGTCGGCCGTCTTCTACATGAACAAGATCGCCGTCGGACCCGAGGCCGTCGACGTCATCGACATCACCGTCCCCATCGGTGAGAACATCCGCCGGGTCGCCAAGGCCAAGAAGGTCTCGGTATCCGACCTGACCGTGTGCATCCTGGATCGGCCGCGGCACCGGCAACTGATCACCGACGTCCGCGAGGCGGGCGCCCGATGCAGGCTGATCTCCGACGGCGACGTCGCGGGCGCGATATCGGCGTGTCGGCCGAACACCGTCACCGATCTGCTCGTCGGCATCGGCGGCACACCCGAGGGGATCATCGCCGCCGCCGCGATCCGGTGCATGGGCGGGGCGATCCAGGGTCAGCTCGCGCCCAAGGACGACGAAGAGCGTCAGAAGGCGATCGACCGCGGCTACGACCTGGACAAGATTCTGCACACCGAGGATCTGGTGTCAGGGGAGAACGTCTTCTTCTGCGCGACCGGCGTCACCGACGGTGACCTCCTCAACGGCGTCCACTATTACGGTGGCGGCTGCACCACGCAGTCGATCGTCATGCGCTCGAAGTCCGGCACGGTGCGGATGATCGAGGCCTACCACCGGTTGTCAAAGCTCAACGAATACTCCGCCATCGATTTCACCGGCGACAGCAACGCTTTCCAGCCACTGCCGTAACTCCACTCACCGAAAAGGATCAGTTTGTGAGCGTCGACTCTGCCACTTCGAAGGACGTCGAATACCGCATCGAGCACGACACCATGGGCGAGGTCCGGGTGCCGATCAACGCGCTGTGGCGCGCGCAGACGCAACGAGCGGTGGAGAACTTCCCGATTTCGGGGCGAGGCCTCGAGCGCTCCCAGATCCGGGCGCTCGGCCTGCTCAAGGGCGCCTGTGCACAGGTGAACAAGGACCTCGGGCTGCTGCACGGCGAGAGGGCCGACGCCATCATCGCCGCAGCAGCCGAGATCGCCGACGGCCAACACGACGACCAGTTCCCGATCGACGTGTTCCAAACCGGCTCCGGCACAAGCTCGAACATGAACACCAACGAGGTGATCGCGGGCATCGCCGCGCAGAACGGGGTGCAGGTACACCCCAACGACGACGTGAACATGTCGCAGTCATCCAACGACACCTTCCCGACGGCGACGCACATCGCCGCCACCGAAGCCGCTGTACGCCATCTCATTCCGGCCCTCGAGGTGCTGCACGAATCGCTGGCAGGCAAGGCCAGGCAATGGCGGGTCGTGGTGAAGTCGGGGCGCACGCACCTGATGGATGCGGTGCCGGTGACACTGGGCCAGGAGTTCAGCGGCTACGCGCGCCAGGTCGAGGCGGGCATCGAACGCGTCAAGGCCACGCTGCCGCGCCTCGGCGAGCTGGCCATCGGCGGTACCGCCGTCGGCACGGGACTCAACGCACCCGACGACTTCGACGAGCGCGTGGTCTCCGTGCTGAAGGAGCAGACCGGGCTCGCCGAATTACGTGTTGCCAAGAACCATTTCGAGGCGCAGGCGGCGCGCGACGGGCTGGTCGAGGCGTCCGGTGCGCTGCGCACCGTCGCCGTCTCGCTGACCAAGATCGCCAACGACATCCGCTGGATGGGCTCCGGCCCGCTGACCGGTCTCGGCGAGCTCCACCTGCCGGACCTTCAGCCGGGTAGCTCGATCATGCCGGGCAAGGTCAATCCGGTTATCCCCGAGGCGGTTACGCAGGTCGCCGCGCAGGTGATCGGCAACGACGCGGCGATCGCATGGGGCGGAGGCAACGGCGCGTTCGAACTCAACGTGTACATCCCGATGATGGCGCGCAACACGCTGGAGTCGTTCAAGATCCTGACCAACGTCTCATCGCTGTTCGCGAAGCGATGCATCGACGGCCTGGTCGCCAACGAAGAGCGGCTGCGTGAGCTGGCTGAGTCGTCGCCGTCGATCGTGACACCGCTGAACTCCGCGATCGGCTACGAGGAAGCAGCGGCCGTCGCCAAGCAGGCGCTCAAGGAGAAGAAGACCATCCGGCAGACCGTCATCGACCGCGGGCTCATCGGCGACAAGCTGTCCGAGGAAGAACTCGACAAGCGGCTCGACGTGCTGGCGATGGCGAAAGTGCGCGACGAGCGCTAGCGCGAGGAGCCGACAACGAAGCCGTGGGTCCTTAACTTCCGTTGTTCGGGCCGCCGGAGTTGGCGCCGGGGATGTCGGTGATCGGGATGTTCGGCATCGGCGGCGGCGACAGCGTGGCGGGCAGTGGCGGAATCTGGTCGACCGCGATCTCGCGAAGGTCGTTGGCCGGCGGGCCGTTGTCGCGCGAACCGTAGGCACTGCCCGGCTCACGCGGCCCGAGCAGCTGACTGACCGTCACCAGGTGGTAGCCGTTGGCCTTGAGCACGGGAATGAACTGGTACACCAGATCGACTGTGCTGGAGTAGGTGTCGTGGAACAGCACGACTGATCCCGGCTTGATCTGGGTCATCAGCATGTAGCGCGATGCCGCGATGTTGGAGTCGTTCATCCAGTCGAAAGGGATGACGTCCCAATTGATGTCGGCCAGTCCCTGCTTCTTGGCTTCCGCCAGCACCTGGTCGTTGACCAGCCCGCCCGCGGTGCGGACCAGCTTGGGTCGCTGACCGGTCGCCGCCTCGATGGCGTCGCTGGCCCTGCTGAACTGTGCGGGGATGTCCGCCGGCGGGATCGCGGTCATGTTGGGGTGTTCCCAGGTGTGGCTGCCGATCTCCATGCCTGCGTCCGCGATGCGCTTGGCGCCTTCGGGGTTCGCGACGACCTTGTTGCCGATCAGGAAGAACGTCGCCTTGGCGTTGTTGTCCTTCAGGATCCGCAGCAGCCGATCGGTATACGGGCCCGGCCCGTCATCGAAGGTCAGCGCGACACATTTGACCTTGGCGCAATCGACGGCGTCGGGCGCTTCACGTTCGGCGTGCCCGGTCAGCAGCGAGACCACCACGACGACCACCGCCGCCGCGACACCGAGGACCACCAGCCCGTATTGCCAGGCCCTGCTGTCGCGTCGCTTCGGCACGGCCGCAGTTTACCGGCGATTGCTGAGCGGTTTACGGCAGTGCGCCTGGGCTGATCTCCTCCAGCATCTCGGTCACCAGCGCCGCGATCGGCGAGCGCTCACTGCGCAGAAGCGTGATGTGCGCGAACAGCGGGTGGCCCTTGAGCTTCTCGATCACCGCCGCCACACCGTCGTGCCTGCCGACGCGCAGATTGTCGCGCTGGGCCACATCGTGGGTGAGCACCACCCGCGAGCCCGCGCCGAGCCGCGACAACACGGTCAGCAACACGTTGCGTTCCAACGACTGCGCCTCGTCGACGATGACGAAGGAGTCGTGAAGTGATCGCCCGCGAATATGCGTGAGCGGCAGCACCTCCAGCATGCCCCGCGACAGCACCTCTTCTAGCACGGCGGGGCTCGCCAACCCTTCGAGGGTGTCGAAGACGGCCTGCGCCCACGGCCCCATCTTTTCGCTTTCGCTGCCGGGCAGGTAGCCGAGTTCCTGACCGCCGACCGCGTACAGCGGCCGGAAGACGACGACCTTGCGTTGGGTGCGGCGCTCGAGCACCGCTTCCAAACCCGCGCACAGCGCAAGCGCGGACTTGCCTGTGCCCGCCTTGCCGCCGAGGGACACGATGCCAACGGACTCGTCGAGCAGAAGATCCAGCGCCACCCGTTGTTCGGCGGATCGACCGCGCAGTCCGAAGACCTCTCGATCACCGCGGACCAGTTGCAGCCGCTTGTCGGGATTGACCCGGCCCAGGGCATGGGAGTTGGCGCCCAGCAACCGGATTCCGGTGTGGCAAGGAAGATCCCGCGCCTCCTCGAGGTCGATCTCCCCCTCGGCGAACAAGCTGTCGACCACCTCTGAGGACACATCGATCTCGTCCATCCCGGTCCAGCCCGACGTGACGACGTCCTGCGCGTGGTACTCGTCGGCGGGCAGACCGACGGCGCCCGCCTTGACGCGCAACGGAATATCCTTGCTCACCAACGTGACTCGCTTGCCCTCGGCGGCGAGATTGGCAGCGCACGTCAGGATCCGGGAGTCGTTGGTGTCGTTGCGGAAGCCCGCAGGGAGCACCGTCGGGTCGCTGTGGTTCAGCTCGACGTGCAGCGTTCCGCCCTGGGTACCAACGGGAATGGGCTGATCGAGCCGTCCGTGTTCGAGCCGGAGATCATCGAACAGGCGCAGCGCCTGACGGGCGAACCAACCCAATTCATGATGATGGCGTTTAGCCTCCAACTCGCTGATGACAACCAGCGGGACAACCACTTCGTGCTCGGCAAACCGGGTACAGGCCCACGGGTCGGACAGCAACACCGATGTGTCGAGAACGTAGGTCCGGATGGAGGAATCGGTCACGTAGCGCTCCTCGAGACGAGGGTGGCCGTGCGGTCCCGCACGAACCTCTCGGCGGAAACTGCAGCACCAGGGCCGGGACCGGCCCTTTCGAGTCCAGTCGACCGGTGCCGCCCGGATAGCAGAGCATGTCGCTAGCCATCGAAAACGACGCTACTCCCGAGATGGCAAGCGTGGCGCGCAGGCGCGCCGGGTTAACCGGCCAGCAACTTAGGCGTTGACCAGTGGACGCAATCGGGGGTCGTCGGCCAGCCCCCACGCGGTGATCCGGTCGGTGATCACCTGGCGCAGCGCGGCTTCGTCGAAGATGCCCGCGTCGGCGACGACCTTGCGCTTGTCCGCGTAGGCGTCGATGTCTCCACCGACGACGTCGAGCTCTGCGGCGCGGCGCGCAATCGCCTCGATCGTCTCTTCGCGGTGGGTGTCGAGGAGATGGGCGACGAGGTTGTGGAAGAACTCCTCGTGACGCTCTTCGTCCCTGGCGATCCGGCCGACGAGACCGTTCAGCACCGGCTCGGTGATCTGCGCTTCGAGGTTACGGCTGTAGACCGCGTAGGCGCGCTCGTAGAACGCCATGAACACCAGCCGCTCGATCTGGCCGTAGGTGTCGGCGCGGTAGCCCTTCATGACGTGCTCGACGCGGACGTCCTCGTTGGCGGTCGGGTCGATCTCACGGGTGACGACGAGGTAGTTGCGCAGCGCGATCGCGTGCAGATGCTCCTCGGCGGTCCAGCGGCCGAGCCAGCGGCCCCACTTCTCCTCGAGGATGAAGCTGAACACGAACTCGCGGTGGTAGCCGGCGAGGTTGTCCTTCTCGATGAGCAGGATCTCCAGCGCGTCGGTGATGTGCTTCGGGAGCGTTACCTGCGATGCGTCCCAGTCCTTGCCGCCGAGGAACGCGAAGTTCTCGCCCTGCTCGAACGGCACGTAATCGTGCGCGAACCAGATGTCCTCGGACTCCAGATGCCGGTTCAGGTTCTCCGCGACTACCGGTTCCAGCTCAGCCGTCAGTGCATTAGGGACAGGTTTCTGCGCCATGAAAATAACTGTAACCCACGTTCACACCTTTTTTGAAATCGGGTGAGCGTGTGTCCGACTACAGCGTCAGGCCCGGGTAGAGCGGGTTTGCCGCCAGCAGTTCTGCCGCTGCGGCGTGCACCCGGTCGGCTGTGCCGTCGGCCAGCTTGTACTTGGCTTTCGAGGGGCCAGACGACGCAGCGGCGGGCTCGGTGTTGGTGAGGACGTCGACGATCAGCTCGGCCACCCGGTCGAATTCGGCCGCACCGAAGCCGCGTGTTGTCAGCGCGGGGGTGCCGAGCCGGATGCCGCTCGAGTACCAGGCACCGTTCGGGTCGTTCGGGATCGAGTTGCGGTTGGTCACGACGCCCGAATCCAGAAGCGCGGACTCGGCCTGGCGTCCCGTCACCCCGAACGACTGCACGTCGAGCAGCACGATGTGGTTGTCGGTGCCACCGGTGACCAGCGTGGCGCCCCGCTTCAGGAAGCCCTCGGCCAGCGCCTTGGCGTTGTCGGCGACCTTCTGTGCGTAGGTCTGGAAGGACGGCTGGCGCGCCTCGGCCAGTGCGACGGCCTTGGCGGCCATCACGTGCGACAGCGGCCCGCCGAGCACCATCGGGCAGCCCTTGTCGACGGCGTCGGAGTATTCGGCGGTGGCCAGCACGAGACCGCCGCGCGGACCGCGAAGCGACTTGTGCGTGGTGGTCGTCGTGACGTGGGCGTGCGGCACCGGGTCCTCGTCACCGGTGAACACCTTGCCCGCCACCAGGCCAGCGAAGTGGGCCATGTCCACCATCAACGTCGCGCCGACCTCGTCGGCGATCTCGCGTAGCTTGGCGAAGTTGACCCGCCGCGGATAGGCGGAGTACCCGCCGACCAGCACCAGCGGCTTGAACTCACGGGCGGCGGCGGCCAGCGCGTCGTAATCCAGCAAGCCGGTCTCCGGGTCGGTCCCATAGCTGCGCTGATAGAACATCTTGCCGCTGATGTTCGGTCGGAACCCATGCGTGAGGTGCCCGCCCGCGTCCAGCGACATGCCCATCAGACGCTGGTTTCCCAGCTTGGCCCGCAGCTCCTCCCAATCGGCCTCGGACAGGTCGTTGACGTTCTTGACGCCCGCTTCGGCCAGACCCGGCGCCTCCACCCTGGTGGCGAGGATGGCCCAGTAGGCGACGAGGTTGGCGTCGATGCCGGAGTGCGGCTGGGCATACGCGTAGGGAGCACCGAAGAGTTCGCGGGCGTGCTCGGTGGCGACCGTCTCGACGGTGTCGACGTTCTGGCAGCCCGCGTAGAACCGGTGCCCGATGGTGCCCTCGGCGTACTTGTCGGAGAGCCAGGTCCCCATCGTCAGCAGCACCGCGGGCGAGGCGTAGTTCTCGCTGGCGATCAACTTGAGCGAATCCCGTTGATCGGCAAGCTCTTTGCGTGTCGCCGCCGCGATACGCGGTTCGACGGACTCGATGATCTGCAGGATGTCCTTGTACGCGGCGCTTGCGGTTTCGGCGTACTCGGCGCCGGGTGCTGGAGCGCTGGTGGTGATGGGTTCAGCAGCCATGCCTGCAGCCTACTTCGCCACGTTCTGCGCTCGGCTCAGGCAGCGCGAAGCGTCGAAGGAATCAGCGGCTCGTCGAGCAGCCTGCCGAACCGTTCGGTGAGGCTGACTTCGGCGGGCCGGTCGTCCAGCCAGGCCCGCAGCAGCCGGTAACCCTCGACATAGGTGCTGGTGTACGCCCGCCACAGCGGCGAGGACAGAAACCGAAGCGACTGCCTGGCCCGCTCGTCGCTGACCAGAAGCCAGCGCCGCAGGAACGCCGCCACCTCGTCGGCGTCGCGATGTTCGTCGTGGAGCATCAGCGCGGCGTCCTGCCGGACGTCGGCCAGCGCCGCGGTTGCCTCCGACACCGCTTCGGCGCGTTCGCCGTCGAATCGCAGGCCGAGGTCGGCGTAGATCTCACGGGCCCACGCCCCCCACTTGGGACCGATCGCCACATACAGCGCGAGGTCAGCCAGCCCCTCGGCCATCAGGCACTGCGGGGTGTTGACCAGAAACAGCGTCTGCTCCTGCTGGTCCCCTTTGGCGACCAGCCCCGCTTCCTTGCGGCAGTGCTCTGTGTGGTGGCCGGGATACGACTCGTGGGCCACCAGCCGGGGCAGGTTCGACATCTGCTGCTTGAGGTCGGCGTTGACCGCGACCGTGGAGCGGTAATCGCCGAGGTAGTAGTTGAACCCCGACCACGGCTTGTCGGTCACCACTTCGTAGTCGATGGTCTCGCTGTCGGGCAGCGGGAACTCGGCGCGCACCTTGTCGCGCAGCGCACTGGAGAACGCGTGGATGCATTCCTCGAGGCGCTCGGGCGGAATCTCTTCGGCGCTGCGGTAGGCGTGCATCCGCTCGGCCAGCGGGCCTGTGCCCCCGAGCGCCTCGTCGAGGCGCGCGTGTGCCTCGCGGTAGCGATCGGGGTCGCCCTTGCTGATCTGCACATCGAAGTAGGCGTCGACCTCGTCGACGAATCCGACGGGGTCGCCTGCGAATTTTCTTCCGGCACAAGCCAGCGCGCGCAGATGGGCACCGATGTAGTCGGCGCGTGCGTCATCGAAGGAACCGTTCGTGCGGGGCACGCCGGGAATCTCGGCAAGCAGCCGGTCGGCCTGACGCGTCAGGTCAGCCGGGTCGGGCGCCGGCTCGGATGCGACGGTCTCGCGCAGCGCGGGGTCGCCGGTGAAGGAGTCGACGTAGCCTTCCTCGATCCGGTCGAACCGCAGGCCGAGCAGCAGATATTCGCGGATCAGGGTGCCGGGGTCCATAGCGAACACGCTAACTGGAAGACTGACGCCATGTCGCGGCTGAGCGAGCCGAGCCCCTACGTGGAGTTCGATCGGGCTCAGTGGCGCTCGCTCCGCATGTCGACGCCGCTGAAGCTCAGCGAGGACGAGCTGGTCAAGCTGCGCGGTCTCGGCGAGAAGATCGACCTGCTCGAGGTCGAAGAGGTCTATCTGCCGCTGGCCCGGCTTATCCACCTGCAGGTCGCGGCGCGGCAGCGGCTGTTTGCCACAACGTCGGAATTCCTCGGTGAGCCCCAACAGAACCCGGACCGTCCGGTGCCGTTCATCATCGGCGTCGCGGGCAGCGTGGCGGTGGGTAAGTCGACGACCGCCCGTGTGCTGCAGGCGCTGCTGGCCCGCTGGGAACACCATCCGCGCGTCGACCTCGTCACCACCGACGGCTTCCTGTATCCGAACGCGGAGCTCACCCGCCGAAACCTGATGCACCGCAAGGGCTTCCCGGACAGCTACGACCGCAGGGCGCTGATGCGATTCGTCACAGCCGTGAAATCAGGCTCCGACTATGCCTGTGCGCCAGTATATTCGCATCTGCTCTACGACATCGTCCCCAAAGAGAAGCAGATCATCAGGCACCCTGACATCCTGATTCTGGAGGGGCTCAACGTCCTGCAAACCGGTCCGGCGCTGATGGTTTCGGATCTGTTCGACTTCTCGGTCTACGTTGACGCACGCATCGAGGACATCGAGCAGTGGTACATATCCCGGTTTCTGTCGATGCGCGCGGGTGCGTTCGCGAACCCGGCGTCGCACTTCCACCATTACTCCACGCTGACCGACGATCAGGCGGTATTCGCCGCGAGCGACATCTGGCATTCCATCAACCGCCCCAATCTGATCGACAACATCCTGCCGACGCGTCCGCGCGCGACGCTGGTGCTGCGCAAGGATGCCGACCACTCGATCAACCGACTGCGGCTGCGCAAGCTCTAAACTGCGCGAGCTCTAGGCTGCGCGAGCAGGCGGCGCAATCCCACGAACTGCACGGTGCCGATCACGGCGGTGTACAGCGCACCGCCGAGCAGGAGCGCGACGCCCCACGTGGTCAGCGGCCAGACCCCGGCCGCCTCCGCAGCCACGAAACCCACCGTGAACAGCGCGTTGGCGGTGATGGTCGCAATGGCGCCGGGGCGTACCCGGTCCAGGCCTGCGAGCCAGTAGACGACCACGCCGTAGGCCAGGAAGAACACGCCGAGCGCGAACTCGACGGCTACCGGGACCCCGGTCAGCGACGCGAGCCAGCCCGCGGCGGCGACGAACGGGATCCCGACGATCCCGACGAGCACAGCGTCGAGGCGCATCGCGAAGCGAAGCAACCCGTCCCTGGTGCCGGTGGCGGGAGCGGTGATTGCGGACATGGGCGATTCCCTTCTGGGTTGAGCAACATCACGACGCGCGGCGCACGCCGAGGTACTGCAGGCCGCCGATGACGGCGGTGTAGACGGCGATCACGAGAGCGATTTGGCCTGCCGCGGCCGTCACCGGTGCGATTCTGGCGGCCACCAGCGCGACGAGTCCCACGGTCGTGGCCACGTTGATCGCCGCGATCACCAACCCGGCGGTGCGCACATGCCGCCTCGAAGCCAGCCAGAAGGCGAGCGGTCCATACGCGACGCTGAGGAGCCCCGCCACGTACTCGACGCCGGTCGGCAGTCCGGTGAGTGAGGACAGGGACTCTGCCGCGACGACCATCGCGACGCCGAGTGCGGCGACGACGACGCCGTCGATTCGAATAGCCAAGCGCAGCAACGCATCTGATCTGGTGGCGATGGTGGTCATCGAGCTTTCCTTTCTCGGTGGGTGGGCGACCGTTCCGGAGCCGACGCCGCAACCTCTGTCGGCGGCGGCTCCGGACCAGTCATAAGGGAGTCACGCGAGTCGGCGCACTCCGAGGTATTGGGCATAGGCGAAGGCGACGGTGACGACGGTGAACGCGATCGTCGATGCGACACCGAGCGCGGTCAGCGGCAGCCAGCCGGCGATCAGTACAACGGCGACGAGGACGGCGAAGGCGATGTTTCCGGCGAGCACGAGGACGCCGACGCGTTGCACGTTCGGCACGCGTGCCGCGAGATACAGCCCAAC
>CADEGF010000024.1:0-28949 GCA_902826815.1 uncultured Mycobacteriaceae bacterium
GCTCCCCTCTCCGCGCCGGAGAGGGGCTGGGGGTGAGGTCTCCCGGTGGTGCAATCAGTGTAGTTTCCACCGGGGCATTGGTTTAGCAGCCCGCTGCTCCGCACCCCTGTGCCCTGTCCCCTATGCCCTTGAACCTACCGCCTGGCACGCCCCCTGCGATTGCCCCTGGTAGCACCTCAGGAGGGAACCGCCACCATGGCAGTCAGCAACCCGAAGAACGAGCAGGCAACCAGCAGCGCCAACGGGCGTGCCACCGCCTCCGATATGAAGAACAGCAAGGCCTCGCCAGTGTTGCACCAGCGCGGCAAGGAGCTTCAGAAGTACGGCACGCTCAGGATGATCCCGATTGGCCTGCCGGACAAGGTACGCATGGCCCACGTCGAGGCGCTCAACCAGATCCTGGCTGACACCATCACGCTGCGCGATCTGTACCAGAAGCACCACTGGCAGGTGGCCGGCCCGACCTTCTACCAGCTGCACTTGCTCTTCGAGAAGCACTACAACGAGCTGAACGAGATCGTCGATCAGCTGGCCGAGCGCATCCAGACACTCGGTGGGATCAGCCTGGCGATGGCCGCCGACGTGGCCGACCCGGACCAGGTGTTCGCGGTCGCGGACAGGATCGAGGCCGAGCTCGGCCCGATCGACGTGTGGGTCAACGTCGCGTTCACTTCGGTGTTCTCCCCGTTCGACCAGATCACCCCCGCGGAATACCGACGCGTGACCGAAGTCAGCTACCTCGGCTACGTGTACGCCACCATGGCAGCCCTGAAATACATGAAGCCCCGCGACCGGGGCACGATCGTGCAGGTCGGCTCGGCTCTGGCCTACCGTGGCATCCCGCTGCAGAGCGCTTACTGCGGCGCCAAGCACGCCATCCAGGGCTTCCACGAAGCGCTGCGCTGCGAACTGCTGCACGACAAGAGCAATGTGCACGTCACCATGGTGCAGATGCCCGCGGTCAACACCCCGCAGTTCTCCTGGGTGCTGTCGCGCTTGCCTCGGCACGCCCAACCGGTCCCACCCATCTACCAACCCGAATTCGCCGCCCGCGGTGTGCTGTTCGCCGCCGACCATCCCCATCGCCGCGAGTACTGGGTCGGCACCAGCACAGTGGGCACCCTGGCCGCCAATGCGTTAGCGCCAGGCCTGCTGGACCGTTACCTCGCCAAGACCGGTTTCGACTCGCAGCAGACGAAACAGCGCCATGACCCCGACGCGCCGGTGAATCTGTGGGAACCGGCCGACGATGACGACGGTCGGGACTTCGGCACCCACGGCGTCTTCGACGCCGAATCGATAGACCGGGATCCACAATTGTTCGCCTCACATCACCACGGGCTGGTGGGTGCCGCGGCCGTCGCCGCAGCGGCCGCCGTCGCACTGATCTGGCGCACGCGGTGACCCGCTTACGTCGACGGCGCGGCGCCCAGGTCGCCGCCGCAGCCCACTTCGCACAGGCCGCACTGCTGCTCGTCCAACCCCCCGGGGTCCTTCAGGTGATCGTTGGTGAGCACGAGAACGTCCCGCCGTCGTGGATCGTGCGGGTACTCGGTATCCGAACCCTCGCCCAGGGGGTCGCGGAATCTGTCCGTCCTCGCCGTGGCGTATTCGCCGTCGGCGTCGCCGTCGACATCGCACACGCCGCGAGCATGCTGGCCGCCGCGCGAATGTGGCCGCACTACCGTCGCGCCGCGCTGACCAGCGCCGGGGGCGCTGCGGCGGCCGCCGTCGCCGGTGCTCTCCTGACCAAGGCATCGCCGTGACCACCACCGCCCGCACCGAAGAGGTGATCCCACCGGAGGTACTGCGGCAATACGCGCTTCTGGCTGACGGGGAACGCGGCGCCCTCGTCGGACCGCGCGGGGAGATCGTCTGGATGTGTGTGCCCCGCTGGGACAGCGACGCCGTGTTCACCTCCCTCATCGGCGGTGCCGGCCAGTACGCGGTGACGCCGACCGGCCGGTTCGTGTGGGGTGGCTATTACGAAGACCGGTCGATGATCTGGCGCAGCCGCTGGGTCACCGAGACCGGCATCGTCGAATGCCGAGAAGCTCTGAAGTTCCCCGGCGACGCCCGCCACGCCGTGCTGCTGCGGCGTATCCATGCCGTCGATTGCGCCACCTCGGTCACCGTGTCCTTCGAACCTCGGGCCGGATACGGCCATCGCGAGTTAACCGACCTGCACCGTCATCACGGTGTGTGGACCGGGCGCAGCGGTGGGCTGAACGTGCGGTGGAGCGGTGGAGGTGACGCCCGACCATCGCGCGGCAGCCACGCGCTGCACACCGTTCTCCACCTGGACGCGGGCCAGCATCACGACCTGGTACTCGAGCTCAGCGAGTACGCCTTGCCGGAGCACCCCGTCGACCCCGATGAGGCCTGGCGCGCCACTGAAAGCGAATGGCACGACGCCGTTCCCACGCTGGATCACGTGCTGGCCCCCCGCGACACCCGCCGCAGCTACGCGGTGCTGCGGGGACTCACCTCCGCGGGCGGCGGGATGGTCGCCGCGGCCACCACGAGCCTGCCCGAACGCGCCGAGGCGGGCCGCAACTACGACTACCGCTATGTGTGGATCCGCGACCAGTGCTACGCCGGCCAAGCCGTCGCCGCCACCGGGGCCCACCCGCTGCTCGATGATGCGGTCAGTTTCGTCGCCGACCGGCTTCTCGAGCACGGAGACCGGCTGGCCCCCGCCTACTCCACCACCGGTGGGGCAGTTCCCGATCAACGCCACATCGATCTGCCCGGGTACCCAGGTGGCGCAGACATCGTCGGCAACTGGGTCAACAAGCAGTATCAGCTGGACGCCTACGGCGAGGCACTGCTGCTGTTCGCCGCGGCCGCCCGTCTCGACCGCCTGACCACCGAGAACTGGCGAGCCGTTGACGCCGCGGCCGGCGCGATCTCCCGCCGCTGGACCGAACCCGACGCCGGGATCTGGGAGATCGACAACCGGGCCTGGACACACAGCCGCCTCACCGCCGCCGCCGGACTTCGGGCCATCGCCGCCGAGCACCCCACGCCCGGGCACGCCGCCGAGTTCGTCGCCCTCGCCGACCACATCGTGGCCGACACGGCCGCCAACGCCCTGCACGCCGACGGACACTGGCAACGCTCCCCGGAAGACCCAGCCCTTGACGCGGCCCTGCTACTACCCGGACTTCGCGGCGCCATCCCGGCAGACGATCCCCGCACCGCCGCGACACTGCGCGCCTACCTGCGCGATCTCACCCGCGACGGCTACGCGTACCGCTTCCGGCACGACGACCGACCCCTGTCCGACGCCGAAGGATCATTCCTGCTCTGCGGCTTCCTCGTCGCACTCAGCCTGGACCAACAACACCAACCGCTGGAGGCGCGAGCCTGGTACGAACGCACCCGCGCCGCCTGCGGCCCACCACAACTGTTCAGCGAAGAATACGATGCCCACCAACACCAGATGCGCGGCAATATCCCCCAGGCGTTCGTGCACGCACTCGCGATCGAGACCTCCGCCCGACTTGCTCACCGGGCCCATTGAGAGGGCGGCACGGCCCCGTTACTGCGGCGGAGCGCCGTGGAAGACCGCTTCGACGTTGTTGCCGTCCGGGTCTCGGACGAAGGCGCCGAAGTAGCCGGGGTGCTACTCCGGCCACAGCCGAGGTGCGTGCAGTGACTCGGCGCCGAGCCCGAGCGCGGTGTCGTAGAACGCCCGTACGGCATCGTGATCCTTGGCGCCGAAGGCGACGTGCACCTCGCGGTTGGGCCCTCCGGCCTCGCCGGCGTTCACATCCGCGATCCAGAAGTCCGGCTTGCCGTCCGTGCCGTATCCGATGGCCACTTGGTAGTCGAGCTGTCTGCTGTAGCCCAGTACGCCAAGGACCTCGTCGTAGAACGTTTTCGATTTTTCCCAGTCCGCACAGTTGATTCCCAGGTGGTCGATCACGGCCCCATCCTGGCACGACGCAATGACACCGTCGTACATTCAGCGGATGGCGTACGAGTTGATAATCCGGAACGGAACCATCGTCGACGGCCTCGGCGGCGAGCCGTTCGTCGGCGACGTCGCGATCTCCGACGGTGTGATCACCGCGGTGGGATCCGTCGGATCCATCGGATCCGTCGATGGCGAGGCCGACCGCGAGATCGACGCCACCGGACTTCTGGTCACACCGGGCTTCGTCGACCTGCACACCCACTACGACGGGCAGGCCATCTGGTCGGACCGCATGACCCCGTCGTCGGCCCATGGTGTGACGACCGCGGTGATGGGCAACTGCGGCGTCGGTTTTGCGCCGTGCCGCAAGGAGGATCACGAGGTTCTCGTCGACGTGATGGCCGGAGTCGAGGACATCCCCGGCGTCGTGATGGTCGACGGGCTGCCATGGACCTGGGAGACGTTCCCGGAGTTCCTGGACACCCTCGACGCGGGCAGGCGCGATATCGATGTGGCGGCGTTCCTGCCCCATTCGCCGCTGCGGGTGTACGTGATGGGTCGGCGTGGCGTCGATCGCGAACCCGCGACGGCCGAGGACCTCGCACTGATGCGCAAGCTGGCCGCCGAGGCGATCGACGTTGGCGCACTTGGCTTTGCGTCGTCACGGCTGACCATCCACAAGACCGAGAGCGGTCATCCGATCCCGAGCTACGATGCGGGCCACGACGAGATCGAGGCGATTGCCCGTGGTGTCCAGGATGCGGGCGGTGGGCTGATCCAGTTCGTCCCCGACCTGGTTGCCGGCGACTACGAACCCGCGCTGCAGACGGTGTTCGACGTCGCCGCCGATGTCGGACTGCCCGTGACGTTCACGCTGGCGATCGGCAATGCGGGCCCGGCCTTCTTCGAAGACGCGATGACGATGGTGGAGAAGGCCAATTCGAAGGCGGCGGCGGCTGACCCTGTTGTTACCGCACAGATCTTCCCTCGGCCGATCGGGCTGGTGATCGGGCTCGAACTGTCGGGCAACCCCTTCGTGATGTATCCCAGCTATCGCGAGATCGCTCACCTGCCACTCGCCGAACGAGTCGCCGAGATGCGCAAACCCGAAGTGCGGGAACGGATTCTGAATGACAAGCCGGCCTCCGACGGGCACCCGTTGATGTTCGCGGTGCAGGCGTTCAACTGGATCTTCCCGCTCGGCGACCCGCCGGACTACGAGCCCGACCGGTCGGACAGCATCGGCGCACGGGCAGAGGCCCGCGGGGTAAGCCCGTTGGAGGAGGCCTACGACCGGCTTCTCGACGACGACGGACACGCGATGCTTCTCGTCACGCTGGCCAACTTCCGCGACGGGTCGCTGGACACCGTCGCTGAACTGGTCCGCCGCGAGGACGTCGTGCTCGGACTCGGCGACGGCGGCGCGCACTACGGAATGATCTGCGACGCAAGCTTTCCCACCTACATGCTGACGCACTGGGTGCGCGACCGGGCTTCCGGCAGGCTGACGGTCGCCGAGGCGGTCCGCGAGCTGACGTCGGTGCCCGCGCGGGTTGCCGGGCTGGCCGACCGCGGCCGCATCGCCGTCGGCTACAAGGCCGACGTCAACGTCGTCGACCCCGCCGCGCTGCGCCTGCACAAGCCGATCGTGAGCTACGACCTGCCCGCAGGCGGACGTCGGCTCGATCAGCGGGCGGAGGGCTACGTGGCGACGATCGTCTCGGGCGAGGTGATCGCCGAGAACGGCGTGCCGACCGATGCCCGTCCCGGCAGGCTGGTGCGCGGCAGGCAGCCGGCGCCTACAACCGCATGACGCGCGTCGCGCCACTGGCTCCGCCGTGGAGTGAGGCCGACGCGGCCGATATCGACAGCTGGGGTCATCCGGACCGCACGTACGAACCGCTGCTGCTGGTGCGGTGCCTGCAACGCCATCCAGCCTTGGCGGCGCGGCTGCGCAAGCTGGGCGAGGCGCTCTACATCGAGTCCCGGTTGCCGGCGCGGGTGCGGACCATCGCGATCCTGCGCATCTGCGCGCTGGTGCGCTGCGAATACGAGTGGGGCGGGCAGGCGGCATTCTGGGGACCGATTGCAGGTGTCAGCGATGCGGAGTGCGACGCACTTGTGACCGGAGACGCCGACGGCAGCGGGTGGTCGGCGGGCGAGCGGGTGCTGATCGCAGCCGTCGACGAGGTGGAACGCACCGGGACGTGGTCGGAGGCGACGTGGCGTGCACTCGGC
Source organism: uncultured Mycobacteriaceae bacterium (assembly GCA_902826815.1). Taxonomy (GTDB): domain Bacteria; phylum Actinomycetota; class Actinomycetes; order Mycobacteriales; family Mycobacteriaceae; genus Mycobacterium. Next base: position 6,161 of record CADEGF010000024.1, read on the forward strand.
GAAGGCCTCGACGACGAGCAGCGGATGGAACTGCTGATCGCGGTCGGCTGGTATCGCACGATCTGCACGCTGTGCAACGGGCTCGCGCTGCCTGTCGAGGGCTGGATGCGGCGCTGGCCCGCCTCAGCCGACTGAGCGGCGGTCGCGGCGCAGTCCCGGGTGCTGCTTCGCCAGCGTCTTGAGCAGGACCGGTCGTGGAAGTGCCTGCATGAAGCGGGTACTCACGACGTTGCGCAGGCCCGCGATCACGCTGCCGCGGTCGCGTTCCAAAGCCTCGACGCCGATGCGCGCCACATCGCGCGACGGCATCCATAGGAACTTCGGAAAGGCCGCGGCGAACTTGTCCTCGTCCATGCCTGCGGCCTGCAGGAACTCGGTGCGGACCGGGCCGGGCGCGAGCATGGCCACCGTAACGCCGGTGCCTGCCAGCTCACCCCGGACGCCGTCGGTGTAGGCCTTCACGAACGCCTTCGTGGCCGCGTAGCCTGCCTGCCCGGGGAACGGGTGGTAGCCAGCGGTCGACCCGACGTTGAGGATGGCGCCGCGACCGCGCGGCACCATCTGCTGAACCGCGCGGGTGGTCAGGTCGATGACGGCCTCCACGTTGACGCGCACCTGTGCGATCTCGTCGGCGACCGGCGTCTTGGTGACCGACCCGATGGTGCCGATGCCCGCGTTGTTCACCAGGATGTCGACGGTCAGCCCGCGGCCTGCGACGGCGTCGAGGAGGCCCGCGCGGGCGTCGGGATCGGCGACGTCGCACGCGATCACCTCGACGCGCACGGCTTTTCCGAGTTCGTCGGCGAGCTCGCGCAGCTTGTCCTCGCGACGGGCCACCAGCGTGACGCCGTGGCCGCGGGCGACCAGTTCACGGGCGATGTCGGCGCCGATACCCGACGAGGCGCCGGTGATGACGGCGGTGGAGGTCGGTGACGGGGAAGGCAAGGGCATGTCTGAAAACCTACAGAGGCGCGGGCCGACCTATTCTCACCGGATGACGGGCCACGGCGAGAAGGCCGAACGCTATGACACCCTGCTGGCCGCGACGGCGCTGCTGTTCGCCAACGGCCAGTCGACTCATATGACCGAGACCGCGGTCGCGCGGCTCAACAGCGGGCTCGACCTCGACGCCGTCGTCGTCCCGTCGTGGTCGATGTTGACGCTGACCGCGGTCGGGTCCAGCAACACCGTGCTGACCGCGGCGGTATCGCCGACAGCGATCAACATGCGCAAGGTGTCGACCATGATGTCGGTCGTCGACCGCGCGCAGGACGGCCCGCTCGAGCTGGCGCACGTGGCACGCGGGGTCGCCGAAGCCGATGCGCAGTCCGTCTCTCCCACAGCGGCTTTCGTGATCGCCTGCGCGACGGGCGCCGCGGCGCTTTCCGTCATCTACGGTGCGACTCAGCCGCTGGTGATTCTTCTGGCGGCGCTGGCCGCGGCAGGCGGTGGCCTGTTGCGCAGATGGTCGGGCCGGCTGGGTGCGGGCCCGCTGGTGCAGGCCTTGATCGCGGCAGTGCTCGCGGGCGCTGTCGGCGCCGCGGCGACCCACCTGGACCTCGGGGCGTCTGCCGCGGTGGTGGCGATCTGCCCGGCGATGGTGCTGGTGCCCGGGCCGCACATCCTCAACGGCGCGCTTGACCTACTCGATCTGCGGGTGACGCTCGGGCTCGCGCGACTGGCCTATGGCCTGCTGGTGCTCACCGCGATCGCGGGCGGCCTGATCGTCGGCCTGTACGTTGGCGGTCAGACGCTCGCCGTGACGGCGCCGTCGAGCAGCGCCCCGTTCGTCGTCGACGTCCTCGCCGCCGGTGTCGCAGCGGCGTCCTACCCGGTCTACTTCTCGATGCGGTGGCGGATGATCGGCTGGCCCGTCGCCGCGGGCATGCTGGCCCACGCGGCGCACTGGATTGCCATCGAGGCGGGCGCGAGCCTGGCGATCGCGGCTTTCCTCGCCTGCCTGCTGGTCGGGGTGCTGCTGGTGCCGATCTCCCATCGCATGCGAATCCCGTTCGCGGGCATCGGGTTTGCCGCCGTCGTCGCGCTGGTGCCCGGCGTCTTCGTGTTCCGCACGCTGGCAGGTTTCGTCGAGTTCGCCGGTCACCCGTCGGCGCAGCTGCTCAGCTCGTCGGCGGCCGACCTGATCGTCGGCACGATCATCGCCGCGGGAATGGCGTTGGGTCTGGCGCTGCCGATGCACCTGTACGCGGGCCGCCTTACTCGACGCGGGAAGTACTGAGTCACCACGTCTTGGGGCATCCGCGTGAGATCAGCGCGCCTGCGACGCGATCAAAGAAGTCCTGTCGGCGGTTATGCAGAATCCTGGCCGTCGCCCGGATATCGATCCAGCCGAGCTCTGGCAGCTTCGCATAGCGTTCGACGTCCCAGTCGCGCTGTCGCGGATCGGTCCAGTGGTGCTTGCCCTCGAAGTCGACGCCGACCCGGTACTCCGGCCAGCCGATATCGATGCGGGCGAACAGGCGACCGCGCTCGTCGTACACCGGAATCTGCGTTTGCGGCCGCGGAAAGCCGTTCTGCACGAGTAGCAATCGGGTCAAAGACTCGTACGGCGACTCCGCACCACCGTCCACGAGTTCCAGCGTTTGGCGCAACTGCCGCAGCCCGCGCGCACCGGGATGACACTGTGCGATCGCCGCGACCTCGGCGGGCTCGATGAGCGTTGCGTTGAGAAGTGCGTCGAGGTGCTGCACCCCGCATTCCAGCGTCAGGCGTCGACCGAGGTCGAATGCGGTGCGCGCCGGTGTTGTCACCCGCATGCTCTTCGCGAGGCAGACCTCGTTGTCGGTCAATTGGTACCGCCGCACGACCATGTCCTTTTGCGGGTAGGGGTTTGCCCGTACGACCTCTGCTGGAGCCAGAGGGTCCAGCCATTTCGTGCCGTGCATGGCCGCGGCCGATACACCGCACAGCGTCGCGCCGGTGGAAAGCCATGCTGCCCAAGCTTTGACAGCCGCCGTCATGTCGGCGTCGCGACTGATGTAGACGTCGCGGAAGACATGTCGGTAGCGGGTACGCAGGTCGTTGCGTGTGAGTTCGCGGCGCGCCAGTGCAACGCTCGCGAGGAAAGGTATGTCCATGGCGACATAGTCAGTCGCGAAGCCGACGTCGACGGTCCCGCTCGCCCGCTCGAACGTATGGCCTGTGGATGAAAATCGGACTGTTGAGTACCTAGCCCATACAGTCGCGGGCCCGGCCTACGCTGACAAACATGAGCGTCAAGGTGGATCTCGACAAACTGTCCGGTGCGCTGAACGACTACACGTTCGCCTACCTGGTGACTGTCAGCGACGACTTCCGGGCCCACACCGTCGCCGTCGAACCCGTCTTCGACGGCGGCACCTTCGACGTCGGTCCCGTCGGCGGCAGCACCAGCCGCAACCTCTCGGCACACCCAGCAGTCACCCTCGTCTGGCCGCCCGCCGACCGCGGCGGCTACACGCTGATCGTCGACGGTCGTGCCGACGGCGCACAGATCGTCCCCGACCGCGCGGTGCTGCACCGCAAGGCCCAGCCCGGCGCCGCGACGAAACCCGGTTGCAAAGACGACTGCCAACCGCTCGAGACATGAAAAAACCCGACCCCTTATGGGGGCCGGGCCTTTTCGTAGACGGTGGACTGTTTTAGAAGTCCATGCCGCCCATACCACCGGTCGGGTCGCCGACGGGTGCGGCGGCCTTCTCCGGCTTGTCAGCGACGACCGCTTCGGTCGTCAGGAACAGCGCCGCGATGGACGCCGCGTTCTGCAGTGCCGAACGGGTCACCTTGACCGGGTCGGCGACGCCCGCCTTGAGCAGGTCCTCGTACTCGCCGGTGGCGGCGTTGAGGCCGGTGCCCGCCGGGGAGTTGCGAACCTTCTCGGCGACGACGCCGGGCTCGAGACCCGAGTTGAAGGCGATCTGCTTCAGCGGAGCCTCCAGCGCAACCTTGACGATATTGGCGCCGGTGGCTTCGTCACCGGACAGCTTCAGATCGTCCAGCGAAGGCGAGCTCTGCAGCAGGGCCACGCCACCGCCGGCGACGATGCCCTCCTCGACGGCCGCCTTCGCGTTGCGAACGGCGTCCTCGATGCGGTGCTTGCGCTCCTTGAGCTCCACCTCGGTGGCGGCTCCGGCCTTGATCACCGCAACACCGCCTGCCAGCTTGGCCAGGCGCTCCTGCAGCTTCTCGCGGTCGTAGTCGGAGTCGCTGTTCTCGATCTCGGCGCGGATCTGCGAAACACGGCCCGCGATGGCGTCCGGGTCACCGGAGCCCTCGATGATCGTGGTCTCGTCCTTGGTGACGACGATCTTGCGCGACTTGCCGAGCAGCTCGACGCCCGCGGTCTCAAGGGAGAGGCCGACCTCTTCGCTGATGACCTGGCCACCGGTCAGGATCGCGATGTCCTGCAGCATGGCCTTGCGGCGGTCACCGAAGCCCGGGGCCTTGACGGCGACGGACTTGAAGGTGCCACGGATCTTGTTGACCACCAGGGTCGACAGGGCCTCGCCCTCGACGTCCTCGGCGATGATCAGCAGCGGCTTGCCGGACTGGATGACCTTCTCCAGCAGCGGCAGCAGGTCCTTGACGGTCGAGATCTTCGAGCTGACCAGCAGGATGTAGGGATCCTCAAGGACGGCTTCCTGACGCTCGGCGTCGGTCACGAAGTAGCCCGAAATGTAGCCCTTGTCGAAGCGCATGCCCTCGGTGAGCTCCAGCTGCAGGCCGAAGGTGTTGGACTCCTCGACGGTGATGACACCCTCGTTGCCGACCTTGTCCATGGCCTCGGCGATCAGATCGCCGATGGTCGAGTCGCCTGCCGAGATGCCCGCGGTGGCAGCGATCTGCTCCTTGGTCTCGACCTCTTTGGCCGACTTCAGCAGCGTCTCGGTGACCTTCTCGACGGCCTTCTCGATGCCGCGCTTGAGTCCGAGCGGGTTGGCGCCTGCCGCAACGTTGCGCAGACCCTCGCGCACGAGCGCCTGGGCCAGCACGGTGGCGGTGGTGGTGCCGTCGCCCGCGACGTCGTCCGTCTTCTTGGCGACTTCCTTGACCAGCTCAGCGCCGATCTTCTCGTAGGGGTCCTCCAGGTCGATCTCCTTGGCGATGGACACGCCATCGTTGGTGATCGTGGGGGCGCCCCACTTCTTCTCGAGGACGACGTTGCGACCCTTGGGGCCCAGCGTCACCTTTACCGCGTCCGCGAGGGCGTTGAGGCCCCGCTCGAGGCCGCGACGGGCCTCTTCGTCGTACGCAATTGTCTTAGCCATTGCGAAGTGATTCCTCCGGATTGGGGATGGCACGTCATTGGCCGGGAACAGTGCCCGCGACGGACGGCTGGGGATGTGCTCCGCGTGTGCGGCCCCTGCCTCACCGTCCCGACCTAGCACTCACTGGTCGCGAGTGCCAACTGCATTTTTAGCACTCAGCCAGGGAGAGTGCAAGGTCGTTCACCGCGGGCGAAGACCGTCCAAAAGGACCTCTGTCACCCGCTCGGCGGTGTCCGGGTACGAGGTCTGCACAGCGCTGGCGCCGGTCAGAAGCGCCTTGACGTCGCGGACGGCGACATCGGATCGCACCGTGCCCGCCTCCTGCCCGGCCCGCAGCAGGTCACCAAGCATTTCCAAAAAGCCCGCCTCGACATCGGGCATCGCCGTCGAGATGTCGATGCCGACGCCGGCGAGCGCCTCGGTGAGGCCCTGGTCGGTGGCACCCCACTGCAACACCATGGACCGCAGGAAGGTGAACAGGGCTTCCCCTGGCTCGCCCGTGACGATGAGCGCGCGGCCGCCTTCGATGATGTTGGTGATGCGATCCTCCACGACCGCGCGGTAGAGCTCGTCCTTCGTCGGGAAGTGCCGGTAGACGGTGCCCGCTCCGACGCCTGCGCGCCGTGCGATCTCGTCGATCGGCACGGACAGCCCTTCGGCCGCGAATGTGTCGTAGGCGACCTCGAGCACGCGGGCGCGGTTGCGTGCCGCGTCCGCACGCAGCGGCCGGTCCGGCTGGGCCACCTACATCACCTCGGGAATAAGAAAGCGGGGCGCGCGTTCCGTATAGTCGTACCAAACGGAGCGTCCGCCCCGTTTAACCGATTGTAGGAGATCATCGTGAGCAAGTGGACCACTACCGACATTCCCGACCAGACCGGCCGCACGGCCGTCGTCACCGGATCCAACACGGGCCTCGGTTTCGAAACCGCCGCGGCGCTCGCCGCCAAGGGTGCGCACGTCGTGCTCGCCGTGCGCAATGTCGACAAGGGCAACGAGGCCGCAGCCCGCATCGGCGACCAGACGCCAGGCGCCAGCGTCGCGGTGACCGAACTCGACCTCACATCGCTTGACTCCGTACGCGCCGCCGCCGACCAGTTGCGGGACAACCACGACACCATCGACCTGCTGATCAACAACGCGGGTGTGATGATGACGCCGCAGTCGACCACCAAGGACGGCTTCGAATTACAGTTCGGCACAAACCATCTGGGGCACTTCGCGTTCACCGGCCTGCTGCTCGACCGCCTGCTTGCGGTGCCCGGCTCGCGCGTCGTCACGGTCAGCAGCGTCGGACACCGCTTCGCGCGCAACGGAATTCGCTTCGACGACCTGCAGTGGGAGAAGGACTACGGCCGCGTCGCGGCGTACGGACAGGCGAAGCTGGCGAACCTGATGTTCACCTACGAACTGCAGCGGCGTCTGCGCGGCACCGACACCATCGCCGCCGCCGCGCATCCCGGCGGATCGAGGACCGAACTGACCCGCAACCTGCCGCGCCTGCTTGCGGTGGCCACGCCCGTGATCGAGCCCCTCTTCCAGGGCGCCGACATGGGTGCGTTGCCGACGCTGCGCGCGGCCACCGATCCCGGCGTCATCGGCGGGCAGTACTTCGGCCCCGACGGATTCGCCGAGCAGCGCGGCTACCCCGTCGTCGTGGCGTCTAGTCGGGTCTCGCACGACACCGACGCGCAGCGACGACTGTGGACGGTGTCCGGGGAGTTGACGGGCGTGACGTTCCCGGTGCCGGCTACGGTTTGACCGTTTCGGTGCCTGCCGACCGCTCTGCCTTGCGGTCGGTGATCCGTTCCTTCAGTTGCCTGAGGCCGGCGCCGACCCGCTCGCGCAGGTCTTTACCGACGGCCCGGATGGTCTGACGCAACTCGCTGCGGTGCTCACGGCGCTGCTGGCCGCCATCCGGTCCGTTATCGCCGAGCTTTTGGGCCGCTTCACGAGCCTGCTGCTGGCTCTGGACATTGCGGTGGATCTCGCCGTCGTACAGATACGGACGGGTGTCACCGGGTTGATCATGTCGGACGTATCCGGCATCGATGACCGGACGAAGAACCTGATCGGCCTTGTCCACCAACGCATCAGGCACGCCGACATCGCGAAACACCTGTGTCAGCGGGAGGTTCTTGGTCGGAACGAGATAGGTCGTGACATTCCCGGCGGTCGTGGACGTCATGTCGCTTACATCGGCGGTGAAACTCGGCGGTCCGTGAACGTAGGCGATGCCCGCGAGCGCGTTGGCAGAGGAAGCCAGGTTCCACGGACGATCGGGCGGGTCGGACCAGCCGTCGTACTCACCGATCACGATCGTGGTGGGGTATTCAGACGTCCTGATGCGGGTGATCGTGTAGTTCAGGACGGGAATGAAAGTGCCCTCCTTGAAATATTCGGCGACGCCCGCCTCCGGCGGGGCGATCAAGACGACGCTGATATCCCCTGTCCGCGGATCACCACTCTTGGCCAGCTCCTCGGCTGCCCGCCAGGCGACCATGGAGCCCATTGATTCGCCGACGATCACCACCTTGCCGTCGGTCTGCTGCACGGCGATGGTCGCTTGTTTCACGCCGTCCTGCAGGGCCCAGTCAGCGGCAAGTGGGTTCTGCGAGTAATCGACCAGCCGCAGGGAGGCATCTGCGGCGTGAAAGTACTTCCCGATGTCCGGATAGGTCTTGGCGACGATCGGATAGAGCGGGTTGATCGCCTTGAAGGGCATCGCTCCCGGAATCTGGATCGCTTCGTCGGCCTGGCTGATCCCGTTCGCCAGAGTGCCGGACGCTAACAGCATCGCCGTCGCAGCGATGGTCGGGACCAGCGGTTTGCGCCACCTGGCCATTTGCCTCTGCTCCTGCCTGGACCGCAGTTGCCAGACGGCTTTGAGGGTCCGCGTCGACGGGAGCATTTCATACAGATCGGCAATCGCCGGCTAGTTTGCAGAATTTTTGACGCGATCGACAGGTTCGCGCGATTCAGCGGATATCGAGCAGTTCCTCGTGGAAGCCGCCGAAGGCCCGCGCCGGGTCGGTCAGGTGCACCTCGAGGATCCAGTGACAGACACGCCCGCTGCGGTCAGTTCCCCGCATCTTGTTGTCCGATCCTGGCGCGATGTAGGACTCGCTGCGGTCGCCGTCGATCAGCTCGTGCGGGAACTCGCCGACCAGATGCCCGGCGATCGTCCCTCCGAATTCCCAACCCGCGTCGTGGCTCAGCTGCACGACGTGATCGAACAGCTCGGCGCCCGTCACGTCGGGATGCGAATCGAAGTAGTCCCTGCCCTTCGCCCATACCCGCGGCAGGTCGGCGCACAACGCGTGTTTTCCCGCGTCGTCGCCGAGCACGAACGTCCGCCCGAAGTCGGCCTCCCAGCCTTCGAAGATCGGGCCGAAGTCGCAGAACAGGATGTCGTCGTCGGCGATGATCCGGTCCGGCGGATTCTGCCGATAGGGCTGCAGCGTGTTCTCGCCCGCGCGCACGATCCGCTTGTGCCAGTGCCGATCGACACCGAACATCTCGGCGGCCAGGTCCCGGATCTCGTCGGACAACGCACGCTCACCGACGCCCGCGCGGATCATGCCGCTGCGCTCGATCTCGGCGAACAACTGCGCCGCCCTATTCTGGGCATCGAGGAGATTATCGGTTCGGAGATCCTCATCCACGCCTGTAGATGCTACGACCGCGATGGAGCGCTGATGTCACTTGTCGTACCGCCCTACCCGCCGCCGAGATACACCGACGCCGAGCCAGAGATCAGTGCCTGGGTGCGGCGCGGGACCGCGCCGCCTGACTACGACTCGTTCGGCCTCGTCCAGTACCACTATCTCGCCAACCAGACGCAGACAGGAGGCGACTACGGCCTGTACCGCGTCGACATCGCGCCGAACGGCGGCGGCCCTGGCCCACACTTCCACCGCGCCATGTCCGAGGCGTTCTTCGTTCTGTCGGGAACGGTGAAGCTCTACGACGGCACCGGCTGGGCCGACGGCACACAGAACGACTTCCTCTACGTCCCGCCTGGCGGCATCCACGGTTTCCGCAACGAGTCCGACGAACCGACATCGCTGTTGATGCTGTTTGCTCCCGGCGCACCTCGCGAGCATTACTTCGAGGGCTTCGCGCAGCTGGCCGACCTGACCGACGATGAGCGCCGCGAGTGGTTCATCAAGAACGACAACTTCTTCATCGACTGATCACGACACGGCGTCCTGGGGAAATGCACACCCGTAATCCCTTGCGTTAGGCTGCTGTCCGATCAGTTGAGGAGTCTTGGGTGCGGGTTGACGCAGCGCCCGACACCCAGGCTTTGCGGAGCTGGCAGCGTCGGGCATTGGTGCGGTATCTTGCCGCCCAGCCTCGCGATTTCCTGGCCGTCGCGACCCCCGGCTCAGGTAAGACAGCCTTTGCCCTGCGTGTCGCAGGAGAGTTGTTGGCCGACGGTGTAGTAGAGCAGCTCACCGTCGTCGTACCGACGGAGCACCTCAAGACGCAGTGGGCGCAGGCCGCCGCAAGGGTGGGCATCGCGCTTGACCCGAAGTTCAGCAATTCGGCCGCGCACACGTCGTCGGAGTACCACGGCGTCGTCGTCACCTACGCCCAAGTCGCCAGCCACCCGACCCGGCACCGGGTGCGCACCGAGAACCGCCGCACCCTTGTGGTGTTCGACGAGATCCACCACGGCGGCGACGCCAAGAGTTGGGGGGACGCCATCCGCGAGGCGTTCGACGATGCGACGCGCCGCCTCGCGCTCACCGGTACGCCGTTCCGCAGCGACGACTCCGCGATCCCCTTCGTCACGTACGCCCCGGACGCCGACGGGCTGATGCGGTCGCAGGCCGACCACACCTACGGTTATGCGGAGGCGCTGGCCGACAGCGTGGTGCGGCCCGTGGTGTTCCTCGCCTACTCCGGCGAGGCGCGGTGGCGCACCAGCGCGGGCGAGGAGCATGCCGCCCGGCTCGGCGAACCGCTGACCGCCGAGCAGACGGCACGGGCCTGGCGCACGGTGCTCGACGCCAAGGGCGAGTGGATACCCGCGGTGCTGCAGGCCGCGGACACCCGGCTCACCCAGAAGCGCAACGGCGGCGTGCCCGACGCGGGCGCGATGGTGATCGCATCCGACCAGAAGGCCGCCCGCGCCTATGCCACCCTGCTGACCAAGCTGACCGGTGAGAAGCCGACACTGGTGCTGTCCGACGACCCCGGCTCCTCGGCGCGCATCGCCGAGTATGCGGCGGGGAGCGACCGGTGGCTGGTGGCGGTCCGGATGGTGTCAGAGGGCGTCGACGTGCCGCGGCTTTCGGTCGGCGTCTATGCCACCAGCGCGTCGACACCGCTGTTCTTCGCCCAAGCGATCGGCCGCTACGTCCGGTCGCGGCAGGCAGGCGAGACGGCGAGCATCTTCCTGCCGTCGGTGCCGACGCTGCTCGACCTCGCCAGCGAGATGGAGGCACAGCGCGACCACGTCCTTGGCAAGCCGCACCGCGAAGACCAGGGTTTCGACGACGAGGCGCTCGAGGATGCGGCGCGTAAGAAGTCCGAGGCCGACGACGACGCCGGATTCGAATCGCTCGGTGCCGACGCCGAATTGGATCAGGTCATCTTCGACGGCTCGTCGTTCGGCACCGCGACGCCAGCGGGCAGCGACGAGGAAGCCGACTATCTCGGAATCCCCGGCCTGCTGGATGCCGCCGCGATGCGAGACCTGTTGCGGCGCAGGCAGGAAGACCAGATCCTCCGACGGAGCCGCGCCGGCGGCGACATGGGGCACGGTACCGCCTCTCATCCCGGGCGGATCTCGACCCACGGACAGCTGCGCGAGCTCCGAAGCCAGCTCAACGCACTCGTCTCGGTCGCACACCACCGCACCGGAAGGCCGCACGGCTGGATCCACAAGGAGCTGCGCCGCATCTGCGGCGGCCCCCCGATGGCGGCCGCGACGAGCGAACAGCTCAAGGCCCGCATCGATGCCGTTCGGGAGCTGCGGACCTAAGGCGCCACTGCCAGCTCGCCGAGGTGGCACAGCGAGTTGTCGAGGTGCGACACGTCGAACGGCGGGAACTGGATGTGTTCGCGGGTCGCGTTCGGCACCGCCGACCAGTCGTAGGTCAGCGTGACTTCGGTCCGGTCCTCGCTCACCGGCGCGAGGTCGTACCGCCAGATCCAGCCACCGAGATCAAGGCTGGCGTCGTCGGAGCCCTGACCGGGTTGCCAGGCGATCGCGCGGGGCGGGTCGAACACCTCGACCCGGTTCGCCACCTCGTAATGCCCGTCGGGATGGTTGGCGTTGTCGTGGTACATGCTCATCCGGAAGACCTGGCCGACCTCGGATAGCGGCTTACCCTCGACCGGTTGCCGCACCCAGCCCGTGCCGTCGATCGCCTCGTGCCTCGTCGGGTCGGCCAGCACCTCGAACACGACCTCGACCGGTGCGTTGACAGTGGCGCTGACGCTTATGGTGTCTCTGCTCATGTCAGTACAGACTGCCGATGGGCGGCTAAGTCATCGCCGGTCTCAGGACCGCTGCGCATTGGACAGGATTGCATCGACAACCTTCTGCGCCTGGTCACCGATGCCCTTGTCATCGCAGACGACAGCCTCAGCGACGACATTGGACCATACTCCGAGGACATGCTGGCATCGCTGACCCGGCGCAGTGTCACCGGCGACGGTGCGGTCCTGCACGATGGAATTTCCCTGCGTGCGTACGTCAGCCAAGGTCGGCCTCGTCGTGGCGTTGTCGCTGCCCTTGATCGCCAAGGCGACACCAGCGCACGCCTGCCACTCCCGCTCTGAATCTGCCCGGAATTTGTCCGCGGCTTCGGCGGTCGGCATCAACGCCACCGACTGGTCGACGATGTGGTTGGACGGGCTGCCCTCGGCAGGCACGATCAGGCTCTGCCGTGCCGCGGTGAATCCGGACGGGTCATACATCCGCGCTTCGAACGGATAGATTGCGCCGCTGCATTCGGGACGGTCGAAATCGTTTGCGGCGTCCAACACCGAACTGGACGTCGTCGTTTCCTGCAAGGTCTCGCCGACGATCCCGCTCACCTGCTCGGCGTTCAGCAGCAGTCCGTCAACCGCCGCGGGCTGCACCAACCCGGCCGAGGGCTCGCCGGCCGATGGCTCGCCTGCGGGCGATGCGGCGGCGCTCGGCGCGGCCGACTCATCGGATCCCGACCCGGTGAGCCGTGGCACGACAAGCACCCCGCCGACGACGAGAAGGACTGCCGCGATCGCCGCGGCGGCGATCCACATTGTCTTGCGCCCCTTGGGTTTCGCGGAACCAGCTATCGCTGGAGGCGATGCGGACGACGGCTGCGCAGGCTGGCCACTGGCGCCGGCGGCGCGTTGCGTCGGTTGGCTGTCGAGGCCATGGGCGGCGGCCCCAGCCACCATTGTCGGATGATCTACCTGCTCGGGAGCGTCGACGAGATGCGTCAGGGCGGCAGCGAAATCGCGACAGGTCGGATACCGATCCCCTGGCTCCTTGGCCATCGCCTTCGTGATCACCGGGTTCAGGCGCGCCAGATCAGGCCTGCGGTCCGAAACAAGCGGCGGCGGCGACGACAAATGGTTACCGATGACGATCGCCGCGTTGGAGCTGTCGAACGGCGGCTTGCCGGTGAAAAGCTGAAATGCCGTTGCGGCAAGCGCGTATTGGTCGGTCCGACCGTCCAACGGTGAACCCGTCAGCTGCTCCGGTGGAGCGTAGGCGAACGAGCCGACCGTCATGTTCGTCGCGGTCAGACTGCTGTTGTCGTCCATGCGTCGGGCAATACCGAAGTCACTCAGCAGAATTCGGCGTTTCTGTGCCGATCCGAGTGGGTCACTCAGCAGTATGTTCGCCGGCTTGACGTCGCGGTGTAGCAGGCCTTGTTCGTGCGCATAGTCAAGGGCGTCGGCCACCGCGGCGACCACCTCGGCGGCGAGCCGCGGCGGAAGCCCGGACGGATAACGGTCTCTCAGCAGGGCTGCGGCGTCGGTGCCCTCGACGTAGTCCATGGTGATCCACAGCTGGCCGTTCGACTCGCCGCGATCGTGCACCGCGACGATGTGCGGATGCCAGAGACCTGCCGCTACGTCACCCTCCCGGTTGAACCGCTGCCGAAACTCGTCGTCCGAGGTGAGCGCCGCGGGCAGAATCTTCAACGCCTCGCTGCGCGGCAGCCGCGGATGCTTGACGAGATAGACCTCGCCCATTCCGCCCGACCCGAGCTTGCGCACGATCTCGAAGCCACCAAAGTCCTCGCCCGGCGCCAGAGGCATCCGCGAAGTCTATAGCCCGGTCCCGTTAACTGGCACCGAAATGCCCCGTCGGACGTACGATGAGCGCCGGCAATCCAGCGTCGAGAGAGCGAGCGCTGCCATGGATCATCGGCCCGTGATCGAGATTCGCGATTGGGGTCAGCGGCCGCGCCGTGTCGTCCTGCACGGGCCGATCGTGGTCGGCCGCGATTGCGCAGGACAGGTTCTCCGCGATACAGAGGTGTCGCGGGAACATCTTCGGATCGTGCCGACTCCGACTTCTGTTTCCGTCGTTGACCTCGATAGCAGCAACGGGACCACTCTCAACGGCGTCATTCTGACGGGGCGGGCAGAGCTTTCGACGGGCGACGTCGTACGCCTCGGCAGGTCCGAGATCATCGTGCTGTCAACACCGCTCGCCCGCGGCAGCGAGCAATCGGCGCCACCGGAGCCGGACGTCGACGCCACCCGTGTGAACGTGAGGGCCGCCGTCATGCCGCCGCCGCCCGCGCCCTCGGAGGCCTCACCGGCGTCGCCCGCCCTCGCTCTGGCCGAACGAGTGCTCGGCATCGACCCCACCGGCGAACGCGAGCTGTTTCCCGACTACACCGAGCTACCGACAAGGGTGCCGGTGCGAGTCTGGCAGGTTATCCGTCTCGGCAGCGTGATCGCCTACTTCGCCTTGTTGGTAACACTTTTCGTGCGTCCGCAAACCGGGTTGTTCGTGCTTTTCGGGATCATCGTGCCACTGCTGCCTGCACTGTTCCTCACCGCGCCGGGTCTGTGGCGCAACATCTGTCCGATGGCCGCCACCAATCAGGTGCCGCGGTTGTTCGGTTTCAGCCGGGCCTTGGACCCGCCCGACTGGTTGCGCAACCGCGGCTACCTCATCGCGATGGCGTTGTTCTTCGGGATCGCGGGTGCCCGCATCGCCGGCCTCGACGAAAGCGGCATCGCCACCGGAATCGTCCTCGCGCTCGTCATCGTTGTGGCCTTCGCGGGCGGCTACGTCTTCAAGGGCAAGAGCGGGTGGTGCAGCAGCATCTGCCCGCTGTTCCCGCTACAGCGGGCCTACGGCCAGACGCCCTACCTCACAGTGCCGAACAGCCACTGCCCGTCCTGCGTCGGCTGCGCCAGGAACTGCTACGACTTCAAGCCGCGTGCGGCATATCAGGCCGACCTCGTCGACACCGACCGCGGTTGGAGCGGTGCGCGCAAGCTGTTCGTCGGCGCCCTTCCCGGGTTCGTACTCGGCTTCTTCACACTGCGCGCCGATGCCGACATGCCCGCGCTGGAGCGCTATCCGTTGCTGCTGCTGTTCGTCCTGGTCAGCGTCGGGGTTTTCTTTGCGGCCGAAGCCGTATTGCCGCTCAGCTCAGCCATGGTGGCGGTGATCTACGCCGCCGCTGCGCTCAATGTCTTCTATTGGTTCGCCGGACCGGTGCTCGTCGCATCGTTGGCCCAGCTGACCGGAATCGACGTCGGGTGGCTGCGCTGGGTCATCAGTGCGCTGATCCTGGCGGCCACCGTCGTGTGGATCGCCAGGACCCGCGTCAGCGAGTTGCAGTTCGCATGGACGAC
Source organism: uncultured Mycobacteriaceae bacterium (assembly GCA_902826815.1). Taxonomy (GTDB): domain Bacteria; phylum Actinomycetota; class Actinomycetes; order Mycobacteriales; family Mycobacteriaceae; genus Mycobacterium. The sequence goes on from CADEGF010000024.1 coordinate 21,262, forward strand.
GGGTGCGCGGCCGGAGCCCGTGCTGCTCATGGCGCCCAAGGTGCGGACGACTTCGCAGCCGGAGAGTGCAGCCACCGTCCGCTTCGAGTCGGACGGTGCCGCGGTAGCCGCGGAGGTCGGCACCAGCCTGCTCGAGATCGCCGAGTTGAACAACCAGCCGATCGAGGCCGGCTGCCGGATGGGGGTGTGCGGCGCCGACCCGGTGGCGGTGCTCGACGGCATGTCGTGTCTCACGCAGCCGGCACAGGACGAGCAGAACACATTGCGGCGCTTGGGCTTCGGCAAGTCGACCCGGATGGCGTGCTGCGCAAGGATCGAGTCGGGAACCGTCACGGTGTCGCTGACGCCGGAACCCGGAGGTGGCGATGGCGCGAAGCCGACGCGATTCGACCGCTCGATCGTCAGTGTCGTGGTGATCGGCGGCGGCATCGCGGGCGTCACCGCGGCCGACTTCATCAGGCGGGGCCACCCCGACTGCGAGATCCACCTTGTCGGGCAGGAGTCGCACGCGCTGTACAACCGGATGGGGATCTCCCGGCTGGTCTACGGCCGATCGGCGATGCAGGGTCTCTACCTGTTGCCCGAGCAGTGGTACGACGACCACGGCGTGTACACGTGGCTCAACACGGTCGCCCAGCGCATCGATATCCGTGGGCAGCGCGTCTTCCTCGGCACCGGCGAACGGCTTCCCTACGACCGGCTGATTCTCGCAATGGGTTCCAGCGCGTCGCGACCGCCGATCGACGGTCTGGATCGCCCCGGCAGCTTCGTCCTGCGCGAGGCGTCCGATGCGATGCGACTGCGCGCGTACGTCCAGCAGCACGGCTGCCGTGACGCCGTGGTGGCCGGCGGCGGCCTGCTCGGCCTCGAAGCCGCCTATTCCCTGCACCTGCTTGGGCTACGCGTGACGGTGCTGGAGCGGGGCACGCGACTGCTGAGCAAGCAGATCGACGCCCGGTGTTCCGACGTGGTGGAGAGCCACTTCGCCAAGGCGGGCGTCACCGTTCTCAAACAGGCCGAGACGGAACGGGTGGTCGGCTCCCCCGAAGTCAGCGGCGTCGCCCTCAGGGACGGCCGCCACGTGCGGTGCCAGGTGTTCATGGCGGCGACGGGTATCCGCCCCAACATCGACCTGGCCCGCGACGCAGGCATTCCCGTCGGCAAGGGTGTCCTGGTCGACGACTACATGCGGACCCGGGTACGCGGAGTTTTCGCGGCCGGCGATGTCGCCGAACACGGCAACCAATCGTTCGGGCTGTGGCCGGTGGCCGTCGAGCAGGCAGAGGCCGCCGCCGTCAACGCACTCGGCGGTGACATGATCGTCACCGCCGAAACCCCGGCCACAATCCTGAAAGGCGTTGGTCTGGAACTATTCTCGATCGGGAAAGTCGAGGCATCGCCGACCGACGACGTCATCGTCATCGATCGTCCGCAGGTGCCGTCTTACCGGCGGATTGTGCTCTCGGGGGGCTGTGTGGTCGGCGCAACCGTCCTCGGCCACCATCCCGCCGATGTCACCGCGGCCAAGAGTGCGGTGCCCAAGAAACTACGGGTGAGTCCCGACGCGCTGGCGGCGCTGCGGGCGGGCGACTGGAGCGTGTTGACCGCAGAACCCTCGCCAGCTCGCTGAGCCTCTATCGCTCGCGGTGGGTCGCGACCCACTCGCCGACCCGCATACTCCAGCCGGGCTGGAGCTTCGCAGGCGCGGAGCCGATCTGGGTCCACTCAGTGGCACCCGGCCCGGCGATGAACGTGCCAGCGCTGGTTGACGCGTCGCGCACATAGACCCCGCTGCGGTCGACCGTGACGTAGGCATGCACCCGCGACACGAACGGGTCGTACTGCAGGACGATCGGCGAGGCGCTCGCGTTGCGCACGGCATCGTCGGTCAGCGGAGCGCGGCCGATGACGTATGACCGGTCCAACTGGTAGACCGCACCTTCTGCAGTTGCCAGTACCCCGGCTGCGTTGGACACCGCCGCGGTCCGCTGTGGCGCCGGGGCGCGGGGCGCCATCTCGGTTTCCAGCTCTTGTGGACCGGATCGGTGCGGAACGGATGAAATTCGTTCGGTTGCAACAGTTTCCGCTTGTACGGGCGTGGCATCCGCGACCAGCAGCGCGAAGCCGCCACCTCCGACGACGCCTGCCAGAAGATCGGTGTGCGGAATCAAGGTCAGTCCGGAATCGGCTGGCCTCACCTCGACCCTCTTCGGCCCGGCTGGCAGCAACTGCCTGACCCACCTCTGATCTGATTCACCCGAAAGATCGTGCTCCCCCTGCTGTGTCTCGGCGTGCAACGACAGCCGGCCGCGCAGCAGTACGTGCAGGCCTTCCTGAGATGGCACGATCGCGCCGAACGACACGGCGTGTGCAAGCCCGAACGCGACAGGGCCGACGTGATCGGCCAGCGCCGCACCGGGGTTGGGGGTGCGGGCCGCGGACGCGACGGCCGCGATCAGCGCGGCGGCACCGTCGTCGTTGGTGGCCGTGAACACCACCGCGTCCCCGAAGCGCGCAATGAGACCACCGCCGCCTGCCACCCTCACGGTGAACGGTATTGCCTGCACCTGAAGCCCTTTCTCGAACGCGGTTACATCGTAGTTCCGCGTTCGCAGGCGCGTGACCGCTACAAGCCCAGTACCTCGGGCAGGTCGGCGACCGAGTCGATGACGTGGTTGGGCTGCATCGCGAATTCGTCGGCGGTCCACCGGTCGAGGGTGTCCTGCCGGAACTTGCCCGTCCGGACCAAAACCCCCGTCATACCGACCACCTGCGCGGCAAGCACGTCGTTGTTGAGGTCGTCGCCGATCATGTACATCTCATCGGGGTCGACACCGAGACGTGCAGCGGCAGAGAGGAATCCGGCAGGCGCGGGCTTCCCGACGGCGTTCGCCCTTCGCCCCGACGTCTCCTCCATCCCGATCAGATACATGCCGGTGTCGATGCGCAGTCCCTCGGTGGTGTTCCACGACGTGCTGCGGTGCATGGCGACGACCGGAACGCCTCGAGCCATCCAGTCGTAGACCCGGCTCAGCGTCAGGTGGTTGTACTCCGGGCCCGCCCCGCCGAGCAGGATCACGTCGGGAGTCTCCGGATCGGGGCCGTCGGGGCCGTGGTCACTCGCGTAGGCGATGTCGATGCCAGGCATATCCTCGGCGATCTGCCCGTTGTTGACCAGGAAACACCGCGCGTCGGGGTACTGGCTGCGGACGTACTCCGCCGTCAGCGCGGCCGCGGTGATCACCTCGTCGGCGGCCACGCTCATACCCGCATCCGTCAGCAGGCGGGCGATCTGCGCGCGCGTGCGCGTCGTGGTGTTGGTCAGGTATGAGCAGGCAATCTGGTTGTCGGCCAGCACCCGAAGCGTTTCGACGGCGCCGTCGATGGGCTGCCACGAGGTCACCAAGACCCCGTCGATGTCGAACAGCACACCGCCGACCGCCATGCTGCGACAGTAAACGGCCCGCTACGGCCGTGCCCACTCACTATCGGCCACCCACGGTGACGCGGTGCCCGCAATCGACCAGCTGAGCTCGGCGGGAACGTCGATCACCTGATAGTGCTTCACGCCTGCCGCGGTCGCCGCGATCAGCGTCGCCACCCGCGCCCGACGCTGGAAGAACGTCTGCCGCACGGTCCATCCGATGATGCCGTCGGCGGCGATGCAGTCGCGGCGGCGTTCCACGCTGCCCGCCCGCGCGACCAGCCAACGCCCGTCGACCCGGTGCCCGAGCGCCCGCACCCGATCGGCGGCAAGCAGGGTGAAGCACGGCGTCAGCGCCGCCACCAGGATCCAGGCCCACGCAGGCACATCAACGAACGCCGATGCGAGGGCCAATCCGATTGCAGCGACGGCGGGCGGTGCGAGCCCACGCGTCCAGCGTCTGCGCGTCGCGGCGGGTCCGTGCCCCCGCACAGGTCCGGAGACGGCGTTTGCGTCGGTGATCAGTTCGGTCAGCACGGATTCGGCGGTGTGCGCCGGGCACGGCGGCAGCAGCAGCGAGGCCTCCCCCGCACCGGCGACACCGGTCATCACCGCATCCAGTCGGGCACCGCCGAGCAACCGGACAAGCAGCGGCTGGCGCAGGGTGCCGCCGCGCAGCCTGCGCATGTCGAAGGTGTGCTCACGTTTTCGCAGTAGGCCGTGCCGGAGATGCAGCACATCCGCATCGCGGCGCAGCACCAGGTTTCCGAAGGTCAACAGCGACCGCAGCACCGAAAGCGCCACCGAGGCCAGCACCACGACCGCGATGCCGACGGCGACGGCGGAAAGCACGCCGAACCGCTGCGCGGCGTCGCGTCCCGACTCGGCGAGCCGCGAATGCTCAAGCACCGCACCGAGACCCGCCTGATAGATGACGCCAACCGCGGCCAGGATCATGGCAAGGCCGGTGAAGCTCAGCGGGCTGTAGCGCAGCCAGGACGGATGCCAGCGGGCCAGCTGCCGACCCGGCGTCTGCTGCTGCTCGCCGGTTTCGTCGGCCTGCGCCAGCGAGTCGGCAAGCAGGATCGATCGCATCCGCGGCACCTCCTCGGCGCGCACCGCGTCGAGCGCGAACTCTGTATCGCCGGTGGCCTGCTGGCCGGTGCTGACCCGAAGCACTGTCAGCCCAAGCAGTTGGTGCAGCAGCCGAGCATCGGTCGCAACCGAACGAATCCTGTTGCGCGGCACCGACACCACCTTGCGCTGCAGGACGCCGGTGCGCAGCTGCACCTCGTCGGGTTCGATGCGGTAGGTGGTGGTGAACCAGCGCAGCACGCCGAATCCGATCGTCACCGCCAGCGCGGCCACCGTCCACCACGAGTTGCCCGTCGCCGAACCGAGCACGACCGCGCCGACGAGCAACGGAATCTGCCGCAGCACCTCATGTACGGGGTGCACCAACAACATTCGCGGGCTGAGCCGATGCCACATCCGCTCTGTCGCCGGAGAGGTCACGTCGCATCCTCCGTGCCGATCGCGGCGATATCGGTGAGCTGTGCGACAACCCGGTCGGCGACTTCGGAGTCCAGCGCCACGATGCGCACCGCACCCGCCGATGACGCCGTGGTCACCGTGACGTTGGCCAACCCGAACAGCCGGTCGAGCGGGCCGCGATATGTGTCGACGGTCTGCACCCGGGAGATCGGCGCGATCCTGCGCTCCTGCACCAGCCAGCCCGTCCGGGTGTACACCGCCTGCGGGCTGATGTCCCAGCGGTGAACGCGGTAGCGCCACAGCGGGACGATGCCGACGTACAACACCATGGCGACTGCGGTGGCCACCGCCGCGAGGACGTGCGCCCAGAGCGGCCTGCCTGCGAACACGAACCACACCACCTGGGCCGCCGCCAGCACCAGCCACGGGATCGCGGCGCCGATCGCCCACACCAGGGGCGCCTTGCGGCTCGGCGGATTGGCGGGATCAACCAAGTCCATCAGCGGCGCTGACGCAGGCTCAGGCATTCGGTTACGCCGAAGAGTCGCAGCGTCCGAAGCGTTTTGGCTGGAATCTGTCCCTCGACCTCGGCGGTGGCGGCGATGATCGGCGCGTCGACGTCGACGCTGCGGCCCTGGCTGACGATTGTGGCTGAGCCCGCGGCGATCACGTTGCGCACCCAGTCGGCCCTTGTGCCGTAGGGCAGGCCGATCAGGAACCCGTCGCCGGTCGTGATGATGTCGACCGGGGTCTCATACGTCCGCCCGCTGGTCCTGCCTGTATGGCGGATGACCGATGTCTGGGTGCCCGCCGAGCCTGCAGTGCGCATCACCCTGGGGTTCGTCACCGACCGGTTCATCCGCCGAACCGCGTCGAGGACTCCAGGCAGTTTCCAGCGCATGCCTGCGACCAGCACTGACAGCATTACCACGGCGATTCCGGCGGCTGCCCCGACGATCAGCCCCACCGCCCGCACCCCTGAGCGTTCTGACATGGGAACGACGGTAACCGCCCCTGGGTAATGTGCTGGTGATGAGCAGGAACTGGACCGCCTCCGATATACCCGATCAGGCCGGCCGCGTCGCCGTTGTCACAGGCGCAAACTCCGGGCTCGGCTACGACACCGCAGCCGTACTCGCCGACAGGGGCGCACACGTCGTGCTCGCCGTGCGCAACCTCGACAAGGGTCAGGAGGCCGTCGACCGGATCAAGGCCGCAACCCCGAACGCCGTCGTCACGCTTCAGGAACTGGATCTGTCGTCGCTCGACAGCGTTCGCAAGGCCGCCGACGAACTCCGCGCCTCACACCCGCGGATCGACCTGTTGATCAACAACGCAGGCGTGATGTACGTGCCGACGCGCGAGACCACCAAAGACGGTTTCGAGATGCAGTTCGGCACCAACCACCTTGGTCATTTCGCGCTGACGGGACTGCTTCTCGACCACCTGACTTCGGTCGACGGGTCGCGGGTCGTCACGGTCAGCAGCGTCGGGCACCGCATCCTGGCCCGCATCCATTTCGACGACCCGAGCCTGTTGCGCAAATACAACCGGGTCGAGGCGTACGGCCAGTCGAAGCTCGCCAACCTGATGTTCACCTACGACCTGCAGCGGAGGCTGAGCGCGAAGGGCGTGCCGACCGTCGCACTCGCCGCGCATCCCGGTTTCGCCGACACCGAGCTGATGCGCTACCTGCCGGACTTCATCCCGTCGTTCATGTGGAAGCCGGTCACGCAGCCTGCCGAGAAGGGCGCGCTGCCGACGCTGCGCGCGGCGACGGATCCCGATGCCAAGGGCGGCCAGTACTACGGGCCCGACGGCATCGGTGAGGTCAAGGGCAACCCGAAAGTCGTTGCCTCCAGCGCGCAATCGCGCAACGAGGATCTTCAGCGGCGGCTGTGGACGCTGTCCGAAGAACTGACCGGCGTCACCTATCCCGTCTGATGCGATCCGTCGATGAGCATCAGCGCGTCGTAGCCGCACTTATCTCTGCACGCCCACCGCTCGCCATGCCGATCGCCGACACACTCGGGCTCGTGCTCGCCGAGGATGTGGTGGCGCCGCTTTCGCTGCCGGGCTTCGACAATTCGGCGATGGACGGGTACGCCGTTGTCGCAGACGATATCGCGGGCGCGACCGCCGATGACCCCGTGCTGCTGCCCGTCGCCGAGGACATTCCTGCGGGCCGCACCGACCCGCAGTCGCTGAAAACCGGTACGACACACAGGATCATGACGGGTGCGCCGCTCCCGTCAGGCGCCACCGCCGTTGTCCCCGTCGAGGCCACCGACGGCGCGACGGACACTGTGGCGATCCGTGCCACCGCCAAGGTGGGCCAGCACATCCGCCACGCAGGCGAGGACGTCACCGCTGGCACAACCGTGCTGCGGGCCGGGCAGGTCGTCACGCCTGCCGCGCTCGGTCTTGCCGCTGCTCTCGGTCTCGGTGAGTTGACTGTCGTTCCGCGCCAACGGGTTCTGGTGATGTCCACCGGTTCGGAGCTCGTCGCGCCCGGCGAGCCGCTGAAGCCGGGACAGATCTACGAGTCCAACGCCGTCATGCTGGCCGCTGCCGTTCGCGACGCAGGCGCGCAAGTTGTCGCATCGCCGATGGTCGGCGACGACGTCGACCAGTTCCGCGCCGCCCTCGAGGCACATGCGGCCGACGCCGACCTGATCATCACCACCGGCGGAGTGAGCGCGGGGGCGTACGAGGTCGTCAAGGATGCGTTCGGCCAAGGAGCCGGGCCGCCGGCGACATCCAGCCAAGG
>CADEGF010000024.1:29049-41661 GCA_902826815.1 uncultured Mycobacteriaceae bacterium
GCCAAGGAGCCGGGCCGCCGGCGACATCCAGCCAAGGCGGACAGGTTGAGTTCGTCAAGGTGGCGATGCAGCCGGGCATGCCGCAGGGGGCGGGCAGCGTCGCGGGTAAGCCGATCGTCACGCTGCCGGGCAACCCGGTCAGCGCGCTCGTGTCCTTCGAGGTCTTCATCCGGGCACCGCTGCGCGCAGCGATGGGACTGCCGCAGCCGCACCGCGAACGGCGCAGCGCGGAGCTGAAGGAGGACCTGACGTCGCCGCGCGGTAAGAGGCAGTTCCGCCGCGGCGTGCTGGATGCCGGAAAGGGCGAGGTCACCAGCTACGGGCCGCCCGCATCGCATCATCTGCGCTGGCTGGCCTCGGCCAACAGCCTGCTGGAGATCGACGAGGACGTCACCGAGCTGGCCGCCGGATCCACTGTGCGGGTTTGGGACCTTTCGACGGGCTAGCCACCCGTAGAATCGCCACACGATGGCCAGACGCCCCGACCTCAGATCAGGCCCCGCGCGACTGGTGGCCCTCGCGAAGACCACGATCCCCCCGATGCACCGCGCCGGCCTGCCGTTCGTCGGCGCAGGTCTCGCGGTCGCCGCGGTGGGTCGCCGCAACCGATGGCTGCGCCGTGCCGGGCTGGCGGCGGCGGGCGCGAACGCCGCGTTCTTCCGTCATCCGGCAAGGGTTCCGCCGACTCGCCCCGGCGTCATCGTCGCGCCCGCCGACGGCCTGATCTGTCTCATCGAGGACGCGATTCCACCGGCCGAGCTGAATCTGCCCGAGCGGCCGCTGCGCCGGATCAGCATCTTCCTTTCGATCTTCGACGCCCATGTCCAGCGCGCCCCGATCAGCGGTGAGGTGGTGTCCGTCGTGCACAGGCCGGGGCTGTACAAGTCCGCCGAGCTCGCCGCGGCCAGCCAGGACAACGAACGCAACAGCGTGCTGATCCGCACGCCCGAAGGTCATGAGGTGGTGGCCGTGCAGATCGCAGGCCTTGTCGCGCGCCGCATCGTCTGCGACATCAAGTCGGGCGAGAAGGTGACGATCGGCGACACCTACGGCCTCATCCGCTACGGGTCCCGGCTGGACACCTACCTGCCCGAGGGCGCGGATGTGCTTGTGCTGCCGGGCCAACGGGCCGTCGGCGGCGAGACGGTCCTTGCGGAGCTGCCGCGATGAAACCACGCGTCAAGAGGCCCGTCCTCAACGTGCGCATGCTGCCGAGCGCGATGACCGTCGCAGCGATCTGCCTTGGCCTTTCTGCGGTGAAGTTCGCCCTCGACGACCGGCCGACCGAGGCGATGGCCTTCCTAGCGGTGGCCGCGATCCTTGACGCGCTCGACGGTCGAACCGCCCGGCTGCTGAAGGCGACGTCGAAGATGGGCGAGGAGATCGACTCGCTCGCCGACGCGGTGAATTTCGGTGTGGCACCAGCATTCATCGTCTACGGGACGCTGTTGTCGCATTCGCGGATCGGCTGGATCGTGGTACTGCTGTATGCGGTTTGCATCGTGCTGCGCCTTGCGCGCTACAACACGATGCTGGTCGAGAACAAGCCCGCGTACATGAACCAGTTCTTCGTCGGCATGCCCGCACCCGCGGGCGCGATCGGCGCGATCGGACCGCTGGCCGCCAAGATGCAGTTCGGCGACGGCTGGTGGACGTCCGAACCCGCCGTGGTGATCTGGATGATCGGGGTCTCCCTGCTGGCGGTCAGCACCATCCCGATGCGCAAGGTCCACACGTTCGCCATCTCACAGAACATGGTGGTTCCGCTGCTGGCGCTGCTGGCCGTGCTGGTCGCCGCCTCGATCCTGTACGGCTACATCGTGATTCTGCTGATCATCGCGGCCTACGTCATTCACATCCCTTTCGCCGTGCGGACGACCGCATGGTTGTCGAAGCACCCCGAGGTGTGGGACGACAAGCCGAAGGCGCAGCGCCAGGCGCGTCGGGCGATCCGCAGGGCCCAGCCGCGCGCACAGCGTCGCCGGTCGATGGCCCGCCTCGGCCTTCGCAGACCACCGGGGCCCTGACGTGACGGGCTTCGACGTCGCCGACCGCCCGGCGCCACGGCATCAACTCACCCTCACCGCACGGCTGAACACCGCGGCGCTGGACTCGCGCCGCGGTGTGGTGCGTCTGCATCCCGAAGCCATTGCCGCGCTGGGTATTCGGGAGTGGGATGCGATCTCGCTTACGGGTTCGCGGAGCACCGCGGCGGTGGCCGGGGTGGCGCCCGACGGCACGCCAGCGGGCACCGCGCTGCTCGATGACGTCACCCTGTCCAACGCTGGACTGCGGGAGAACACCACGGTGCTTGTCGCGCCCGTCACGGTGTACGGCGCCAGGTCGGTGACTGTGCGCGGATCCAACCTGGCCACCCAGTCGATCACGTCGGCGACCCTGCGCCAGGCGCTGCTCGGCAAGGTGATGACGGTCGGCGACACCGTATCGCTGTTGCCGCGCGAGCTCGGCCCCGACATCCCGTCGTCTGCGGCCAGCAGCGCGCTTGCGTCGGCTGTCGGCATCACCTGGACGTCAGAACTGCTGACCGTGACGGGGGTTGACCCGTCCGGACCCGTTAGCGTGCAACCGAATTCCGTAGTGATCTGGGGCGACGGAGCCGCCCCTGCGGCGGCATCAGACCGGAGCGTGACGCCGACGGCGCAACCGACGTCGGGTCAACATGTCGTGACGACCCCGGAGCAGTCGCTGACGCTCACGGTCAGCTTCGACGACCTCAGGGGCTCCCACGCGCAGGCGAGCCGCCTCACCGAATGGCTCAAGCTCGCACTCGACGAGCCCGAGCTGCTCAAAACCCTCGGCGCCACAGCCAATCTCGGGGTGCTGGTCTCCGGGCCCGCCGGTGTCGGCAAGGCCACCATGGGTCGCACCGTGTGCGCGAACCGTCGGCTTGTCGAGTTGGACGGGCCAGAGGTGGGCGCGCTGCGCGCCGAGGACCGGCTCAGCAGCGTCGCGTCGGCGGTGGCCAGCGTGCGCGACGGCGGTGGCGTACTTCTGATCACCGACATCGACGCGCTTCTGCCAATCACGGCGGAGCCGGTGGCGACGCTCATCCTCACCGAGCTGCGCACCGCGGTTGCGACACCAGGCGTTGCGTTCGTCGCGACCTCCGCCGTTCCGGAGGCCGCCGATGGCCGGTTGCGGGCGCCCGACCTGTGCGACCGCGAACTCGGCCTCAGCCTGCCCGACGGCGGGATCCGCAAGCAGCTTCTCGAGGTGTTGTTGCGCAACGTTCCCGCCGACGACCTGAAACTCGACGAAATCGCCGAACGCACACCCGGTTTCGTGGTCGCCGACCTCGCGGCGCTGGTCCGGGAGGCTGCGCTGCGCGCCGCGGCACGGGCAAGCGAGGACGACAAGCCGCCGAAACTCACCCAGGACGACCTGACGGGGGCGCTGAGCGTCATCCGGCCGTTGTCGCGGTCCGCCTCGGAGGAGGTGGCCGTCGGCTCGATCACCCTCGACGACGTCGGCGACATGGTCGAAACGAAACAGGCACTCACCGAGGCGGTGCTGTGGCCGCTGCAGCATCCCGAGACATTCGAGCGGCTCGGCGTCGATCCGCCCCGCGGCGTGCTGCTCTACGGTCCGCCCGGCTGCGGTAAGACCTTTGTGGTACGGGCGCTTGCCAGTTCCGGGCGGCTGTCCGTGCATGCGGTCAAGGGCGCCGAGCTGATGGACAAGTGGGTCGGCGCATCGGAGAAGGCGGTGCGCGATCTGTTCCGCAGGGCCCGCGATTCCGCGCCGTCGCTGGTGTTCCTCGACGAACTCGACGCGCTGGCACCACGACGCGGGCAGAGTTTCGACTCCGGGGTCACCGACCGGGTGGTGGCTTCGCTTCTGACGGAGCTCGACGGCATCGATCCGTTGCGCAACGTGGTGGTGCTCGGCGCGACCAACCGACCCGACCTGATCGACCCGGCGCTGCTGCGGCCAGGACGGCTGGAGAAGCTGGTGTTCGTCGAGCCGCCCGACGCCGACGCCCGTCGTGACATCCTGCGCACCGCAGGTAAGTCCGTGCCGCTCAGCGACGACGTCAACCTCGATGCCCTCGCCGACGATCTGGACGGTTACAGCGCCGCCGACTGTGTCGCACTGCTGCGCGAGGCCGCGCTGACGGCGATGCGGCGCTCGATCGACGCCGCGGATGTGACCGCCGCCGACGTCGCGAAAGCCCGCGAGACGGTACGTCCGTCGCTGGACCCGGTTCAGGTCGAGGCGCTGCGCGCGTTCTCCGCCGCCCGCTGAGCGACTACGGCCGCGCCTCGAGCACGAGGTTGAACGGCGTCTCGGTGGCGCGGCGGAATCGGGTGAAACCGCCGCCGTCGACGACAACCTCGCGCAGTCGGGCTTCACCGGCCTGCGCGCCGAGTGCGGGGCCCTTGCGCGCCAACGAGACCGGCACGCAGATCTGCGTAGATGCGCCGTACATGACCCGGCCCACCGGGTTCAAGTTGTCGGCAACCCGGTCGTTGGCGAACGGCTCCACGATCATCGCCGTGCCATCGTCGCTGATCGCCTCGCGGGCATGCCGGGATACGCCGACCGGATCACCCATGTCGTGCAGGCAGTCGAAGAACGCGATCAGGTCGAATCCCTTGCCCACGTAACCGACCGCATCGGCTACCTCGAAGCGCGCATTCGCAGCGCCTGCCGCGGCTGCTTTCTCCGTTGCGACCCTTATCGATTCGTCGTGATAGTCGTAACCGACGAACTCCGAGTCCGGATACGTCAACGCCATCAGGATGGTGCTGGCGCCATGCCCGCAGCCGACGTCGGCGGCCTTCGCACCGCTGCGCAGCTTGTCGACGACGCCGTCCAGTGCGGGCAGCCACGAATCGATCAGGTTCGTGTTGTAGCCGGCACGGAAGAATCGTTCGGTGCCGTCGAACAGGCACGGATGGTGCTCACCCCACTCCATTCCGTCGCCGGACCTGAAGTTGTCGAGTGTGTGCTCGAGCGCATGGAAGGTGGCCTCGACGATGTTGTATGCGCCGGGCATGTCGACCGGGCCGTCCGGGTCGGTCAGGCACAGCGCCTGCTCCGGGCTGAGCGACCACTTGTCGCCTGCGGAGTCGTACTCGACATATCCACCTGCGCCCTGATTACCGAGCCATTCGCGGACGTAGCGCTCGTCGGTGCCGGTGCGCTGCGCGAGTTGGGCCGACGTCACGGCGCCCCTCGCCAACTCGCGGTACAGCCCGAGCCGGTCGCCGACCAGAATGAGCGTCGCGCTCATCGCGGCGCCGAGATCGCCCACCGCCTTGCCGAGGAATTCATTCAGCTTGGTTTCGTCGACAGCCATGGCTGCCTCTTTTCGGTTGTCGGGTTCTGACGCCTTGATGGTCGTCCGTACCCAGAGCCGGCGGTCGACATTCGACATTCAGATCTTGACAGTGACTAGTTAGAGGCGCATAGTCGTACCCATAACTAGTCACTGCCTAGATAATCAAGGGAGGCACTCCATGACCGCGCCAATCGCACCATCGGTGAGGGCAGGTGACCGCGAACGGGAGAGGGTCGCGAACCAGCTCGGCTCCGCCCTGGCGCAGGGCTATCTGGAGATGGGCGAGTACGAGACCCGACTGCAGGCCGCGTTCGCCGCCCACACCATCGCCGAGCTGCGTGACATCGTCGCCGACCTGCCGCTGGCCCAGCTGCGCCGCAACGATCCGCGCCGCCGTGCGGCGCGGCGGGCAGCAGCGCGTCGCGGGGTGCAGATCCACCTTGCCGGCTACCTCGCGATGGTCGTCATCGTGCTCACAGTGTGGCTCGCCGTCGGCCTGACCGCGGGCGCCTGGTACTTCTGGCCGGTCTGGCCGATCCTCGGCGCGGGTATCGGGGTCATCGGCCACGCACTGCCGATCCGGTTCGCGTTCGCCTGCCCGGCGCGTCAGGGCTCGATCAGCCCCGCGCGAATCGCGTAGCGCGTCAACGCCAATCGGTCGCGAAGGCCGAGTTTGGCCAGTGTGTTGGTGCGGTGCCGGTCGACGGTCTTGGCGCTGATCCCCAGCGTGTTGGCGATCTCGCGCGACGAGTAGCCCTCGGCGACGAGCTTGAGCACCTCCTCTTCACGCGGGGTGAGGATCGTGTCGGGTAGCGCGTCGCCCTGACGGGCCCGGTGCAGGTAGTCTCGGATCAGCGCGGTCACCGCGCCCGCGTACAGAAACGGCTCGCCCCGCATTGTCGCCCGGCACGCCTCGAGCAGGTCGCGGTCGGCCACCGACTTCAGGACGTAGCCCGACGCGCCCGCCTTCAACGCCTCGAAGAAGTACTGCTCGTTGTCGTACATCGACAGGATCAGGATGCGCACGTGCGGGTGGATCCGGCTGATCTCGCGCGCCGCCTGCAGGCCCGTCATCCTCGGCATCGCGATATCGAGGATCGCCAGATCGGCCGGGGTGGTGTCGAGAGTCGCCACCGCCTCGTGCCCGTCGGCGGCCTCGGCGACCACCTGCAGGTCGGGTTCGGCGTCCAGGATCATCCGCAGCCCGCTGCGCACAAGAGCGTGGTCGTCGGCGAGCAGGATCCGCGCCGGTTGTGCCAGCATCAGTCCCTCCGCTCGCCGAGCGGGATGGCCAACCGCACCTCGGTGCCCTCACCCTGCGGTGAGTCGATCGTCAGATCCGCGTTCACCAGAACCGCCCGCTCGCGCATACCGTTGATGCCCGCTCCCTCGACGACGACACCCCCCTTGCCGTCGTCGGCGATACGGAGGGTGAGCCGGTCACTCGTGATGTGCAGGTCCAGCCACACCTTGCTCGCATCGGCATGCCGCACGATGTTCGTCAGGCTCTCCTGCGCGATCCGATAACACACCAGCTCGACATCGTGATGCAGTCGATCTGATTGCGGTGCAATGTGTTTGACAACGCTGATGCCGGCAGCGCGGGTGAACTCGGTGCACAAAGCCAACAGCGCGCTGTGCAGCCCGAGATCTTCGAGCGCGTCGGGCCGGAGCCGTCGCGCGATGGAGCGCACCTCGTCGAGCCCGGCGCGCACCGCCTCCTGCCCACCTGAGAGCTCATCGCGTATCTCCTCGGGCGCGCGGTCGACGGCGCGTTTGAGGATCAACAGGGCGACGGTCAGCGTCTGGCCGATCTCGTCGTGCAGTTCCCGCGCGATGCGCTGGCGCTCGTTCTCCTGCGCGGCGAGTGCCGACGCACTGGCGGTGGTGCGCTCCCACTTGAGCATCGGCGCAAGGCTTCGGCGCAGCAGCAGTGCGTTCGCGGTCAACATGATCGCCAACCCGACCACCAGCACCGGGATCTCGGTGAGTTTGATGCGCGACGACACGGTCGCCGGCGACAGCGCCAGGACCAGTGTGCCAAGCACGAAGATCAGGCCGTTGATCAGGAAGACCCGCCGAAACAGCGTGGCCGCGGCCGTTCGCGCCCGGTTCATACCCACCACACCCTCCACAGTGGTCTGACTCGCGGCTATTTGTCCATAAGGTGCGTTCCCCACCCGAAATGGGGGTCAGACCCGATGGTTGGTCGCCACCGATCGACCGAAACTGACGTGACCATGCACATCCAACGGATCAAGATGCCCGGCGCCGAAGCCGATCGATTGGCCGAGGTGCTGCGGAACCGGCCGGTCAAGGATCGCCCGCACTCGCTGGCACGACGCGTAGCCGAATTGATCGGAGAACGAGGACGATGACCACTACCTTCAGCACCACAGCCAACACCGCCGGGAACGAAATCATGCAAGCACACGAGATCGCCGTCGCCCCGCCGACGGTCCGGACCGACGACCCGGTGTCCAAGGCCGTGCAGTTGATGGTGGTCAACCGGCTTCCCGGGCTCGTCGTGGTGGACGGCAAGGACAGGCCGATCGCGGTGCTGCCCGGTACCCAAGTGCTGCGGCTGACGATCCCGGCGTCCTACCGCGACGATCCCGCCCTGGTGCGAACGGTCGACGAGATCCACGCCGACCTGTTCTGGCACGGGCCCGGCAAGCTGACCGTCGGCGACTGTCTGCCGAACCCGGTCGCCAAACCCGCGACCGTGGCACCGAACGCCACCCTGCTCGAGGTCGCCAGCCTGATGGCCGACAAGAGAAGCCCGCTCGTCGCGGTCGTCGATCACGACGGGCGCCTTGTCGGCGCGGTGACCCTCGAGCGATTACTCACCAGCCTGGCGGTCGCCGGACCCAACGACTGAATCCGCACTGCGCCGTGCTGGCTCCGGTGCTCGCACTGACGATATTCGTCGTCGCGTTCTATTTCATTGCGACCGAGCGGGCGAACAAGGTCACCATCGTCCTTGTCGCCGCGGGTCTGATGACCCTGCTCGGGCTCACCCCCGGCAGCGACATCTTCTACTCCGAGCACGAGGGCATCGACTGGAACGTCATCTTCCTGCTGCTCGGCATGATGGTGATCGTCGGCATCATCAAGCAGACCGGCCTGTTCGACTTTCTGGCGATCTGGGCGGCAAAACGGTCGCGCGGCAAACCTTTTCGGCTGATGGTGATGCTGATGACGATCACCGGCGTGGCGTCGCCCGTGCTGGACAACGTCACGATCATCATGCTGGTGGCCCCGGTGACCCTGGTGATCTGCGACCGCCTTGACATCGCCGCGCAGCCGTTCCTGATCGCCGAGGTGCTGGCGTCCAACATCGGCGGCGCCGCGACGCTGATCGGTGACCCGCCGAACATCATCATCGGCAGCCGGGCAGGCCTGACGTTCAACGACTTCCTGGTCAACATGGCGCCCGCGGTGATCATCATCTTCGCGCTCTTCGTCATCTTCACGAAGTTCCTGTTCCGGAAGGACCTGAAGGCCAACAGCATTCATCTCGACCAGGTGATGGCGCTGCAGGAGCGCCGCGCCATCAAGGACACCAAGCTCCTGGTGCGCTCGCTTGCGGTACTCACTCTGGTCATCGCGGGCTTCAGCCTGCACTCGGTGCTGCATGTGGCGCCGTCGATCGTCGCCCTGCTCGGCGCGGGAACGATGCTGCTGGTGACCAAGGTCGACGTCACCGAGATACTCCCCGAAGTGGAGTGGCCGACGCTGGTCTTCTTCATGGGCCTGTTCGCGATGGTGGCCGGGCTTGTGCACACCGGCGTGATCGGATGGCTTGGCGATCTGGCCGTGGCGACGTTCGGAGACAACTTCTTCGCCGCGGCCACCGGCCTGCTGTTCGGTTCGGCGATCCTCGGCGCCTTCATCGACAACATCCCCTACACCGCCACGATGACGCCCGTCGTCGAGGGGATGGCCGCCCAAACCCCCGATGTCGAGACCGGCCGCGCACTGTGGTGGGCGTTCGCCTTCGGGGCCTGCTTCTCAGGGAACGGAACCGCGATCGCGGCCAGCGCCAACGTCGTCGCCATCGGCATCGCGGCGCGGGCGGGCCAGGGGGTCAGCTTCTGGAAGTTCACCCGGTACGGCATTGTGGTCACGCTGCTCAGCACCGCTTTGGCATGGGTCTACATTTGGATCCGCTATTTCTGACCAGGGCGGACCCAACGCCAGCGCGTGATATAGGAACTCTTGTGGAGGCAGTACCCAGGCGCCGTGGCGATCTCGACGGCCTGCGCGGGCTCGCGATCGCGCTCGTCGTCGTCTACCACGTCTGGTTCGGCCGGGTCTCCGGTGGCGTCGACGTGTTCCTCGTACTTTCCGGCTTCTTCTTCGGCGGCCGCCTGCTCCGGCAGGCGTCGCACCCCGGCCCCGGCGAACCGCTGACGACCGCCATCGCGCGGTTGGTGCGCAGGCTGGCGCCCGCGGTCGTCGTCGTCCTTGCCGGATGCACCGCGTTGACGGTGTGGATTCAGCCGCAGACGCGGTGGGAGGCGTTCGCCGACCAGAGCCTCGCGAGCCTCGCCTATGTCCAGAACTGGTACTTGGCCGCCACCGCGGACGACTATCTGAGCGCCGGGCAGAGCGTCAGCCCGCTGCAGCACATGTGGTCGATGTCGGTGCAAGGTCAGTTCTTCGTCGCGATGCTGATCACCGCGTCTGCGGTCGCGCTCGGTGTCAGGGCGGCCGGTCGGTCGTCACAGCGACGCGCTGTGCTGGTGACGGTCGTCGGCCTGGCGACCGTGGCCTCGTTCACCTACGCGGTGGTCACCCACGACCTCGACCAGCCGCGCGCCTACTTCGACAGCTACGCAAGGGCGTGGGAGTTGCTGGCCGGTGTGCTGGCCGCGGCGGTGTGCGGCGCAGTCCGGATGCCCGGAGCGCTTCGCGTTGTGGCCGCGGTCGCGGGGCTGCTGGCGATCTTCGGCTGCGGTGTCCTGATCGACGGGGTCGACGAGTTCCCGGCCGCGTGGGCGCTGGTCCCCGTCGTCGGCACCCTCCTGGTGATCCTTGGCGGCAGTGCGAGTCCTGCCGACCGGATGTTCCCCTACCGCCTGCTCTCGGCTGCGCCGATGGTCACCCTCGGCTCGATCGCGTATGCGCTGTATCTCTGGCACTGGCCACTGCTGATCTTCTGGCTTGCCCACTCCGAACGCGACAGCGTCGGCGTGCTCGACGGCAGCGCCGTCATCGTGACGTCGGCCGTGCTCGCCTATCTGACGTTCCGCTTCGTCGAGAACCCGTTGAGATACCGCAGCGGCGCCAGAAGCTCCTCCGCGCAACCATTTTCGCCGTCGCGCAGGCTCGCCCCCGTGCTTGCATGCGTGACCGTCGTGCTGGCGCTCGCCGTGAGCGTGACGTCGTTGGGCTGGCGCGAACACGTCAAGACGGTCCGCGCCGCAGGCAATGAACTGCGCACCCTCTCTGTGCGCGACTATCCCGGCGGCCGCGCGCTGATGAACGGGGTCCGGGTGGCGAAGCTGCCGACGCGACCGACGGCGCTGGAGGCCGACACCGACTATCCGGCCACCACCTGGGACGGATGTCTCGCCGACTTCAGAAGCACTGACGTGGTCCGCTGCGACTACGGAGACCCGAGGGCCACCCGAACGATCGCGCTCGCCGGTGGATCGCATTCCGAGCACTGGATCACCGCACTGGATGCGCTGGGGCGACAGCACGGCTTCCGGGTCGTGACGTATCTGAAGATGGGCTGCCCGCTGACGATGGACAGCGAGTTCCGGGTCGCGGGCTCCCATGCCGTGTACGCGGAATGCCCTGTGTGGGTTCGCAAGACGATGAACGCCCTCATCTCCGACCGGCCCGACTACGTGTTCATGATCACGACGCGGCCGTTCGACGACGGACCGGGCGACTTCGTACCAGACGGCTACGTCGGGGTCCTGGATGAGCTGGAGGCGAACGGAATCGCCATGCTCGGCCTCCGGGACACGCCCTGGATGTACCGGGGCGGCTCGCTGTTCTCGCCCGTCGATTGCCTGGCCGCCGGAGGGGACGCCGATACGTGCGGACTACCGAGGTATGAGGCTCTCGCCGAACGCAATCCGACCCTTGCCTACGCCGCTCGCTTTCCGCTGATGACGGTGCTCGACCTGAGCGACTCGATCTGCGGAACCGACATCTGCCGGGCCGTGGAAGGCAACGTGCTCGTGTACCACGATTCGAACCACCTCTCGACGACGTACGTGCGCACACTGGTCGACGAGCTGTCGCGGCAACTCTCCGCAGCCACCGGCTGGTGGTGAAATCAGCCCTTGACCCATCCGGCGATCGCGGCGGCGGCATCCGCGGCGGTCGGCGGGTTGTCATCGGCCCATGCGACGTAGCCGTCGGGGCGCACAAGGACCGCGGGCGGCAGGTCGCCGTCGTGGTGGGTGGCATGCACGACGCCAGTGGCTGTGATGTCGACGTCACCGATCGTCGTCATCACGAACCTGCCGTCGCGCAGCTGCTCGTAAAGCCTTGTGCCAGCGCAGTCGACATCGGGCATGCGCCTACCGACCATCGGGTGATCGCCGCGGGAGGCCCGCGGATAGTTGATGCCGATCTGGCTCAGGCGCCCCGCCATGAACCGACGGCCCGCAGGCACCCTGGTGATCGTCCCGATGGCGAGGCTCTGCACCATCCGCTGCGCCCTGGACCGGCCCAACACGAGCTGGTTGAACGCATCCGTCAGCCGCAGCACCGCGGCACCGACCGGAAGGCGCTCACTTTCGTAGCTGCCAAGCAGCCATGACGGTGCGGTTCCGCGGATGTCGGCGGCCAGCTTCCAACCGAGGTTCATCGCGTCGGCGATGCCGGTGTTCATGCCCTGCCCGCCCAGCGGAGAGTGCACATGCGCGGCGTCGCCTGCGATGAATACCCGGCCTTCGCGATAGCGCTGCGCCTGTTTGCGTTCCGAAAGGAACCGTGAGCTCCACCGCATATCCGTCATGCCGTAGTCCTCGCCTGCGATGCGGTGGAACGAGTCGCGGATCTCGGAGAGCGTGACGGGTTCCTTCAACGGCGCCTGCTCCCGCAGCCGGTCCCACGCGATGGCGCGGAACCAGCCGTCGCCGAACGGGATCATCAACACCGCGCCGCGCTCGTTGGTGACACCCGTCAGCGTCTCCTCCGGCGCGCGGGTCAAGTGGACGTCGGCGAGCAGGATGTGGGTCTCGTACTGCTTGCCCTCGAACCCGATGCCCGCCAGCCTGCGGACGGTGCTGTGCGCGCCGTCGCATCCGACGACGTAGCGCGTCCGGATCGATGTGCCG
>CADEGF010000024.1:41761-91763 GCA_902826815.1 uncultured Mycobacteriaceae bacterium
CGATGCTAGCGATATCGGCCCACGTAGACTGGGGTTCAGCCAAAAGCCCATCCCCCAGCTGACACCCCGAATCGGAGTGCCTTGCTCGTCGTCCTTTTCGCCCACGCGGTCGCCACCGCGGCAGCCCCCCTGCTCGTGTATCGGTGGGGCCGACGGGCGTTCTACCCGCTGGCGCTCGTTCCGCTCGGCTCCCTGGTCTGGGTGGCGCTGAACTGGCCGGAGCGCGGCCAGGCCCGCCACCTCAGCCTGTCCTGGGTGCCCGAGCTGTCGATGGACATCACGCTGCGGTTCGACGCACTCGCGGCGATCATGAGCGTGCTGGTGCTCGGCATCGGCGCGCTCGTGTTGTTCTACTGCGCCGACTACTTCCACCACCTCGACGGGAAAATCGAGAAGCGGCTACCCAGTTTCGCCGCCGAGCTGGTCGCGTTCTCCGGAGCCATGTTCGGCCTGGTGGTCAGCGACAACATGCTGGTGCTCTACGTGTTCTGGGAGCTCACCACCGTGCTGTCCTTCCTGCTGGTCGGTCACTACGCCGAGCGCGCAAGCAGCCGCAAGGCCGCCGTCCAGGCACTGCTCGTCACCACCGCGGGCGGGCTGGCGATGCTCGTCGGCATCGTCATCCTCGGCACCGTCTCGGGCACCTACCTGCTGTCTGAGCTCATCGCGGCACCGCCGACCGGGCTTGCGGTGTCGATCGCGATCGTGCTGGTTCTCATCGGCGCACTGGCCAAGTCGGCGATCGTGCCGATGCACTTCTGGCTACCGGGCGCGATGGCCGCACCGACCCCGGTCAGCGCGTACCTGCACGCGGCGGCAATGGTGAAGGCGGGCGTCTACCTCGTCGCGCGGATGGCGCCCGGCTTCGCCGACTCGCCGCCGTGGCGGCCGATGGTGATCACGCTCGGCGTGGTGACCGTGCTGCTCGCGGGTTGGCGGGCGGTGCGCGAATACGACCTGAAGCTGATCCTGGCGTTCGGCACGGTGAGCCAGCTCGGCTTCATCATGGTGATGGTCGGCGCGGGCGGCAGCGACATGATGCTGGCGGGCCTCGCGCTGCTGTGCGCGCACGCCATGTTCAAGGCCGCACTGTTCATGGTCGTCGGCATCATCGACCACACCACCGGCACTCGCGACATCCGCAGGCTGGCCTGGCTGGGACATGCCAGCAGGCCGCTGCTTGTCATCGCCATCGGCGCGACCGCGAGCATGGCGGCACTGCCGCCGTTCCTCGGCTTCGTCGCCAAGGAAGCCGATTACGAAACCCTCTTGCACAGTGAGGCTTTGGGGCATGCCGCGCCGTTCGTGTTGGGCGCGATCGTCGCGGGCTCGGTGTTCACCACCATCTACAGCCTTCGCTTCCTGTGGGGTGCGTTCGCGAAGAAGGGCCGGGCCGAGCCGAGTAAGCGGGTCGCCCAAATGCACGCTGCGCCTGCGACATTTCTCGCCCCGCCCGCCATCCTCGCCGCGGCGGGCCTGCTGTTCGGGCTGTGGCCGTCGCCGCTCGACAACGCCCTCGACACCTACGCCGACACCGTCTCAGGAGGGGGTGACTACGAGCTCGCCCTCTGGCACGGCTTCAATCTGCCGCTGCTGTTGTCGGCGGTCGTGCTGGCGATCGGCACCGCGGCGTTCTTCGTTCGGTCACGGCTGCCGCGAAACAGGAGAATGTATCTGCCCCTTGGCAACGCCGACCGCATCTACGACGCGGTGATCCGCGGGCTCGACGTCGTTTCGGTCCGGCTGACCGGCACGACCCAGCGGGGTTCCATCCCGGCCACCCAGTCGGTGATCCTGGCCACCCTCGCGATCGTGCCAGTGGTGGTGCTGGCGCTAGGGGCACGCGACCGGCCCGAGTTCGCGTTGTGGGGTTCACCGATCCAGGTGATCGTCGGTGTGCTGATCCTGGCAGCCGCGGTCGGCGCGACCGTGATGCGCAACCGGCTGGCCGCCGTGCTGCTCATCGGCGTCACCGGCTACGGCTGCGGTGCCATCTACGCGTTCCACGGCGCACCCGACCTTGCCCTGACCCAGTTCCTGGTGGAGACCCTGACGCTGGTCATCTTCGTGCTGGTGCTGCGTACGCTGCCCGCCGAGTCCGACCGCACCAACATCCGCAGGCACCGGCTGCCGCGAGCGGCGCTGGCGCTGGCCGTCGGGGCGAGCGTCACCGCGCTCGCGGCGTTCGCGATGGCCGCCCGCACCGGTGTCCCGATCGCGGCGCTGCTGCCCGACGCCGCCTACCACCGTGGACACGGTGCCAACACCGTCAACGTGCTGCTGGTCGACATCCGGGCCTGGGACACCCTGGGCGAGGTCTCTGTGCTGGTGGTCGCCGCCACAGGGGTGGCGTCAATGGTGTTCCGGCACAGGCGTTTCGGTGCCGCACCGCGCGTCGCCGACGCCGGCCAGCCTGATAGCGGGCCGATCGGCGCGGTGACGAACAGCCCAGCCGCACGTGATACCACCTGGCTGCGCGGCAGCGACCTGCGCCATCCGCAGTACCGATCGCTGGTGCTCGAGGTCGCGACCCGGCTGATCTTCCCGCTCATCATGGTGGCATCGGCATACTTCTTCTTCGCAGGCCACAACACCCCCGGCGGCGGCTTTGCAGGCGGGCTGACCGCCGGTCTCGCGCTGGTGCTGCGGTATCTCGCGGGCGGTCGTTACGAACTCGGGGAGACGCTGCCGCTGGATGCAGGCAAGATCCTCGGCACCGGCCTCGCTCTTTCGGCGGGCACCGCGGTGGCCTCGCTCTTCCTCGGCGCACCGGCGCTGTCATCGGCGGTGCTGCAGTTCGACGTTCCGGTGCTGGGGCACATCAAGCTCGTCACCGCGTTGTTCTTCGACCTCGGCGTGTACCTGATCGTCGTCGGCCTGGTCCTCGACGTGCTGCGCAGCCTCGGCGCGCGGGTGGACGTCGAGATGGCCGAACAACGAGCCGCGACGGTGATGCCGCGATGACGGCCTTCCTCGTTCCGCTCGTGCTGATCGGCGGCCTCACCAGTGTCGGGGTCTACCTGCTGCTGGAGCGCGGCCTGACCCGAATGCTGTTGGGGCTGTTGTTGATCGGCAACGCCGTCAATCTGTTGATCCTCATTGTGGGTGGCCCGTCGGGGAACCCACCGGTGCGCGGCAGGATCAGCAACGGCCAGACCGCCACCGCCGACCCGTTGGCGCAGGGGATGATCCTCACCGCGATCGTGATCAGCATGGGCATCGCCGCCTTCATACTGTCGCTGATCTACCGGACCTACCAGCTGACGACCGACGAAGCGGTTGCCGACGATCCCGAGGACACCCGCGTCGCCCACCTGTCAGACGAGGAGCTCGCCGCCCTCGACGAGGCAAGGCCGACGCCCGTTGTCTCCCTCGACACCGACGAACCCGACGAGCTGGACGCACTGCCGGGGCTGGAGGGCTCGCGGTGAGCACTTCTACGGTGTTGACTCCGCTGCCCGTGCTGATCCCGTTGATCGCATCGGCCGCAACGCTGGTCGCCGGTCGCCGACCCCGGCTGCAACGAACCATCGCGCTGCTCGCATTGTCGGCGGTGGTCGCGGTGTGCGCGGCTCTGGTGTATTACGCCGACCGCGAGGGCACGATCGCAGTGCATATCGGCGGCTGGGGACAGAGCGTGGCCGGAATGGGCCCGCTGGGTATCACCCTTGTGGTGGACCGGCTTTCGGCGCTGATGCTCGTCGTCTCGTCGATCGTGCTGCTCACCGTGGTGTTCTACGCCATCGGTCAGGGAATCAGGGACGGCGACGACCGCCAACCCGTTTCGATCTTCCTGCCCACCTATCTCGTGCTCTCGGCAGGCGTGTGCAACGCGTTCCTGGCGGGTGACCTGTTCAACCTCTTCGTCGGGTTCGAGGTGCTGCTGGCGGCGAGCTTCGTGCTGCTGACCATCGGGGCGAGCGCCGAGCGCGTTCGGGTCGGCATCTCCTACGTGATGGTCTCGATGGTGTCGTCGGTGATCTTCCTGATCGGCATCGCGCTCATCTACGCGGCTACCGGCACGCTCAACATGGCTGAGGTCGCCGTCCGGATGGACGGGGTGGCGGCGGGTACCCGTAGCGCCATCTTCGCGGTGCTGCTCGTCGCGTTCGGCATCAAGGCGGCGGTCTTCCCGCTGTCGTCCTGGCTGCCTGACTCCTACCCGACCGCCCCCGCGCCCGTCACCGCGGTTTTCGCCGGCCTGCTGACGAAAGTCGGTGTCTACGCGATTATCCGGTCGCATACGCTGCTGTTCCCGAACGGCGGGCTGGACCGGATGTTGATGGTGGCGGCGTTCCTCACCATGATCGTCGGCATTCTCGGCGCCATCGCGCAGAGCGACATCAAACGGCTGCTGTCCTTCACCCTTGTCAGCCACATCGGCTACATGGTGTTCGGCGTCGCGCTGTCCAGCGAGCTCGGTCTGTCGGGTGCAATCTATTACGTCGCGCACCACATCCTGGTGCAGACGGCGCTGTTCCTTGTCGTCGGCCTGATCGAGCGACAGGCGGGCGCGTCCACGCTTCAACGGCTCGGCGGCCTCGCGGCGGCGAGCCCGCTGCTGGCATTCGTGTTCGTCATACCCGCGCTCAATCTCGGTGGCATACCGCCGTTTTCCGGCTTCGTCGGCAAGGTCGCGCTGCTGGAAGCGGGCGCTCAGAATGGTTCCGTGCTGGCCTGGCTGCTTGTCGGCGGCAGCGTGGTGACCAGCCTGCTGACGTTGTACGTGGTGTCCCGCGTCTGGACGTTGGCGTTCTGGCGCACGCGCACGGACGCGCCGGAGGGCGATGTCGCCTCGGCGGCACCCTCGGTGCTACTCGACGACACAGAGGACATCCTGCTCGCCGAACGCACGGACGTCGGACGGATGCCGGTGGGCATGCTGGTGCCTACCGGGGCGCTGATCGCCGTCGGGCTCACGCTCACTGTGCTGGCGGGCCCCATCGTCGCCTACAGCGATCGCGCTGCCGCCGAAGTTCTTGACCGTGACCAATACATCTCTGCCGTCCTCGGAGAGGGGGCGCGATGAGAGGTCGCCTGTTGCGGGTGTGGGTGCTCTGCTGGCTGATGTTGGTCTGGGTGCTGCTGTGGGGCAAGGCTTCTCCGGCGAACGTCATCGGCGGTTTTGCGGTGGCCTTGGTGATCACGCTGCTGTTACCGCTGCCCGCGGTACCCGTCGAGGGACGGCTGCATCCTCTGTCGCTGCTGCGATTGATCTCCTACGTGGGCTATAAGTTGGTGCAGTCGTCCCTTCAGGTCGCCTGGCTCGCGATCAAGCCGGGACCGCCCCCGCTGACCGCGGTGCTGCGCGCCCGGCTGTCGATCAAGTCGGATCTGGTACTGGCTCTGGCCAGCAACATCTTGACCATCATCCCCGGCTCGATAGTGCTGGAGATCGACCAGGAGCGGCGGGTGATCTACGTCCACGTGATCGATGTCGGCAACGACAAGACCGTCGCCGGCTTCTACAGGCAGGTCGCACAGATCGAACGTTTCTTGATCGCGGCGTTCGAGCGCGACGCGGACTGGCAGCCGGCTGGCGCGAAGGAGGATGCGTGACGCCCGTCTGGATCATCGCCGCCGTCATGCTGACCGCGGCCGCGGTGACCGTGATGTTCCGGATCCTTGCCGGGCCGAGCACGTTGGACCGCATCGTCGCGCTCGACACCCTGGTGGCCGTGACGATGTGTTCGATCGGCACCTGGGCCGCCTTCAGCCTGGACACCACCGTCACCTACGCACTCAGCGCGCTCGCGCTGATCAGCTTCGTCGGCTCGGTGAGCGTGGCACGGTTCCGGGTGCCCGACATCCGCCGCAGGCGCGCAAGCAGGTATCCGCGATGAACATCCTCGACGTCGTGACCGCGGTGCTCGTGCTCAGCGGTTCCACGCTGGCACTCACCGCCGCGATCGGTGTCGTCCGCTTCCCCGACACGCTGTCGCGCATGCACGCGGCGACCAAACCGCAGGTGCTTGGCCTGCTGCTGGTGCTGGTCGGCGCCGCCATCCGGCTGCGTGGCAATGTGGACATCGGCATGCTGATCCTGACCGGCATGTTCACCATGATCACCGCGCCGGTCGTCGCCAACCGGGTGGGACAACTGGCATACCGCGAGCAGAACCTTCACGACCTGCTCGTCGAGGACGAACTGTACGGGGACAGCAAAGAAGGCGGGACGAATGGCGAGAACTGACGACGACTCCTGGGACATCACCGAAGGTGTCGGCGCGACCGCATTGGGCGTGGCGTGGGCACGGTCTCAGGAGGCTACGGCGGCGTCTCCGTTGTTCACCGACCCGTACGCCGAGGTGTTCGTCGAGGAGGCGATCGCGCGCGGCTGGCAGTTGCCGCAACGTCACATCGCAGAGCGGATCCGGTCGATAGCCGGCTACGCCGCATCGCGTACCAAGTGGTTCGACGAGTTCTTCATCGCCGCGGGCGCGGCGGGCATCGAGCAGGCGGTGATCCTTGCCGCGGGCCTGGACGCCAGGGCGTGGCGGCTGCCGTGGAACGACGGAAGCACCGTCTACGAGATCGACCAGCCGAAGGTGCTCGCGTTCAAGACCGAGACTCTGCACAATCGCGGATCCGACCCCGCGATTCGCTATGTACCGGTGCCGGTCGATCTCCGGCAGGATTGGCCGAAGGCGTTGCGAGAGGCCGGCTTCGACCCGAGCGAGCCGACCGCTTGGGCAGCCGAGGGGCTACTTCCCTACCTGCCGGCCGCCGGTCAGGATCTGCTGTTCGAACGCATCGCCGAACTCAGCGCCAGGGGCACCCGGGTCGGGGTGGAATCCTTCGGCGGCGGGTTCTTCAACGAAGAGTATCTGGCGAGCCGTCGCGAACAGATGCGCCGGCTGCGGGAAGAAGCGGGCGCGACAGACGACGACGCACCCGATGTCCAGGATCTGTGGTACGTCGAGGACCGCACCGATCTGCGCGACTGGTTTTCCAGCCGAGGGTGGGAGGTGTCTGAGGTCGACGCCGCGGACCTGATGCAGAGGTACAACAGGCCGACGACCGAGGACACCACGCCCCGAACGGTTTTCCTCGAAGCGAGGCTGACCGACTAATCGCCTGACAGCTGAAACTCGACCAAGGCGCTGACGGTCTCGACGGCTTCCCGCAGCGCCGCCACCCGCGCAGCGACGGTCGGCGCGGCCAGCACCGAATAGCGGTCGGCCTGCCCCATCGGAAGACGGGCTGTCAACGCGTACAACCACATTGCCGCATCGGGCGCCGCATCGGCTCCCGCCACGATGTCGCGCCCGCTGACCTCCGCGCCGCGGGCAGCGGAGATCCGCTCGAACAGCGCGACCATCCGGTCTTCGATGTCACGGATGGGCTCGGCGCCGACCGGTTCACCCGGCTCGTCGGGCCACAGCTCGAACGCAGCGCGCGGATACGGGTTGTCGGGTTGCCATTCCAGCACCCGGATCCGCTCGGCCATCACGCAGTTGAGCCGGTATCGGCCGTCGCCAAAATCGGCGACCTCGGTGATGTGGGCCATCGTTCCGACGTCGCTGCGGGCGTCGCCGCCACCCACCTCGCGGCCCGCCGCGATCAGCACGACTCCGAACGCCGGGTCGTCCATCTCGAGACAGTCGGCGACCAGGGCGGAGTACCGCGGTTCGAAGATCCGCAGCGGCAGCTCCTCACCCGGCAGCATCGCCCTTTCGAGCGGAAACATCGGGAGCGTCGCCACAGCTAGATGTCCAGTTCGCCGATCAACGCGTCGACGACGGCGCGCAGGTCGCCGTCGTTGTCCTCGGCTATGCGCCGCTGCCGCTGATAGGACGCGCCCTGGGCGCAGATGGCGGCGACGGCTGCCAGCTCGCCGGCACAGCCAAGCGATTTCGCCACCGGCTCGAGCCGGTTCAGCAGCTCGTCGATGTCCTCGGTGACCAGCCTTTCGTTGCTGTCGGCGTCGAGGATGATCACCGCGTCGAGGCCGTAGCGCGCTGCCCGCCACTTGTTTTCCTGCACATGCCACGGCGGCATGGTCGGAAGCTCTTCGCCCGCGTCCAGCCTGCGGTCAAGGTCGACGATCAAGCAGTGTGTCATTGCGGTGAGCGCACCGAGCTCATGGAGGTTGGAGACGCCGTCGAAGATACGCACCTCCACGGTGCCGAGATGCGGGGAAGGCCTGATATCCCAACGGATCTCGTTCATATGGTCGATGATGCCGGTCTTCTTCTGGTCGTGTACGAAACCCTCCCACTGCGCCCATGTCTGGAAGTGGAACGGCAGGCCCGCCGTCGGCAGCTGCTGGAACATCATCGCCCGGTTGCTCGCGTATCCGGTGTCCCCGCCGTCCCAGTACGGCGACGACGAGGACAACGCCAGCAGGTGCGGATAGTGGTTCAGCAGGGAGGTGACGATCGGCATCACCTTGTGCGCGGACGAGATACCGACGTGCACGTGCACACCCCAGATCAACATCTGGCGGCCCCACCACTGGGTGCGCTTGATCAGCTCCGCGTATCGCGGAGCGTCGGTCAACTTCTGCGCGGACCATTTCGCGAAGGGATGGGTGCCCGCGCAGAACAGCTCCATTCCGCGGTCGTGCACGACTTGACGGGCGGGTATCAGAGTGGTGCGCAGGTCGTCCATCGCCTGTCCGGCGTTCTCGCAGATACCGGTGACGACCTCGACCGTGTTGCGCAGCAATTCCTTGTGCACGCGCGGGTTCTCACCGATCTCGGCGATCACCGCGGCCGCCTCGTTGCTCAGGTCCCGCGTCTCAGCGTCGACGAGAGCGAACTCCCATTCGACACCGACGGTCGGCCGGGCGGACCCGGCGAAATCTATCCGACTGCTAACCGGTGCCGATAACACCGCACGCGACCCGCTTCCCGGCGTCGCCGGTGGCGAGCGTGGTCTGGTCTGGAGGCGGAGCGCCGTTGGTCTGCTGGTAGCGCTCCGCCGGAATGTTGGCGAAGTTGTCGGCCTTCTCGTGAATGATGATCGACGTCTTCGCGCCGGCCTCCAGATCCTCCGCGGTGAACGCGTCGGTCGTCGTCACCAACTCCGCGGTGCCGTCCTCACGCACCTGAAGCGAGGTGAGGTCGCCGCTCGCCGGATGCCCGCTGTGGCCCGGAGCCTGGAAATGCGCTCCTGCGGAGTCGAAGTCACCCGGCTCACCGCCGGTCGGCGCGACCGAGTTGGGTTCGCACTTACCGACGGAGTGGATGTGCAGCCCGTGGAAGCCCGGCGTGAGCTGACCCGAACCGGTCGAGCGCACCGTCACGGTCACATAGCCGCTGGAGAAGGCGAAGTCCGCGGTGGCCACGGTGGTGCCGCTGGCGTTCTTGAGTTGCGCGGTGAGCTTCTCCCCTGAGGGCGCGGCTTGTCCCTCGCCGCCGCTCTCGGTCCCGGTAGTCGGCGCGGGCGACCCGGTCCACACCGACGGTGTGGTGCCCGGCTGCGACGCCACCGGCTCGTAGGGGGTACAGGCACTCAACGCGAGTGCGGGGATGGCGAACAGGGTGGCTAGGGTCAGCGTCTGCGCACGCATGGCAAGCATGCCGTGAGCCTATCCCGTCACCGCCACGACCACGCCCGGTGGTTGCTCGGCCAGTTCGGGCGCCCTCGGCTCGACCGGCGCCTGCAGCACCTCGCCGACCTGATCGGCGGACTCCCGCTCGCCGGGTGCGTCGCTGAAGTAGACGGTCGTCGCGGTCAGCCCCTCGATCGTGAGGTTCCCGGTTTCGGTGACGTTCCAGCCGGCTTCGCGCAGCTGATTGGCCGTGTTCTCGGCTGCGCCCGCGGTCTCCGACGTGTTGTAGACACGGACATCGGCCTTAGCGGCGGGTGCCGGCGCCTTCGACGACGTCGGCGACGGTGTCGAGGAGGAGCTGACGGCGACCGGTGAGTCGTCGGCGCTGGAATCGTCGCCCCCGCCCATGGCCTGGAATCCCACCAGCAGAAAGACGACGCCGAGAAACAACAGCACCATCACCATGGCGCGCAGGGGCAGCCCGGATGAATCGGAATGGCGCTCGTTCATTTGGCCCACTGTATCGGCGTGGTGCGCAAACCCACGAAAGGCTCAGGTCACCTCGAAGCCGAGACGGCGTGCCGCCCGCGCCTTCTGCCTGCTCGCGCGTAGCCGCCGCAAGCGTTTGACCAGCATCGGATCGGCTGCCAGCGCCTCCGGCCGGTCAACAAGGGCATTGAGTACCTGGTAGTAGCGAGTCGCCGACATCGAGAACAACTCTTTGATGGCGTCTTCCTTGGCACCTGCGTACTTCCACCACTGGCGTTCGAACGCCAAAATGTCGTGTTCGCGACGGGTCAGCCCATCGGTGAGCTCAGAGTCGTCCCCGGATTGCTCAGTCCGCGCCATGGCGCCGTCCATGTTGCCCCTGGACCCTTCCCACACTCAAAAGCTCGCTAGCGATACGGCGAATATTGAACCACGGCATTGCTTGATGGGCCGTCAGCCAACCGGGCGAGTCGGCTCACTTAAGCTTGCCAACCGTGGCAGTCGTACCCATCCGAATCGTCGGAGATCCCGTCTTACACACCGCGACCACTCCGGTGCAGCTTGCCGATGACGGTTCGCTGCCGCCCGACATCGCCGCCTTGATCGCAGACCTCTTCGAAACGATGGACGCCGCACACGGCGTGGGCCTCGCCGCCAACCAGATCGGCGTGTCCAAGCGGGTGTTCGTCTACGACTGCGCGGAGGACCGCGGCAAGACGGTCCGCAGGCGCGGTGTGATCGTCAACCCGGTGCTGGAAACCTCCGAGGTGCCCGAGACGATGCCCGACCCGGACGACGACGACGAGGGATGTCTCTCCGTGCCGGGCGAGAACTTCCCGACCGGCCGCGCCGACTGGGCCCGGGTGACCGGCCTTGACGCCGACGGCACGCCGATCACGCTGGAGGGCAGCGGGCTGTTCGCGCGGATGCTGCAGCACGAGACCGGACACCTCGACGGGTTCCTGTATCTGGACCGGTTGGTGGGCAGGTTCGCGCGCAGCGCCAAGCGCGCGGTGAAATCGCACGGCTGGGGTGTGCCCGGTCTGACATGGATGCCGGGCGAGGACCCCGACCCGTTCGGCCACTGAAATGGCGGATTTGCCCGCCGTCGGAACGCGGGTCAGCCTGCGCTACCGGCGACCGGACGGTTCGGTTCCGCCACTCACCGACGTGATCGGTCATCTGCTTGCGACGGGACCCCGGATCCGGGTGCGGACGAAAACCGGTGCGGTGGTGGAGATCGCGGCCGACGACGTCGTCGCGGTACGGGCGTTGACGGACGCGCCGGTGCGCACATCGCAGATCCGCTCGACGGAGCACGCCGCCGCGCTTGCGTGGCCAGGAACCGAACAGCAGTGGATCGACGGCTGGCTGGTGCGCGGCGCGGACGGCTACACACACCGGGCGAATTCGGCTGTGCCGCTTGGCGTCGAGGCGGGCATGGCCGCCGTGCCCGCGATCGTCGACTGGTATGCGCGACGCGGCCAGACACCATGGCTGGCGGTGCCAGACCGGCTGCTGAAACTTCCCAACGCGGTTTCGACACATCTCGAGACGGTCGTGATGGTGTGCGACCTGCCCGCAGGTGAACCCGATGAGACAGTGACGTTGGCATCCCGGCCAGACGAAGAGTGGCTGCGGCTCTACGAGCGCGACGTTCCCGTCGAGGTCTTGTCGGCGGTCGTCGACGGCACCGTGGTGTTCGCGAGGCACGGCGACGCCGCGGTCGGGCGTGCCGCGGTCACCAGGGCGCCGGACGGAACTCGCTGGGCGGGTGTGTCCGCTGTGCGCGTCGCCGAGGGGCGCAGGCGAGAGGGCCACGCGCGCGCCCTGTGCGCAGCGCTGATGACCTGGGCCACCGGACAGGGTGCGCAGCACTGTTATGCGCAGGTGCTGGTCGACAACGCACCTGCGATCGCCCTGTACGAGCAACTCGGGTTCACGGCACAGCACCGCGCGCGCTACATCGACGGTCATAGGCTGTAGCCATGCGGCTGGCGACCTGGAACGTGAACTCGATCCGGGCCCGCGTCGACCGCGTCACCGACTGGCTGGAACGCGCCGACGTCGACGTGCTGGCGATGCAGGAAACCAAGTGCACCGACGACCAGTTCCCCACCATGCCGTTCGCCGCCATCGGCTACGAGGTCGTGCACTGCGGTTTCAACCAGTGGAACGGGGTGGCGATCGCGTCGCGAATCGGTATCGACGATGTCCAGGTCGGCTTCGACGGTCAACCGACGTGGGGCGACAAGCCCGCCGCGGACGCGAGGAGCAGAACAGACCACGTCGAAGCCGCGGCCGAAGCGCGCGCGCTCGGCGCCACCTGCGGCGGTGTCCGAGTGTGGAGCCTGTACATCCCGAACGGCCGCACGGTGGACTCCCCGCACTACACCTACAAGCTGGCATGGCTTGCCGCACTGAGGGATACGGCGCAGGGATGGCTGGCAGACAATCCGGACGCGCAGATCGCGCTGACCGGCGACTGGAATATCGCCCCAACCGATGAGGATGTGTGGAGCGTCGAGTTCTACCAGGGCAGCACACATGTCACCGAGCCGGAGCGCGCCGCGTTCGACGCGATCGTCGCAACCCGATTCACCGACGTGGTAAGGCCTTTCACGCCGGGGCCCGCCGTCTACACCTACTGGGACTACACCCAGCTGCGCTTCCCGAAGAACCGGGGGATGCGCATCGACTTCATCCTCGGCTCACCCGCGTTCGCGCAGCGGGTCACCCACGCCGAGATCGTCCGCGAGGAGCGAAAGGGCAAGACGCCCAGCGACCATGCGCCGGTGCTGGTGCAGCTGAGTACCTGACTACCCCACTTGGTAACGGCGCCTTACCAAAGCGGTCGTGACGATTTACGCTCACGATGAAGGGGGCTGCGATGAAGGATCATCAAGCCGAGTTGCGGTTGGCATTGGTGTGCTACGGCGGCGTGTCACTGGCCGTATACATGCATGGGGTCACCAAGGAACTTCACAAATTGCTCCGTGCCGCAAGGAAGTTCGACGAGCGACCCACCCGCAACCCGTTCGAGGGTGGAACGGAAGCCGTGTACTTCGATGCCCTTACCGACATCGCGAAGGCCGGCCCCAGGCTGGTGGTGAGCATCGACATCATCGGCGGCACGTCCGCGGGTGGCATCAACGGGATCGCGTTGAGCAAAGCCATCGGGCGTAACGCCAGCCTCGAGCCCCTGAAGAAGGTGTGGATCGATCAGGGGGATATCCGCAAGCTACTCCGTGGGACCAGAATCTTCGGGCTGGCGGCGCAGGTCGCTACGACCGTTGTCGGCAAGCTGCTCACGCTGTTCGGCTCGTCGTCGCCGCTGCGCGGCGAGTACATGTCCAAGCTGTTGTACAAGGCTCTGACGGATATGGAGAACGATCGAAATCCGGACAGCCCGTCGCTGTTGCCTGCCATAGCCCCCGGGCTGGAACTGTATGTGCCGACAACAGATCTCAATGGGTTCGAGGTGCTTGTGCCGTCCGGCATCGGCGGTGCGAGCAATCGGGACCGCGACTACCGCCAGGTGCTGGTGTTCCACAACGTGGCGGACGATCTGGCGCAGTTCGGTGCGGACTACACCGTCGACCTCGCGTTCGCAGGCCGGGCGACCTCGAGTTTTCCTGGCGCATTCGCGCCCGTCAGCCAGGCTTCGTTCGAAGACGAGATCGGGGCACAGGCCGGTGGGAACACCAGACTGCACCCGGAGACCGTGTTCTTGTGCCAATACGATCCGGACCGCACCGCCGACGTCTACTTCGTCGACGGAGGCGTGCTGGACAACGCGCCCTTCGACCTGGTGGTCGACGCGATCGCCAGGCGCAGGGCCCAGACACGGGTGTACCGGCAACTGATCTACATAGAGCCCGACCCGGGACAGGAGCTCTATTCGACCACCCGCGAGAAGCCGGCGGACGGAAAGCGACGGTGGCTCAAGGATCTTCTCGCGGTGTCGACCGTGCGGGGCAGTCATCCGATCCTGACGGACCTGATCAAGCTGCGCGATATGAACTGGCGCATCGCCGAGGTACGAGCGATCGCCGAACAGCAGGAGCGCTACGTCAAGAAACGAACGAACGCCGTTCTGCAGCGCATGATGTCGGGTGCCGATGACTCGCCCCAACAAGCGGCGCCGGAAGGTCTCAGCACCACCCAACTTGTGAACGACCTGACCGCCGCCAACGCCGCCACGGAGCGCGACACGTTGTTCCAGGACGTGTCAGACAAGGTCTACGCGAGTGCACGGGAATCCCTCGGCCCTGCGTGGTCGACGTACCTCCGGCTGAAGTTCGAAGCCGTACTCACCAGGCTCGCAGGCGAAATCAACTTCTATTGCGGATTTCCGGGACCGTCCGCGAAGGCGGGCTTTGTCGTCGCCGCCTGGATCGCCTGGGCGCGTCAGCACGACGCATGGCAGGGTGACAACACAAAGGCGCTCACCGATCTGCTGCAGGACATGGACATGCCGTATCGCGAGCGGCGGCTGGCGTTCATCCTCACCCGGATCAACAGCTTGTACGACAGCGCTGACGACCCGAATACGGGACCACCCGTCGACGATCTGAACGCGCTCAAGGCGAAAGCATGGGCGATGGTCGGTGCCAGACGTGCCGGAACCGTCGAGGCGGTCGGGCGGATCGGGGTAGAGGGTGGCCTCGATTTCCTGCGGCTGAGCAACGATGACGCCGTGCTGCTGGATCCCGAGGATTTCGCGCGGGCCAACCGCGAACGATTTCAGGGTGTATTCGACCTGTATTCGACCGAATTGGCTCAGTACAGCAAGGACAGCGAGGAGCTCCTGACCGCGTTCCAGCAGTACACCAAGGACTGGAAGTCGAAGGAGGCGAAGGAGGCGAAGGACTCACTGCTCGGCAGCTACCTCGGTTTCGCGCTGTGGGACGGCATCCTGTTCCCGACGATCTCACTGAGTGAATTGCCTCAGCTGACGCCGATCCCGGTGGCGCAGTTCAGTCCGCTCACCGCGACGGCACTGCAGCCGCCGAAGGACGGCGACGCGAAGCCAGCCAAGCTGAAGGGCATCGCGGTCAAACATTTCGCGGGCTTCTTCGAAGCGAAGTACCGCGAAAACGATTATCTCTGGGGCAGATTGGACGCCGCGGAGCAGATCCTGAGGATGCTCGCAGACGTGGCGAAAACCGATGCATCCGCGCCCGCCGCCGCGGCCACCGACGGTGCCCCACCGCACCTGGTCGATGCGCTACAGGCCGTCCTCGACACCGAAACCGACCTCGGTCGAGTCAAGGACCTCCGCGCGTATCTCGGCGAGCAAGTCAGGGACCTTCGTCAGGGTGCGGTCACGAACTGATCGAACTCTTGTCCAATCGCAATGGGCGGCCATCCTTGCGGTGCCTGGTTTGAATAGATATATTTTCGTTTATTAGAAGTAGTATTCCGCATACCGGAAATTTATCGATGGAGGAGCTCCCATGCGCACGCCTGACGGCATCGAGATCACGGGGCCGATGCACGACCGCTTCGACGAAGTGCTCACCCCCCGAGCGCTTGAGCTCATCGGACTACTGCATAGCGAATTCGACGGTCGCCGCCGGGCATTGCTGGACGATCGAAAAGCGCGAGTGGAGGCTCTCGCCAACGGCTCCTCGCTGGGATTCCTCGAAGAGACACGGGCGGTCCGCGACGACACCTCATGGCGGGTCGCTGCACCCGCACCAGGACTCGAAGATCGGCGCGTCGAAATCACAGGTCCGACCGATCGCAAGATGAGCATCAACGCCTTGAACTCCGGCGCCAAGGTCTGGCTCGCTGATCATGAGGACGCGAATACGCCCTTGTGGGAGAACGTCATCGGCGGTCAGATCAACCTGCTCGATGCCGTCAACGGAGAGTTGCGCTACACCAGCCCCGAAGGCAAGCATTACGCAGTTCATCAAGACGATGTGCCAACGATCGTCGTTCGCCCACGCGGCTGGCACCTGCCCGAGAAGCACATTCGGGTGGACGGTGAGGAGACGTCAGGGGCGCTGATCGATTTCGCCCTCTACCTCTCTGCATGCGGCGAAAAGCAAATCACTCGGGGGTCCGGGCCGTACTTCTACCTGCCGAAGATGGAGTCTCATCTGGAGGCGAGGCTGTGGAACGACGTTTTCAACACGGCCCAGGATCAGCTCGGGATTCCACGAGGCACCATTCGCGCAACCGTCTTGATCGAGACCTATCCCGCCGCATTCGAGATGGAGGAGATTCTCTACGAGCTGCGGGACCACTGCGCAGGTCTCAACGCGGGTCGGTGGGACTACATGTTCAGCGTGATCAAGAGCTACCGGACCCGCGGGAAGGAGTTCCTCCTACCCGACCGCAACTCTGTGACGATGACCGTTCCGTTCATGCGCGCCTATACAGAGCTACTCGTCAGCACATGCCACCGACGGGGGGCTCACGCGATCGGCGGAATGGCGGCGTTCATCCCGAGCAAGGATCCCGAAATCAATTCGGCTGCCTTTGCGAAGGTCCGCGACGACAAGGCGCGAGAAGCGGGCGACGGTTTCGACGGCTCGTGGGTTGCGCACCCCGGGATGGTCGACATCTGCAAAGCGACGTTCACCGAAGTCCTCGGCGAACGGCCCAACCAGATCGGAAACCTCCGCGCGGACGTGAATGTCACTGCTGCGCAGCTGCTCGACGTGCCGTCGACTCCTGGCGATGTCACGATCGAGGGCCTGCGAAGCAACATCAGCGTCGGGATCCAGTATCTCGAGTCTTGGCTGCGCGGGTCGGGGGCCGTCGCCATCAACAATCTGATGGAGGACGCCGCGACCGCGGAAATCTCCAGGAGTCAAGTCTGGCAGTGGTTGCACAACTCGGTAACACTCGCCGACGGTGACACGGTGACAAGCGATCTGGTGGAAAAGACCATCGAGGATGAGATCGCGAAGATCTCAGACCGAGTAGGCACCGAGGCCTACGCTGCGGGCCGGTGGAGCGAGGCGAGGACGACATTCACCGACATGGCCCTCGACGAGGAGTTCGCCGACTTCCTGACACTTCCTGCCTACGAGAGAATGCCGTGACCCTCCGGTGGTGCCGGATCTGGACGTGCTGGATGTGACAGCTGCGACACCAGGGTCGGCGCTGGACGCCGTCAGGAAACGAAGTCTTGCGGTGCTACCGCCGGACGCAGTGATCACGGACCGGGCCCGGCTCCGCACCTACGAGTGCGATGGCCTCACGCACTACAAGGTCACGCCGAAGTTGGTGGTGCTGCCGCAGACCGCCGACCAACTGGCTGCAGTGATCAAGGCCTGCGCGAGCCACCGAGTTCCATTCGTCGCGCGCGGGTCGGGTACCGGATTATCGGGTGGCGCCCTGCCAGCCGAGAACGGCGTCCTGGTGGTGACGTCGCGGATGCGCGGTATCACCGATATCCGCCCGGCGGACCAGCGCGCTATCGTCGAGCCGGGTGTCATCAATACCGATGTGACCAATGCTGTTGCCCCTCTGGGCTATTACTACGCGCCCGACCCGTCCAGTCAGCAGATCTGCTCCATCGGCGGCAACGTCGCGGAAAATTCCGGCGGAGCGCACTGCCTGAAATACGGGTTCACCTCCAACCACGTGTTGGGGGCCACGCTTGTCACGCCCCTTGGCGAGGTGGTCGAACTCGGCGGGCTCGCGCCGGATACTCCCGGCTACGACCTGTTGGGCGCAGTCGTCGGCTCCGAGGGAACCCTCGGGGTTGTCACATCGGTGATCCTCCGATTGACCCGCGCACCAGAGGTAGTGCGCACCGTCCTGGCTGGTTTCAGATCGACTGACGACGCAGGCGCGGCCACCTCAGCCATCATCGCCGCGGGCATCGTGCCTGCCGCGATCGAGATGATGGACGCCCTGGCAATCGAGGCCGCAGAAGCTGCCGTCCGCTGCAACTACCCCGAAGGCGCAGGCGCGGTACTGGTCGTCGAACTGGACGGCGCCGCCCCGGAAGTCGAGCACGAACTCAGCGCAGTGGAAGAGCGCTGCGCCGAGCATGGTGCGTTCGAAATGCGGGTAGCGACCGATCCCGCGGAGCGTGCATTGATCTGGAAGGGGCGAAAGTCCGCGTTTGCCGCTGTCGGTCAGATCAGCCCCGACTACATCGTGCAGGACGGCGTGATCCCGAGGACGTCGCTGCCAGAGGTTCTCCGTGCGATCGCCGAGCTCTCGGCATCGTCAGACGTGCGGGTAGCCAACGTATTCCACGCCGGCGACGGCAACCTGCATCCGCTTGTCCTCTTCGACGATTCCATCGAAGGGGCGGGTGAGTCCGCCGAGAAGGTCAGTGGCGCAATCCTCGACCTCTGTATCCATCACGGCGGCTCGATCACCGGTGAACACGGCGTCGGCGTCGACAAGGCGTCCTACATGCCCCGAATGTTCAGCGATGACGATCTCGACACCATGCAGCTCGTTCGCTGCGCATTCGACCCGGCTGGAATATCCAACCCTGGAAAGATCTTCCCGACCCCCCGGCTGTGTGGCGAAGTCCCGGGCCGGCGGAAGGCCGCGCACCCTGCGCAACAGGCCGGTCTGGCGGACGTGTTCTAAATGGGCAGCCCT
Source organism: uncultured Mycobacteriaceae bacterium (assembly GCA_902826815.1). Taxonomy (GTDB): domain Bacteria; phylum Actinomycetota; class Actinomycetes; order Mycobacteriales; family Mycobacteriaceae; genus Mycobacterium. The sequence goes on from CADEGF010000024.1 coordinate 60,336, forward strand.
GTGCGGCAACCTCATACCGGCCTCGGCAGGGCGGCCCGCTCTGCGCTTGACGCCGCGTGCTGTCGGCTGGACGACGCGAAGCCTGCCGACGCTATCGATGGAGTGCGTCCGGAGTTCGTTGCACGGGCGTCCTCGACCGGGGAGGTCTCCGAGGTCCTGCGAGCAAGCGCCGCATACGGATTCGACGTGGTTGTGCGCGGGCGGGGAACAAAGCTCGCGTGGGGCATGCCGCCGGAGAGGGTGGATGTTCTATTGGACATCAGCGCCATGGACAAGGTGCTCGACCACGCCGCCGGCGATCTTGTAGTCGCCACCCAGGCGGGAAGTCGCCTTGCCGACGTGCAAACCGTTGTCTCCGTTGCCGGACAGCGGTTGGCAATCGACGGCATCGTCCCCGGCGAAACCATTGGTGGCGCACTCGCCTGCAATACCAGCGGCCCTCGCCGGATGAGCGCAGGGACGATGCGCGATCTGCTGATCGGCATCACCGTCGTCCGCCCAGACGGCGTGGTCGCCAAGGCGGGAGGGCGCGTCGTCAAGAATGTCGCCGGTTACGACCTTGGCAAGCTGATGATCGGATCGTTCGGGACGCTCGCGGTGATCACAGAAGCCATCTTCAGGCTGCACCCGGTTCCTGCTGCACGGGGGTTCATCAGTGTTCCTGTGGACACCGCTGCCCGGGCTCATCATGTCGTCCAGCGGGTACTGGGGTCGCAGATCGTGCCGGTTGCGCTCGAAGTGGATTGGCCACCTGAGGGCATGGGCATGTTGACCCTGCTCATCGAGGGGTCCGCTTCCGGCGTTTCGAGTCGCCTGTCCCATGCGCTCGGTGTTCTCGGCGACAGCGCCCGGGAATCCGATTCGGCACCCGATGGCTGGTCGAGCTACCCGTGGTCCGTCAACAGCCCCGCCGACCGCCGAGCGACCGCACTCAAGCTCACGTTCGCTTTGTCCGGGCTCGAGGGTGTCCTGACGGCAGTGCGTTCGTCACAGGTACCGATCACTTTGCGCGGTTCCGCAGGCGCGGGAGTCGTCTACGGTGCGGTCCCGGCAGAGGTGGACGAAACGGAGGTTCGCGAGGCGGTGCGGCGGCTTCGACGCACCTGTGCAGAACATGGCGGCAGCGTCGTCGTCGTCGACGGTTGTCCGCACATAAAGCAAACGGTCGACGCGTGGGGACGAGTGCCTGCCGTTGAGCTCATGCGACGCGTCAAAGACCGATTCGATCCCGACCGCCGACTCGCGCGGGGACGATTCATTGGAGGTATCTGAAATGGTCGGGCCACCGGAACCGATGGCGCGCAAGGATGGTCCAGCCATCAGCTTGGGTATGCCATCGCTCATAACGGCGTTCGATGATCACAGACCGCCCGATGCAGCCTTGGTCGGCGACTGCGTGCACTGCGGTTTCTGCCTGCCGACCTGTCCGACCTACGTCCTCTGGGGTGAGGAGATGGACTCACCACGAGGTCGCATCTACCTGATGAAGGAGGGCCTCGAAGGCGAACCGCTGACAGACTCCATGGTCGGCCACTGGGATAACTGTCTCGGTTGCATGGCGTGTGTCACGGCGTGTCCCTCCGGGGTGCAATACGACAAACTGATCGATTCCACGCGGGCACAAGTGGAACGCCGCCACCGTCGGCCAGTGCGGGAACGCGCTCTGCGGGCGCTGATCTTCGCCTTGTTTCCTCGTCCGCGCAGATTGCGTTTGCTCCGCGGCCCGTTACGGGCGTACCAGTGGGTCGGTGCAGACACATTCCTACGCCGGAGCGGATGGATAGATCGACTCGCCCCCCGACTCGCCGTGATGGAGAGTCTTACGCCGCGGCTCGTCAAGGCACCGCGACTCGTCGGCCGCCACAAGGCAATTGGTGAACGACGTGGTGTGGTGGGTCTCCTCACCGGATGCGTGCAGCGCGAGTTCTTTCCAGGAGTGAACGCCGCCACTGTCCGCGTACTGCAGTCTGAGGGTTGCGATGTCGTCGTCCCGAAGGCTCAGGGATGCTGCGGAGCGCTGTCCGCGCACGCCGGTCGACAGGCCGAGGCACAGAAATACGCACGATCCGTCATCGACGCGTTCCGCGTCAGCGGGGTCGAACGCGTGGTCGTCAACGCGGCTGGTTGCGGGTCCGCCATGAAGGAGTATGCCGACCTGCTGTCCGACGACCCTGCCTACGCAGAGTCCGCGGCCGCCTTCGCCGCCTCCGTGCGCGACGTTGCGGAGGTCCTCGTCGAGATGGGACCTGTCGCCAAGCGCCATCCGCTGAACGTGACAGTCGCTTATCACGACGCATGCCACCTCGCGCACGCGCAAGGCATCCGGAGTCAGCCGCGCCAACTCCTCCGTGAGATTCCGGGTCTGGAACTCCGCGAGATCGCCGAGAGCGAGATCTGCTGCGGTTCCGCAGGAATCTACAACATCTTGAACCCAGAACCTGCGCGCGAGCTCGGAGATCGCAAGGCCCGCAACATCTTGGCCACCGAGGCGCAGCTGTTGGTGACCGCTAACCCCGGCTGTCTGATGCAGGTCGCTTCCGCCATCAAACGAACTGGCACTTCGATCGGTTTGGCTCACACGATCGAGGTGATCGACGCTTCGATCAGTGGCCGCTCTACTGCGGACCTCACCGTCGACGCCGGGTAGCCGACCACATCAGAATCGGCCGTAGCGCTGCGTCACCAGGTCATCGACGTTGCGCTGCAATAGCGCAGCGAGTTCGTAGCGAAGGACTTCGCCTAATCGCATGCAGAACGCCACGGGTTCATCTGCAGCGTCAGGCATTTCAGCGACGATCCGGTCAACGATACCGTTGTTGAGCAGGTCTGTGGAGCTGACTTGCTGCGCCCTCGCCATCTCTGGCGCATGCCGGATGTCGCGGTAAGCAATGGCGGACGCGCCTTCCGGCGGAAGCGGAGCCAGCCAGGCGTTCTGCGCGGCAACCACTTTGTCTGCGGGCAGGAGCGCGAGGGCACCGCCGCCCGTCCCCTCACCCAGCAGAATCGCCAGCGTCGGCGTCCGCAACGTCACTAGATCCGCCAAACAGCCGGCGATCTCACCGGCTGTGCCGCCTTCTTCAGCCTCGACGGACAGGGCCAGGCCCGGGGTGTCGATCACGGTGACCAACGGCAGCCGAAGCTCAGCGGCCAGATGCATCGCGCGCCTCGCCTCGCGCAAGCCGCCGGGGCCCAGTCTCGAATCATGCGCCTGAAAACGTCGATCCTGGCCCAACACGACGCAGGGCAGAGATCCGATCCGCGCCAACGCGATCAGCAGCGCAGGGTCACGTTCGCCGTGACCGGTGCCGCTCAACGGGACGAAGGAGGTGGCGATGCACCGCAGGAGTTCGCGGATACCCGGACGCTCCCGACGTCGGGAGCTGATTACAGCGTCCCAGCCATCTTCCAACCGAGGCTTAGCGCTGCACGGGTCACGCATATCGCATTGCCCGTCGCGATTCGCAAGCAGGATTCCCAACGTCCGGTCGAGAACGTGGGCAAGGCAGTCCGGAGGAACCACGGCATCTATCAGCCCGCGATGATAGAGGTTCTCGGCAGTCTGCACGCCGGAAGGGAACGGACGTTCATATAATGCCTCGTAGACACGCGGACCCAGGAAGCCGATTAGGGCGTGAGGTTCGGCCGCTGTCACGTGACCTAGCGAGCCCCATGATGCGAGGACTCCGCCCGTCGTCGGGTGGCGCAGGTAGACAAGATAAGGGAGCCCAGATGCCTTGTGTCGTGCGATGGCCGAACTGACTTTGACCATCTTCACAAACGCGAGAGTTCCTTCCTGCATCCGCGTGCCACTCGAGGCAGGCGCCGCAAGCAGAGGCAGGCGCTGCGCCGTTGCCCGCTCGACCGCCGCGACGATGCGGAGTGCGGAGGCGACGCCGATCGACCCGCCCATGAAATCGAACTCGACCACGATCACGGCGACTCGACGACTCCGCAAGAGGCCTTCTCCGGTTACTACACATTCGTCGAGACCTGTTCGCTGCTGGGCGGATTGGAGCTGAGCGGCATAGGTCTCGGCGATGACACCGTGATCAGGAGGCACGTCCCAAGACACAAAGGAGCCCTCGTCAAGGACGAGATCGAGCAGTTCGCGCGCCGACAGTCGTTCGCTCAAGGTCGGCCGTTTCTGGCGGCCGGGCCGCCGTTGCGTCCTTGCTCGTCCGCAGGGCGTTCCAACCACTCGCGGACCGAGTCGTTGTGCTGGCCCAATTGCGGTGGCGGCAGATTTTTCTCACGGCTCCCTGCGAATGCGTTGTCATCGAAACGCAGTGCAGGCCCTGGAAGATTGATCGCGCCAAGCGCCGGATGATTCACGTCGATGAGCAAGCCTTGTGATCGCGCCTGATCCCAGGAGTAGACCTCGTCGATGCGGCGAACCCTGCCGGCGGGAACTCCTATCTCAGCTAAGCGGTCCAGCCAGTGCTCCGTCGTTTCACTCTTGAGAACGCCCTCTACATCATGGATCAGCTGATCTCGTGACGCGACCCGCTCCCTATTCGAGCGATAACCGGCGTCGTCGATACCGAGGAGATGCGAAAGCAGCTGCCATAGGCCATCATTCCCGCATGCGATCTGGATGAACGAGTCGCTTGTGCGAAAGAGACCGTAAGGTGCGATCGACGGATGATGGTTACCATCGATGGCCGCCACTTCGCCTGCAACCGTCGAGCGCGTGCCCTGGAATGCGTGCACTCCGACCACAGACGCAAGCAGACTGGTGCGTACGACACTGCCGCGACCCGTCGCGGCACGCAAATGGAGCGCCGCGAGGACGCCGAACGCTCCATTCATCCCCGCGAGTAGATCAGCGATGGGCACTCCGACGCGGACGGGTTCCTCAGGATTGATACCGGTCACGGACATCAGGCCGCCCTCCCCCTGTGCGATCTGGTCATAACCGGCGCGCCCACCCTCGGGTCCGTCGTGACCGAAGCCAGTGATCGATAGCACCACAAGGCGCGGATTGAGCTCGTGCAGAACCTCATTGGAGAATCCGAGGCGATCGAGTACGCCCGTGCGGAAGTTCTCCATCAGCACGTCGGCTCGCCGAACCAGTTGAGTCAGCAACGCTCGTCCCTCGTCGCTCTTCAGGTCGGCGGTAACCGACTCCTTGTTGCGGTTGCACGACAGGAAGTAAGTCGATTCGGTCTCATCTCCGAAGCCGACGAAGGGCGGCCCCCACGATCGCGACTCATCGCCACGCCTGGGCGATTCCACCTTGATCACCCGCGCCCCAAGGTCGCCGAGCATCATGGCGGCGTGGGGGCCGGCAAGAGCCCGCGTAAGGTCGATGACCAGTAGGTCGGAAAGCATGGTCCGAATGCTCCTTCCGATCGAGCGCATGGCGGATTCCGCCGGCTCGACGTGCTCGCCCACGTGAAACCGGGTAGGTGTCAGGACCGGCACCGAATCGCGTTGAGCCTCAGCTACTCAGGCGCGATCGGAGCGGTGTTGGGGTACTAGCTCAGTGTCAAAGGAATCGTGGCGGTGTTCTTCCGCAACCGTTGGGATCTCACGGACTATGGACGTCGACCTCGTCGACGTCCATACCGTGCGAACGGAAACTCTCGAGCAGGAAATCCTTCAGCATCTCGGGGGTGATCAAACAGGTCGAGCACTCGTCGTTCTGGCCGACCCGATAATTCACGTGTATCGACTTATCGGACGGTAGGTACGACGAGAGTTCGATCAGCCCGCCGTCCCTGGCGACCAGTTCGTTCATGGTTCCGATCACCTCGTCGATCACGGCATCTGAGTTGGCCATCTGAGTACCTTCCACTTGACTACTTGGATAACGCTTCTGCGCTGTTCGGTTGAGATTCGCTGCTCGATGGAGACCCTGCCGTCCGCAGGTTGCCGACAAAGTGGCATGCGGTCTCGTGGCCGTCGGATTCGTTGGCCGCGAGTTGGGGCTCAGCGACGGAGCAGATGTCCTGGGCGTACGAGCACCGAGTGCGAAAGCTGCAGCCCGAAGGCGGATTTGCGGGGCTCGGCACATCGCCGACGAGGATGATGCGTGCCGCTCGGTTCTGTTTGTCGAACTTGGCGACAGGAACCGCGGACATCAGCGCCCTCGTGTACGGATGCGCAGGATTGCTGAAGACGCTCGCCTCGCTGCCGTACTCGACCATCTTGCCGAGGTACATCACGCCGACGTCATCGGCGATATGCCGGACCACGCCAAGATCGTGCGCGATGAAGATGTAGGCGAGATCGAACTCCTTCTGGATGTCCTGAAGGAGGTTCACCACCTGGGCCTGGACCGAGACGTCGAGCGCCGAGACGGGCTCGTCACAGATGATGAGGTCAGGGTTCAGCGCGAGTGCACGCGCGATACCAATTCGCTGTCGCTGTCCGCCGGAGAACTGGCCGGGAAAGCGGTCGATGAAGCCCGGGCGCAGACCCACCATCTCCAAGAGTTCGCCCACTCGCCGCCGCCGTTGAGGCTTAGCGACGATCCCGGGATGAATGACCCACGGCTCCGCCACAATCTGGCCGACCGTCATCCGGGGGTTCAGCGACTCGAAGGGATCCTGGAAGACGACTTGGACGGAGCGCCGAAATGCACGCAACTCCTCCTTCGACATGGCGAAGATGTCGTCTCCCCGAAAATAAGCGTGCCCGGCAGTCGGCTCGACCAGCCTCAGAAGAGTTTTCGCCAAAGTAGATTTGCCACAGCCAGATTCGCCGACGAGTCCGAGAGTGCGGCCGGCACGCAGGTCGAAGCTGACTCCGTCGACCGCGCGAAGCGCGCCGGTCTGCCGCCGTCGCACCGTGCCGCTTGTGATCGGATAGTGCTTCACCAAGTCGGTCACCCTGAGAAGGGGTGCGGACTGCCTGGAGCTAGTGGAGGTTTCCACGCGACACCTCCAAGATCTCGTCCGATCGGTGACAGCTGCTCTGGCGGCCCGGTGCGATTTCATGCAGCACCGGCGCCCTCGTCGCGCAGACGGCTTCTGCGTATTCACAACGTGCGTGAAACGGGCAACCAGGCGGAACATTCATCAGGTCGGGAGGTGAGCCGACGATCGGCTTGAGGCGTGCGACCTTCTCGTAGATATCGGGTACCGAGGACATCAACCCGAGCGTGTATGGGTGCCCCGGTTGAGTGAACACTTCTTCGATCGCGCCGGTCTCACATGCGCGCCCGCAATACATCACGACCACGCGGTCCGCGGTTTCGGAGACGAGGCCCAGGTCATGCGTGATGAGAATCAGGCCCATGCCGGTCTGACGGCGCATCTCTTCCAGTAGCGCCATGATCTGCGCCTGTACCGTCACATCGAGGGCAGTTGTGGGTTCGTCCGCGATGAGAACGGCGGGGTCGAGTGCCATCGCCATCGCGATGCTGACGCGCTGGCGCATGCCACCTGAGAACTCATAGGGGTAGTCGTTGACCCGCTTCTTCGCGCCGGGGATACCGACGCGATCGAGCAATTCAGCCGCCCGGGCCATACCCTCTCGCCTCGACGCTCCACGGTGCACTCGAAATGCCTCGGCGATCTGCCAACCAACCGAAAACACCGGGTTCAAAGACGAGTTCTGCGCCACCATCGCGATCTCCTCGCCGCGCAGTTGCCTGCGGCGGGACTCCTTCATCGACAGCAGATCCTCGCCGTTGAGCATTGCAGCGCCCGCTGTGACCTCCGCCGTTGGCGGGTTCAGTCCCAGCACGGCCCTGGCGCCGACACTCTTGCCTGAGCCACTCTCACCGACGATTGCCAAGGTCTCACCGGAATGCAGTGAGTAGCTGAGCCGCGACACTGCGTGCACGACGCCGAGCCGCAGGCGGAACTGCACGGAAAGATCCTTAACCTCGAGCACCGGTGTGCAATCTTGGACCCGAGTTGGTGAACCATTGCCAGGCCTGTTGTCCCGCTTCACATTCGACACCATCAGTTCAGCCACCTATTCCGAATCCTGAGCTCGTCGGACCGTGTCTGCCAAGACATTCGCGGAGATTGCCGTCGCGGTGATGGCCAATCCAGGGAATATCGCAACCCACCAGGCGTCGCGAAGGTAATTGCGGCCTTCCGAGATCATGCTTCCCCATGTGAAGCTCGGATCCCGCACGCCGAGACCTAGGAAGCTCAAGGCCGATTCGGAAAGAATGACGAGGGCGAACTCGAGGGTCGCCAGCGTCACCAACGATGCCGCGATGACCGGAAGAATCTGCCGGAAGACTATCCGGAAAGAGCTCGCTCCCAATGCTCGTGCAGCGTCGATGAACAGTCGCTCTCGCACCGCAAGAGTTTCGGCGCGTGCCACTCTGGCGTAGAGCGGAAGGCGGGTGGCGGCCAACACGAAGATCAGCGCAGGCAGACTGGGGCCGAGCGTGTAGAGAACGATCAACGCGAGCAGCAGCGATGGGAACGCCATCATCACATCCGCGCTGCGCATCGCGACGGAATCGAGTCTTCCGCCGATGTACCCGACAGCCGTGCCGACCAGGGTGCCGATCAGCGCCGCCGCTAGTACGGCTGACACGGCGATGACGAGGGTGGTTCGGGCGGCCACGATCAATCGGGCGAGAAAGCTACGTCCGAGGGCGTCGCTGCCCAGGATGTACATGTAGCCGTTCGCAGTGTCGAGCGGCGGCGTGAAACGCCACGCGAGATGTGCTTCTGTTGCCGCATGGCCTACCAGCGTGGGTCCAATTACCGCCGCCAGGAGGAGAATTGCGAGATACGCGACGGCGATCTGCCCGAGCCGGTCCTGCCTGAGCACATACCGGAATCTGACCAGAAAGCCGTCATGTCGCCGGATCGCCTCTGCCTCACCGCCCCCGGTCGCTGGAGCCTGCTGACGGCTTTCGACGTCGTGAGGTTCCTGAGCCGGTCGCGGCGCACGAGCTTTCCTGGGTCGCATAAATGTCATATCAGGTCAGCGCTCCGAGTCGGATCTGGGGGTTGAGCCAGGAGTACGCAAGATCGATCAAGAAGTTCAAGACGATGATCGCCGCCCCTGTGACGAGGACGACCGCCTGAATCACGGCAAAGTCTCTGCCGCGGATGGCCGTAACCATCAGGTTGCCGACACCTGGCCACCCGAAGACCGTCTCGACGACCAACGCACCGTTCACCAGCTGCGCGAGGAGCACGCCCGCGACGGTGACGATCGGCAGCGCCGCATTCCGCAGTGCATGCTTGAGAACGACCGATAGCTCGGCGACTCCCTTACTCCGTGCCACTCGGACATACTCGGAGTCGAGTTGCTCGATCATCGTGCTGCGGGCGACCTGAGTCAGCACCCCTATCGGCCGCAACGACAGGGCGATGAGTGGCAGAATCCAGTACTGCACGCCTCCCGCGCCAGAGGTCGGCAGCACATTCAGGAAGACGGCGAAAACCGCGATTCCAGTGATGCCGACCCAGAAGTCGGGGACGCTCAGCGCCACCAAGGACGTCAGCCGAGTCGCGTTGTCCGCCTTCGTCCCCCGACGAGCAGCACCGATGCAGCCGATGAGGACGCCGACGACGGTGAAGATCACCGTCGCAACCGCGGCCAGCTGCAGCGTCGCGGGGTAACGGGCCATGACAACGCTCAGTGCGGAGTCGTTGTAGAGCAGCGACCGCCCAAAATCCAAATGCGCGACACCCTTGATGAAGTTCCACAGCTGGATGTAGACCGGCTGATCGAATCCGTTCGCTGCGTCGAACTGTCGAACCATCTCCTCGGTGGCGTCTTCTGGGAGATACAACCGCGCAGGACTACCGGTGAGACGAGACAGAACGAACACGAGCAAGACGATCCCAACCAAACTGAGCAGCCCGTGTAACGACCTCTGCAGTACGAAGCGCGTCATGCGTAACCCTTCGAATTGGCCTGCACTCAGTGGACGGTGACGAACGAGAGGCGCAGGTCGACCTACGCGCTCTGTTCCTCACTGACGGTGAACTCTGAAATCGGCATGCGCTCCGACGTCGACGAATCCGGCTCGTAGTGAAGGAGGGGATTGGCGATGATCAGAGTGTTCTTCAGGTACGCGAGCGGAATCAGCGGCACGACTTTCTCGAAGATGTATCGAGAAGCGGCCTGGAGCTTGGCTGCCCGATCGGCGCCGGACGCCGCCGAGCCCGCGGCCAAGAGCTCCTCCAGACCCTGATCACACACGAGGCTTTGCGGGCCGTCGCATCCCAACTTCCCGGCAAGGCTGATGTACCCATCACCGAACGAGTTCCCGTGGACATTCTGAATGAGCTCGGGATTCGCGGCGGGATCCTGAGGTTTGGCAATGACGGGAGCAGTGTCCTCGACCGTGGCGACCCGTGCGTTAAAGCCCACCGCGGTCAGCATGGCCCGCATCGTGTCGTCGACTTCGTTGCCGTTGGAGCCCCGGATACCCGTCTCACCGATGAGGTCGATCGTCTTGTCGACGGGGACACCGTCGGCCTTCGCCTCCGCAATCAACTTTTTCGCAGTCTCTGGTTGATAGTCCCACTTCACCGTCGGATCGTTACCGACCACCGAAGGCAGGAAGATCTCACTCGCCGGCTCTCCGAGACCGTTGTAGACGTTGTTGATGAGGGTCTGACGGTCGATCGCATAATTCAGTGCTCTGCGGATACGAATGTCGTTGAGCATTGGGACATCCAGATTGATCCGATAGTAGAGGGTCTCGGACACCGTGTAGGTGATTGCGCCCTCGGCCTTGGAATCCTGTGGGCCGATCGCCGCGGCCACGTCAACTTCGTGCGTCGAGGCCATCGCTGCCCGCACCGAGGACTCGGAGCGGAATTTGTAGTTCACCGATTCTATCTGCGGTGCGTCTCCCCAGTAATCGGCATAGCGAGTGACATTGAAATCACTGCCTGGCGTGTAGCTGGTGAACTGGTATGGCCCCGTACCGACCGGCTTGGTCGCCTTTGTGAGCGGGTCGTCGGTCGGCGCGCCGATGTCGACGAATGCCATGCTCAACGGCAGGATTGGATCGGGCTTCTGCAGCAAGATGTCTACCGTGGTGTCGTCAACCGCTTTGGCGGACAACACATTGTCGGTCAGCACACTGCCGAGGGCGTAGCACTCCGCCTTCGGATTGATGACGCGATTCACCCACCAAGCCACCGCCTCCGCGTTGAACGGCCGACCGTCGTGGAAGGTGACACCGGGCCGCAATTTGAACGTCCACACCGTCGGTGACGTCTGTGTCCACGACAGCGCAAGTCGCGGTGACAGTGTGTTATCCCGGACATCGAGGTGTACCAACGGTTCAGTGATGTTGTCCACCAGAATCGGCCCATTAGCCGAGAGGTGAGAATCACACGGGTCCAGGCTCGACGGTTCGTTCTGAAGGACCACCCTGATTTGCGCACGACTGGAATCGACGGTGTTGTTGCCACCCGACGGACCACCGCACGCCGACACGAGAATTATCAGGGCGCAAGTCAGAATCCATACGCGCCTCGTGCGCGAATGCCTTCTGCTTGACGCAGCGTGATTCACGAGGCGTTCCTTGCAGACGTGTTCGTCACAGTCGGTGTCCGTGTTACTGGTTCGGTGTATGGGGCGACCCGCGTGGGCATCAGAAGATCCTTCGCACGAATTGTGCCGACCACCACAATGGAGTACCACTCCGGCTTCTCGATGACCGGGAGCGTCATCCGGCGCGCCTCGTCGTCGGACAGGTCGAACAGCCAGCGCCATTCGGGCTTGACCTTCCCGTCCTGGTACAGCTTGCGCACAGGCTCGATCAATCGCGAGATTGGTTCCGTCCCTTGGTGATACATGAACTTCTCGAGCCCCCGCTTCGTGAAGCCAGCCTCAGCGATCGGGATCGCGTGTGGCGGCGGCATGAACAGGAGCCGCCCGAGCGAGCCGAACTCGGAATTGCCGCCGAGACTTGTGAAGTAGCCGCCGCTGTTGTTACCACCGCTGAATGATGCGACCGCACGGGCCAGCTGCTGAGGATCGACGTGGCCCTGAATGCTGATGTCCCATTCGCCACTCGTGAAGAACACCGTTACAGCATCATCAGTCTCCTGGTAGCCCCGCGATACATGGTATGGCTCCCAAGGACTTTCGTCTTCGTTCTCTGCGACGACGACGATGTGCTTGCGGGTTGTGCCGATTGTGTCGAGGTCCATCACACCTGGGGCCCAGGAACCGATGTTCTTGAGGCAGCATACGATAGCGCGGCTGATCCGGATGTTGACTGCGTTCTGCTTGCCTGGACCCAGGCACGCCCGCTTGCCGTTGATGCCAAGCGATTGGCCGAGCGGTCCGTTCACCAGGACAAGCGGGGCATGGGCACTTGTCGACATCAACGCACCACGGGGAACGGGGCGCATATTCGCAATTGCGCGGAGGGCCGCCATGATCACCGGCATCTCCTCCGGGCGGCAGCCCGCCATGGCTGCGTTGACGGCCACCTTCTCAACCGTGGCTTCACCATTCCCCGGGGGAAGCAAGCAAACAACATCGTCTTTGTCGCCATCGACGCCGCCGATGAGCTCGTCGACGGCCTTCCGCGTCGGCGGCCACAGCGGATACCCATCGCCCCAGTCGCGGTCGAGGAAGTCCTGGTTGAAGTCAATGAGCGCATTGACGTCATCCGTACTCGAGTAGGTCCATGACCCGTTGCTCTTGCCGTTTGTGCTAACGCGGTTGGCGGTCGCGCCAGAGACCAACTGTGCAATTACCTCGTTGACAATCGGGTCAGTCTGAGAGATGGCCTGCGCCGCGTCGAGGTTGTTGTACACCTTGGGCACGACGACGTAGTGCGGGTCCGGCATGGCGAAGGCCCTGGCACTTGCCTCGATGTCGTGCTCGAAGCCACTCGATGCAATGATTACCGTCGGCTTTCCTTTGCGCTCCAACTGAACGCAGTCGTGCGTGATCCACGAGGTGCATGAGCCACAGTCGGCGGTGCATCCGATCGCCGCATCACATTCAGCCGCTAGTTGGTCGAGCAACGCCGGCCCGCAGGGCATCGAGCCGCTGTAAAAGTTGAAGGTCACATTCGGAATTCGCTCCGCGATGAGCTCGGCCGTGCGCTTCAGCGCTACGTCGCCAAGCGCCTTTCCGTTCCAAAGCAGGCCCACGGTCTTGCCCTCAAGCGAGGCCAGCCGCGGCGCTGTCTTCACTGGTTTGCCACCGTGCCTCGATGGTGTCGGGTCCAGCACTTCGAGACGTTGAGAAGCTTCCATCGAGCGTGCCTCCTACTAGCGGCTTGTCATATGTGATGTGCATCTTTCTGCACACCGGAAGTGATCAGAAACACTAAATTTCTTTTGGTAGATAGATGTTATCTCTTGCAAAGCGGAAGTCAATGCCATCAAGGGTGTTTTTTTCCGTAGAACTGAATCTAACTTCCACAATGCGATATTATTCAGGGACGGTCGATCCCAGTGCCGGACCCGATCTTCTGCGCTTCGAGCCTGGCTTACCAGGCGCCCGTGGCGGACCGGAACTGCAACTCGCTTGCGGAGCAGGCTTTGCTGGGCCAAATACGCGACGGGGTGTTAGGGGTGCGACAACAACCTCCCAATGCGGAAGGTTTCCTTTAGAGGAAGGCCGCCAATTCCGCGAGCAACTTCGATTTCGGCTTGGCCCCGGCAATCGTGTGGACCACCACGCCGCTCCGGTAAATCTTCATGGTCGGAAGCGATGTCACTGAATACTCGGCTGCCGTTGCCGGGTTCTCGTCCACGTTGAGCTTCGCGACGACGAGACGGTCGGAGACCTCTCCCGCGACCTGGTCCAAGACCGGAAGAACCAGGCGGCATGGGCCGCACCACTCCGCCCAGAAATCGACGAGCACGGGCAGCTCGCTCTCCAGCACTTCGGTTTGGAAGTTCAACTCGGTGACGGTTCGAACCCGTGAGCCTGTTGACGGAATGATCCCGTTCGTCTCAATCGAACGTCCATCGCGGATGGCTGGTTGACCAGTTCGCTGGCTGCGGTTTTTGGACTGACTGCCCTTTTCGGATAGGTAGCGCTCTGCGTCGAGCGCAGCCGCACATCCTGACCCCGCAGCCGTGATCGCTTGGCGGTAGGTGCGATCGACCAGGTCGCCTGCTGCGAAGACACCGTCGATGTTCGTGAACGTCGACCCGCCCTTCACTCGGACGTATCCCTCGTCGTCGAGGTCCACCTGATCGCGAACGAGATCTGATCGTGGAGTATGGCCCACCGCGATGAAAAGGCCGGTGACGGCAAGTCGATGGTCAGCACCGCTTTCCGTGTGCTTGAGGTGCAGCCCGTCGACTCGATCCTCGCCGAGGATGTCGAATACCTCATGGTTCCACAGGAACTCGATGTCCGAGTTCGACATTGCGCGATCGACCATCACCCTGCTGGCCCGAAGTTCGTCCCGCCGATGGATGACGGTGACCTTCGATGCGAACCTCGTGAGGAACATCGCTTCCTCGAGCGCAGAGTCGCCGCCTCCGACCACTGCTATCTGCTGATCCCGGAAGAACGCGCCGTCACACGTCGCGCACCAACTGACCCCTCGGCCGGACAGTCTGTCCTCACCGCCGAGTCCGAGCCGCCGGTATTCGGATCCCATGGCAAGGATCACCGATCGTGCGACGTGCGTTTCGCCATCTATATCTGTGACGGATTTGAACTCGCCTGCAAGGTCAACGGCACTCACATCGTTCGCCACAAAGTCGACGCCGAACTTCGCCGTCTGGAGTCTCATCTTCTGCATAAGCTCGGGTCCGGTGACGCCCTCGGGAAAACCAGGAAAGTTCTCCACGTCCGTAGTGGTCATCAGTGCACCGCCACTTGTGACCGAACCCTCGAAAACGAGGGGCACCAGATTCGCGCGCGCGGCGTACAGCGCCGCTGTATATCCAGCAGGGCCCGACCCGATGATGATGAGATCGCGGATCGTGTCGTTCACAAGCGGCTCCTCTGCGCAGCGCTAAGCGTGAATGGCGAGCAGTTCCAGACCCATGCGACCATAGACCATATTTTGTTCTACGGACTAGTAATTCTGCATAGTGGAAAAGTCGCCAACCCACCCGTCGGCCACGGTTCACCTCAGCGAAGGTTTACTAGGCGCCGATCGCCGCGCACTACTGGGCCGAACGCCGGCTACCGGGCCAGATCACGCGTTGAGATTGGTTGCGAACGCCCGCGCGGCTATCTGTAGCGATTCAAACGCGTGATCGAGGACCTGATCGCTCATCCGGGCAGCAGGCCCGGAGATCGACATCGCAAGCCGCAGTGGAGCATCGAGCACGGGAACTGCGATACACCGCACGCCTACCTCTTGCTCACCCTCATCAGTGGCGTACCCTCGCGTTCTGATCAGGTCGAGCTGCGCGAGCAGCTCAGGCACGTCCGTGATCGTTGATTCTGTCTGGACCGGCATTCCGGCGCGCTGAATGATTTCGCGCACCTTGACTTCTTCGAATTGCGCAAGCATGACTTTCCCAACTGCTGTGCAATGCAACGGGACTCGCCGACCCACCTCTGTGAACATCCTCATTTGGTGTCGCGACGGCACCTGGGCCAAATAAACCGCGTGATCACAATCGAGCACTGCGAGATTCGCCGATTCCCCGACCTCTGAAACCAGCTTCAACAGGTGCGGTCGTGCCCACGCAGCAAACATCTGAGTGGAGCCCTCGGCCAGCCGAGTCAGCCTCGGACCAACGGCGTATTGGCGCGACGGCTCCTGCCGCAGATAACCGAGGCCTACCAGAGTCCGCACCAGACGATGGATCGTCGGCAGCGGAAGTCCCGTGACATCCGCGAGTCGCGACAACCCCATCACACCACCGTTGTCCACTACCGTCTCCAGCAGCATGAAGGCCCTGCCAATCGACTGCACACCGCCCGCGCGGGATGAGCTTGTCTCGGCAGTGCTATCTGGTGCGACGTACGATTCGTCCAGCATCAGGGCAGCCCCCTCGAACCAATCACGGCCCTCGATTTCCGCATCAAGAAAGTTTACTCTTGTTTTCCGGTATTTCTGAAACGCATAGAGGGTCCTCAGAAGCGTTACGTTGCCTCAAGCGACGCCTCTGCGGTGTCGTTTACCGGCATCTACTCCTACAGCAGCGAGTTCTTCGACTTCGTCGCGTTACCGCGGATTTCAACTGTTGATGCGCGCGGCCATCGCCTTTGTGAGCCGCTCGGCCAGGAGCGAAAAGGCAAGGCGCCCAGCGACCCTTCAGTTGCCGAAGAGACCGCCAGGCCCGAAGGGCGGTATCTGGAATGGCGAACCAGGCTTCGGCGCTTCAGTGGGTATGGCGTCGGCTTCCACTCGGATGTTCCCGCCCCATGCGTCGAGATGACCGACGTTGCAACCGCCCTCGATACCCTCGGCCTGCACCTTGATTGCGTGTGGTCCTGCCGGCATATCGGTCTTGACGCTGACCGTCTGCCCTGGCCCGACCCGTTGCCAATCGCCGAACGGGTACCACCCGGTGTCCGGATTGTCTTTGATCAGGCGCACGTTGATGTCCGAGCAGTGGCCTGCGTCCGCGGTGAAGGAGGCCTGCACCGTGCCGGCTCCCCCTGGCACGGTGAAGTTGACCTCGGGCTCCTGCGGGCATCGTTGACTGGTGTTCGGCTGACATTGCCCCACCCCAAGTGGCTGGTCGAGCAGGACGCCTGCCGAGGCGGGCCCCGCGAGGCCGACGCCGGCAATGCCTGCGCCTGAGGCGATCGCGGCGACGATAGCGAGGTTACGAACGGACTGTGAAAGTGTCATGGGTGATCCACCATCCTCTGCGGAGTTGCTGTGGATCGAACGTATGGGTTTGGGTCGCCGCTAGATATCGGGTGTTCACCTATATTTCAGTCCGCTCGGTGCCCTAGGACTCGGTGTCGGTGTCGCCGTATCGGCCGGCGTTGAACATCGACGCGATCGCGCCGATCAGCATCATCACCGCCGCCGCGATGAACACCACGGTCAGCCCGGAGTGGAACGGCTCGGTGATCAGCTGCGGGAAGAACGTCTTGCCGGTCAGCACGTCGACGTTGACCCCTGGGGCTTCAAGCGCCCCGGAGGGGGCAAGCAGTTCGGCGATCGGGTTGTAGCCGAGGAACGCTGCGAACAGACTGCCGACGGGCGGCAGATTGGCCACGTCTTGCGCAACGGAGGCCGATACGCCCTGGGCCTGCAGGCCACCGCTCATCGCCGACGGCAGGGTGTGGGCCAGCCCGACGATCATCAGCGAGAAGAAGACACCGATCGACAGCGACGAACCCGCGTTGAAGAATGTCGCGCGCACACCCGAGGCGGCGCCGCGCTGGGCGGCGGGAACGCTCGACATGATCGCCGCGGTGTTGGGTGCGGTGAAGATGCCACCGCCCAGACCGTTCAGGAACACCAGCACCGCGAAGAGCCAGTAGTCGAAGTTCACCGGGATCATCACCAGCGCAACGAAGGTCAGCGCCATCAGCAGCATTCCGCCGACTGTGAACGGGCGCGCTCCGAAGCGATCGGACAACGAGCCGGCGAGTGGACCGGCGACGAGGAAGCCCGCGGTCATCGGCAGCATGTAGATGCCTGCCCACAGCGGCGTCGACTCGAAGCTGTAGCCGTGCAACGGAAGCCAGATGCCCTGCAGCCAGATGATCAGCATGAACTGCAGGCCGCCGCGGCCCATCGATGACATCAGACCCGCGAGGTTGCCCATCCCGAACGACGCCGAGTGGAACAGCCTGATGTCGACCATCGGGTCGGCAATCCGCAACTCGATGAAGCAGAACGCCACCAGCGACAGCAGGCCGAAGACGATCGCGCCGAGCACATACGGGCTTGTCCAACCGGTGGTGGAGTCACCGTAGGGCTGGATGCCGTACGTGATGCCGGTGAGCAGCACCGTGAGACCGAGGCCAAAGGACAGGATGCCCGCCCAGTCGAGCCGCCCGGGCGTCCGGACGCCGAGTTCCCTCAGTGACCGGATGCTCCAGATCGTGCCGAGAATGCCGATCGGCACGCCGACCCAGAAGATCGCCTTCCAGTGCCACTCGGAGAGGAAGCCGCCGATCAGCAGGCCGAGGAACGAACCGGCCACCGCGGCGACCATGTTCACACCGAGCGCCATGCCGCGCTGGTTGGACGGGAATGCGTCGGTGAGGATCGCCGACGACGATGCCATCAGCATCGCGCCGCCGACACCCTGCACAACCCGCCAGCCGATCAGCCACAGCGCACCGCTGCCCAGATGGAACGGGTCGAAGGACAGCGCGACGGCGGCGGCGGTGAACACCACGAAGCCGAGGTTGTAGATGCGCACCCGGCCGAACATGTCGCCGAGCTTCCCGAACGGGACCACGAGAACGGCGGTGACCACCAGGTATCCCATCAGCATCCACAGCAGGTAGCTCACATTGCCCGGAGCCAGCGGGTTCAGGCCGATACCGCGGAAGATCGCAGGCAGCGAGATCAACACGATCGACGCGTTGATGGTCGCCAGCAGCGTGCCCAGCGTGGTGTTGGACAGCACCACCCACTTGTAGAACGGGTGGTCGTGGTCCATCCGCCTGCGCCGCCGCGCGGTTTCGGCGACCGCAGCATCGGCGTCGGCCACGATTGGGAGTTTGGTCATCTCGGCTTCGGTCGTCATCAACTTCGCTTGTGTATCGATTCGTTTCGGCTCAAAAAACATATATTAGCTATACAAACCAATTCTGAGCAATTTGTGTTCCATGCGATAGCGTGAGAACCGCCTGAACACCCCGCGGGAGCGCGCACCGAGCGCGCTGAGAGGACGGCTCGAGCCTTCCGAGGTGCCGTCGACCGTATGAACCTGACCGGGTAATGCCGGCGTAGGGAGATGCCATGAGTTTCCTACCTCTGACTCCCGGCGGTCAGACCCCGCCACGGGTGATGACGATCGCGGGCTCGGACTCCGGCGGCGGCGCGGGTATCCAGGCCGATATGCGCACCTTCGCACTGCTCGGCGTGCACGGCTGCGTCGCGGTGACCGCCGTGACCGTGCAGAACTCGATGGGCGTCAAGGGTTTTCACGAGATTCCGCTCGATGTGATCGCAGGCCAGATCGAAGCCGTCGCAAGCGATATCGGAATCCAGGCCGCCAAGACCGGCATGCTGGCGTCGTCGGCCATCATCGGGACCATCACCGACACCTGGCGATCGCAGGGGCTGGCGGGGACCGTGCCGCTGGTGGTCGACCCGGTGTGCGCGTCGATGCACGGCGATCCGCTGCTGCACCCGAGCGCGCTGGACTCGCTGCGCAACGAGCTCTTTCCGTTGGCGACGCTGGTGACGCCGAACCTGGACGAGGTACGCCTGCTCGTAGGAATCGACGTGGTCGACGACGCCTCCCAGCGCGACGCCGCCCGCGCGTTGCATGCCCTCGGACCGACATGGGCACTGGTCAAGGGCGGCCATCTGCGGTCGTCGCCGAACAGCCCCGACCTGTTGTATGACGGCACCGAATTCCACGAATACGGCGCGACCCGTATCGACACCGGCGACGACCACGGTGCGGGCGACACCCTCGCCGCCGCCACCGCCAGTGCACTGGCACACGGCTACACCGTGCCGGACGCGGTCTCGTTCGCGAAGTCGTGGGTGACCGAATGTCTGCGCGCCGCTTACCCGTTGGGTCACGGGCACGGGCCGGTTTCGCCGCTGTTCCGGCTGGGCCGCGAGCCGTGACCCTCGAGGACATCGCGGGAGTCGCCCACGAGCCCACCGGCGAGCCGAAGGGCGCCGTGGTGTTGACCCACGGAGCGGGCGGCAGCCGGGATGCGCCGCTGCTGAAGAAGATCTGCGACGAATGGGCCGCCCGCGGCTGGCTCTCCGTGCGCTACAACCTGCCCTACCGCAGACGCAGGCCGAAGGGGCCGCCGTCGGGATCAGCGGCAACCGATCAGGCAGGCATCGTCGAGGCGGTCGAGCTGGTGCGAACGATGACCAAGGGGCCGGTCATCGCGGGCGGCCACTCCTACGGCGGACGGATGACGTCGATGGCGGTCGCAGAAGGCATGGCGCGCGTCGATGCGCTGACGCTGTTCTCCTATCCGCTGCACCCACCGGGCAAGCCAGAACGGGCCCGCACCGAGCACCTGCCACGGATCGAGGCGCCGACGGTGTTCACCCACGGCACGTCCGACCCGTTCGGTTCCATCGAGGAACTTCGCGCCGCAGCGGCGCTGATTCCGGCGGCCACCGAGGTCGTCGAGATCACCGGCGCCCGCCACGATCTCGGCTCCAGGAGTCTCGATGTGCCGGTGCTGGCGGTCGATGCGGCGCTACGGTTGCTCTCGTGACCATGCCCCCTGGCCCGCCCCCCGATCAGCCGCCGCCAGGAAGCTATCCCCCGCCGCCACCTCCGGGTAGTTATCCGCCTTATCCGCCTCCGCCACCGCCACCGCCACCTGGCTCGTATCCGCCGCCGCCGCAGCACTATCCGCCGCCGGGTCAGTACGCGCCGCCGACTCCCGGCACCAACTGGTGGGCGGTCATCTCGCTGATCTTCGGCCTCATCGGCGGTGTCCTGATCAGTGTGGTCTGCGGCATCATCGGGCTGAACCGCGCCAAGAAGGGCCACGGCGGGCGCGGTATGGCGATCGCGGGCCTTGTGCTCTCCGCACTTTGGGCAGTGGGGATCGTTGTCCTGGTGGCGGCCCTGCTGATCTTCGGCAAGGGCTCTGTGAGCGCCAACGAGGTGAAGACTGGCGACTGCCTCGAGGAACTGCCCGCCTCGGGTCTGGTGATCACCGTCGACACCGCGCCGTGCAGCGAACCGCACACCGGCGAGATCTTCTCGGTGATGACGATGCCCGACGGCGACTTCCCCGGCACGTTCGCGATCGAGGAGTACCAGAACAAGTGCGCGCCTGAGCTGGCGGCCTATTCGCCCGAGGCCGTCGAAGACCCCGATGTCGGGTTGTTCGTGCTGTTCCCCAGCGAGGATTCGTGGGCCCAGGGCGACCGCACGGTGACCTGCATCGCGACCAGCGATTCGCCTCGCACCGGAACGCTGAAGAAAGTGAGCTGAACGCAATCGCGAGACGGCGCGCGGCTTGTCTTATCGCAACCAGAGAGGATCAATCGTGGCAAAAGAGGAATCCGGCGGATCAGCCGTCGCTACGCTCGCCGGCCTGGGACTCGCAGGCGCAGGGATCGCGCACTTCGTCAAGCCGGAACTGTTCGACGACATCACCCAGCAGGCTTTTCCGCGCGAAACCCGCAAGCATGTCTTCATCGACGGCGGCATCGAGACCGCGATCGGACTCGGGCTCGTTTCGCGCAAGACGCGCAAGCCGGCGGTCCTCGGCCTGCTCGGCTACGGCGCCTATCTGGCGGGCAACGTCGTCCGCAACCGGTAGCGGCCCAGCAGCGTGAGGTCGAGCAGTCCGCCGACCATCACCCGCGACGCAGCGCTGTTGTCGTAGTGCACGAGCCTGCCCACATCGATCACCAGCGCCATGCCTGCATGCACGGCGAACCGGGCCTGTCCGACGGTCCAGTCCGAGCGGATCGCGGTGACAAGCCGCACCCACGATTCGACCGTCGCCCTCTGCAGGTTGCGGAGGATCTTCTGGTCTGCGGGCGCCATATTCACCCGTTCGGTGTAGTAGACGTAGGCGAGTTCCGGATGGTCGAACGACCTCTTCACATAGGCGTCGATCAGCCCGGTCAACGCCTCCTCCGGATCTGTGACAGCGTCGAGAATCGACGAGGCCTCCGACGACAGCCGGTCGGCTGCCCGCCGGTATATCGCGGCGAGGATGTCGTTCTTGCCGGAGAAGTACCGGTATATCCCGGACGTCGGCATGCCGACCGCCGACGCGATCTCCTCCATCGTGGTGTCGCGGTAGCCCTTCCGGTTGAACAACGCCACCGACTCCGTCAGCAGGGCTTCGTACTTCGACGGGTCGACGCCGACCCGGCGCCTGCGCGCGGGCTCCTCGACGATCGCGTCCGCGGGCAGGTCGCCAACGTCGGCGGTCGAGATCGCGGTGGCGACTTCGGCAAGCACAACGCGGATGTGGACCGCGGGCAGCTTGGCGTGGTGGTCGACGATGCTGCCGATCACGCTCAGCATCGACGACGACAGCATCCACCGCTGTCGCGAGGTGAGGCCTGGCCGAAGTGCCATGAGCGACTGCTGAATTCGGTGGTTGACCGTCCGCATCTGGCCGTTGAGCGTCGCCTGGTCGTCGCCCCGCAGGTAACGCGCCTCCCACCGGTACAGCCCGCCGGACTCGCGGTTGACCAGTGCGGTGTCGACGATCGCGGCGATGATGCGCTGCAGCGTCTCCGCACCGGCATGCGCCTCGTCGCAGAACGCCGTGCACTCCACAAGTTGTTCGCCGAGCGCCAGCACCGCGTCGCGAAACAGGTTGTATTTGCTCGGGTAGTGCCGATAAAGGGCGGTCGCCGAAATCCCGACTCTCGAGGCGATCGCCTCCATGCTGACCGCGTGATACCCCATCGCGCTGAACGCTTCCGCGGACGCCCGCGCGATCTGCGCCTTACGATCCTTTGGCCGTCGCCGGATCGCGGGCTGAGCCATGGCGATCACCATAACGGACTGGGCAGGAACTTATACGCCGACTTCGGCTGATAAGTATTGTCAAACCTGTCACCGAAATCAGAATGATCATTAACATAGTGGCAGTTGTAGACCGGACGGGGGTCCCGTGCTCGACGCGTTGCGAAGGTTGCTCGGCTACCGAGTCAGTATCGGTGCGCTGACCGTGGTCGCGCTCGTGCTCGGCACTCCCTACCTCATCGTGGGCGCCATCTGGTCGAGCACCCACACCAACCATTTGACCCGGATGAGCGGCATCGACCTGATCGTGTCCTTCCTCGGCGCGATCGTCTCGTGGCCGGTGCTGCTCGTCGCCGACGTCTGCATGACCTGAAACAGGAGGCCCCAGAAGTGCATCACTATCACCATCGCGCCTTTTACCTCGGTGTTCTCGGCGTTGTGCTGATCGTCGTCGGACTGCTCGCCCTCAACTTCCCGGTCTTCATCAACGTCTACGACCAGTTCGGGTTTCAGATCAAATGCGGTACCGGGTTCATCACCAACCTGACGCAGGCCGCCGAAGCCGGTGGCGACCATGCCTCGCAGTGCGAGACGGCATTGCTGGTGCGCCGGCTCTGGACGATCCCGTTGATCGTGGTCGGCTCGATCCTGCTTGCCGTCGTCGTCTTCGTCGCCGCCACGGTGTGGGGCCGCGAGTCGGCGTTCGGGAAGGATCCGGCCGCCTGACCTAAGATCACCGCCGGTGAGCACGCCGGACGATCCCGCGCTTCGACGGCGGCTCGGGATCGCGGACGCTGTCGTGATCGGGCTCGGGTCGATGATCGGCGCGGGGATCTTCGTGGCGCTGGCGCCCGCGGCGGCCGCGGCGGGCTCGGGCCTGCTCGTCGGGTTGGCGATCGCCGCCCTCGTCGCCTACTGCAATGCGACTTCATCGGCACGGCTGGCCGCGCTCTATCCACAGTCCGGCGGTACCTACATCTACGGCCGCGAGCGATTGGGGGAGTTCTGGGGCTACACGGCCGGCTGGAGTTTCGTGGTCGGCAAGACCGCCTCATGCGCGGCCATGGCGCTGACGGTCGGCATCTACGCATGGCCCGCCCATGCACACGCCGTCGCGGTCGCCGCGGTCGTCGCCCTGACGGCGATCAACTATGCGGGCATTCAGAAGTCGGCGATGCTGACCCGCGTCATCGTCGCGATCGTGCTCGCCGTCCTCGCCGCTGTCGTGGTGACCGTGCTCGGGGGCGGGGACGCCGATGCCTCGCGGTTGTATGGCGGCGACACGAGCGTTGGCGGGGTGCTGCAGGCCGCGGGTCTGCTGTTCTTCGCGTTCGCGGGATACGCCAGGATCGCCACCCTCGGCGAAGAGGTCCGCGACCCCGAACGCACCATCCCCCTTGCCATCCCGATAGCGCTCGGCATCACGCTGGTCGTCTACGCCACCATTGCGGTAGCGGTAGCCCTTCAGCTGGGTGACGCATTAGCGGAGTCGAGCGCTCCATTGGCCGACGCCGTGCGCGCCGCAGGGCATTCCGGCCTCGAACCCGTGATCCGCGCCGGCGCGGCCGTCGCAGCGCTCGGTTCGTTGTTGTCGTTGATCCTCGGCGTTTCGAGGACGACGTTGGCGATGGCCCGCGACCGTCATCTGCCGCACGCACTGGCCGCCGTGCATCCGCGGTTCGCCAGTCCCCACCGCGCCGAGGTCGCCGTCGGCGCCGTCGTCGCCGTGGTCGCGGCCCTCGCCGATGTGCGCGCGGCGATCGGTTTCTCGGCGTTCGCCGTGCTGGTCTACTACGCGATCGCCAATGCTTCGGCTATGACATTGGGCCGCAGGCTGATTCGGATCCTTGGTCTGGCCGGCTGCGTACTACTTGCGGCGACGTTGCCGGTCACCTCGGTGCTGGCGGGCGGGGGTGTAGTGGTACTCGGCGCGTTGGTCTATGCGGTGCGGTTGTTGCGGTAGGCAGGCAAGATACTCATCGTGATCCCGCTGACATGGAAACACGTGGAAGCGAAGGCCGACCCGGACTTCGTCGTCGCGCCGGACGAACGGCTGGACTGGGCCCGCACCATCGGCATCGGCGCACAGCACGTGGTGGCGATGTTCGGGGCCACCTTCCTGGTGCCCGTGCTCACCGGTTTCCCGCCCGCGACCACCCTTCTGTTCTCCGGCATCGGCACCGTGCTGTTTCTGATCATCACCGGCAACCGGCTGCCCAGCTATCTCGGCTCGAGCTTCTCGGTCATCGCACCCGTCACCGCGGCGGTCGCCGCGCACGGCACCGGCAGCGCGCTCGGCGGGTTGATCGCGGTCGGCATCGCGCTCATCGTCATCGGCCTTGTGGTGCACGTCGTTGGCACGCACTGGATCGACGTGATACTGCCACCGGTGGTCACCGGGGCGATCGTCGCGTTGATCGGCTTCAACCTGGCGCCGGCCGCGAAGACCAATTTCGAGAAGGGCCCGCTGGTCGGCATCGTCACGCTGGTGCTGCTGGTCGCCAGCCTGGCCTTCTTCCGCGGCATCATCGGCCGCCTCGCGATCTTCCTGTCCGTCGTCGCCGGATATGTGCTGGCGCTGATCCTCGGCGACGTCGACACCTCGGGGATCGCGACGGCGCCATGGATCGGGCTTCCGGAGTTCCATGCACCGACGTTCTCGGTGGCCGTGCTGCCGATGTTCCTGCCCGCGGTGATCGCGCTGATCGCCGAGAACATCGGGCACGTGAAGTCCGTCGGCCAGATGACCGACACCGACGTCGACCCGTTGATGGGTCGGGCGCTGGCCGCCGACGGGGTGGCCACCACGCTGGCGGGCTTCGGCGGCGGTTCGGCCACCACCACGTATGCCGAGAACATCGGCGTGATGGCGGCGACCAGGATCTACTCGACAGCCGCCTACTGGGTGGCCGCCGCGGTGGCCATCGCATTGTCGTTGTGCCCCAAGGTCGGCGCGGCGATCTCGGCGATCCCGCCCGGTGTGCTCGGCGGCGCGACCATCGTGCTGTACGGGCTCGTCGGCATCCTCGGTGTGCGGATCTGGCTGACCAACGGAGTCGACTTCGCCAAACCGCTGAACCAGATGACGGCAGCCATCCCGCTGATCATCGGTATCGCCGACTTCACCTGGCAGATAGGCGATTTGATTTTCACCGGCATAGCGCTCGGCTCAATCGCCGCGCTGCTGGTCTATCACGGTATGCGCATGTTGGGCTTTCGCACCGCGAAGGCGCGCGACGCCGATACGGTGGAGGCATGACCGCCCGCCACGCCCTGATCCGACGACCGTCACCGCGGCTCGCAGACGGGTTGGTCACCCACATCGAACGCAGCGACGACGTCGATGCCGAACTCGCCGAACGCCAGTGGGACGGCTACGTCGCCGCGCTGCATGACCAGGGCTGGACCACCCACGAGGTATCCCCCGCGCCGGACCGTCCCGATTCGGTCTTCGTTGAAGACACCATGGTCGTCTACCAGGACTTGGCCGTCATGTGTCGTCCCGGCGCCGAGGAGCGGTGGTCCGAGGTGCCCGCCGCCGAGGACGCCGTGCGCGCCCAGGGGTATCGCATCGCGCGCATCGAAGCACCGGGCACCCTTGACGGCGGCGATGTGCTCAAGCACGACGGCACCGTCTGGGTCGGCATCGGTGGCCGGACGAACGCCGAGGGTGTCGCACAGTTGACGGCGCGTCTGCAACCATTCGGGGTGAACGTGGTGACCGTCCCGCTGACGAAGGCGCTACACCTCAAGTCCGCGGTGACCGCCCTACCCGACGGCACGGTCGTCGGCTATGAGCCCGTCGTCGACGATCCCGGCGTCTGGGGTGAGAAGTTCCTCGCGGTGCCCGAGGAGCCGGGGGCACACGTTGTGCTGCTCGACGACGATGTGCTGCTGATGTCGTCAGCCGCTCCGCGGACGGCGGAACTGTTCGAAGAGCGCGGCTACCGGGTCATCGGCGTCGACATCTCAGAGTTCGAGAAGCTCGAGGGCTGCGTGACCTGTCTTTCCGTGCGCCTGCGTGGCCGCCCTGGCGATCACTGACCTTCCAGCACCGCCCCCGGTCCGCGGTTCAGCATCTGCCGAGCCACGATGACGCGCTGAATCTCGCTGGCGCCCTCCCAGATTCGTTCCACCCGAAGCTCGCGGAACATCCGCTCGGCGACGTTCTCACGCATATACCCTCGGCCGCCGAACACCTGCACGGCCCGATCGGCCACCCGGCCCGCCATCTCCGAGCAGTACAGCTTGGCCATCGAGGCCTGGCCGTGCACGATCTTGCGGTCCGTGCCCGCATCGATGGACCTGGCGACCTCGTAGAGCATCGACCGTGCGGCGAACAGTTCGGTCGCGCTGTCGGCCAGCATGCCCGCCACCAACTGGTACTCGCCCAGCGGCTTGCCGCCGACCTCACGGGTTTGTGCAAACGCCGTCATCTCGTCGACGAGGCGCTGCGCCGCGCCGACACATCGCGAGGCCACCATCATCCGCTCGAACCGGAACCAGTCCTGGGTGAACGTCATCGGTTCGCCCTCGACCCCGACGAGATGAGACACCGGGACCCGCACGTCGTTGAATGCGACGATCGGGTGCTCGTCGGCGATATTGTGCGAATAGTGCGGTGTGCGAACGACTTCCATACCGGGCCACGGCACATCGACCACCAGCAGTACGTGATCGCCCGCATGCTCGCCGGTGGTCAGCACCGCTTCGACGAACACGTAGTCGGCAAGGTTGTACGACGTGACGTGCCATTTGACGCCGTTGATCACGTACTCGTCGCCGTCCCGGCGCGCCGTGGTCTGCAGCTCCGACACGTCCGACCCGGCGAACTCCTCGGTGATCGCGTAGGCCTCGTGCTTCTCGCCGCGCACCGACGGCAGCAGCCAGCGCTCGAGCTGGTAGTCGGTGGCCACCTGCGGCCACCACTGCGGCGGCGTCGCCATCACCCACGCCAGCCCGTTGGTGACGCGCCCGCACTGCTCCTGCACGAGCACCTGCTGCAGGGCCGTGCAGCCGTGACCGCCGACCGACTCGGGCATGTTCGTCGCGTAGAGACCGAGCTCGATCGCCCGTCGCGAATGCTCGGCGGTCAGCTCCTTCGGCAGCAGCCCGCCCGCCATTTCGGCCTCCACCTCGTGCGGCATCAGCGACTCGACGAAGGCCCGCGCCGTATCGCGGATCCGCTGATCCTCATCCGAGAGTCCGTACATCACCAAAGCCCGCTCCTCGCCCTTGACTGATCGTTCAGTCTATGCCAGCGTTCCACAGTATGACCAGTGCTGACGTAGTTGTCGTGGGTGGCGGAACGGTCGGGGCGTGGACGGCCGTGCAACTCGCAGAACGCGGTGTGAAACACGTGGTTCTGGTCGAGAAGGGCACCTTGGGCGACGGCGCGAGCAGCAGGGCGGCCGGCATGGTGCGGGCCCAGGGCGGCACCGAACCCGCGATCGTGCTCGGCATGCGGACCCAGGATTTCTACGCGGCCAGCGGTGACCGGTTCCCGCTCGACTGCGGATTCGTCGCACAGGGCTACCTGATGCCGTGCTTCAGCGACGCCGAGGTCGCCCAGGCCCACGACCGCATTGCGCTCCAACAGAAGATCGGGCTCGACGTTGCGTGGCTGTCCGGCTCGGACGTCGACGCGATGAACACCGGCATCGCCGCGGGCGCCACCCTCGGCTCGTCGTACGCACCAGGCGACGGCTACATCGACGCGCCGCGCAACGTGCTTGCCTACACCGCGGCCCTCGTCGCCCACAAGGTCGACGTCCGGGAGCGCTGCCGGTTCACCGGACTGCGCACCTCGGGCGGTCGCGTCGTCGGCGTCGACACCTCCGACGGACCGATCGACACCGAACACGTCGTGCTCACCGGCGGCCCCAAACTGGGCGAGGTCGGCGCAGCAGCGGGCGCCAAGGTGTGGGCGGGCGGCGCCCGCCACCAAGTGGTGGTGACGGCCCCGGTGACCGCGTTCGACGTGCACGAAGTGCCGATGGTGTTCGACCTGCCCTCCGGAATCTATTGGCGGCCAGGCGAAGCAGGAGGTCTGCTCTGGGGCATGAGCAATCCCGACGAAGCCCCAGGGGTCGCCGCCGACTTCGACGAGACCTACTACCAGAAGGTCCGCAACAGGATCGAGGAACTGCTGCCCGGCCTCAAGGGCCTCGGCGTGCGCAGGACATGGTCGGCGACGATCGACTACACCCCCGACCATCTTCCGATCCTCGGGCCGCTGCTCACCGACGACGGCCCGGTCGATGGCACGGTGGTCGCCAGCCCCGCGGGGCACGGAATGATGTGGGGCCCCGCGGTCGCCGAGGTGGCCGCCGACCTCACGATGACCGGTAAATGCGACTGGCTCGACCTCACCGACCTCGGGCTCGACCGCTTCGATGCCGAAGGCAACAGTCGTGTTGCGCCGGAACCGATTTCACTACCCTTCCCAGAGAAAGCCGCACTATGACCCTTGCTGTGAACACTGAAACCCTTGCCCAGGCTGCCGACGCAGAACTCGAGGACTGGGGTCCGCTGGACGAGGCGACAGGCCACCCGATGGCCACCCACGGCGTCCAACTCTGGGAGGACGGCGACGCCTCGGCAGGCGTATGGCAATGCGCACCAGGGCCGTCCCGGTGGAAGCTGGAAACCCACGAGGTCATCTATCTGGTCGCGGGCCGGATGACGGTGACACCCGATGGCGGCGAGTCCGCTGAGATCGGCGTCGGCGATGTGGCGGTGTTCCCCAAGGGCTGGAGTGGCACCTGGGACATCCACGAGACCGTGCGAAAGGTCTACTCGATCTTCTGATCTCTATTCGGTCAAGGTCGCGTAACGCCTCGTGCGGCAACGCGGTTCCGTCATCGGTGTGATTCACAATCCGGAATGTGACGCAATCGCGGGAGCCCGACGTTGGCGCGTGAGATCTCCCGCCAGACATTTCTGAGGGGTGCCGCCGGAGCAATAGCCGCAGGCACAATTCTCGGCCAGGCGCGCGCTTCCGCCGAACCGGTCGCTTCCGGCTGGGAGAGTCTCTCGACCGCCATCGGCGGGCGTGTCCTGCTGCCCGGCAGCGGTGAATTCGCCACGGCGAAGCAGGTTTTCAACACCAACTACAACGGCTCCGCGCCTGCCGCCATCGTCACGCCGTCGTCGGTTGCCGACGTGCAGAAGGCGATGGCGTTCGCCGCGTCCAACAAGCTGCAGGCCGCCCCGCGCAGCGGTGGTCATTCATACACGGGTGCGTCAACGGCGAACGGCGCGATGGTGTTCGATCTGCGTCAGCTGCCGGGCGGGGTTGACTACGACGCAGCCAGCGGACGGGTCACGGCGCCTGCGGCGACCCAGCTTTGGGAACTGCACCAGGTGCTGGCAGGCGCAGGTCGGGGTATCCCGACGGGCATCTGCCCGACGGTCGGTGCCGCGGGACACGCGCTCGGCGGCGGACTCGGCGCCCAGTCCCGGCATGCGGGCCTGCTCTCCGACGCGCTGACGTCGGCGTCGGTGGTATTGCCAGGGGGACAGGCGGTCACCGCTTCTGCCGCCGAGAATCCAGACCTGTTCTGGGCGTTGCGTGGCGGGGGCGGCGGCAACTTCGGGGTGATCACTTCGCTGACCTTTTCCACGTTCCCCACCGCGGACGTCGACGTCGTGAACCTCCATTACCCGCCGGAGTCGTTCGCGCAGGTCCTCGTCGGTTGGCAGAACTGGCTGCGGACGGCCGACCGAAACAGTTGGGCACTGGCGGACAGCACCACCGACGCGACGGGCACGCACTGTCGCATCATGGGGACGTGCCCGGCGGGGTCGGGTAACGCCATGACGGCGGCGGTCACCCAGGCCGTCGGTATGCAACCGGCAGGCACAGACATTCAGACGCTCAACTACCTCGATCTGGTGAAGTATCTGGCGGGCAACCTCAACCCGGCGCCGCTGGGATACGTCGGCGGATCTGATGTCTTCACGGTCGTCGACGCCCGTACGGCGCAGGGTATCGCCGCAGCGATGAACGCCTTTCCTCGCGACGGGGGCCGCATGCTGGTGATCATGCACGCGCTCGACGGCGCGCTCGCCACCGTGGCACCGGGGGCCACCGCATTTCCGTGGCGACGGCAGTCCGCGTTGGTGCAGTGGTACGTCGAGAACAACGGTTCGCCGTCGACGGCGGTCAACTGGCTCAAGACCGCACACCAAGCGGTGCAACCGTATTCGGTCGGCGGCTATGTGAACTACCTCGAAGCGGGCCAGCCACCGGCGCGGTACTTCGGCTCGAATCTCTCCAAGCTGAGCGCAGTCCGACAGAAGTACGACCCCAACCGGGTGATGTTCTCCGGGATGAACATCTAGCGGCCGATTTTTGTCGGACCCTTCTGTGATGATGGGGTTATGTCTTCGACCGCACCGTCGTTCGTGCCGTCGCCGCCTCGTGAGGCGCGGCTGGAGGTGTTGTTCGAGGAGTTGGCGGAGTTGACGGGTCAGCGCAACGCGATCGACGGGCGCATCGTGGACATCGTGGCCGAGATCGACGGTGACCGGCTGTGGGGTAACACCGGGTGCCGATCGGTGGCCGCGCTGGTGGCATGGAAAACCGGCACCTCGCCGACGAATGCCGCCACGATCGCCGCCGTCGCGAACCGGCTGCCCGAGTTCCCGCGCTGCGCCGATGCCATGCGCGAAGGCCGACTGTCGCTGGACCAGGTCGGGGTCATCGCGCAGCGGGCCGGGCATGGTTCTGATGCGCATTATGCGGAGTTGGCGCGCCACGCGTCGGTCACCCAGCTGCGCACCGCGGTCAAACTCGAACCCCGCCCCGAACCCGAGCCACCCTCCGATCCCGACGCCGACGCCGAGCCTGACACCGCGCGTGAGCCGCTGCCGGAGCCGCCCCGGTCGATCAGCAAGACCGGCGACGAGGCGTCCACCACCTGGCGGATCACCCTGCCCCACGCCGACGCCGCGACGTTCGACGCCGCCC
>CADEGF010000025.1:0-15744 GCA_902826815.1 uncultured Mycobacteriaceae bacterium
ACAGCCCGCCGCAAAAATCCACCGCCATCACGTCCGACGAAAAATCGAGGCTAGCCACGCAATGGCGCGAACGCGAACTCCCTCAACCCGTCACGCGGATCGACGGCCGCGTTAAATTTCAGCAACTGCCGTGCACCCTCTGGACTTGCGACGATGTGGCGCACGTCACCGCTGCGGTACTGACCCGTCACCACCGGCATCGCATCACCGCGCGCCGCGCACAGTTCGGTCGCGACCTCCAGGATCGAGATCGGCTTACCCGAGCACACATTGGCCGGATTGAACCCGTCGAGGGCCGAATTGACCGCCGCGACGTTGGCGGCGGCGATGTCGTCGACGTGAATGAAGTCGCGCATCTGGCCGCCGTCCTCGAAGACCCTCGGCACATCGCCGGCTTCGAGCACCGACCGGAAAATCGCCGCCACCCCCGAGTACGGAGTATCGCGCGGCATGTTCGGCCCGTAGACGTTGTGATAGCGCAGCGCGACCACCGAACCGCCGGTCGCCTCTGCCCACGCCAACGCGTAATGCTCCTGCGCGACCTTGCTCGCCGCGTACAGGCTGCGGGGCTTCAGCGGTGCGTCCTCGTCGACGAGCTGCCACTCCAACTCTTCGCCGCCGACCGGGCAACGGTGCTCGAACACGCCGGCGTCCAGATCCGCACGCGTCCGCGGCAGCGGTTCGACCACCCCGTGCTCCGCGCAGCTGAACCGGCCCTGCCCGTAGACCACCATCGACGACGCGAGCACCAGCCGCTGACAGCCCGCTGCGAACATCTCCGCAAGCAGCACGGTCGTCGCGTAGTCGTTGTGGCTACCGTAGGACGGGGCGTCCGCGGCGTTCACGCCTGCGCCGACAACCGCCGCCTGATGGCACACCACATCGACTCCGTCGAGCAGCGACCCGAGCGCGGTGGCATCCCGGATGTCGACGCGCTTCACCCCCTCCGGCAGCTCGGCGTGCTCTCCGTGAGCGGCGGGCAGCATGGCGTCGACGGCGACGACGTCGTGCCCCGATTCGCCGAGCGCGGCCGCAACGCGTGAACCGATGAACCCGGCCGCGCCGGTCAGCAGCACTCTCATGGCAGATCGAACGGCAGGTCGACGCCCTCGTGCACCAGGCAGTCGGTGCATGAGGAGACCTGAGCCACGCTTTCTAGGGCCTCGTGCACCAGCTTTTTGAACGGCACCAGGTTGCGCTCGAACTCGGCGAAAACGTCTACGGCGCGCACACCGCTGCCGACGGCCACGCCCGCGTCGACGTCGGTCACCAAAGCGATTGCCGCGTAACACATCTCCAGCTCACGTGCCAGCACGGCCTCGGGATAGCCGGTCATGTTCACCAGCGTGAACCCCTCCCGCGCGAACCACTGACTCTCAGCCCGCGTCGAGAACCGCGGGCCCTGAACCACCACCATGGTGCCGCCGTCGACGACGTCGGGGAGGTCGGTGGCGGCGGCTCGCAGCGCAGGGCAGTAAGGGTCGGCGAAGCCGATGTGGATGCCGCCGGAATCGAAGTAGGTGTCCTGGCGCCCGCGGGTCCGGTCCACCAGTTGATCGGGCACCACCATCGCGCCGGGTCCGAGTTCGGGAGTCAGGCTGCCCACCGCGCACGGACCGAAGATCCGCCGCACGCCAAGCGCGCGCAGCGCCCACATGTTGGCCCGGTACGGGACCGTGTGGGGCGAGAACTCGTGGTTGACGCCGTGGCGCGGCAGAAACGCGACCTCGTGCACACCGACGGTGCCGACCGTGATCGGCGCACTCGGCTCACCGTACGGGGTGTCGAGGTTGATGGTTCGCGCATCCGCGCCAAAGAACGAATAGAAGCCGCTTCCGCCGATAACTCCGAGCATTACTCCATTGTGTCGTCGGCGCGCTTGTCGGCGCGTTTGACCCCGTCCCGGATCTCGAATACGTCGGTGGCCAGGCCGCCGATCGCACGCACCACGTCTTTGACCGCGACGGTGACGATGGTGGCCACCTCGCCGACCGTCGACGCCACGGACTGGATGGTCTCCTGAAGGGCGTCCTTGCGGATCTCACTCTTGTTGAGTCGGTCTTCCATGGCCTTAGTCTTTTCGACGCCGCGTCGCGCCGACAATGTGTCTGTCATCACTCCGCCGCTCGGTCATGACACGATGACTCCCGTGGCCAGTGTCGCGCAGTGGGTCGAGGGTGCCCGCCCGCGCACTCTGCCGAACGCCATTGCCCCGGTGATCGCGGGCACGGGTGCGGCGGCGTGGCTTGACGGAGCGGTCTGGTGGAAGGCGCTGCTCGCGCTGATTGTCGCGGTCGCGATGATCATCGGGGTCAACTACGCCAACGACTACTCCGACGGCATCCGCGGCACCGACGATGTTCGCGCGGGACCGCTGCGGCTCGTCGGATCCCGGTTGGCGACACCACGTTCGGTGCTGACCGCCGCGATCGTCAGCTTCGGCGTCTCCGCCGCGGCAGGCATCGCACTGGCCCTGGTGAGCGCGCCGTGGCTGATCGCCGTCGGCGCCGTGTGCATCGCGGGCGCGTGGCTCTACACCGGCGGCTCGAAGCCCTACGGGTATCTGGGCCTCGGCGAGGTCGCTGTCTTCGTGTTCTTCGGCCTGGTCGCGGTGCTCGGCACCCAGTTCACCCAGGCCGGCTCCGTCGACCTGGTCGGGCTGGCCCTTGCCGCGGGCACCGGGTCACTGTCGTCGGCGGTGCTGGTCGCCAACAATTTGCGCGATATCCCCACCGACAAGGAAGCCGGCAAGATCACCTTGGCGGTCCGGCTCGGCGACTCGAACACCCGGCTGCTGTATCTGGGCCTGCTCGCGGTGACGTTGTTGATGACCGTGCTGCTGATGATCGCGACCCCGTGGAGCGCAGTCGGGCTGATCGCGGCGCCACTGGGGGTACGCGCAGCGCGCCCGGTGAACACCGGCGCCATCGGCAGAGACCTGATCCCCGTCCTGCGTGACACGGGCCTGACGATGCTCGTGTGGTCCATCGCGATGGCCCTGGCGTTGTGGCTCGGCGGATAGCGCTTCGTCAGCTGACAGCCGTCGGCGCATCGGCCGCTTTGACCAACTGAACCTCGGGGCGGGCGGGCACCTCGTCGGCGAGGAACCACCGGAACGCCAGATTGCCGAGCGGATAGCCCAGCGTCGTAAGCGAATTGGGATGCGCTGTCATCCCGCGCGACAGGACGACCGTCACCGAGCCGTCGGCGTTCGGCACCGCGCTGTGCCCGTTGACAGAGCTACTCGCGTCGCTGACGCCCGGCGTGGCCATGAACTGATTCCACACCACCAGATTCCAGAACCGGCACTTCGGCGGTCGGTGGGTGATGACAAGCGCCTCGTCGTCCGCGAGCACGAAACTGCCGTAGGCGTAGCAGGCATCGCGCGCCGACCACCCGAAGTTGGAGTCGGGCACCTGATAGGGATCGGCGAATTCGTTTGCGACCTGCGAGATCTCGTGGCCCAGCGTGTGGGCGTCCTCGGCGCGCGCGCCGACCGCCAGCGGCAAAATCGCGAACATGGTCCGCATCCATGCCGCGCTCGCGCGCAGTGCGGCGGCGGTCTCATCGTCACCGTGGCGGAACGGGTCGGGCTCGTCGAGCGCCTCGATCTCCCAGCTGACGGGCCTACCGGTCTGCGGGTCGGCCTGATAGTCGCGGGTCATCAGCACTGCCGCATCGGGCGTCGGCCCGAGTTCGAACGAGAAGTTCCCGTCGGCGTCTATGTCGAGGTCGTCGTCGCGCAGGATCGCGACGATCCGGTCCGACCACGCGCCCGGCGATGGTTCGTTGTAGGCGGTCACCGAGAAGTAGACGCTGTCGCCCTTGTTCCCGCTGATCCGGTAGCGGCGCTTCGGATCGACTGGGCACATGAAGTAGTAGGCGTCGGTGTTGTCCCCACCCCACCGGCGGTCCTGCCGCGACGGCGAGTTGACCTCGATCCAGCGCGGCCTGCCGGCGTCGGCGAACAGGTAGGTGTCGAATGCGACGCCAAGGGTGGTCGCGAGCATCCGATAGCCATCGGCGATGTGCCGGTCGTCGGTGACGGCGCGATCGCCGTCGAGGAACGAGGCATCCAGTCCGCCAAGGGTTTCCAGCAACTCTCGCCATGCGGCCGTCGATTCGTGGCTGCTTTCCGTCATGCGCTGATTCCTTTCGTGATCAGGGTGGCCGTGCGCTCCACCCAGGCGTCGTCAAGGTCTTGGTTGCGCGTGATGATCGCCATCAGCGCCATGCCTGCGATGGCCTCGACCAGGTCGGCTGCGGTCACATCGGGCCGGGCATCGCCCCTGTTGATCGCATCGTCGAGGCGGTCGGTCATTCCGCGGGTTGTCACGTCGCCGAATCGGCCGAGCAGTTTCGCGTGCAGCGTCGGATCGGTGGCCATCTCGGCCAGCAGGCCGGGCATTGCGGCCCGCGCCGCCGGTGTGGTCAGCACGCCCGTCGAGCGTCGCACCATCTCGGTCACGTCACCGGCGAGCGACCCGGTGTCGGGCAGTTCGGTCGCCTCGGAGAGAGGGAAGACGGCCTCGTGCACCAGATGCGCCTTGCTCGGCCAGCGCCGGTAGATCGCCGGCTTGCTTGTACCCGCGCGCTTGGCGATGGCGTCGACCGACAGCTCGGCGTACCCGGTCTTGCCGAGCAGTTCGACCGTCGCGCGCAGCACCGAATCGTCGATGCGCGGATCGCGAGGGCGGCCGAGGTCTGTCGTCATTACGAAACTCAGAGTAACATAAGTCCTCCGGACGAGAGGAGGACCAATTCGATGTCTGGGTCCGACGTCAAAGGAGCCGTCGTCCATCTCGACGACCTCACCGAACCGCGCTTCGGCGAAGACGCGCAACAGATCCGCGATGTGATGGCGGCCATGGCGCCCGACTGTCCGCTCGACGCAGACGTGCTGCACGCCAAGGCTTCCGCCGAAACCGGGCTCGACGACTTCGGCGCCGACGACTACCGCGAGCGCCTCGACGTCTATCTCGCTGCGCTGCAAGAGATCACGGCAATGCAGCCGGTCGGGGTCGTCAACCACCACGCGCAGATACTGCAGTGGTTGAAGAACCGGCTGCTGCTGACCGACGTGCTCGCCCGGCATCCCGAGATCCACGACATCGACCTGCTGCCGCCTGTCGTCATCGCGGGCCTGCCTCGAACCGGCACCACCCACCTTCACAACCTGCTGGCGGCGCCGCCGACGTTCCGCACGATGCCGTACTGGGAGAGCAACGAGCCGTTCCCGCTACCGGCCGAAGCAGGCATCGAACCCGACCCGCGAAGGACGCGGATGGACGTCGCGGTTGCGGTGATGAACGTCGTGATGCCGCACTTCCCGCTCATGCACGAGATGACGACCGACCATGTGCACGAAGAGATTCAGCTGCTGGCCAACGACTTCTCCACGATGTTGTTCGAGACGCTGGCCCACGTACCGCGGTGGCGCGACTATTACATGGCCCACGACCAGACGTCGCATTACGAGTACCTCAAGACCCAACTCAGGGCGATGCAGTTCCTCCGCGGCGGTCGGCGCTGGCTGCTCAAGTCGCCGCAGCACCTCGAGCAGCTGCCGGTGCTGAACAAGGTCTTCCCCGACGTGTTCGTGATCTTCACCCACCGCGACCCGACGCCGGTGACGCTGTCGATGCTCGCGATGATCACCTACAGCGCGCGGATGTACTGCTCGCCGGTGCCGGTGAACGAGATCTCATCGACCTGGGTCGAGCGATTGGACCTGATGCTCAACGCACTGGTCCGCGATCGCGACGCGATCCCGCCGGAGCGGTCGATCGATGTCCGGTTCGACGAGTTCATGGCCGACGAGATGGCCGTCGTCACGCAGGTCTACGAGAAGGCGGGCGAGGCGCTCGACGACGAGGCGCGGGCGGCGATCGGCGGCTACCTGGCCGACCATCAGCGCGGCCGACTCGGCGCGGTGGCGACATCGCCGGAGATGTTCGGCCTGGTCGATAGTGACCTACGCGACCCGTTCGCCCCGTACGTCGCGCGTTTCCTGGCCTGACCTGGTCCGTCGCGCGTGCCGGTGTGCGGGCCCGTAGCGGGGGGTATCAGCTGGGTACTAGCACCGTGGCCCGTCCACGGCTAGAAAGGCACAGATGACCGCAGCACCCGCACGGCTCGACCAGCGCGCGATCGCCGATGCCCAGCGCATCGTCGGCGCCGTCGGCGACGCCTTCTCGGCGAAGGTGGTGGGTCAGCAGAACCTGCGCGAGTCACTGCTGATCGGCCTGCTCACCGGCGGGCACATATTGATCGAGAGCGTTCCCGGCCTGGCCAAGACGACTGCCGCCCGCGTCGTCGCCGAGTCCGTCCACGGTGGCTTCCAGCGCATCCAGTGCACCCCGGACCTGCTGCCCAGCGACATCATCGGCACCCAGGTCTACGAGTCGGCGACGAACTCGTTCGTCACCCAGCTCGGTCCCGTGCACACCAACATCGTGCTGCTCGACGAGATCAACCGCTCCAGCGCCAAAACCCAGAGCGCCATGTTGGAGGCGATGGAGGAGCGGCAGACCACCATCGCGGGCACGGTGTACCCGATCCCCGAACCGTTCCTGGTGATCGCCACCCAGAACCCGGTGGACCAGGAGGGCACCTATCCGCTGTCGGAGGCCCAGACCGACCGCTTCATGCTCAAGGACGTCCTCACCTACCCCTCCCCCGACGAGGAGGTCGAGGTGATGGACCGAATGGACGCCGGGCTCTACGACAAGAACAACCGCAGCAGGCCGGTCGTCGGGCTCGACGACATCCGTCGGCTGCAGGCCGTGGTCCGCCACGTCTACATCGACAGGGCGCTGACTCGCTACGCCAGTGATCTGGTGGCGGTGACCCGCACGCCCGAGGAGTTCCTGCCCGCGCAACTCGCCCGACTCATCGAGTACGGCGCCAGTCCGCGCGCGACCATCGCCTTCGTCAAGTCCGCGCGCGCACTCGCGTTGCTGTCGGGTCGCGGGCACGTGATCCCCGACGACATCGCCACACTTGCCCACCGGGTGTTGCGGCATCGCCTCATCCTCGGTTTCGAAGCGGCGAGCAACGGCGTCACTCCCGAGGTCGTCATCGACGCGGTGCTGCAAGCCGTTCGAGTGCCCTAGGGTCGCCGTGGGTAAGCATCTCAACAGGGCGAGGTCGCATTTCGGCACCGACACCCGCGGCCTGCTGGAAGGCGGCCGCTTCGCGCTATTGCACAGTCGCAGTCTGGAATTCGACGATCTGCGTCCCTACGTGCGCGGCGACGACGTCCGCGACATCGACTGGAAGGCCTCAGCGCGCTCGGGCAGCGTATTGATCAAACGCTTCGTCGACGAGAAGCACCACAAGATCCTGCTGGTCGCCGATGCCGGGCGAAACATGACCGCGCAGGCGCCGAGCGGTGAGGCGAAGATCGACGTCGCCGCGAACATCCTCGGCGCCGTCGGGCTGATCACCCTTGGCCGAGCCGATCAGATCGGCATGGTGTACGGCGACGGTCGCGGAGGCGTGAACATCCGCCAGGGCCGGGGCGAGACCCACATCGAAAGCATGCTGCACCGATATTACGGTCATGCGCTGGCTCACCCAGGGGCCAGCGATATCGCCTGCCAATTGGATTATGTGGCAACGCATTACCGTCACTCCATGCTGGTCGTCGTGGTGTCAGACGAGCCCGAGGTCGATGGTCATCTGGAAGACGTCGTTCGCAGCCTCGCAGGTAGGCACGACGTCCTGTGGGCGATGGTCGCCGACGCGCCTGCGATCGGCACGTCCGACG
The DNA here is from genome assembly GCA_902826815.1 of uncultured Mycobacteriaceae bacterium. Lineage (GTDB taxonomy): Bacteria > Actinomycetota > Actinomycetes > Mycobacteriales > Mycobacteriaceae > Mycobacterium. The sequence continues at coordinate 7,772 of CADEGF010000025.1, forward strand.
CCCACAACGACGGATACGACGTCGCGACAGGCAACTTCGTCATCGGAGAAGGCGATCTCGGCCCAAGGGTCGTCGCCGCCTACCGGCGTGCCGAGCAGAACCGGCGGCATGCACTCGACGAGTTCATGACGGCACGTGCGGTTCCACACACGATCATCGGCGGCAGCAGGCAGATCCGCTCCCGCGTGGTCGAGATGGCCAGGATGTACTCGTCATCGTCACGTGCGGGGGTGCGCGCCCGTGCCGGATGACGTGCTGCAGTTCGTGTTCGGCCCGTCCCCGTACTCGGCGTCATGGCTGTGGCTCGGGCTGGCACTGCTGACGCTTGTCATCGCCTGGTATGTCGGTGTTGTCGTCTGGACGCTTCCCGCCCACCGGCTGCGGTCGATTCCTGGAATCCGGACGGTGCACTCAAAGCTGCTGCGGCGGAAATTCGTCCGCGCGATCCGGAAGATCGACCGGCGCCACCGCGCCGGTGAACTGTCGGCATCAGAGGCCAGTCATGAGATGAGCCGGACGCTGCGCAGCTTCCTGCACCAGGCAACCGGCACCCGTGCGCAGTACATGCACGTCGAGGCAATCCGCTCCGGCGATCTGGCCGACGCAGCACCACTGTTCGCGGCTCTCAACGACGCTCAGTTCAACACCGCGTCGCGGGTGGACGTCGACGAGGCCGGTTCGACGGCCGAGGAGTTGATCCGGTCGTGGCCCTGACCTGGTGGCCAGTCGCTGTCGCCGGATTGATCTGCGCGGCAATAGCCGTCGCCATGGCGCTGGTGCTGCCGATGGAGCAGGCACGGCGAGCGCTGCGCCGGATGGCCAATACGTCGCGGCTCACGCGACTGCCCGAATACGCCCGGTTGGCCCGCGCCCGGCTTCTGTCGATGGTCGTCGCGGTCGCGTTGATCGGGGTGCTGCTCGGCGCCTCGGTGCTGGCCAGCGCCCGGCCGAGCGGATGGTGGTGGTCGAGCGCGGCGCCCGATCCGCCCGACGACATCATGCTCTGCGTCGGCGAGTCGGTCACCGAGCCGATTACCGGCGAGTTCCTGACCTACTTCGCGGGCCAAGCGAGAACGTATGGCACCCAACGCATCGGCCTCACCTCACCGAACCGGCGCGTGCTCCCCATGACGCGCGACTACCAGTACGTGGCGGGCAGGCTCGGCGATCTGGCCCGGCTGTCCAACGACCGACCCGACGCCGACGCCCCGAGCGCCGCCTCCTTCACTCCCGCGGTGTCCTATGTCGACTACGCGTCCAGCGTCGAGGATGTCCTTGCGCTGTGCATGACCGGTTTCCCGTCGTTCGACTCCACCAGCTCACACCGCCGTTCGCTGATCTACCTCGGCTCGGGCCAGCTACGGGACGCCGACGAGACAAGGCCGTCACTGCTGACGGCCGACCAGGTCGGCGCCATGGCGAGCAAGGCCGGCATCCAGATCAACGCGCTCAGCACGTCGAGCCGGAATGCGGGCGTCCTTCCGTCGATCTCGAGATCGTCGGGTGGCCAATATTTCTCGCTGGAGGGCAGGCAGGATCAGCTGACCGGCGATCTCGACGCGATCCGAAACCATCCACCGGCGGCCACCGCCCCGGCTGAGGTGTCCGCGACCTCGTGGTTCGGTGATGCGCCCGCCGTTCCGCTCGCAGTTGCCGTGGTGGCGTCCATGCTGCTGTGCCTATCGCTGATGGTGTTGCGGCGATGACGTTCCAGCCGGTGCTGCCGACCGTCGTCCTGCTCGTGGTCGCCGTGGTGGTCATTGCGCTGCGGCTGCTGACCATGGGGCGCCTGTACGCCACGGCCGGCGGGCGATGGTCGACAGTCTGGCGGTGGTCGGGCCTGACACTCGCAGTCCTGCTGATCCTCATCGCGGCGGCCAGGCCCGGGGTCGAGCACGGTGAGCGCGGTGCCACCGCAGCGGCCCGCTCCGCCGACAACACCAATGTCTTCTTCCTCGTCGACCGGTCACCGGACTCGGCATTGCAGGACCACGCCGAGAACCAGTCGCGAATGTCGGCCATTCGCAATGACATCGAATCCCTGATCGACCAGTATCCCGGCGCGCGGTTCGCGATGATCGCCTTCGCGTCCCGGCCGTCGCTGGACTGGCCGCTTTCGGAGGATGCCTGGAGCCTGCGCCCCGAGGTCGCGCGGCTGACGCCGTATCCCCCGAGCGCCGACGCCGAGGACACGAACGCCGCCGCTGCCGCCAACGTGTTGCGCTACCAGCTCATCGGAGCCGGCCAGCAGTATCCCGACTCCGAGAGCCTGGTGTTCTACTTCGGTTCCGGCGCGGCCGGCTCCCGCGCTCCGCAGGGCGAGTTCGATCCGACCGCGGGCTCGGTGGACGGCGGCGCCGTATTCGGTTATGGCGCAGGTCGAAACGAGCAGGGACTGCGCAGTGTCGCCGAGCAACTCGGCGTGCCCTATGTCGACCGCGATGATGGCAGGGCCATCGCTGAGGCCGTTCCTGGGCGCGGAGCACCCGAACCCACCGCGGGCGCGTCAACGCCGTCCGGTGTGGCGGACCGCACGGAGCTGTACTGGGTGTTCACCCTGCTGGCGTCGGTGCTGCTTCTCTTCGAGCTGTTCGCGAGCATCCGCGACATCCGTCGCACCCGGCTGGCGAGGCGGGACGTGGCGCCGTGACAGGTACGCGTAGACCGTCGCGGCTGACCTTGCGCAGGCGGCTGGTGCTCTTCTCGGCGCCACTGGCTCTGATTGCGCTGATCGCAGCGGTCAAGATGATATCCGTTGTGATCGCGGGCAATTCGGCGGTCACGGACTTCCGTGACGGCGACGCCGACGCACTAAGCGGCGACAGTTCGACGCTGAACACGCTCAACGTGGTCGAACGGGCGAAGGCGCCGTTCACTGCGGGCACCGCTGCGGTGCTGCAGGGGCGCCTCGACGAGGCCGATGCCCGGTTCTCGGAGGCGCTGACACTGACCGGCGCCGACGAGCCCTGCCCCGTCCTGGTGAACCTCGAGTTGGTGCGCGAACGCCAAGGCGACGTCGACGGTTGGGAAGGCAGGCCGGATCAGGCCCGCGAGCGATACCGGAGCGCGCTGGCCATCGTCGCGGACGCACCGGACGGCTGCTTCGCCAACAACACCGACCCCGATCCCGAACGGCGTGCGGTCAGACACGACACCGTCGCCCGCCTTGAGGCCAAACTCGACGGGCTCGACAACGCGCCACCGCCACCACCTCCTGCGCCACCGCCCGCCGCGCCGCCACCGCCGCCCGCTCCCCCGCCCGCGGTCGGCGCTACCGATCCCGAGGGACGGCCTGGCGAGTTGCGGCTGGATCCGGGCAGCGGCGATCCCGATGACAAGCTTCGGCAAATCCTGCAAGACGCCGCTGGCTGACCGATTTCGGCGCGTAGCCTCAGCCCATGACTGCGGACGACGTCGAACAAGCAAGCAAACTCGCAGGCGGCAACGTCGCGGCGCTTCTTCCAGAAGTGGGCCGCTCTGTCGAAGAGGAGCGGCTGCACCGCAAACAAAACCTGGCGGCGGCGTTCCGTCTGTTCAGCCGTTTCGGTTTCGACGAGGGCATCGCAGGCCACATCACCGCCCGTGACCCCGAGTTCACCGATCACTTCTGGGTCAATCCGTTCGGCATGCACTTCGGCCACATCCGGGTCAGCGACCTGATGCTGGTGCGTCACGACGGCACGGTCGTCGACGGCGACAAGCCGCTGAACCAGGCCGCATTCGCGATCCACTCGCAGGTGCACGCCGCGCGCCCCGACGTGATCAGCGCGGCGCACTCGCATTCGGTGTACGGCAAGACGTGGTCCACCCTTGCCCGCCTCCTCGACCCGATCACCCAGGACGCCTGCGCGTTCTACGACGACCACGCGCTGTTCGACCAGTACTCCGGCGTCGTGCTCGACATCGAGGAAGGCAAGCGGATCGCGCACAGCCTCGGCGATTGCAAGGCCGCCATCCTGCGCAACCACGGCCTGCTCACCGTCGGCCATTCGGTCGAGGAAGCCGCGTGGTGGTTCATCACGATGGAGCGGTCATGCCAGGCCCAGCTGACGGCTGAAGCGGTGGGTAAGCCGGTGCTCATCGAGCCTGCGATGGCCAAACACACTGCGGGACAGGTGGGTACGCACTTCGCGGGGTGGTTCAGCTTCCAGCCGTTGTTCGCGCGCATCACCCGCGAACAGCCGGACCTCTTCGACTAAGCGCTAGCCCAACACGTCGAGCAGACGGTCCAGGTCGTCCTCGGTGTTGTACATGTGGAAGCCGACGCGCACAGCACCCGCACGGATCGACGCCCGGATGCCCGCGTCCTTGAGCTTCTCGGCGGACGTCGTCGGGATCGACACGATCGCCGAAGGTTCCTGCGGTAGTTGCAGTTCGGTACGCAGTCGGGACGCCAGGCCCAGCGCGTGCGCCTCGACCGCGGCGCGGTCCAACGACGCCAGCCAGGGCAGGGTCAGACCAGATCCCAGCGCACTGAACCACGTCGGCGATGCATCGAAGCGTCGAGCATCGTCGGCGAGTCGCAGTGGCAGCCCGTAGATCGTCGACCATGGATCCTCGCCCGCATACCAGTTCGCGGCGTGCGGGATCATCGAGCCCGAGACACGTTCGCTCAGCGACATCCAGGCGGTGCCCCGCGGCGCCAGCAGCCATTTGTACACCGCAGCCACGGTGACGTCGGCCCACGGCAGCGCGATGTTCTTCCAGCCGAGCGCTTGGGTGATGTCGATGACGGTCAGCGTGTCGGTGCCCGCCACGTTCGCCATCAGCGCATCGACGTCAAGCACCGCGCCGTTGGCCGACTGCACGAGGCTCGCGGTCACCACGTCAAAGTCGCGGGCCGTCGTCACCAATTCGTCAGAATCGACCTCGGTGACGGTGACGCCGCGCGATGCCTGCGCAGCGAACGGAAAACTGGTGCTGGTGAATTCGCCGGGCAGAGTCGCGACCCGGCTGCCGTCGGGTATCGCGGCGGCGACCAGCCCCAGCGCCGACGCGACGGTCCCCGCCATCGTCACCGTCTCGGCGGGCACGCCGACCAGCGAGGCGTAGCCGGACCGCCCGGCGCGAACGGATTCGTCGAACGACGGCACGTCCATCACGCCCGTCTGCCAGGCGCGCAGGGACTCCTGCAGAGCGTCGAACATGAACTGCGGCGGCAGCCCGTATGTCGGTGAGTTCAGAAATCCTTCGGCGCCAACGAATTCGGCTCCGTATGCCTCCCGGGTCACGGCTGCGTCACTTCTTGGGCGGTTCGTCGCCGCGCAGCCTGGCCTGGAGCTGTTCACGGTCCTGGCGCCGCCGCTCGTCGATCGCGGAAATGCCCGCATTGGCGCGCCTGCGCAGCGGGGCGAAGATCCACATGCCGAGCGGCAGCGCGATCACGATCGCGAACAAGAGCGCGATGACGAGCGGGAAGTCGCGCACGCCGAGCAGATGGGCGCCGCCGAAGATCGCGGCGGTGATGACGACGACGAGGAGGAGGCGGGCCAGCATGTAGGCCAGCACATCGACGACGAGGCGGGATCCGGGGCGAGGCTCAGACACGGCCTGAGCCTACCGACGACGCGTATATTCAGGACAAGGAGGTTTTTTGCGTGGCGTATCTGCTCCTCGTAGCTGTCTTGAGCGGCCTGATCTATATCGGCTGGCGGTTGACTCGCGCCACCGCCGGCCGGCCACCACGGACGCGCACGATCGGCCCCGATGACGACCCTGATTTCCTGCGCAGGCTCGGGCACGGAGACAATCCCCGCCCGAACAGCTGATCGCGCGACCGTCAGAACAGGTCGTTGGGCCGCCGCGGGCCCGGGAAACCTTCCGCCACCACCGCCGCCAGCTCGATCAGGGCCTCACGCGTCTCGCGCCGCAGCCGTTCCAGGCTGATCTCGGCGCCCTCTTCGAGGTGCGGGTCGAACGGCACCAGCCGCACCGCCCGGCAGCGCCGGTTGAAGTGATCGACGACTTTCTGCATGTCGACCTTGCCTGACCGCGGTCGCACCGCGTTGATCACCGCGATCGAATTGCTGACCATGTCCTCGTGGCCGTGCGCGTCGAGCCAGTCCAGCGTCGCCGATGCGCTGCGGGCGCCGTCGACCGAGCCGGAGCTGATGACGATGAGCACGTCGGCCTTGGAGAGCACCGACGACATAGCCGAGTGCATGAGGCCGGTCCCGCAGTCGGTGAGCACCAGGCTGTAGAAGCGTTCCAGCACGTCAAGCGTGTTGCTGTAGTCGTCGGCGCTGAACGCCTCCGACACGGCGGGGTCGCTCTCCGACGCCAGCACCTCCAGCCGACTGGGGCCTTGGGACGTGTAGCTGCGGACGTCGCTGTAGCGGTCGATGCCCTCGGCGTCGCGCAGCAGATGGCGCACCGTTGCGGGCGTCTCCAACGGAACCTTCTGGCTCAGGGTGCCGCGGTCGGGGTTCGCGTCGACCGCGACCACCCGGTCCCCTCGGATGGACGCGAACGTCGCCCCGAGCGTCGCGGTGATGGTCGTCTTGCCGACCCCGCCCTTGAGTGACAGCAGCGCGATCCGATAGCAGCCCTGTAGCGGCCGGTTCACCTGGGCGAGCAGGTTGTTGTGGTGAACCTCCTTCGGGCTTTCACCGAGGTTGATCAGCTTGCCCGACGCCAGGAACAGCAGCCGCCGCCAGCCGGACGACGGCGGCCTCTTGTTCTGGCGCAGCAGCGAAGAGGTGGAGAGCTCCGGATAGGGCTGCGGCACGACGTCCGATTGGCTGATCGCGATCCCGGTCGGCGGAGTGGGATCGGTCCACTCCGGCGGCGGTGACTCGTCGTTCGCCGGATCGGTGAACCGCTGTTGTGACCGAAAGCCTTGCGACGGATCGTCAGACAACGGCTAACCCCTTCTCCTTGAACGGATGTCTCATCCACGGTGTCCGATTGTCGGCTCAGCCACGGTGTCTCATTGTCGGCTCAGCCGACGCCGGCGTACGAGTGCAGCCCGACGGTGACGAGGTTGATGAAGAACAGATTGAACACCATGGCGACGAAGCCCGCGACGTTGATCCAGGCCGCCTTCTTGTCGCGCCAGCCCGCCGTCGAGCGCGCGTGCAGGTAGGCCGCGTAGATCACCCACGCGATGAACGCCACCGTCTCCTTGGGGTCCCAACCCCAGTACCGACCCCAGGCCTCCTCGGCCCATATCGCACCGAAGATAACCCCGAACCCGAACAGGGGGAACGCGAAAATCGTTGTCCGGTAGGCGATTCGGTCCAGCGTCTGCGCATCCGGCAGCTGCGCCACGATGCGCGCGACGGCGCCTTCGGCTCCACCGTCTGAGGGAGCACCGAGCCGCGACATCTTGACCAGGAACAGGATGCTGGCCACGCCCGCGACCAGGAAAACCCCGGAACCGAGGCTGACGACGGATACGTGGATGGGCAGCCAGTAGGACTGCAAAGCGGGCATCACCGGCGCGGCGTTGGTGTAGAGCCAGCGACCGGAAACCGTCAGCAGGATCAGCACCGGCAGGAGCACGAAGACCCACAGCGCGCGGTACTGCGGACGACGCAACACGATCGCGCCCGCGACCAGACCGGAGAAGCAGGTCAGGTTGATGAACTCGTACATGTTGCCCCATGGCACCCGCGAGGTGGCAAGGCCGCGAAGCACGATGCACACCAGCAGCAGGCCGATACCGGCGTAGACGAGGGCCAGCCCTGCCCGGCCGATGCGTTCGTCGAACGATCGCTGCGGCGTGTCGGCGACCAGCCCGGGGGTGACGCTGTCGGCGCTCACGGTGCCCGCCGCGACGAGTTCGCGGTCGGCGACCTTCCTGCTTCGGGTGTAGGCCAGCTCAACGGCGAGAAATATCAGCGCGACCACCAGCACGACGACCGACGAGGTGAAGGCCCAGTCCGAGTAGCGGGCAATCCCGATATCGATGTGCTCGGTGTTCATGCGATCAGACCTTCTCCTTAGACGGCTCCGCGGTGTCGAGACCGTCG
>CADEGF010000025.1:15844-23680 GCA_902826815.1 uncultured Mycobacteriaceae bacterium
GTGTTCATGCGATCAGACCTTCTCCTTAGACGGCTCCGCGGTGTCGAGACCGTCGAGCAACCGGGTCGTCAACTTCTCGAACTCGTCGCCCCAGCCCGAGTTGTCGGTGCGCGCGAGTCCGCCCAGCTCGACGCTTACCGTACCCGCTCCACCTGGACCTTCCATGCTCCTCGCGTCCGCTGGCGTGATTCGAACCCAGACCCTGCGCCGACGCACGATCAGCGACACCAGCAGGCCCGCCATCATCGTCAGCGCGGACACCAGCACCCACACCTGCGCCGGATCGTGGGAGACCTGCACGTTGATGAACGGCACCGCCCCGTCGAACCGCACCAACGTGCCGTCGTCCAGCCGGGTCTGCTCGCCCGCAGCCAGGTTGACCCGGGCGACCTTGGTGAGCCGCTTCTGGTCGATCAGCCGCGGGTCGAGGTCGAACAGCGACTGCGGGCGGCCCGTGTCCAGTCCGGCGTCGCCGCGGTAGATGTCGACGGCGACCGCCGGGTCGTTGAGCGCCGGGAAGCTCGACGACAGCAGCTTTCCGTGCAGGAACTCGGTCGGCGCGAACAGCCCCTGGATCGCGATCTGGTGCTTGCGCCGCTCGTCGGCGTCGGGATACGTGCCGCCGGGCGGGTCGAACCGCATCACCCCCGACGACAACAGCGTGATGGCGTCGTCGGGGCGCCACTGCACGGTCTGGGTGCGGGTCTGGCCGTCGGGAAAGGTGACGGTGAACGTCGGGGCGTAGCCGTGGCCCTGCAAGTAGATTCGGTCCCCGCCGATGCGCAGCGGTTCGTTGACCTTCAGGTGATACGGCTGCCACGTATCCGAGTCGAGGTCGGCCCCCTCCTGGTAGTCGATGTTGGCGGCGAACGACAGCGCCTGCCCCGACGGCAGGTACTGCGCGTCGAAGTTGTTGACGCGCAGGCAGATCGGATTCAATGAGGTGCCGTCGACGGTGTTGCCGGCCCGGAACGAGTCGAATGCCGCTGGCGACGCCGAGCAGAAGCCAGGCCCGCCGTCGGCGATCACGATGACGTTGCCCTCGTAGCCGAACAGCTTGCCGACGGCCACCGCGACGAGCAGTCCGAGCAGAGCGAAGTGAAAGACGATGTTGCCGAACTCGCGCAGAAAGCCCTTCTCGGCAGAGATTTCGACGATGTCGCCGTCATTGCGCGTGGCACACCGCCATCCGCGCAACCGCTCTGTCACCGCGGCGGCGACCGCGTCGGGTTCGCCCGTCACCTCGGCGGCGTGGTGCTTCGGCAGTCGGGTGAGATTGCGCGGTGCGGCAACAGGTGTGGCTCGCAGGCTGCGGATGTGTTCGAGCAGCCTCGGCGTCAAACAGCCGACGAGGGATATGAAGAGCAGCGCGTAGATGGCGGTGAACCAGAAACTGGAGAACACCTCGAAGGCCTGCAACCGGTCCAGCAACGGCCCGATGGTCGGGTGTTCGGCGATGTACTGCTCGACCTTGGCTTCGTTGAGGCTGCGCTGCGGCAGCAGTGCGCCGGGGATCGCAGCCAGCGCGAGCAGGAACAGCAGCACCAGCGCGGTGCCCATCGAGGTCAGCGTGCGCCAGGTGTTGCGGACGACTGCCAAAACCCGTCTCATATCGGAAGTCTCACGTCGCTGACGAACGCGTCGCGGACCCACGACACGAAGTCGTTCCAGACACCGGTGACCAGCGCGGTGCCGACCACGATCAGCAGCACGCCGCCGAAGATCTGGATCTGCCGGGTGTGCCGCCGCAGCCAGCCAAGCCCCTGCACGGCCCGCGCGGAACCAAACGCCAACAGCACGAACGGAATTCCCAGGCCGACGCAATAGGCGATGACGAGCAGTACGCCGCGAGCGACGTTGGCGCCTTCGGTGGCCGATGCCACCGCGATCACCCCGGTGAGCGTCGGGCCGAGGCACGGTGTCCAGCCGAGCGCGAACACCGCACCAAGCAGTGGCGCACCGCCGATCGTCGACAGCTGGCGCGGCGCGAACCGGGTGTCCCGCTGCAGCAGTGGGACGAAGCCGATGAACACCAGGCCCATCAGGATCGTGATGACCCCGCCGATGCGTTGCAGCAGTAGCTGGTTGGTGATCAGCGAGCCCGCCATGCCGAGCACCGCGACGGTACCGAGGACGAACACGGCTGTGAAGCCGGCCACGAAGAGAAGTGCCGCGCCCGCGACGCGGATGCGGGCCTTGCGTGCGACCGTCACCACGCCCGACGGCTCGACAGCCTCCTCGACGCCCACGACCGCCGCGAGGTACGAGAGATAGCCCGGCACAAGCGGGACCACACACGGCGAGGCGAACGACACCAGGCCGGCAAGGGCGCTGACCAGCGCCGCCAGCAGCAACGGCCCGGTCGCCACCAGCTCGTCGACGCGGTCCAGCGTCATGTCTGTGGCACCGACTCGGCGGCGAGTCGCTGCACAATTGGCTCAAGGTCCTTGGCCAGCAGCTCGCGCAGGAACACCGCGGCAACGCGGTGCTGCCGGTCCAACACGATCGTCGAGGGGATGACAGTGGTGGGGTACTTGCCGCCGAAGGCGATCATCGTGCGCATCGACGGGTCGTAGATCGACGGGAAAGTGACCTTGCGGTCGGTGACGAAGTCGCGCGCGGCGTCGCGGTTGTTGTCGCGGACGTCGATGCCGAGGAAGGCGACGCCGTCGGCCTTGGTGGCGTCGTACACCTGCTGCAGCTGGCTGATCTCCGAGCGGCACGGTCCGCACCACTGGCCCCATACGTTGACGACGACGACCTTGCCCGCGAAGTCGTCGAGCGAAAGGGTCTTGGCCGGATCCATCAGGCTCGGCCCGGCCAGCCGTCCTGGGCTGCCTCGACTTTCGGGCGGATCGTAGAAGATGTCGGTCTTGCCGCCAGGGGAAACGAACTCGAAGGTGCCGCCCTGTGCTACGGCGTCGTCACCCGTGGAGCAGCCGGCGAGTGCGACCAGCGCCGCACTCGCGATGACGACCCACCACTTCACTGCCCGGCCAGCTCCGAATAGCCCCAGCCGGCGTAGGCGTCCCCGCGGAAGTAGAAGGAGGTGAGCGAGGCGAGGTTGCACAGCCGCCGAGTCGGGAAGTGGTGCAACGGCTTTCCCGTTATCGCCCGTCGCAGCGTCTCCACCGGAAGCTGATGGCTGACGCACACCGCTTCGTGGCCTGCCCCCTTGACCCTGGCGCGATGCAGTGCGGTCTTCATCCGTTCTGCAATCTCCGTGTAAGGCTCACCCCACGACGGGCTGCGCGGATTGCGCAGGTGCCACCAATTGCGGGGATCGCGAAGGGCGCCGTCGCCGGGTGAAACCTTCTGACCCTGAAAGATGTTCATCGATTCGATCAGATCGTCGTCGGTGTCGATCGGCAGACCGTGCCGTTCCGCGATCGGCGTCGCGGTCTCCTGCGCGCGCTCCAGCGGTGAGGCGACGACGTAGACGATGTCGCGATCGGCCAGCCAGTCGGCAACCCGCTGCGCCTGCGCCTTGCCCTTCTCCGAGAGGTGGTAGTCCGGCAGTCGGCCGTAGAGGATCTTGTCCGGATTGAACACCTCGCCGTGCCGCATCACGTGCACGATCGTCTTGTCGGTCACGGGCGTTCGGCCTCCGCAGCAGCCTTCGCGGCGCCCGGCAGCGCAGCGGCGATCCGGTCGAATGCCTCGTCGTCGAGCGCCGCGGAGACGAACCAGGTCTCGAACGCGCTGCACGGCGGGTAGACACCCGCATCGAGCAGTGCATGGAAGAACGCCGGATAGCGCCACGTCTCGGTCGCCTTCGCCGAGGCGAAGTCGTTGACCGGCGCGTCGGTGAAGAACACGCTGAACATGTTGCCCGCCCGGGAGATTCCGTGGGCGACGCCTGCGTCGGTCAACGCCCGCGACAGCATGTCGGTGAGCCGGTCGGCGTTGGCATCCAGCTTCGTGTACACGTCGTCGTCGGCCGCGCGCAGCGTCGCGAGGCCCGCAGCCATCGCGACGGGGTTACCCGAGAGTGTGCCCGCCTGGTATACGGGACCGAGCGGGGCCAGCTTCTCCATGACCGCGGCCCGTCCACCGAATGCCGCCGCGGGCAGCCCTCCGCTCATCACCTTGCCGTAGGTGAACAGGTCGGCGTCGACGGGATCGACTCCGTACCAACCGGATCGACTGACCCGGAAACCGGTCATCACCTCGTCGATGATCAGCAGTGCACCATGTTCGGCGGTGATCCGACGTAGCGCGGCGTTGTAACCCGGCAGCGGCGGAACGGTTCCCATGTTGCCAGGGCTGGCCTCAGTGATCACGCAGGCGATCTCGTCGCCGAACCGGGAGAACACCTCAACGAGCGCAGGAATGTTGTTGTAGGGCAAGACAATCGTGTCGGCAGCAGCGGCGCCGGTGACACCCGGCGAGGATGGCAGGCCGAGCGTCGCGACGCCCGAGCCCGCGTCGGCAAGCAGTGCATCGCTGTGGCCGTGGTAGCAGCCGGAGAACTTGATGATCTTGGCGCGACCGGTAAACCCGCGGGCCAGCCGGATCGCGCTCATGGTGGCCTCTGTGCCGGAGTTGACCAGGCGCAGGCGTTCGACCGCGTCGACGCGTCCGATGATCTCGGCGGCCAGCTCCGTCTCGCTGGGCGTAGGTGCGCCGAAGGACAGGCCGGTCGCCGCGGCGCGCTGCACGGCCTCGACGACCGCGGGATGTGCGTGGCCAAGGATCATCGGGCCCCACGAGCACACCAGGTCGACGTACCGGTTGTCGTCGGCGTCGGTCAGCCAGTAGCCCTCGGCTGAGGTGATGAAACGCGGGGTGCCGCCCACCGCGGAGAAAGCCCGCACCGGCGAGTTGACCCCACCGGGGATGAGGGCGCACGCGTCGGCGAAGAGCTTCGCGGAGACGTCGGTGCTGGACATGGCCACCAGTCTCCCAGCTGGCCCGAAACCGTCAACTACAGGGTGTAGGAGGAAGCGGGTCAAGCGCCGAACCGCACGGTGATCTCGCCGTCTGCGGCCACCTGTGCACCTGCCGGCGGGTCCTGCGGTCCTCCTCCGATTTTGCGCTGAGGGTCGTGATTGTCGGCGATCAGCAACCCTGTGTGCAATATCGACGCGGGTCAGCTAGGCGTCAGCGCGAAGGTCGGGTGGTCGGCGTCGGCGGGCAGGTCCTTCCAGTAGCCCTCGACGACCTTGCCCGCCAGCGGCCGATATGCCGCGATGATGGGTGCGCGCTCCTCGATCGGCACCTCGCTGGCGACGTAGCGCGTATCGCCGAGTTTCACATTCGGGTCTGCCCGGACGTTTCTCACCCACTCGGCCTCGCCGCGGGTGGACACCAGGTACTTGACCCCGCCGACCTCAGGAACGACGACGGGGATCTGCTGCGGCTGCTTGCTGACGCGCTTGATCACGGTCAGCGTCTGGCTGTTGCCGACGCCGGTCGCCATCGCGACCTTGTTGAAGATCTTGCGGACGAACCAAGGGGGCTTGAGGTAGGCCATAGCCCCTGAGTTTGATTGCGGTGTGCCAGCACCGCAATGGGTGGCCCTGACGACCAGCTCAGCGGCGCAGCAGGCCCAGCACCGCATGCTCGGTCAGCGGCGCGAGAGAGATGTCGCCGGGATTCGACGGGCCCACCCATGCAATCTCGTCGATCTCCGCCGCCGCACGCGGTTCCGCCGCGAGCGTCACCGCGAACAACTCGGCCTCCACCGTGTGGCCGGGCTCGTTGGCCGCGTCGGCGACATGCCGTCCGAGCGCCTGCACACTGGCGGCTTCGACTCCGAGTTCTTCGGCTATCTCGCGGTGCAGCGCCTCTTCGGCCGACTCACCAGCCATGATCTTGCCGCCCGGCTGCATGAACACCGCAGTCCCCCGCTTGCGCACGACGAGCAAGCGGCCGCCCGCGTCGAGGATCACCGCGGCGGCGACCCGGATCACCGAGTGCGGGTTCACTTCCGCGCGGTCACATACGCGCGGATCGGCCCCTTGGCGACCGTGGTGAACGGCACTTCGACGGGAAAGTCGTCGTCGAGCGATCTGATCTCCTTCGACCGGACGATGGTCGCCAGCGCAAGGGTCGTCTCCAACCGCGCGAAGTGTTCGCCGATGCACGATCGCGAGCCGCCCGCGAACGGGACGAACTCCCAGCGGTCGCGCGCCTTCACGTTCTCCGGGCTGAACCTGCCGGGATCAAATTCCAACGGCGTCGGCCAGACGTCCGGATCCCGGTGTACCGCATAGATTCCCACCAGCACGAGGGTGCCCGCCTGCACCCGGTATCCGTCCACCGCGATATCGCGGACGGCCATCCGTCCGACGCCCGCGGCAGGCGGGCACAGCCGCAGCGCCTCGTGCAGCACCTGCGCGGTGTACTCGAGCCGCGGCACGTCGGCAGGCGTGATCTCGCGACCGCCGATCTCGCGGACCTCGGCGGCCACCCGATCCTGTACGTCGCGATGATGTCCAAGCAGCCACAACGCGTAGGTGAGCGCGGTCGCCGTCGTGTCGTGACCGGCCAGCATGAAGATCAACAGGTCGTTGATGATGTCGGCGTCGGCGATGGACTGTCCGGTTTCGGGATCGATGGCCCCGATCAAGGCGTGCACAAGCGGCGCGTCGAGGGTCGGATCGGCGCGGCACGCCTGCAGCATGTCGTCGGTGACCTTGCGCAGGGCCGCCACCGAAGCGCGTGCCCTTGCGCGGGCAGGCGTCGGCAGCCACCTGGGCGCGCGCACCGGACGCAGTGCGCGGTCGGCGGTGTAGGACGACGCGACGTGCATGTGATCGGCGATTACGTCTTCGCGGTCGTTCAGGTCGAGGCCGAGAACCGACCGTCCCAGCGACCGCATGGTCACCCGGCGGCAGTCGATGTCGAGGTTGACTTCGCCTGTCTGCGGCCAGCTTTCGCACAGGTCGTGCGCCGCCCTGGACATGTGGCCGCCGAAATTGCGGACGTTCGGCTTGGTGAAGACCGGTTGTAGCGCGCGCTTGCGGGGCAGCCACGGCTGGTTGGGCAGCACGAACAGGCTGTCGCCCGCCAGGTTCTGCACTTCCTCGTGAACGACACACCGCTCGGCGGCCGAGTCGTTGCGGCCGAGCACGTCGCGTATCCCGCTCGGTGAGAACACCGCCACGACGGGAGGAAACAACCACTTCGGGCCGAACTGAATGCGGGTGACGGTGCCTCCCGCGTCGCGCAGCACCTCTTGTCCGGCGTCGAGATTCCGCACCGCACTGAGCAATTGCCGAATCGACAGCGGGTTCTTCGGGGCCAACGGCAGCGTGCTGACGTTGCTCACGAGTGCCAGGACAGAACCTCGCCTTCGCCCTGCGTCATCACCGCACCTGGGATCACCCGCAGCCGGTAAGGGCTCAGCCGCAGCGCGGCGAACTCCTTCGACATCGGGCCGTCCTTCCACATCGGGATGATCGTCGGGTCGTAGCCGACCGGCTCCGGGCCGTTGGCGAACTTGTCCCACACCGCTTTTCGGGTCTCGTCGTCGAAGTACCACTCGACGAGGCATTCAGCGCTGCAGGTGTCGTGGCTGGGCGCCCAGTAGCTGACCGACACCTCGGGGTGCGCGGCGAGATGTTCACGCTTGACCGGGCTCGGCACCGTGGCGATCCAACCGAACATGTCAGTGCCGTCCCATTCCCAGAACGGGTGCAGGATGCGTGACCGTGGACGGCTGTCGGCGTCAACAGTCGCCACCGAGGCCCACACGATCGAATGCGCCATCTCGATGAAGACGGGCGCGATCGCTTCCAATGACGTCATTGTCGAATAGCTTAGGCAATGTGCCGCTGCCAGCAGAGGACGTCGCCGTCGTTGACGCGTGGGTCAATGCACTCAATGCGA
>CADEGF010000025.1:23780-90787 GCA_902826815.1 uncultured Mycobacteriaceae bacterium
CGCCACCGACTGGATTGAGGTTCCCTTCGCCCGACTGCGGTTCACGCGATCTCGAGGGTGGGAGCTGTACTCGACGAAATCGCTCGCGATCCCACCTGCATCTTCTTTGGGTGACTGTGCCAGTTTGTCCAGCGAGCAGCTGTCAGGGGAGCTGCGCTCCGCCGTGGGTGGTGAAAATTGAGCCGACTGTGCGGACACGCCGATACAGCGTAGAAGGCGCACAGTCGCGGGCCCGCCCGGCCGGGCATGACCCGCGACGAGGGCATACGCCCCGACGCCCACACTTACGCGGGAACCACCCGCAGCGCGACGGGCAGGCTGGGCAGGAAATGCCTGGTCGCGAAAGCCCGGATGTCCTCGGCCGTCTCCAGCGGTTGCGCGCCGGGCAGCAGCAGTGCCATCGCCGCGTACCGCAGAATCGTCTCGGCCAGCTCGTCGACCGCCTGCTCGCCGATGCGGTCGGCAAATCCCTCGGGGAAGATCTCGCGCAGCGCGTCGGCCATCCGCTCGATCGCGGCGCCGTAGTGCGTGCGGGCCATCTCGAGTACCAGCGCGGGCTCGTCGCTCATCATCCGGTTGAGCACCCGGTGCCGACGGAACCGCAGGATCGACAGGGTGAACGCCTCGACGTAGTAGTTCGATTGCGGCCCTGCCTGTTTCAGCTCGGCGGCGATATCGGCGAACAGCGCGACGTTCTCGCGTTCGATGACGGCGGCCACCAGCTCGTCCTTATTGGAGAACCGCCGGTAGATGGTCGTGCGGCTGACGCCTGCCCGGCGTGCCACGTCCTCGAGCGCGACGCGGCGCAGGCCATGCCGCTCGAACTCGACGACGGCGGCGTCGAGGATGGCTTCGGTGCTGGGGTCAGCCGGCGGATTTGGAGTGGCCATACCCTGCTTGGGCGAATTTGTTGAACCGCAGCCGCATCGGCAGATGATCCCACAGCCAGTTGACCGGACGCGACCGCCACAGCGCAGCGAAGCGTCGGTAGCGGCGCTCCTTGCGCCCGCTCCACGGCAGCCCGAGCAGCTCACGGGTGCGAGGCGGCATGCCGCCGGTGGTCAAGAACGCGGCAACGGGGTTGAGGACCGCCGAGATCGCCCGCCAGAGCGGAGCAGGCACGCCCTTCGGGCACGGATAGCCCTTGGTGACGTAGCCGACGCCGTACTTCGCGGTCGGGTGCGCGACGACGATCTCGTCGATCATCCGGTTCCAGTACTGCTCGAACTCGGCATAGTCGGCGGGCATCACGCGATCGCTGACACCGTAGCGGCGGTACCACGTCTTGGATTCCAGGTAGATCTGCTCCTTCTCCTCCCGGCTGAGCCGCTTGACGAAGGTGTCGGCGAAGTACAGCACCTGGTCGACGAACGTTGCGTGTGCCCAGAAGTACGTCTCCGGGTCGAGCGCGTGGTACCGCTCGCCGTCCGGCATCGTGCCCTTGATCTGAGTGTGGAAGTCGCGGACCTGCTGGCCGGGGTTGTCGCCGTCGCTGCCGTAGACCGTCATGAAGATCGGCGGCAGCGAGCGCTTCACCCGCGCCGCGGTGTCGTCGAAGAACACCGAGTGGTCAAGCACGCCCTGGCCGAGCTCGGCCAGCATGTTCTGCAGGACCGCGGGCCGCGGCCCGATCAGGTACATCCGGTTATCGCCGAAATACCGCCAGACCAGCGATTCCGGTCCCAGCGGCAGTGCGTCCAGCTGTTGTGGGGTCTGCGCCAACTCCGTCATGTGAAACAGTGTTACAAATTCTGACCTTTGTACCAAGAGTTCTGTGAGCGGCGTCACCAATACGGTGCTATTTCGCGGGAGCAGGCCGCCGCAGGCGGGCGATGCCGTCGACGGCCAGCACGCCTGCGACGGTCGCCAGCAGCAGCATCAACGCCAGCATCGGCGGGCTGAAGGCCACCGACGTCGTCTGCGGCTCGCCCTCGAGGATCGGGGCGACCGTGACGACCGTTTGCGCGCCGAACCAGCTCAACACCGCGCCGACCGCGGCGACGACGGCCAGCACCAGCTCGACGGTCGTCTTCGGGTGCTTCTTCATGTCTTCGGCTCCGGGGGGATTCGCTCGTCGATCAGGTGAACAAGCGCAGCCCTCAGCTGTTGATGCTTACGGGCCCACGCCTGCGCGGTGCGGTCGTTGGTCAGCTTCACCCCGATGCCCGTGCGGCCCTTCGGGACACCGGTGAGCTCGCCGAGCGCACGGGCCGACATCCACTGGTGTTCCTCGTTGCCCTCAGGCGCGGGATAGATCCGCACGATGTCGTCGATGGGGGTGCGCTCCTCGCCCTGACGCAGCGTGGTCGGCGTCAGCTCCACCGATGTGTGAATCCGGGCCGCCTTGACCTGAACCGCGACGAAACTCGTCACCAACGCGAAGAAGACCGTCGGCACCAGCCATTGAAAGCCGATCCCTGCCGAGTACTGGATCAACAGCATCGCGATCCCTGACACCGGTCCTGCCGCCACCCACCACCAACTGGCGCCAGGCTCGTAGAACAGGACGGTGACCTGCTCGCTTGCCTGCGTCACAGCGTCTCCTCGGCGTGGAACCAGTCCTGGGCCGCGGGACGCATGACCAGCACCGCGCCCACCATCGTCAGGATCATCGGTATCAGCCACAGCACGCCGCCCGTCATGAGCGTGAACAGGGCGAGCAGCACGACGAGGGCGAACGCCAGCCCGACACCTGCTCGTCGCATCCGGGTATTGCCTGTCCGGGTGCGGCCTGCGAGATAGCCGAGGCCAAGTCCGGCCACCGCGAACAGAATTCCTGCCCCCCGGTAGACGGGCGGCAGGTTGCCTCGCGTCAACGCCATCAGCATGCCGAGAACCACCAGCGATATCGCCGCGACCAGCCAGAGCCAGAACACCGCTTCGACGATGAGCGGCCGCGCGGGCACGGGTGCTGACATGGTCGGCAAGCCTAACGAACGAAGAAGGCGTGGGCGTCCTTGCGGTGCAACAGGAACACCCCACCTGTGATCAGCACCGAGCCGACGATGGCGCTCACCGCGTAGACAAGCGCAGGTGTGGTCTCCCGAACGGTCGAGAACAGGCTGGTTCCGGCGTACACCACAGACGCGACCCCGCCGCCGGTGAGCAGCGTGCGGGCCCACCGGTAGCCCTGCCGCATCAGGAACAGGAACGTCACCACGACCGCGGCGATCACCACCACGAACAGGCAGGAGAAGGCGATGATGACGGCGGGCGGATGCGGGCGCTGCGCGCTCACCACGTCGACCACGTATCCGACGACCATCAGCGGCACCGCAGCCAGCCACAACCAGAAGCCGGTGTCGACGTCGGCCGGCCGGCCTTCGTCGCTGACGCCTTCGCTCACGCGAGCCATCCCGCCGCGTCCGCCGCCCAGTACGTCAGCACGATGTCGGCACCCGCGCGCCGGATGCTGACCAACGACTCCAGCGCGGCCGCCCGCCCGTCGATCCAGCCGTTGGCTGCCGCGGCGCTGATCATCGAGTACTCGCCCGAGATCTGGTAGGCGGCCACCGGAACCGGCGAAATCTCCGCCGCCGCCGCCACCACGTCGAGATAGCCCATGGCGGGCTTCACCATCACGATGTCGGCGCCCTCTGCGATGTCGAGCTCGATTTCGCGCACCGCCTCGCGGGCATTGGCCGGATCCTGTTGGTAGGTACGGCGATCCCCGTCCAGGCTGGAGGACACCGCCTCGCGGAACGGGCCGTAGAACGCCGACGCGAACTTCGCCGCATACGCCAGAATCACCACGTCGGTGTGCTCCGCGGCGTCAAGTCCGTCGCGGATCGCGGCGACCTGGCCGTCCATCATGCCGCTCGGCCCAACCACGTGTGCGCCGGAATCGGCCTGCGCGACAGCCAGTTCCACGTAGCGGGTGTTGGTCGCGTCGTTGTCGACACGACCCGACGCATCCAGCACTCCGCAGTGCCCGTGGTCGGTGAACTCGTCGAGGCAGGTGTCGGCCATCAGCACGGTCGCCTCACCCAGATCCTTGGCGAGGTCGCGAAGCGCGACGTTGAGGATGCCGTCCTCGGCTACCCCGACCGACCCTGTCGCGTCCTTGTCCTGCGTGCGCGGTACGCCGAACAGCATCAGGCCGCCGACTCCGGCGTTCACCGCCTCGGCGGCCGCCTTGCGCAGCGAGTCGCGGGTGTGCTGAACGACGCCGGGCATCGACTCGATCGGCTTCGGCTCCTCGATACCGTCTGCGACGAACATCGGCAGCACCAAATGCCTTGGCTCCAAGGAAGTCTGCGCCACCAAACGACGAAGCGCCGGTGTCGACCGCAGGCGACGCGGGCGGTGACGTAACGAAGTCACGGTCGTCTCCTCACCGAGGGTTTAGCGGCGGCGACTCTTCTTACGCGGCGGCGGCAGTGCACCCTCGGCGCGCAACCGGGCGGCGTGCTCGGCCAGCGCCTCGACCAACGGACCCACGGCCGCGACCTCAGGCTGCACATCGACCCGAAGGCCGAATTCGGCTGCCGTTTCAGCGGTTTTGGGCCCGATGCACGCGACGATCGTGCGGGCGTGCGGCTTACCCGCGATGCCGACGAGGTTGCGCACGGTCGAGCTCGACGTGAAGCACACCGCGTCGAACCCGCCGGTCTTGATCATCTCGCGGGTCTGCGCCGGCGGCGGTGCCGCACGTACCGTGCGGTATGCGGTGACGTCCTCGATCTCCCAGCCGCGGTCGCGCAGACCCTCGGCCAGCGTCTCGGTGGCGATGTCGGCGCGCGGCAGCAGCACCCGGTTCACCGGGTCGAAAACATCGTCATACGGCGGGAATTCGTCGAGCAGGCCCAGCGAGGACTGCTCACCCGACGGCACCAGCTCCGGCTCGATGCCGAAGGCCCGCACCCGGTCGGCGGTGGCCTGCCCGACGCACGCGATCTTCACACCGGAGAACGCGCGGGCGTCGAGACCGAACTCGTTGAACTTGTCCCATACCGCGCGCACCGCGTTGGTCGAGGTGAACACGACCCACTGGTAGCGGCCGTCGACGAGGCCCTTGACGGCACGCTCCATCTGCGCAGGGCTTCGCGGCGGCTCGACGGCGATGGTCGGCACCTCGATCGGCAATGCGCCGTGCGACACCAGCTTTTCGCTCATCTCGCCTGCCTGGTCCTTGGTGCGCGGCACCAGCACGGTCCAGCCGTACAGTGCGCGGCTCTCCCACCAGTTGAGCTTCCCGCGGTTGGCGACTGTCTTACCGATCGTCACGACCAGCGGTCCTGTCAACGGACCTCCCGGCTCGTTGGCACCGACCGCCGCCTTGTCGTTGAGACCGCCCAGGGTGGTCTCGACCGACCGCTGCTGGCATGTGGTGCCCTGCGCGGTCACGACACACGGTGTGGTGTCGGACAATCCGTACTCGATCAGCGTGCTGGCAGCATCGGCCAGATGGGATGCGCCCGCCTGCAGGATCAGCGGCCCAGGCGCTGCGGCCAGCGCCGCCCAGTCCACATCGCCGCGGACGTCGGCCTCGGTGTGCGACGAGCCAAGCGGAAGACCCGCGTAGGTCGGCACGGCCGTCGTAGCGGGCAGGCCGGGCACGATCTCGAACGTCAGGTGCGAGCGTGTCAGCGCGTTCACCTCGGTGATCACGGAGTCCACCGACAGCGGGTCCCCCGCGACGAGCCGAACCACATCGATTCCGGTGCGGGACTCCGTGGCCAGCGTCTTGGCGACCTCAACCGGATCGCCGAGCGCGGGCCGAATATCGGGCGCGCCTGCGATCCTTGGCGCGATCGGGGTCTGCGCATCGGTGTCGGCGTCGGTCGCGGCATCGGCCTGCGCGGGCCCCGACGGCGGCGGCAGCTCGGACCCGCACAGGGCCAGCACCGCTTCCGGTACGTCGGGGTCGGTGAAGATCAGCGCGGCATTTGCGAGCACAGTCCTCGCCCGCGTGGTCAGTAGGCCAGGGTCGCCAGGACCCGAGCCGACGAACGTGATGCGGCCGGGCCTTTGCTTACGCCCTCGGGTCGTCATGTTCTTCTCCCATGCCTCTCCCAGCTTCCTCCAACAGATCGCGCGCCCCCAGTTCGAACAACTCCGCGGCGACCGAGAGACCTAGCTCTCGTGCCCGCTCGGGAGTCCCGATGCCGGACGCACGGATCACGTCGGATCCGTCCAGCGTCGCCACGCAGCCGCGCAACGACAGCTCCTCGAAGACTCGGCCGTCCTCATCGATGGACTCGACCACTTCCGCGATCGCACCCACCGGTGCGGAACAACCCGCCTCCAGTTCGGCGAGCAGGACCCGTTCAGCGGTGACTGCGGCGCGCGTGTCGGCGTCATCCATCTCCGCCAGCAGCGCGACGAGCTCGGTATCGCTTGCGCGGCACTCGATCGCAAGCGCACCTTGAGCCGGCGCCGGCAACATCTGCACCGGCTCCAGAGTCTCGGTGACATCGCCCAAACGCCCGATGCGGGCCAGTCCCGCTCGGGCGACGACGACGCCGTCGAGATCACCACTGCTTACCCTGTTCAACCTGGTGTCAAGGTTGCCTCGTAGGGGGCGGATTTCCAAACCGAGACCCAATGCTCTAAGCTGCGCGGTCCGCCGCGGGCTCGACGTCCCGATCACCGAGCCAACAGGCAGTTCGCCCAGCACCATGTTGTCGCGGGCCACCAGCGCGTCGCGGGCATCCTCTCGCCGGGGTGTCGCGGCGATCGTGAACCGCGGATCCTCGGCGGTCGGCAGATCCTTGTACGAGTGAACGGCCATATCGACCCTGCCGTCGTGGATGGCCTCGCGCAGCGCGGCGGTGAACACGCCGATGCCGATCGAGGCGATCGGCTCGCTTGATTTGTCGCCGTCGGTGGCGATGATGACCAACTCGGCGGGATGTCCCTTGGCTATCAGGGCGTCTTTGATGACACTCGCTTGGGTCGTCGCCAACAGGCTGCCGCGGGTGCCTATCCGGATGAAGTCTGCCAAGTGTTACTCAGGTTTTTCGAGATCGGTTGTCATAGAACGCAATTCGTCACCGGTAAGCACAGGCAACTCGGACCCGGCGACGGCTTCGACGGCCTGCGGGTCCAGTTCGAACAGTTCGCGCAACGCCTCGGCGTAGCTGTCCCCTCCCGGCGAGCTGGCCAGTTGTTTGACGCGCACCGTCGGTGCATGCAGCAGCTTGTCGACCACGCGGCGGACCGTCCGTGCCACCTCGTCGCGCTGCGTCGCCTCCAGGCTGGGCAGCCGGTTGTCCAGCCGCAGCAGCTCGGCCTCGACCACATCGGCGGCCCGCTGGCGCAGCGCGGTCACGGTGGGAGTCACCTCGGCCATCCGCTGTCCGGCCAGGTAGTCGGCCACTTCGGCGGCGACGATCGTGCGGGCGGCCTCGGTGTCCGACGAGGCGGCGCGGGCCGACGGATCGCGCTGGATCCGGTCCATGTCCACGACGAAGACGCCGGGCAGCCCCGCCACGGCGGGATCGACGTTGCGCGGCATCCCGAGGTCGCAGACCACCAGCTGTTTGGGCTCCTGACCGTGGGCAAGGCCGCGGTGCACATCGGCAAGCGACACCACCGGCCGCACGGCACCCGTGCAGCTGACGACGATGTCGGCATCGGTGAGCACGGGCGTGAGGTGGTCGAAGGGGAACGCATCGGCGGTTACGCCGAGCTCCCGGATCTTGTCGGCGAGCTTCTTGGCGCGGGGCAGCGTCCGGTTCACGATGTGCACCCGCTCGACACCCGCCCGCACCAGGTGCTTCGCAGAAAGGGCGCCCATCGCACCCGCACCGATGACGACCGCTCGGCGGCCTGCCAGCCCGTCGAGCTTGGTGTCGGCCATGCCGAGCGCGACCGACACCACCGAAGCGCCCGCGGCGTCGATACCGGTCTCGTTGTGCACCCGCTTGCCGACCGCCAGCGCGCGCTGAGCCAGCTCGTGCAGTGTGCGTCCGACGGTGTGGTTGGCCTCGGCCGACGCATATGCGCGGCGCACCTGGCCGAGCACCTGCTGTTCGCCGACCACGGCCGAATCCAGGCCGCTGGCAACGGAGAACAGATGCTCGACAGCCGCCTCGGCGTAGCGGACGTAGGCGTACTTGGTGAGGTCGCCGAGCCCCATGCCGGAATGTTCGGAGAGCACCTGGCCGATCACCGAAAGGCCGCCGTGGAAGGCGTCGACCACCGCGTAGATCTCCACCCGGTTGCAGGTGGACAGCACCATCGCCTCGGTGACCAGTGAGGACTGCAGCACCTGGTCGACGATCTTGGCCTGATCGGACTCGTCGGTGCTCAATTGCTCGAGGACGGACACCGGCGCGCTGCGGTGCGATACCCCGAATAGCAGCACGCTCATGGCATCGTCACCACGTTGACCAGGTTAATCGCTAGCCGGTTGGGTCTCCAAATTGGTGACGCGGTTAACCCTCGTTCCTGCGCCCGAGATCTGCCCTCAACCTGGGCTCGTCCAGCTCCCAGTAGCTGTGCTCCCGCTCGTCGAGAAGAACCACCGGCAGCCGGTCTCCGTATTCGACCCGCAGCGCCGAGTCGCCTGCGGCCGCCGCGGCGTCGACGTCGGTGGTGACGAAGTCGAAGCCGAGTTCATCGGCCAACTCGGACAGCCGCGCGGCGGTCCGCTCGCACAGCGAGCAGCCCTGTCTGGTCAGCAACATCACCGTGGCTCGGGTCACGGCAACCAGTATCAGCACATATCCGTGTCTTAGGGTTGATAGGTGCCCGTTCGCGATGGTGACGAAGCCGCCGTGCAGGCGTTGGCAGGCGACGCCAGTGCGGAGACCGCTGTTGCGCACGTCGCCGACGAGGAGGACGCCGGCCTCGCTGCGCCGCCACCGGATCTGACCGCAGCCGCCTTCTTCGACGTCGACAACACGCTCGTGCAGGGGTCCTCGCTGGTGCATTTCGCCCGCGGGCTGGCGGCCCGCAAGTACTTCACCTACGGCGATCTGGCCCGATTCGGCTACGCGCAGGCCAAGTTTCAGCTCACCGGCCGGGAGAACAGCGACGACGTGGCCGCCGGTAGAACCAAGGCGCTGGCGTTCATCGAGGGTAGGTCAACGGCGGAACTCGTCGCGGTCGGCGAGGAGATCTACGACGAGATCATCGCCGACAAGATCTGGCCGGGCACCCGCGCGCTGGCGCAGATGCATCTGGACGCGGGCCAGCAGGTGTGGCTCGTCACCGCGACCCCGTACGAGCTTGCCGACACGATCGCCCGCAGGCTGGGGCTGACCGGCGCGCTCGGCACGGTCGCCGAGTCAATCGACGGGGTCTTCACCGGCCGCCTGGTCGGCGACATCCTGCACGGCACGGGCAAGGCCCATGCGGTGCGCTCGCTGGCCATCCGCGAGGGCCTCAACCTGCGACGCTGCACGGCCTACTCGGACAGCTTCAACGACGTGCCGATGCTGTCGCTGGTCGGCACCGCGGTGGCCATCAACCCGGACGCAGACCTGCGTGACCTGGCCCGCGAGCGTGGCTGGGAGATCCGCGACTTCCGCACGGCACGCAAGGCCGCACGGATCGGGGTACCGTCGGCGCTGGCCCTCGGCGCTGCAGGCGGTGCACTGGCCGCCATCGCCTCCAGGCGTCACGACAGATGAGCCACCTCGACGCGCGCTGATAGGCTCTCGCCGCCATGGCCATTGCTGAAGACATCATCGGAACCCACTACCGGTATCCCGACCATTTCGAGGTCAGCCGGGAGAAGATCCGCGAATTCGCGCGCGCGGTCAAGGACGATCATCCCGCGCATTACGACGAAGACGCCGCGCAAGAGATCGGTTACGACGGGCTGGTGGCCTCGCTGACGTTCCTCGCGGTGGCGGGCCGCAAGGTGCAGCTGGAGATCTTCAACCAGTTCTCGATCCCGATCAACATGGAACGGGTCCTGCACCGCGACCAGAAGCTCAAGTTCCACCGGCCGATCGTCGCAGGCGACAAGCTGTTCTTCGACTCGTACCTGGATTCGGTGATCGAAGCGCACGGCACCGTGGTCGCCGAGGTCCGCGGCGAGGCCAGCGACGCCGACGGCAAGCCGGTGATCACGAGCATCGTCACCGTCATCGGCGAGGCAGAACATGACGACGAGGCCGATGAGATAAGTGCCACGATCAAAGCGCGCCGTGATGCCGCAATCGCGAAAATGATTGCCGGGCAAAGCTCTAAGAGCTAGCCGGCACTAACCGCCGAGGGTCGGCCCGATATCAGCCGAGGAACATATTCCTGCGGCTGGCCAGCAACTGATAAAGCGTCTGCTGGATGGTCTCGCGGACCTGGTCGGTCAATTCGAATGTGATCATCGGATCGTCGGCGGCCGTGTCGTCGTAGTCGGACGTTTCGATGGGTTCGCCGAACTGGATGTGCCACTTCGAGGGCAACGGCATGAGGCCTGCGGGACCGGCAAGCGGGAA
This sequence comes from uncultured Mycobacteriaceae bacterium, assembly GCA_902826815.1. Classification (GTDB taxonomy): domain Bacteria; phylum Actinomycetota; class Actinomycetes; order Mycobacteriales; family Mycobacteriaceae; genus Mycobacterium. The sequence goes on from CADEGF010000025.1 coordinate 34,172, forward strand.
CAGCGGGGTGATCGGGAAGTACGGCAGCCCGAACAGCCGCGCCAGCAGCTTCACGTCGGCGATCATCGGGTAGATCTCCTCCGACCCGACGATCGAGCACGGCACAATCGGCGCCTTGGCCCGCAGCGCCGCGGCTACGAAGCCGCCACGACCGAATCGCTGCAGCTTGTAACGGTCCTTGAAATGCTTGCCAAGGCCCTTGTAGCCCTCGGGGAACACCGCGGTCAGCTCGCCTGCGGCGAGCAGCCGGTGCGCATCGGATGTGCAGGCCATGGTGTGGCCCGCCTTGCGAGCCGCCTGGCCCATCACCGGCATGTTGAAAACCATGTCGGCGGCCAGCAGCCGCAGATCCCGGTGCGCCGGGTGGTGGTCGTGCACGGCCACCGACGCCATCAGTCCGTCGAACGGCAGCACGCCTGCATGGTTGGCGACGACCAATGCCGCACCGGTTTCAGGCAGGTTCTCGATACCGCTCACCTCGACGCGGAACCACGAGTTGAAAAAGACTCTCAGCAAAGGCAAGAACACCGAATCGTTGAGGTGTTGGTCGAACCCGAATTCGTCGACGACGTAATCGCCCATCATCCGTTTACGAACGAATTCAGCAACTCCGGAAATTCGCTGTGCGAGTTCGTTTGGCGACTCGTCGACGGCCGGCGCACCCGCCGCGCCCGCGCGGCGGTCGTCGATCTCGCGTACCACGGCGGCGATCTGCTCGGCCGAGGCGCGACCGTTTGGGTCACTCAGCAGGGACGGATGTCGGCGCGTGGCTTCGCTGCGGGCAGCCGCCCGCCGCGCCGCAGCCTGCCGACCCGTATTCGAGTGCAGCGGAATCACTTTGGCTTTGGATTCGCCCGCCACGTCTAAACCTTCTCCCCGCCCAATTTCGAGTCCTAGTTCAACGTCCCCAACGCTGCGCCGCCGATACGGCGCGACTCTCCATTGAGCGTACCCATCGCGGGTCAACGATCGGAGTCAATCCACGACCACGCACGTAATCGTCGAAAGCGTCCGTCGTGGTCCACTTTGGGCTATAGCCTAATTCATTGCGCATGCGCACGGTGTCCATGACCCGGCCGTAGCTCAAGTAGTCCAGTTGCTCGCGATCCAACTCAGTGTAGCGAGTCGCGCGTCTCAGCGAATCCACAGCGGACAGCGCGAAACGCGGTATCGGGAATGGGACGCGACCCGCGCGTCGGATGGCCTGAGACATCATGATGATTCCGGAGGCGCCGACGTTGTAGGTGCCCGATCTCCCCGCCGTCGTCGCGCACTCCAGCGCCCCGAGCGCGTCCTGCTCGTGCAGCAGCTGCAGCCGGGCGTCGTGACCGACGACGGTCGGCACCACAGGGCCTGCCAGGTACCGCGACAGCGCGGTGTCCATCGCAGGGCCGATCATGTTGGCCAGCCGCAGGATCGTCAGCGTGATGTCCGGGCGTCTGCGCGCAAGTCCACGCGCATAGCCCTCGATGTCGATGCTGTCGCGTGCGAAGCCCTCACCGGGTGGCCGCCTGCTGCTGGAGTCCTCGGTGAACAACACCGGGTCCCACGCACTGGAGCCGTAGACCTCGGACGTCGACTTGACGACGACCCGTTGCACCGAAGGCGCCTTCTGGCAGGCGGCGAACAGCTGGATCGCGCCCATCACGTTGAGTTCCTTCAGCGCCGCCCGACCGCCGGAGCGCGGTGCGTATGAGGCCGCTGCGGCGTGCACGACGGTGTCGACGTCGCCGTTGCGGATGACCTTCGCGATGAACGGATTACGAATGTCGGCGCGAACGAACTCTGCGCGACCCATGCGCCGAAGCAGATCCTTGCTCGGCGCGATCGCGTCGACGGCAATGACGTGGTCGATCGACCGGTTCTGCGCGAGCCGGGCGGTCAGATAACCACCCGGGAACCGGCAGGCTCCGGTAACCAGCACAACCTTGGGTTGCCGCTGCTTGTCCGATGCGTCCCTGTCTTGCTCCATCCGGTTCAGCCTATCGACGGAGCGCCGAAACTACTTGCCGAGTTTTCTGCGCTGCACCCGGGTGCGACGAAGCAGCTTGCGATGCTTCTTCTTCGACATGCGCTTACGCCGCTTCTTGATGACTGAACCCATGAACTCCGCTACCTAGACCTGTTTCGAACCCACTTGACTCGAACTGCACACATTACCGGTCCGCCGTCGCGGAGAAAAAACCGCCGACCGCCGTTCCTACCGCCGAGCACCTGACCGTGAAGTCAGCCCGCGTCGAAGTACGACGTCTCCAGCAGGTCGTGGACCGCCTTGGCGTGCACACGGAACGACCGGCCGACCCGCACCGCGGGTAGCTCGCCGTTGTGCACCAGGCGGTAAACCGTCATCTTGCTGACCCTCATGAGGCTGGCAACTTCGGCGACGGTGAGAAACTGAGCCCGCGGCGGCTGGTCAGGCGCCGCGTCGTTACGTGCGTGCTTCCCGTTCGCCGAATCCCGCCCCGATGGCCCGTTCATAGACGTCATCGCAACCCAATCCTTCAGGCACGGGCTGTTCCAGCGGCTTCCCCACCGCTGGGTACGACCCCGCGCTTACCCGAGGAGAATAGCGTGGTTATTGGGGTTATTGCGACGGGTGTGGGCTAATCGATTGAAATTCGTTGAATTACCCGGATGTTATTCCGAGCTGCGAAGATCGCCGTTTTGCGGCCTCCACAGCCTCCGCCAGAGCGTGCCGAACACCGGCCTTTTCGAGTTCTCGCAGACCAGCGGCGGTTGTGCCGCCCGGAGACGTCACCGTGGCGCGCAGCTGTGCCGCCGTGGTGTCCATCCCGGTGCCCAGCGCGGAGTCACTCACGGATTGGGCCACATCGAGGCGTTCAAGCAACATTGCGGCCGATCCGGCCATCGTTTGCACCACCAGATCGGTGGCCACCGGCCGGGTGAGCCCCGCCGCGACGCCCGCATCCACCAGGGCCTCCACGACGAAGAAGAAGTACGCGGGACCGGATCCCGACAGCGCCGTCACGGCGTCCATCTGCGATTCCGCGACGGTCAGCACTCCCCCGACGGCGTCGAAGATGCCTGCGGCCTCCTTGAGCTGCGCGGCAGTCGCGAACCGTCCCGGTGCCAGCGCGCTGACGCCGCCGCCGACGACCACCGGCGCATTGGGCATCACCCGGATCACGGGCGCGCCTGCAGGCAGCTTCGATTCGTAGAACTCGGTCGTGACGCCCGCGGCGACCGTCACGAAAACCTGCTCGGCGCTGTCGCTTTCGGCGTGCGCGGCGGCGTCGGCGATCTCGTCGATGACCAGGCCGACATCTGACGGCTTGACGGCGACGATCACGAACGACGCGTTCTCTGCGGCGTCGACCACCGAGGTGACCAGCACGGAGTACGTCTCGGAGAGATACTTCGCCCGGTCTGCGTCCCTTTCGGCCACCACCAGGTCTTTGACCTGCCTGCCCGCCCGGATGAGCCCGCCAAGCAGCGCTTCGCCGATACTTCCGCCGCCGATGATCGCGATCCTTGCCACGGTCAAAGCATTGCAGACGCCGCCTGCGATTACTGCGGCGGCGGCACCATGGCGAGCTGGCGACTCTGCACGACGATGTGGCCCTCGCAATCGACGACGATGTGATCCTCGTCGAACCAGTCCTGACCGATCTGCACCGTCGTACACACGATGCGCAGCCAGCCGTCGGCGGGCAGCGTGCGCAGAAACGCCGTCAGCTGCACCGTGGGCGCCCAGCCGAATCGGTTGACGCCGAACGTGACCGGCGCCGACACGTCACCGCACAGGAGCGCGAACAGCGGGTCGGGTGCCACGCCCTTCGGCCTGACCCAGTACTCGATCACAGGCGGCCCACCGTCGGAGCGAGGCTCCAGCGTCGTCAGCGACGGCCGGATGTCGCAGCCGTGGGCCAGGTTGACCACCGCGGCCATCGGATGGCCAGGGCCGATCGGTTCCAGTCCCGGCGGCGGCTCCGGCGGCATCAGCGGCACCACCGGGTTGACCGACAGAAGCGGCGGAACGTGATGTTCGGGCTCGCCCATCGTCACGGCCGCGCGCACGGCGGTTTTGCCGCCCTGTGTCAGCTCGACGTCGATCAGGCTGACGCGGCGGCCGCGCTTGCGGACCGTCGTCGTCACCCGCATCGGACCCGGATCCGGCGCCCACAGGTAGTTCCCCGAGATCGCGACCGGCCAGACGCCCTCGTCGCCGTGTTCCATCCGGGCCGCATTCGCACACAGCGCCAGCATCGCGCCGCCGTGCACCTTCGGACCCGATCCCTTCGGTCCGATCGTCCAGTGCTCGTTCAGCTCACCGTCGTAATGACCGTCACCGGCAGGCGTGAGCGCCATGGCGTCGGTGAACAGAGTGGATCCAGACACGGGTGTCTTCCTGTCCTCCGCCACGCGTCAGCGCAGCAGGTGCTTGCGGGCGAATTGAAGCGATTCGTTCAGCAGCGCCTCGCGTTCGGTGGCTGTCCGCGCGCCCGAGGTGGTGACCTCGAGGATCACATGGCCGGAGAAGCCGCTTCCGGCAAGCATTTCGCAGACTTCCACCGTCGGCTGGGTGCCGCGGCCCGGAACCAGATGCTCGTCGGTCGAGGCCCCGCTGCCATCGCAGAGGTGCAGATGAACAAGGCCGTCACCCATTCGGCGGGCCATGTCGACCGCGTCGGTGCCCGCCGTTGCGGTATGCGACAGGTCGAGCGTGTAGTGGGCGTGGTTGCCGTCCAGCGGGTCGTAGGACGGCGCAAACGCCGAGATGCCCGGTCCCGGCCTACCGCCCCGCTTGCGCATCCGCTCGATCGACGTCTGCCCCGCCCCGAAGAACCGGTCGGCGCGGAAGGGAAACATGTTCTCCACCGCCACCAACACGTCGCTGCCCGACTCGAGCTCGGCGACCTGGTCGGAGAAGCCCTCGGCGTAACGGCGCTGCCAACGAAACGGCGGATGCACCACGACCGTCTGGGCACCGAGCTGTTCTGCGGCTCGCACACTGCGATCCAGCTTCCAGATCGGGTTGGCGCCCCACACCCGCTGCGAGATCAGCAGACACGGCGCGTGCACCGACAGCACCGGCATCGAATACTTCGCAGACATCGCCACGATGGCATCGATGTCCTGGCTGACCGTTTCGGCCCACACCATCAGCTCGACGCCGTCGTAGCCGAGATTGGCCGCGTACTCGAAGGCGGCCTCGGTCCTCAACGGATAGACCGAGGCCGTCGAGAGACCGACCTTGATTGCAGGGCGCACTGTGCCGGCTAGCGGGCTAGCCCGATTGCAGCAGCGCGAGCGGTCCAAGCGTGACCAGCGCGCCGACCGCCACCGCTATCAGCGTGCTGCCGATGTCCTCTGTCTTGCGCACGACGCGGACGCCGACCACCAAGCCGAGGATGACCAGGACAGACAGCACCAGCGCGACGATGTTGTTCCACTTCCAGAGCTGGTCGAACCCGATGAACAGGCCCGCACCGAAAAGCACCGCGAGGATGCACTGGCCGACGACAAGGGCGCCGTGGGCGGCGGGCGACATCGTCGACTCGTCCTCGAGGTCGTCCTCGTCCACATCGTCGTCGTGGTCGTCGTGCTCGACGCCGATCTCGCCGCCGATCTCGCCGCCGATCTCCAGGTCATCGAGGCTCGGGTTACCGCGGCGAGCCAGGTCGTCGGCGACCGAATCGCCGCCGAAGAGCGTGCCGCCCGACGACCGCAGGTACGACGGCAGTTCGTCGGCGTCGGTGTCGGGTGCGGTCGCGGCGGCCATCGCGGGCCGGGTCATATCGGAGGCCACGGAGTCGAGGGCGTCATCGTCGTCGACATCGAGGGGATCCGGGCTCATCTCCTCGGCGCCGACGAGGCCCGGATAGCGCTTCGGCCCGAGGCCGTACTGCGGCCTGCGCGCAGGCGGCTCGAAGAACATCGGTTTGACGTCGCGCTCCTCGAGGTGCGCTTCGTAGTCGGATTCCTCGTCGGTCAGCGGACCCTCGTCGACCCGGGCGTCGTGAACGTCATGAACGTCATGAACGTCATGAACGTCATGAACATCGAAGTTCTTCTCCGCGTACTCACGTTCGTCGACGTACTCGCGGGTGCCGTTGCTCGGCGGCGGACCGGCGTACTCGTCGCGGACCTCTTCGAGCTCGTCGGTGGCCGGATCGGCGGCGCGCTCGCGATCATCACGGATGTCCTCGTCGGTGCCACCCGCGATGATCGGGATCTCGCCGGTCAGCTCGGCGACGCTGACCGAATCGGAGTTGCCGCGACGACGACGGCGCCTGCCGCCGCTGACGGGCGGTGCGCCTATCGTTCCGTTCTTTGCCAGCAACTCCGCGACCGAAATCGGCCTCGTGCTGCTGTGGCTCTCTTCTGGTCCTGTCATCGTGTGTTGCCTCTGGGCTTAGCGGGGTGTCGGTCGGCATCGCGTACGGGTGTCTCGACCAATGCGGTTCCGTCGGCCTCGCTGTCGAGTTTCCGCAGAATCAGGCCTTCTCGCAACGCCCACGGGCAGATGTCCACGGTGTCTATCGCCAGCGCTCGCATGCTCGCCTCTGCAACCAAAGCTCCTGCCACGATCTGTGGCGCCCGTTCGGCACTCACCCCTTCCAACTCTGCTCGGTCAGCAGCGGTCATCCTAGAGATGAAAGCTATGAGCTGCCTAAGGCCGGTAGCTGTCAGTGTCCTCTTCACACGCGGGCCTGCCCCGGAAGGCGCGGCCCCGGTGAGTCGCGCCAGCGAGCGGAACGTCTTGGAAGTCGCCACCGCGAGGTCGGGGCTGCCCGCCTTGAGCATCTCGGCGCCCGCGTCGGCAAGCTCGGTGGCCAGCCAATCCCGCAGCATCGCCGTCCGCCTGCGCCCCGGTGGATCGTCGGGCAGCCACTCACGGGTGAGCCGGCCCGCGCCCAGCGGCAGCGACAGCGCCACCTCCGGCTCTTCGTCGACACCGTTGCACAATTCCAGCGAACCGCCGCCGATGTCGATGTTGATGATCCGGCCCGCGCTCCAGCCGTACCAGCGGCGCACTGCGAGGAAGGTGAGGCGGGATTCGTCGACGCCGCTGAGCACCTGCAGCGCGACCCCCGTTTCGGCGAGCACCCTGGCCAGCACGTCCTCGGAGTTCTTCGCATCGCGTACCGCGGAGGTGGCGAACGCCATCAGCTCCGCACAACCCGAGCTCGCGGCGATCTTGGAGAATTCGTCGATGGTGCTGATCAGCTTGTCGGCACCTTTACGGGTCAACTTGCCCGACGAATCGATGGCCTCGGCGAGCCGGAGCGACGCCTTCGTCGAACTCATCGGCGTCGGATGGCCGCCGCGGCGCGCGTCCACCACCAAGAGGTGGACGGTGTTGCTGCCCACGTCGAGCACACCCAGTCGCACGCGAACAACCTAACCGCTCGGGGAGTGAACTTTGTGAGCGCATCGCCGTGTGGCGAAGCCGACATCGATTTCACAGGTCGCCGTGCGAATCATGATCACCGAAATGTTCACGTTCCAACGGCCGTGGCTACTTAGCGTTAAGCGCGATGGAGCGCTAGCGTTGAACATTGTGACGTCCGAACATCCAGGTGAGGTTGAGCTGGATTTCGCCCGCGAATGGGTGGAGTTCTACGACCCCGACAACACCGAGCACCTGATCGCCGCCGATATGACTTGGCTGCTGTCGCATTGGACATGCGTGTTCGGCACACCCGCGTGTCAGGGCACTGTCGAAGGCAGGCCCGACGACGGATGCTGCAGCCACGGCGCGTTCATCTCAGACAAGGACGACCGCAAGCGCCTCGACGCCGCGGTGGAGACCTTGACCGATGAGGACTGGCAGTTCCGCGAGAAGGGCCTCGGCCGCAAGGGTTACCTCGAGATGGACGAGTACGAGGACAAGCCCAGCCTGCGTACCCGAAAGTACAAGGGCGCCTGCATCTTTCTGAACCGGCCTGGTTTCGCGGGCGGCATCGGCTGCGCGCTGCACAGCAAGGCACTCAAGATCGGCGTCGAGCCGCTGACGATGAAGCCCGACGTGTGTTGGCAGCTGCCGATCCGGCGCACCCAGGAGTGGGTGACCCTGCCCGACGGCACCGAAGTACTCAAGACATGGATCACCGAATACGACAGGCGCGGGTGGGGCGAGGGCGGTGCGGACCTGCACTGGTACTGCACCGGCGATCCGAACGCTCACGTCGGGAAAAAGCAGGTGTGGCAGTCCTATGAGCCCGAGCTCAAGGAACTGCTCGGCGAGAAGGCGTACGCCGAGTTGGCGGCGATGTGCAAGCGGCGCAGCAGTTTAGGGCTGATCGCCGTTCATCCCGCCACCCGCGCAGCCGAGTCGAGCGACTGACCTGGCTGGTCGTCCTCTCCCCCTACGCTTCGCGTGGGTGGGTCGACCGCTTGCGAGGGGAGTGCCCCCACAACGCGGCTCGTCCCTCGCCGCTTGATCGTCGTCCTCAGCCTTCCAGCTTGTAACCCAGGCCACGCACCGTCACCAGGTGCACCGGATTGGCCGGGTCGGCCTCGATCTTGCTGCGCAACCGCTTGACGTGCACGTCAAGCGTCTTGGTGTCGCCGACATAGTCTGCACCCCACACCCGGTCGATGAGCTGGCCCCGGGTGAGCACCCGACCGCTGTTGCGCATCAGGTACTCGAGCAGGTCGAACTCCTTGAGGGGCAGCGTGATCGGTTCGCCGTTCACCGAGACGACATGGCGCTCGACGTCCATCCGCACCGGGCCCGCCTCCAACACGCCGTCGGCGATAGCGGCGTCGTCGGCGTCGATGCCGCGGCGCAGCACCGCCCTGATCCGCGCGATCAGCTCGCGCGCCGAGTAGGGCTTGGTGACGTAGTCGTCGGCGCCGAGTTCCAGCCCGACCACCTTGTCGATCTCGCTGTCGCGTGCGGTCACCATGATGACCGGAACGCTCGAGCGCGACCGCAACTGCTTGCAGACGTCGGTCCCGCTCATGCCGGGCAGCATCAGGTCGAGCAGCACGATGTCCGCACCTGCCCGCTCGAATTCGGCGAGGGCCGAAGGCCCGTCGGTCACGACAGTGGCCTCGAAGCCCTCCTTGCGCAAAAGGAACGCCAGGGGATCAGCCAGGGACTCCTCGTCCTCGACGATCAACACGTTGGTCATGGGCGTTGAAAATCCTCTCGTTCGTCGGACTCGCTGATGCGATCCGGGTAGGCCGGAATCGACATGGTGAACGTCGACCCCGTGCCCGGCTGACTCCACAGCCGGATGGATCCGTTGTGATTGGCTGCAACATGTTTGACGATCGCTAGACCGAGGCCGGTGCCTCCGGTTGCCCGCGATCTGGCTTTGTCGACGCGGAAGAACCGCTCGAACACCCGCTCCTGATCGGCGGCGGCAATGCCGATACCCCGATCCGTCACGGCGATCTCGATGTTGTCGCCCCGGCGCCTTCGACTGATGGAGACCGGGGATCCGTTGGGTGAGTATGCGATTGCGTTGGACACCAGGTTGGCCAGCGCGGTTACCAGCAGGGGTTGGTCGCCGAGCACTTTGTAACCGGTCGGCGCGTCGGTGGTGATGGCGATGTCGGCAGTTTCGGCGGCGATCTTGTACCGCGAAAGCGCTTCGGCGACAACGGTGTCGACGTCGACAGCCTCGAGATCGGGAAGCGGCTCTGCGCCCTGCAGGCGGGACAGCTCGATGAGCTCGCCGACCATGTTGGCCAGCCGGTTGGACTCGGCGACCATCTTGTCGGAGAACCTCCGGACGGTGTCGGGGTCGTCGGCAGAGGCCAGCAGCGCCTCGGCGAGTACGCCCATCGCCCCGACAGGGGTCTTCAGCTCGTGGCTGACGTTGGCGACGAAGTCGCGGCGGGTCGCCTCCATCCGCGCGTGCTCGGACTGGTCATCGACATAGACGACGGCGAACCGGCGGTCGTCCTCGGTCAGCAATCGGACATGGCCGCGAACGGACAGCCCGGACCGCCCTGGAAGTGCCCGCCTTCGCGGTGAGAGGTCGACTTCGACGTCTTCACCGGTGGTCAGGACGCGCTGCGCGGCGAGCCACGCCCGGTCATCGAGCAGGCGGTCACGTACCAGTCCGAGTTCCCTGGCCCGGTCGTTGGTGTAGACGACGTCGCGGTGGGTGTCGACCACGACGATGCCCACCGGCGACAGCGACACGATGTGGGCAAGCATCTCGGAGACGGTTATCCCCGACTCCGCGGTCGCCCGCCGCTGCCTACGCTCGGCCAACTTGGGCATCAGGCCCGCTCCGACCACCGCACCGATCGCCAGAGCGAGCAGTGCCACGACTGCGATCAGCAGCAGTGCGGATACCACACTCACGAGCAAATGGTACGAAACTGGTGAACGTCATCCCAGCAGCGTGCGGCCAAAACGGGACATGTCACACGCTCAGGCGCAGGTGTTCGGTTGCCGTTCACCCAGAGTTCGCCCAAACCCGCCGTTCGCTTGATTACTTGGCGCCCTGACTCGCGACGGCGGCAGCGCCAGCCGCAGCCGCCTCCGGGTCCAGGTAGGTGCCGCCGGCGACCGTCGGGCGCAGGTCGCCGTCGAGGTCGTAGCGCAGCGGGATCCCGGTCGGGATGTTCAGGCCGACCACGTCCTCGTCGGACATCTTGTCGAGGTATTTGACCAGCGCTCGCAGGGAGTTTCCGTGCGCGACGATCAGCACCGTCTTGCCCGCCGTCAGGTCGGGCACGATCGTCTCGGTGAAATAGGGCACGAACCGGGCGACCACGTCGGCCAGGCATTCGGTCAGCGGGCCGCCGTCGATATCGGCGTATCGGGGATCAGTGTCCTGGCTGTACTCGCTGCCCGCTTCGATCGGCGGTGGCGGGGTGTCATAGCTGCGCCGCCAGGCCATGAACTGCTCTTCGCCGTAGCGTTCCTTGGTCTCGGCCTTGTTCAGGCCCTGAAGGGCACCGTAGTGGCGCTCGTTGAGCCGCCAGTCTCGGTGCACGGGTATCCAGTGCCGGTCCGCCTTGTCCAGCGTCAGGTTCGCCGTGCTGATCGCCCGCCGCAACAGCGACGTGTACAGCACATCGGGCTGGCGCTCCAGCTCCTTGATCAGCTCGCCTGCCCGCAGCGCTTCGGCCCTGCCCTTTTCGTTCAGGTCGACGTCGACCCAGCCGGTGAACAAGTTCAGCGCGTTCCATTCGCTTTCGCCGTGGCGCAGCAGGATCAGCGTGGAATCTCCCATGGTGGGCAGCCTATCCCGGCGGACCTTAGTCGTCGTCGATCAGGTGCTCGAAGGCCTTCAGGTTCTTCAGCGACTCGCCGCGCGAGACCCGCCACTCCCATTCCTTCTGGATCGACGAGCGAAAACCCAACTCCAGCAACGTGTTGAAGTCGTTGTCGACGGCCTCGAGGACCTGGCCGAGCACGCGGTCGATCTCGTCGGGGGTCACTGAGTGCAGCGCCATCCGGCCGACCAGGTAGATGTCGCCGACGTTGTCGAGGGTGTAGGCCACGCCGTAGAGCCTGCGGTTGCGCTTGAGCATGAACCGGTAGACGCCCTCATGGTTCTCGTCGGGCTTGCGGCATACGAACGCCTCGACGCGCACCGAATGCTCGCCGATGGACATGATCGTGTTGGTCACCAGCCGCCGCTCGCCCGGCAGTTCGACGATCAGGCCGGGCAGCCCGCCGTGCGCGCCCTCGTGACGCGTGTAGACCAGGCCGTTCTCCTTGCAGGCGTCCTCGATGACCTGTTGCACGTCAGCGATTGCGGTCACGCCCGAACGCCCCTGCGCATCGAGAACCGGCGTCCCGTACGGCGTCCGGCGACGTTGCGGGGCTGATGGCGGGCGCGGTAGTCACTGATCGCGTGCCCGTAGCTGGCCAGCAGCCCGTCGACGGTATGCGCCCAGGAGAAGGTGGCGGCGTGCTCGACGGCCGCCTGTCGCATCGTCTCCGGGCCGCGGTCGAAGAGGGCGGCGATCGCCTGCGCCCAGTCGTCGGGGTCGTGGCCGTCGACGAGTGTGCCGCTGACACCGTCGCGGACGGCGACGGGAAGCCCTCCGACGGCCGCGGCCACCACCGGCGTGCCGCAGGCCTGCGCCTCGACGGCGACGAGGCCGAACGATTCGGAGTAGCTGGGCACCGCGACGAGGTCGGCGGCGCGGTAGACGTTGACGAGTTGCTCGCGCGATTGCGGCGGCAGGAATGTCACCCGATCGGCGATACCCAATTCGTCGGCCAGCCGAACCAGCCCGTCGGGCGCGGCCAGCCCACTGCCCGACGGTCCCCCTGCCACAAGCACTCGCACGTCCGGCAGCTTGGCGGCCGCCCGCAGCAGTACGTCGGGCGCCTTGAGCGGCTGAATGCGGCCGATGAACGCGACAACGCGCTCGTTCTCGTCGACCCCGAGCACGTGGCGCGCCGCGCGCTTGTCGCCGGGTGTGAAGGTCTCCAGATCGACGCCGGGGTGCACGACGTCGATGCGCTCAGGGTCGGCATTGTGTAGCGAAACCAGTTGCTGCGCTTCGTGTTCGGTGTTGACGATCAACCGGTCCGCCTCGTCGACAACCTGCTGTTCGCCGACAGCGCGCAGAGGAGGTTCCGGTGCGTCACCGTCGGCGAGCGCCGCGTTCTTGACCGCGGCGAGGGTGTGCGCGGTGTGCACAAGCGGCACGGCCCACCGATCGCGCGCCAGCCAGCCGACCTGACCAGAGAGCCAGTAGTGCGAATGCACGATGTCGTAGTAGCCGGGCTCGTGGGTGGCCTCGGCCCGCAGCACGCCGGCGGTGAACGCACACAGCTGGGTGGGCAGATCGTATTTGTCCAGACCCTCGAACGGCCCGGCGACGACATTGCGGACCAGCACACCAGGGGCGACCCGCACCGTCGGCTGATCGGCCGACGTCGTCGCCCTTGTGAAGATCTCCACTTCCACGCCGCGACGGGCCATCTGCAGCGCGCTCTGCAACACGTAGACATTCATGCCGCCCGCGTCGCCGGTGCCTGGCTGCGCCAGCGGGGAGGTGTGTACCGACAACACGGCCACTCTGCGGGGCGAAACAACTTCCGTCGCTAGGCGCACACACACATGTCTACACCTCCGCGTCGAGACTGCATTCGGGCAGGCAAATGTCGAGTGGACGCCTGCCGGAATGCAATTTCGCGAGAAATCAGGCGCTGGCTTCCGGCCTGCGGGCCAGCGCACGCCGCATGGCGCCGATCGGGTCGGCGTAGATGCCGCCAAGGGACACCACCCCCGCACCCGCTTCCTGCACCCGGTTGCCGAACGACGTCACCCGGATATCGCGTGCGGGCAGCACCGAACGCTCGCGGTATGCCGCTTCGACGAGGCTCATGCCCTCCGGGTACTCGGTGAACGCCTGCCCACCGACGACCAGGTCATCGGGGTTGAGCATGTCGCGCAGCAGCGCGACGGCCTCGCCGAGCACCCGCGCGCGCTCGGCGAGCAGGTCACGTGCCTGTTCGTTGCCCTGCCTGGCCGCCCGAAGCACGGCCGTCAAGGTGGACGCAGGGCCGTCGGCCGGAATCACCCGATTCTTGCGCGCGGCGATGAGCACCGCCTCGTCGCTGACCGTCGACTCCAGCGCACCGGTTCCGCCGAGCAGCTCCGAGTTGGCGGGCAGGCCTGCGATCGTTCCTGGGCCGCTGGCAGGCGAGTGGACCTTGCCGCCGATCGAGAGCGCGTAGCCGACCGTCTCGCGGGCGTACACGTAGAGGCTGGTCGCCGGATGGGACGCCCTGCGCGTGCCGAGCAGCAGTTCGGCACCGGCCATCGCGTCGACGTGCGACGCGACCGAAACGGGAAGGCCGAGCGTCTCTGCGATGACGGACCCGACGGGCGCATCCGACCAGCCCAGCCGCGGATGGTCCAGATAGCCGCGGGCGCTGTCCACGACGCCGCCCGCGGTGACCCCGACCCACAGCGGACGACGGCGGTGCCAGCGGCTCAGGTAGCGCCGGGCGCTGTCGGCCAGCGACGCCAGGGCGGCCGCCTGAGTGCCGCGCGGCGTCGGGGTTTCGACGACGTCGAGCGTGCGGCCGAACAGGTCGGTGGCCACGATGCTTGTGGTGCGCGCACCGATGTGGACGCCGAGCGTCAGGAACGGCTCGTGGTTGACCTCGACGGGCACCCGCGGCCGTCCGATGGCGCCCGACACCGCGAGGTCGGCGCGTTCCCGCAGGACGCCCGCGTCGAGCAGGGCGGTGACCTGACGGTTCACCGTCGCGATGGACAGCTGGGTGACCTTGGCGATGACGTCACGGGCGATGGGGCCGCGTGACCTTGCGGCGTTGAAAACCGACGCGGCCGCGGCATCGGGCACGTGCAGCGACGGAGCCACGATGCGGTGGCGTGACTGGGGGTGCCTCCCGCTTGCGGGAGGCAGGGCTCGCCCGGGGTGGGTGGTGGGAGCCGGCCGAGTGCGAGCGGCGGCGGGAGCTGGGCGGAGAGTGGTGGTGCGCACAGGGGGTGTCCTCTGAGTAGTCGGCTGGTGGGGCTGTGCCACACCTGCGACTCAGTAGGACGGGGGAAGTCCGGACTCTGGTCAGGCGCGGCGGATTGCGCGGCGACAACAACACGCGCGCCGTGCGCCAACGACCTGACTACTGCGGATCACGCCGTGAACCTAGCACAGCCAACTAAAGCGTGCCGAACAGCTGTGGTGGGTGTTCGGCACCGCCCTTCTCGGGCGTCGTCGGTTCAGGCCGCGGGTGCGGTGTGAACGTCGGTTCCCGCGTCTTTCGGGCTGGTTTCACCAACACGGGGGTGTTGGTCAGCGCCGTCCCGTCGGCGGGCTTTGGTGGCCCGGCCCCCTGCTTGGGGGTCCGGGGATCTATGGGAGTCGTGATGAGCCTGACCCCAGCGGGCCAAATTCACCGCAGCGTTGGCGTCTCGATCGGCGGTGTGCCCGCAACTGCAGGCGAACACCCGATCGGCCAACGTCATCTCGCTGTCGACTGTCCCGCAGTGCGGGCATAGCCGCGTCGATGGATACCAGCGGTCGGCTTCGACGAGCTGCCCGCCCCGCCAGGCCTGCTTGTAGTTGAGGAGGCGGGCGAACTCCGACCAACCGGCATCAGAGATCGCCCGCGCCAGCCGATGGTTGGCCAGCATCCCCGCCACGTTCAGGTTCTCGATGACGATCCGGTCGTGGGTCTTGACTAGCGCGCCTGATACCTGGTGCAGGAAATGGCGCCGAATGTTGGCGACATGGTGGTGATGGCGGCCCAGCCGGGCCGCGGCGTCCTTGCGGTTGTGTGATCCTTTCGTCTTGCGGGACAACGACTTCGACAACCGTCGCTGCTGTTTCAGGCCAGCGGCCAGCGCTTTGGGCGCATCGCAGATGCGGGCGACTTCGGTGCCGTCGGCGGTGGCGGCGACCAGAAACGCCGACAGGCCGCGGTCCACACCCACCCAGGCGCCCTCGTCGGCGGGGTCACCGGGTGGGTGCTGCAGAGCAGGGTGCAGGTCGGCGGCTTCCACGTTGAGCGCGATCCACCACCGCCCGGCGCGCTGGCTGATGGTGGCGAACAGGATCTTCGCCCGGCTCTTGGCGAGCATCCGTCGCAGCCGACGGGTGTCATCGTGCACCCCGATTACCCCGATACCGGGCAGCGTGACCGACCGCGGGCGATCGTTGTCGCCGACGCGGATAGCCGGCCGTCTGCCTTGGGGGTGCTTGTTGCGCAGTCGAAACGACGCAATGCTGCGAGTCTTCTTCTTGGACCGCGGGAACCCGACCCGCTTGCCTCTGCGTTTGCCCGATCGTGATCCGACCACGCTGTCAGGCCCTTGCCCAGGTCGACGGCGGCTTCCTCGAACACCTGCTGACACACCTCGCGCCGCCAGGCCAGCCCCGTCACCATTGTGTCGGCCACGCCGTGGCCGTCAACGGTGAAGACCCGGCCGGCGGCCTCGGTCGTCTTCCACCTGTTGAACGCGTTGATCAGATCGAACCCCGTCCACGGCACCTGCGTATCCGGGGCCGTGCGGCGTTGGGTGAGCGCGGTTTTCACCATCCGCAGGCACTGATTGAACGCAAACCGCGACGCTCCGGCGTGGCGGGCCAGCACCTCGCACTGCTCGACGGTCGGGTCGAGACAGAATCGGAATGTGGTGTGGCGAGCCATCACCGATCAGGGTCCCACCCGCCACCGACAAACACCCTGACCAGCCGCCATCTGTCGAGACCCGCAATCACGATCAGCAGTCCGAGGCGAAGTCCGCACCCGCTGCGGTCGCTGTCACAGGCACTCAGCTGCGGTGGCGGACTCGTCGTCGGTGAAGGCGTCCGGCGGTAGCTGGAACACGCGGCTTCGACGGGGCCAACAAAGTCGACGGCGTCAAACGCCACGTCCTCGTTGACTCCGCTGGCATCTTGACCGCGGCCCTCGTCACCCCAGCCGCCATACAGGACCGGCCGAAGCCAGGCCAGGGTTCATCGTCCAACCCCGCCGCTGGGCAGTCGTACCCACCAACGGCTGGATCAACCACTGCCGACGTATCGATCGCCACTGCAAAACCACGCTCACCGCCCACGAGGATTCGTCTACCGCAACCAATTGTTCGACACGCTTTAGCGCTCTGCCCAGTGCCGGCGGCCACTAGCGGGGGAAGTGCACCGTCTGAGTGGAGAACAGCTTGTGCGGCCTGCTGAGGTGATTCGCCGCCGCCACCACGCCCATCCAGGTGGGAATCAGGTCGGAATCGCCGTACACGAAGCGGCATGCCGATTCGAGGGTGTGGCCTGCGATGTTCATCCGGAAGTTCAGCCCGGGCGTGATCAACACCGTGCCGGGGGCCGGTTCGGTGGCCGGATCCATTTCGTTGGCGAACGCGATCACGACCGCGAGGTGGTCGTCGCCGTACCAACGGGCCGCCAGGCTCGCGAAGCTCTCGCCGTCGACGACGGTGTGGTGGCCGACGTCGCTCAGATCCGGGATCAGCAGCCATGCGCCCTGCTCGATCGGCTGCTGGGCGACGCCGCTGGTGACCTCCCAGATCAACTGCATCTTGGTGTCCTGGGTGCCGTAGTAGTGCTGGGTGAGCTGCGTCCGCGCCGCGGTGCTGTCGGTGGTGGTGAACAGGTGCCGACGCGTGACGAACGGGACGAGCAGCTCCTGGCCGACGAGGATCAGATCGGGGTTGGCGAGGTTGTTCATCCGGGCGATCACCGGATAGAGGTCGCCGTCGCCGTATTCGCGGGCGGCAATGGCGAACAGGGTGTCGCCTGGCGCAACGGTGTAGTTCTTCATGGCATTTCCTTTCGGGGTGGGGACGGCAGAAAGCCTTCGCCCGCCGACGCCACGGCACACGAGTAGCCGACTACTCGATTTCGTAGAGTTGGTCCCCATGACGACACCCGATGCCGGCCGGAAGGTTGCGGTGGTTACCGGCGCCAGCGGAGGTATCGGCGAAGCGACCGCCAGAACCCTTGCCGCTCAGGGTTGTCACGTTGTGTGCGTGGCGCGCCGCCAACGCCCGATCGCGGAGCTCGCCGCCGAGATCGGTGGAACGGCGTTTGCCGCCGACGTCACCGACGGCGATGCGGTCGCGGCGCTGGCCGATTCAGTGGATCGGGTGGACGTGCTGGTGAACAACGCAGGCGGAGCCCGCGGGCTGGAGTCGGTGCTCGATGCCGACATCGACAACTGGCGATGGATGTGGGAGACCAACGTGCTCGGCACGCTGCGGGTGACGCGCGCGCTGCTTCCGAAGCTCATCGCCTCCGGTGACGGTTTGATCGTCACTGTGACATCCCTCGCCGGGCTGGAGACCTACGACAATGCGTCCGGCTACACCTCGGCCAAGCACGCCCAGGGCGCGCTTCACCGCACGCTGCGCGGCGAGCTTCTCGGAAAACCCGTGCGGCTCACCGATATCGCACCGGGCATGGTCGAAACCGACTTCTCGCTCAACCGGTTCAAGGGTGACGAGGAGCGGGCCGCCGCCGTCTACAAGGGCCTCACGCCGCTGGTGGCCGAGGATGTCGCCGAGGTGATCGGCTTCGTCGCGTCGCGCCCTTCGCACGTCAACCTGGACCAGATCGTCATCAAGCCGCGCGATCAGGCCAGCGCAACGCGGTACAACCGCAAATAGCCGATTCGAAGGAAGTACCGCAATTCGCGTGTCACGCGTTGACGCACGCGTCATTATTGCGATGTGAACAGAGACTTTGCTGTCGCGGCCGTTGCCGCGAGCGCAACCATGGTTGCGGCGTTCGCTACGCCTGCGGTCGCCGACACGTACTACTACGCCGCAGGCACCCGGCAGGCGGACAAGCCGTGGCAGACCTCCACCGACGAGTGGCGCCAGTTCCTTGGGCAGAACCATTCGCCCGAGGCCTACACGGTTCAGTACCCCCGTGACCTTGCGCCGCTGATCGGCGACACCACCCTGGACGACTCGGTCGGCGAAGGGGTGAAGAACGCCCTCGACCTGATCGAGACGCTCGGCGGCGGGAACCGCGTCACCCTTGTCGGGGTCAGCCAGGGTGCCGTGGTGATGTACAGGACGAAGCAGGCTCTGATCGATAACACCACCGACGGCGTCGACCCGAGCGAGATCACCGTCGTCACCTTCGGTGACCCCGTCAACCCCGACGGCGGCTTCCTGTCGAAGCTCGATCGGTGGAACATCAACATTCCGGGATTCAGGCCTTCGACCCACACGCCGGGCGACGGCGGCTACGTGACGTTCGCGATCGAGTACGACCTGATCGCCGACTCGCCCGACAACCTGAACCCGGTGTCGTGGGCCAACGCGGTGATGGGCGGTGTGTACGACCATGCCAGCTATTCGAAGAAGCTCATCGACGAAGCCGACGCGGAGCACCGGATCGTGAGCAACGCCGAGCAGTGGTACGAGTCTCCCGGCGACGAGCAGGCGGTGGCCTACTACCAGCACAACTTGATCAAGCAGAAGAACCTGCCGCTGACCCGCCCGCTTCGCGACATCGGCACAGAGCTCGCCGACGACGGGGGCGATGTGCGCGTCAACCGCGCCGTCGATCGGATCGACAACCTGCTGCGGCCGATTGTGGACGCCGGCTACGACGGCGGCGAGCCCGGCGGCACCCGCCACGTCGGAGTCGTGACGAAGCACTATGAGGACGGCAATCCGAGCGCCAACGCTCGGGCCACAAAGCCGAAGATATCCAGGACACCGGTCCGCGACGCCATCAAGACCGTCAGCGAAGCGGTGAAGAAGTTGTCGAACAGGCTGGCGCCGAAGCCAGCCCAGAGCTAGCCGCCCGGACGGCCGTTGACCGGTTGCGGCGCACCCGTCGGCGTCGCGGGTGCGGTGCTCGGGATGCCGGACGGTGGCGCCTGCGGCGACAACGCAGACATCGCCGTCCACTCGTCCCATGGCACGACCCAGTCCCAGAGATCGCCGTCGGCGTACGACAGGTCGATCGACGTGCCCGTGACCTCGACTGGGTCGCCGTAGATCGCACTGTTGAAGTACTGCTGGGCGTTCTCCAGGTTGAGGTTGATGCAGCCGTTGGTGACATTGGTGTTGCCTTGCGACGCAATGCTGTTGGGGTTGCAGTGAATGAACTCGCCGTTGTTGGAGATGCGCACCGCGAAGCGCTCGTGGACGTCGCTGTAGCCGGCGGCAGGGTTGGTCATGTAGAAGTCTTCGTACTTCTCGGTGACGACATGGACGCCGCTGCGGGTGATGTTGCGCGGCAGGTCGCCCTCCCCGTAACTGCACGGGAAGTCCATGATGACGCCCTCGTCGGTCTCGACCTGAATCCGGTGTGACTGCGCAGGTGCCTTCACAACCTGGCGCCGCCCGATCGCGAAGTTCAGCGAGAT
The DNA here is from genome assembly GCA_902826815.1 of uncultured Mycobacteriaceae bacterium. GTDB lineage: Bacteria > Actinomycetota > Actinomycetes > Mycobacteriales > Mycobacteriaceae > Mycobacterium. The sequence goes on from CADEGF010000025.1 coordinate 53,940, forward strand.
GTCCTGTGCCCCGTAGGCGCCGTCGCCGAACTTCACCCCGTAGAGCTTCGCGTCGACGTTCACCGTTGTGCCCGCCGGGTAGTAGTCCTTGGTGCGGTAGTGCACCCGCGATCCGCCGACTTCGTCGGGCAGCCACGCCCAGCCGCCCTCGACCGGCGGAGTGGTGGTCACCTTCAGCGCCTTCTCCACGGTGGCCCTGTCCTCATCGGCGATCGCCGCGTCGAACTGGAGGATCACCGGCGCCGCGACGCCGACGACCTGGCCGTCGGCGAGCTGGAACTGACCGTTCACCTGAGTCGACGGGTCGACGGTCGTGAACTTGCCCTGCACAGGGACGGCCTTACCGTCGCGGCCGACCACCGATCCCGCCCACGTGTAGTCGGCGCCGTAGCCGAGCGGTTCGGTGACGCTGAAGGTGGTGCGCTCGCGGTTGACCGCGCCAGCGATGGCCTTGCCTTCGGCGTTGGTCAGCGTGACGCGCTGGAACCAGCCGTCGCGGACCTCGACCCGGACCGCCGAGGTCGGGAGCACGTCGGCTGCGGCATCGGCAGGTGAGTAGGTGAGCGACGGCGCGGACGGCGCCTCGGCGGCCTCCGAGGGCGCCTTTGACGTACCTGAGCAGGCGGCCAGCACGCCAGGAGCGACCATCCCGACCGCCAGGGCGGTCAGGGCCGTGCGCCGAGATATCGGCGGCAACGAATCAGCTGGGCTCACGTGTTCCAAAGATACCTAGAGAGAGGCTCCAACCAGAATCGGCTCGGCGGTGAGTTCGATCCCGAACTCCGCATTTACCCCTTCGCGGATCCGCCTGGCCAGGGAAATCACGTCGGCGGCGGTGGCTGCGCCCCGGTTGGTCACAGCCAGTGCGTGCTTGGTTGACAGCCGTGCAGGCGCGTCGTCACCCGGATAGCCCTTGGCGAAGCCTGCGTTCTCGACGAGCCAGCCCGCGGCCAGCTTGACGCCGTTCGGCGCCGGGTAGTTGGGCACCGGCGCCGATGAGCGGGCCTGGATCCGGTCGAAGTCCGCGGCAGTGACGACCGGGTTGGTGAAGAAGGAGCCGACGCTCCAGGTGTCGTGGTCGCCATTGTCGAGCACCATGCCCTTGCGTCTGCGCAGAGCCAGCACGGCGTCGCGCACCGCAGCGGGATCGGCGCGGGTACCCGGCTCGGCGCCCAACGTCGACGCCAGTTCGCCGTAGCGCAACGGCGCGCTGCGGCCGTCGGCGTCGAGGACGAACTCGACCTCGAGCGCGATAGTGGCGTCGGAGTGTTTGAGAATGCTTGTCCGGTAACCGAATCCGAGTTCGCCGCCGTCGACCCAGCGGTCTTCGCCGGTGGCGCGGTCCAGCAGCCGGACCCGTCGGATCGTTTCGGACACCTCCGCGCCGTACGCGCCGACGTTCTGCACGGGTGTCGCGCCCGCGGAGCCGGGGATCCCCGAAAGGCACTCGAGGCCGCCGAGACCGTGTTCGAGCGCGGCGACGACGACGTCGTCCCAGACCGCACCGGCCTCCGCGCGCACGGTGTCGCCGTCGACGTGGATGCCCGCATTGGCCAGCCGTACCACCGTCAGGTCAGCTATGTCGTCGGCCAGTACGACGTTGGAGCCACCTGCCAACACCAATGCCCGGTCCTCGGACTCGGCATTCAGCGCCCGGATCACCGCGATGATCGCCTCGGTGGTCTCGCAGGTGATCACCCGGCGCGCGACCGGGCCGACGCGCAGCGTGGTCAGGGGCGCCAGCGGCACCTCCTCGGCGACGGGCATACCCCCTAGCAGCGAACTGACCACGGGCCGTAACGGTAGCCTGGCCAGCTATGCCGCGCTCATTCGACATGGCCGCCGAGTACGACGGCAGCGTCGAACAGGTCCACAGGGCATTCGGCGACGAGAACTACTGGCTTGCCCGGTTGGCCGAATCCGGCGCCGACAAGGCGACGCTGGATTCGATCACCTACGACGGCAAGGACGGAGCCGGCGGCATCCGGATAAAGACCACCCAGGTGCTGCGTCGTGACCGGCTGCCCGGTCTGGTGACGCAGTTCCATCCCGGCGATCTGGCGATCGTGCGGGAGGAGGCGTGGAGCCCGGTCGAGGACGGCAAGGCGACAGCCACCGTGAACGGCGCGATTCCCGGTGCGCCCGTATCGCTTTCGGGCCCCGCCGTGCTGGCGCCCACCGGAAGCGGTGGCTCGCGGCTGCAGTTCACCGCCTCCGTGGAGGTGCGGATCCCGCTGGTGGGCGGCAAGGTCGAGAACTTCATCGGCGGCCAACTCGTCGAATTGCTCGTCGCGGAGCAGCGATTCACCACGGCGTGGGTCAAGGACAACCCGTAATCCGCCGGTAACCTGGTGTTATGTCGCGCCGGATGGATTACAAGATCACGTTCGACGCGCCCGCCGAGAAGATCTATCAGGACTTCACCAGCCGCGACTACTGGGAAACCCTGATGGACGCCTACCGGTTCCTGACGCCGCAAAGCGAGATCACGAAGTTCACCTCGAACGCGTCGGGCACCGACATCGTCTTCAAGCAGAACCTGCCGCGCACGTACCTGCCGCCGATCGCGCGCAGCGTGGTGCCCGTCGACATGATCATCACTCGCGAGCAGCATTTCGACCCGTACGACCACGCCGAAAAACAGGGCAACGGCACATATCGCGCGAGCATCCCGCACGGGCCTGGTCACTTCGGCGGCAAGTACCTGCTCACCGAGACCGAATCGGGCAGCGAGCTACGGCTGGTCAGCGTCTGCAAGGTGTTCATCCCGCTCATCGGCGGCGCGCTCGAGGATCTGATCCTTCACCACATCAAGCAACTCTTCGATGCCGAAGAGGCCTTCACCGACGATTGGATCGCCAAGCACCACTAAGGTTTTGGCGACGCCTTGTCGCGCCCACCCCCGAATTCTCGACTGACTTGATCCGCCGCTGAAAGAAGCTATTCACGCTAGACACACTAGCTCTAATGGCGATAAGGGTCCTAGAGTCGTCGGCATGGAAAGCACCGTGTCAAGCACTGACGCCAAGAACCGGCTGAATGCCCTTCTGGCTGATATTGAGCGGACCGGCGAATCGGTGACGATCACCAACCATGGCAGGCCCGTCGCCAAGCTGGTGCCCGTGCAGCCAGTACCACGGACATTTGGGCACTTGCCAAACCTCGTGGTGCCCAAAGACTTCGATGATCCACTGCCGGAATCCGAACTCGCCGCATGGGATGGCGTCGACGAGTCGTGAACGTCCTTCTGGACACGCGTACGCTGCTGTGGCTCGTCAGTTCACCGGCCGACCTGGAGCCCTCGGCCTTGGCGGTGCTGTCGACTCCAGACACCAAAGTGTGGGTCACCGCCGCCTCAGCGTGGGAGATCGCCATCAAAACCCGCATTGGTCGGCTCGACGGCGAACCACTGTTGTCGGCATGGTCGGACATCATTGCCAACATGAGCACCGCTGAGTTGCCGATCGAGTCAGCTGACGCAATCTTGGCGGGTCGCCTCCCGTGGGCAAACAAAGACCCCTTTGATCGCGTCATCGTCGCCCAGGCACTTCGCCGCAACCTCACCATCGCCACCCGCGACGGCAAGATCCTCGACGCCGCCCTCACCCCCACTCTCATGGCCTGACCAGCCATCAGGACCTCCCACTTGCGGGGGAGCCTTCACCGCCGATGGGATCGCCAAGCACCACTAGCGATTCGGCACGACGGCTTTCATGCCGTTGAGTGAGGTTTCGACATATTGGCCGAGCACCTGGTCGCGTACCGGTCCACTTGCGGGCAGCGTCAGAAGCAGGGCGTAGAGCCCGACCAGGAAGAACAGTCCGCTGTAGAGCGGGCCGACGTCCGGCGGGATTTCGCCCCGGTCCCGCGCCAGCCGCAGATGCTCGACGACGACGACGATCACCGGATGCTTGGCCCACACCTCCTCCGGCGGCCTGGCAGCGGAGAAATGCAGCGCGAGAAAGTCCTTGAACAGGTGGCCGCCGAGGCGATCTTCCAGCGACTGGATGACGACGACGGCTCGTTGCAGCGCCTCGGGCAGGGCAGGCGAGGTGTCGAAGAACCGGGTCAGTTCGGCGGCGATGCGGTCCTCTTCACGGCGTTCGAGTTCGACGAGGACGTCCTCCTTGGTCGGGAAGTGGAAGTAGAACGTCGCAGGCGAGACACCGGCCGCAGCGGCGATCGCCCTGACGTCGGCTGCCGCGACACCGCCGCGTCGAAACTCGCCGACGGCAGCGCCGAGAAGCCGCTCACGGGTCCGCTCACCCTTGTTCACAGAACTGACAATACTCAGAAAACTTCCCCACTTGGTGAAGACATGGTTACATGTCTAGCCAGTTCACAAAACTGACAACTGTCAGAAACGGAGCGCTAGATGCAGCTGCTGTCCGGAGTCGAGGACATCCCGCGGACATCGAACGTCCGCACGCAGTCGATCGCCCTGTGGATCACCGCGGTGTCGCTGGTGGCGCTGGCGATCGCCTACGCCGCCTTCCCGGGATTCTGGCCACCGATCTCGCCGAAGGCCTCTGCGTCCGACGTCGCCGCCCTTTACCGCAATGACACCGCGTGGATCCGGTTCAGCGTGGTGATCTTCAATCTGTTCAGCGGCATGTTTCTCCCACTGTTCTGTGTCCTGGTCGTGCAGATGAAGCGGATGACGACGCAGAGCCAGGTGTTCGCCTACTGCTATCTCAGCACCACCGTCAGCGGTTCGACGATCTTTGCACTGGCGACCGTCTTCTTCGGCACCGCGGCGTTCCGCCCCGACCGAGACGCGGACCTGATCTTGGTGCTCAACGATCTCGGCTGGATTCTCCTGGTGGCCCCGGTCGGCATGGTGTTGGTGCAGAACGTGATGTTGGCGCTGGCCGTCTACCACGACGACGTTCCCGAGCCGGTCTTCCCGCGCTGGGTCGGCCACTTCTCAGTGCTCGTCGCGGTGGTCATGGCCCCTTCTGCGTTGTCGGTGGTATTCGATTCAGGACCGCTGGCGTGGAACGGCGTGGTGTCCTTCTGGCTGCGCAACGTCGCGTTCCTGGTCTTCGTAGTGGTCATGCTCGTCATGTGCCGCAGGGCCATTCGCAAACAGGCGATCGACGAGGACCTGGTAGAGGAGCGCGCCGGGTGAACGTATCGGCGGTGACCTCTGGCAGCGACGCCGCACAAGCCGAACCCGGCCGGCCGGCGAGCAAGCGCGACCTGTGGATCGTCATGTGCTTCTTCCCGGCGTTCTTCGGGATCTTCGGCGTCGTGTTCGTCGTGCTGCTCCGGGTCCTACCGCCGCCGCGGCCCGATGTCGGCTACTCCTACATCGTCACCTTCTTCGAGGCACACCACACGACCATTCGCATCGGCCTCGCCGTGCTATTCCTGATCTTCTGCGGCTCCGCCATCGCCAACGGCTACGTGGCCTACCAGATGAAGCGGATGACATCTGGGCCCGTCATGGCCTACGTCTACATGTGCGGCATAGCCGTCGGCGTGCTGCCGGGAATGATGTTGGTCGCGGTCTGCTTCGGCGCAGCCACCTGGCGCACCGATCGACAACCGCGAATCATCGGCATGCTCTACGACGTCGGAATGCTGTCCTTCCAAGGACAGATGGGCTGTTTTGCGACTGCCTATCTGGGATTCGCGCTGGCGATTCTGTACGACCGAAACCAGATATTCCCCAAATGGCTTGCCTACATGTCGATCTGGCAGATAGTCACCGAGGTGATCGCAACGCAGATGTGGGTGCTGAGGTCGGGGGCGTTCGCCTGGAACGGGTCGATCGCGTTCTGGCTTGCCGTCATCGTCTTCGGCGTCTGGCTGAACGGGCAGGCCCTGTTCCTCTGGAAGGCGACGGACCTGCAGCCCGCCGGAACCCGGCCAATCGACTGATGGCATCGCTCCCCACGGTCGATACGCGCCATCTGCCCGGCGACACCCACATGTGGGTGATGGTGCTTGGCGACCTGGTCATCTTCGGCGGCTACTTCTTGATCTTCATGGTGCATCGCGCGCTGTCACCGGACGCGTATCTGGCTGCCCAACAACATCTCAACGTGACGATCGGAGTCGTCAACACAATCGTCCTTCTCACAAGCTCGTTGTTCATCGCCCGCAGCGTGGTGGCGACGCGCAGGGGCCGACACACGCAGGCGATTCGGCTCATCTGTGCCGGAAGCGCATGCGGGTTGTTGTTCATCGCCATCAAGGCCTACGAGTGGTCGCTTGAATTGACCGGCGGCCACACCGTGGCAACCGAATTCTTCTCGTTCTACTACGTGCTCACCGGCGTGCACATGCTGCACGTCACGCTCGGGTTGATCATCCTCGGTGTGTGCCTACGCGAGCTTCGAGCCGTCAAGCGCCGCAGAACAACGCTCATCGAGCAGGGTGCGACGTACTGGCACATGGTGGACCTCCTTTGGATCGTGATCTTCGGCCTGCTCTATGTGATGAGGTGAGGCGATGACTTCCAGACGGCTGCATCCCGTCACGATGGCATGGATTGCCCTGTGTGCGATCACGATTGGGTCGTGGTGGTTGTCCCCCGCCCACTCGGCGGGGGTCGCGGTCGGAAGCATTCCGATCACCGTCGCGGTGGTGATCCTCGGCGCGGTCAAGTGCCGCCTCATCATCAGCCATTTCATGGAGGTTGACACCGGACCTCGCTGGCTGCGGTTGGCGACGGACGGCTGGTTGCTCGCTCTGTGGGCGGGCGTGCTCGTCATCTACCTCTATTGACCGGAATGACGCCGTGCCAGGGATTCGATGTGGTCCATGAGGGTCTGCAGGGCCGCGGCAGGGTTCAACTCCAGCGCTTCGGTCTCGTCCTCGTAGCTCAGCACGTGGCCGGCGGGAAAGAAATACGCCTGCCCCGTGCCGGCGATTTCGTCCGGCCAGTCCGTTCCCGGGTAGCTGCAGCGGATGCGGCCCTTGAATACATACCCGTAATGCGGACATGGGCACACACCCCCCGCGAGGCCTTGGTAGAGAGCCGTGTGGTCCCCGACTCCGGTCGTGGTGTAGCCGATCTCCATGTCACCCCACTGTGCGGATCGAAATCCAAGGCCGCACACGACCATCACCGCCGACCGGAAGGTCTTCGAGTCTGCTCACCGGCATGGGTCACCTCCGTACTCGAGCGGTCAGGTCAGTTTCTCGAGGCGAAACGGCAGTTCGATCTCGAGGCGCTCGTTGATGCTGCAATTGCCGCTGTCCGCCGCCGTCGTGTCGCGTCCGGCGAAGACCTGCGAGCCCCGCTGAAAGCCACCGGCGTCGTCAGCGGGATAGAACTGGTAACGCTGATGCCCGGTGAACGACCGACCATCCGCACACGGCTCCCAATTCGGGTGTTCTCTCTTGACGACGTACTCGCCGTTGCTCGTCGAGATATCCGCCGTCCAGCCCTCATCGCTGGTGACCGTGCCGCTGCACGTAACGACGTCGGTACACGTCATCGCTATCGTCCAGATGCTGCGGACCGTGGCCTCGTCCCGGAAGACATCGTTGGTCATCGCCCACTCGCCACTCGACACGGCCGAATACGTGCCGTTGAGCGCGGCGTCATCAGCGTGCGCGATGGGTGCGCAGACGAGCGCAACCGCAGGCACCATGCACAACGCGACCGTCGGCCTCATCGCACCGGGGTGAACCGCAGATGCAGGTCGGTCAGCCCACGCAGGATGAAGGTCGGCTCGTAGGTATAGCTGCGGTCGTCGGCGGGACCGTGAAAGCGTTCATCCGCGGTGATGTCGGCCATCCTGGCCAGGATCCGCTCTAGGGATATCCGCGCCTCGACTCTGGCCAACGGCGCACCGGGGCAGGAGTGCACACCGCGGGCGAATGCGATCTGTTCGCGGACATTCTTGCGGTCCAACCGGAATTCGTGCGGACACTCGAACCGGTCGGGATCGCGGTTGGCCGCCGCGGCGGAGATCATCACGGTCGTACCCGCCGGAATCTCCACCCCCGCAATCGATGTCGAGCGGACCGCCAACCGGAACTCGGTCTTCACCGGGCTCTCCAGCCGCAGGGCCTCCTCGACGAACACCGTCACCTGGCTTGGATCGTCCCGCAGCGCCTGCTGAAGGTCAGGGCGGTCGCAGAAGATCCGCAGTGCGGCGCCGAGCAGCTTGGCCGTAGTCTCCTGACCCGCACCGAACATGAAGGTGGCCGTGCGGACCACGTCGGTGACGGCAGGCACCGACCCGTCGGGGTAGGTCGCCGAGGCCAGCTCCGTCAGCACGTCTTCGCGTGGCTGTGCGCGCCGCTCCTCGATGTAGGCGCTGAACTTCGCGTCGAGGAATTCCAGCGGGTTGATCGCGGCAGCGTCGCCTTCGATATTTCCCATCAGGTGGGGGTTCGCCAGCGCGTCGCGGAACTCCTGGTGATCCTCGCGTGGCACACCGAGCAGATCAGCAATCGCCAACAGCGAGAACGGCTTCGAGTATGCGTTCAGGAATTCGCATTCGCCCGCGTCGACGAACTCGTCGAGCTGTCTGTCGGCGAGCTCCCAGAGGAAGTCCTGGTTGGTCTTCAGCCGGCTCGGCGTCAGCAAGCGAGACAGCAGAGACCGTGCCCTGGTGTGGTTGGGTGGATCCATCGCCACCATGTGCTCGTGCAGCGGCATCTGGGTCCGATGGGCGGCGATCTGCTCGCTGATGTCGTCGCCCTCGGGCGTGAAAGGCAGTGGCGGGAATGGTCCGCCCACCGCCACGCAGTTTGACCAGAGGGTGGCATCCTTGAACACCTCGAGCGTATCGCCATAGCCGGTAACGGCCACCACACCGTGGTGCGGCTCCTTCACCACCGGTCCTTGCGCTCGGAGATGGTCGAAATACGGTTGCGGATCGGGCACGAACGCCGGGTTCGTGAAGAAATCCATGGTGTCGAAGTCGATATCGCTCACTAGACAACACCTTTCAGGCGTGCTGCTTTTCAATCGGGCTGTGCGAAGTCAGGATTTGGGGCGGCCGCCGAGGGCGGACAGGCAGAACTGCCACATCCGGTCCTTGACGAGATCCAATTCGCCCTCGGGGTGCTCAGCGAAGGCGTAGAAGTGATAGACCGCCCGAACGAGTTCGGTGAGGAACCACGAATCCCACTGCGGGTCAGGCGGATTGATCAGTCCAGCCTCGACTGCCGCCTTCACCTCGGTGCGCAGCAGATCGACGAACGGCTTCTCGGCCTCGGCGAGTTCCTTGGGGAACTGGCGGTGCAGGCGCCAGCGCGTCGACACCACGAACCTCGACATGGCGGCGTTGTGAGGATCGCCCTCGAGCCGCTCGAACGTCGTCGTCAGCAGGAATCGCACCCGATCGAGCGGGTCGGGCATCTCGGCGGCGGTGGCGGCCCACCGCTCGCACGCGTCGGCCATGGCATCGCCGATCACCGCCAGCAGCAGTTCGTCCTTGCTGGAGAAGTAGCGATAGAAGGTCTGCAGGGCCACGCCCGCCTCGGTGACGAGGTCCTGCGTGGTGAACTCGTCCCCCTTCGCGGCGATCAGCGTGCGGGCGGCGTCGAGCATCACCCGCACCTGCTCGGCGATGCGGGTCCGCGACCGCTGCACGGCCGCCGACCGCTCTACGGCTCGATCGACCCAGGACACCGGAGAAATGCTAGCGCTTGTCATGGCGGTGACAGCTTCACGACGGGGATTTGCCGCTCGGTTCGTGACTGGTAGACGTCATAGTTCGGCCAGACGGCCGTCACGATCTTCCACAGCCGGGCCTTCTCGTCCGGTCCCGCTGTGCTGGCCACGACGGGGATCCGCTCTTCCTTCACCTGGATCGAAGCGTGCGGTTCCGCGGTGAGGTTGAGGTACCACGACGGGTGTCGCGGCGCCCCGCCCATCGACGCGACCACCAGGTAGTCGGCGCCGTCGCGGCCGAAAATCAGCGCCGAGGTGTGTTCGGCGCCGCTTCGCCTGCCGGTCACGGTCAGCAGCAGCGTCGGCACCCCGTTCCACAGGTAGCCGACGTCACCGCCTGATTCCCGATAGGCCGCAACGTGATCGGCGCCGACCATGGCGAGATCGGGTGGTTTGTAGTTTTGTTCGGTCATCGCACCCCTTAGGTGGTCACGCTGGGTCAAAGAGGACGGGTATGGCGGTGGCCCCGCGCTCGTACATGCCGACGAAGCGTGGTTGTTCGGCATCCGGATCGAGACGCAGGTTCGGCAGCCGGTCGAGCAGTGCTCCGATCGCCACTGTCATCTCGGCGCGGGCGACGTGCATGCCGAGGCAGATGTGCGTGCCTTGGCCGAATCCCAACGACGGCTTCAACTTACGGGTGAAATCGAACTCATCAGGACGCTCCCAGCGGGCGGGGTCGCGGTTGGCCGGACCGATCCCGATGTGCACCACCGATCCCGCCGCGATCTCGACACCCCCCAGTTCGGTGTCGGCGACCACGTACCGGGAGAACATCGGGTCCGTTGGCATCCAGCGCACCGATTCCTCGATGGCTGGACGCAGCAACTGCCGATCATCGCGAACGGCTGCCAGCATCTCCGGCCGCTGCAGCAGCGCGGCCAGCGTCGTGCCCATCTGCTTCCAGGTCGTACCCGAGCCCGCACCGAGCAGCAGGAGTACGAAAGAGTCGATCTCCCGGTCGGTGAGGTTGGTCGTGACACCGTCGTCGTCGGTGAGCTCGGCCTGCACAAGCACACTGATTAGGTCGTCTCGTGGGTTGTCGCGGCGCGCGGCGACGATCGGTCGGATGATTTCGACGACCTTCTGCGGGTCCGACGCGAGCGCCGCCCGGATGTCGAGTGCCTGTTCGATAGGCACTCCGAAGCTGCCCGTGATGGTCAGGATCGGGATGGCGGCGCAGAAGTCGACGTTGAGTTCGGCCCGCCCATCGCGAACGAAACCGTCGATCAGCAGGTCGACCGTCTCGGTGATCCAGTTCTCGGTCCACCACTTTCCGTTGGAGGGCAGGAACGACGGTTGCACCAGAGAGCGGTACCGCTTGTGCTCGGCACCGTCCATCGACAGCATGCTGTTGGTGATCGAGAGCGGGCCGCTGGACATGTCGAACGGCTCCGGCGAGGACGCGAACACCTCGGAATCACGGTAGGCCGTGAAGCCGGCCTCGTAGTCGAACGAGGTGAAGTGCGGACGATCCGGATGCGGCAAGCCGTGCCAATAGAGATCGCCGGTGAGGCCTGTCAGCTCATGCAGGGTGCCTGCCAACACCGGTCCCCGCTCGCGCAGTCGGTGCCAGGCCGGGTACGGATCGTCGCTGTAGCGACCGCCGACGAACTCGTTGAAGGAGCTGCGGAGGTCGAAGAGCTCCCTCAACCGGTCACGGTCGAGCGTCGGGGTCGTCATTTCGCGACGAACCCACCGTCGATCGGCAGCGCGACCCCGGTGACGTTGCGCGATGCATCCGAAACCAGGTAGAGGGCGGCGTCCGCGCAGTCCTCGGCTGTCACGGCGCGGCCGAGCGGATGCTGGCCACCGACAATTTCGGCGATCTCCGCCTGCTTCGCCTCGTCGACGTCCAGCCCTCCAGCCGCCATGAAGCCGGTCAGCGGCATCGCGGCGGGGCAGATCGCGTTGACCCGGATTCCGAACGGCGCAGCTTCGATCGCGACCGCCCTGGTGAGCTGAATGACCCCGCCCTTGGTGGCGCCGTAGACCGTGCCTCCCCATCCCACCAGGCCTGCCACCGAACCGGTGTTGAGGATGACGCCGCCGTCACCCTGTTCCTTGAACTGCAACACCGCGTGCTTACACCCGAGGAAGACCCCGCCGAGGTTGACGGCGACCAGCCGGTTGAAGTCGTCGAGCGTGTGGTCCTCGAACACCATCCCGAGTCGCGGTGTCGGTATGCCCACGTTGTTGAAGATGATGTCGAGCCGACCGTACTGGTCGACCGCGGAGGCGATCATCGCCTGCACCTGCTCCTCGTCAGACACGTCGACACCGACGGCGATGGCAGACCCGCCCGCCGATTCGATCTCGCGCACAGTCTCTTTGGCGTTGTCGACGTTGATGTCGGCGGCGACCACCCGTGCACCCTCTTGCGCGAAGCGCACCGCGGATACTCGGCCGACCCCTGAGCCTGCGCCGGTGACGACGGCGCTCTTGCCCTCCAAGCTTCTGCTCACTCGATCACGCACCCGTCGACACGGGCGGCTCGGCAGGGGTGAACCGGTACAGCCGCTCGGCGTTTCCGCGAAGCAGCTTGTACTGGACGTTCTCGGGGAGATCCTTCATCGTGTCGCGGGCGACGTCGATGCAATTCGGCCATGTCGAGTCCGAGTGCGGGTAGTCGGTCTCGCACATGACGTTGTCCTCACCGATCTCGTCCAGACTCTTCAGAGCGTGGCGGTCCTCGATGATGCAGCCGTAGATGTGGTCGCGGAACGATTGCCGAATGTCGAGCGTGTCGAGGTCGGCCTCGTTGCCTGCGTGGCCCATGAACTTCGTGCCGCGCTTCACCCAGTACCGCTGTTTGTCGAGAACCTGTTCGGCGCGCTCCAGGAAGTACGGCGCCCACCCGATCTCACCCTCCGAGAGGGCGATCTTGAGGTTCGGGTAGCGCTGGAACAGCCCGCTGAAGATCCAGGACAGCATGGTGCCTGAGGTCCGCGAGGCGCCCCAGGTCAGGTTGGCCATGAATGGCGCGTCATTGCAGATCCTAGGCAGTGTCGACGACGAACCGACGTGCATGCTGGCCACCATGCCGAGCTCGTTGGCCTTGGCCATGACGGGTTCCCAGTAGTGGTCTGCATCGTGAATCGTCGGCAACCCCAAAGGTTCCGGGTTCTCGGAGAAGGCGAAGGACGTGACCCCCTTGGCGGCCATGCGCTCCATCTCCTTGGCCGCCAGTGCCGGGTCCCACATGGGGATCAGCATCAGCGGGATGTAGCGGCCGGGGGCGGCACCGCACCATTCCTCGACGAGCCAGTCGTTGTAGATCTGAAGGCACTCGAAGCCGAACTCCCTGTCGTCGGCCTCCATGAACAGCTGCCCACAGAACCGGGGCAGAGTCGGAAAGCACAGCGACGCAAGCACACCAGAGAGATTCATGTCCTCGACTCTGGCCTTGGCGTCGTAGCACCCGGGACGCATCTCTGAGTAATTCAGTGGCTCGGGGCTGAACTCCTCCTTGGACTTGCCAACGACGGCACTCAAGCCCGAACTGGGCATTTTCTTACCGTCGTAGACCCAGACGTCCATCCCCTTGTCGTCGACCTCCATGTGGGGGGCGCGGTCCCTGTCCTTGGAAGCAACGCGGTCCACCCACAGGTTCGGTGGCTCGAGGATGTGGTCGTCGACCGAGATCAGCCAATCCAAATCAAAGGTGGCGGTGCTACTTTCGGCGCTTTCACTCCGCGTGTCAGTGATTGTCATCTGGCCAGCTCTCCAATCGAGATGTGTTTGACTTCCTGGAATTCGCGGATCCCGTCGGGACCCCGTTCGCGGCCGAGGCCGCTCTGCTTGTAGCCGCCGCTCGGCGCGTACGCGCTGAACACGGTGGTGTTGACGTTGACGGCACCGGTTCGCAACCGACGGGCCACCCCGACTGCAGCCGCCACGTCGGCGCCGTACACCTGGCCGGACAAGCCATAGATGCTGTCGTTGGCGATTTCGACGGCGTGATCGAGGTCGCGGTAGCCGAGTACGGCGATGACCGGGCCGAAGATCTCTTCTCGCGCAGCTGGATTCGTGTTATCCGGTACGTCGAGCACCGTCGGCTCGAAGTAGTAGCCGCGATCGAGACCTGCGGGTCTGCCACCGCCGCAGACCACCTTCGCACCCTGTTCCTCTGCGGCCTCCACCAATCGTTCGCACTTCTCCCGCTGCGCGGCACTGATGACCGGCCCCATGGTGGCATCGGGCTGCGACGGGGGGCCGACCTTGATCGAGCGGTAGACACCACTGACCGCCTCGAGCACCTGCTCGCGTTGGTCTTCAGGAACGAGCATGCGGGTCGCGGCGACACACGCCTGCCCCGAGGTGCTCATGACGACCATGGCCGCGCCCATCGCGGCGCGGTGCACGGCGTCGGGCAGGTAAATCTGCGCGGACTTGCCGCCGAGTTCCAGCGACACCCGCTTCACTGTTGGTGCCGCCTGGGCGAGAATCTTGCGGCCTGCCTGGGTCGAGCCGGTGAACGACACCATGTCGACGGCGGGATGGGACGTCAGCAATTCCGCGCTCGCAGTGCCGGATTCGACGACGACACTCAAGACTCCTGGCGGCAGCCCCGCTGCGTCGGCGGCCATTCCGAAGATGAGCGACGAGATGGGCGTCAGCGGGCTCGGACGCAGGATGACGGAGTTGCCCGCCATCAACGCCGGGATCAGCTTTTGGAAGCCCATGATCAGCGCGGCGTTGTACGGGGTGATCGCCGCCACCACACCAACGGGTTCGTGGCGCCGGATGCTCAGCGCGACCCGTCCGCGAACGAGATCGTCGACGGGAACGGGGCTGGCCTCCTCATGCTTCATCTCGAGGTACAGCTCGATCGTCTGACGCGCCAGCGCAACGCCTGCCCGAAGCTGGGTCATCTCCGCGAAGCGGGTGGACTGACCCGCCTCTGCCACCAGGGTCGGTACGAGCGTCTCCCCCCTGCCCTCGATGTAGTCGATGAACTCACCGAGCACGCGGGCACGGTCCGCCACAGTCAGGTCCGCCCACGTACCCGAGTCGAAACTTGTGCGCGCCTCGGCGATGGCGTGTTCGACCTGCCCCGCAGGCGTCGCGGTCAGATCGGCGGCGTGGCTTTCGTCTGCGGGATTCTCGACTGACACCACGTCGTGGCCCGTCACCCACTGGCCGGCGACGTATGTGCGCTGCTCCGCAAGTATTGCCAAATCGGCTCCTAAACTAATGATGGAGATAGAACGCTATTCTCCTCTAAAGTAGATTGCAACTGCGATTCTGCTTGTGTACGCTTCTCGTCGCCACGAAGATGAGATTTCCGTCACAGTAGCTGAGGGGTGCGTTGACTACCAGATATTGGCTGATTCGCCGGGCATGAAGAAGCCTCTGTGGAGCGCCGCAACCACTGCCGCGCCGGTCGCGTCCGAAGCCGGCCGCGACTTCGGCGCCAGGAGCTACCGGCGGCCGATCGTCGGGGTTGTGTCCGTCCTTGTCATGGTCGGGCTCGTCGTCGCGGCGACGGCCCAATTCAGGGGTGACTTCACCGAGACGGCGCCGATCACCGTGATGGCCGATCGCGCCGGATTGCTCATGAATCCCGGCGCACGCGTGAAGTTGCACGGCGCGCAGATCGGCTCGGTCGCGGCCGTCAAGGAGACCGCAGACGGACGCGCCGAGCTGCAGCTGGCGATCGACCCGAGCCGACTTGCGCTGATGCCAGACAACACCCTCGTCGAGATCGGTTCGGCCACCGTGTTCGGGGCCAAATCCGTTGAGTTCGTGACTCCCGCGAATCCGTCGAGGACGTCGCTGCGCGCAGGCCAGGTACTCGACTCACAACACGTGACCGTCGAGGTCAACACAATCTTCGAACAGCTCAACTCCGTTCTGTCCCAGATCGATCCGGCCAAGCTGAACGAGACGCTGGGTGCGGTGTCGACGGCGTTCGGCGACCGCGGCGAGACATTCGGGCGATCGTTGACCGATCTCAACTCATTCCTGGCGAAGTTCGAACCGGGCCTGCCGCAGCTGAGCGCCGACCTACAGACGCTTCCCGACGTCGCCAACGCTTATGCCGACGCCGCCCCCGACCTGCTCGGCGTCATCAGAAATGCCAGCCAAATCAGTCGCACCCTGGTCGACGAACAATCAAGCCTCGATCGGTTTCTCGTGTCGAGCATCGGGTTGGCCGACATCGGCAGCGACGTCCTCGGCACGAACACGGAACCGCTCGCGAACCTGATGCGCCTACTGGTGCCGACGACCAGCCTGACCAACGAGTACCACGAGGCGCTGAACTGCGCCCTGACGGGAATGATCGACGCCGCCCGAAAGCCACCCAACCCACTGCCGGGCGTCTACGACCTTGGTGCCCTCACGTTGGGCATCGAACGCTACCGCTACCCGCAGGATCTGCCGAAGGTCGCAGCCACCGGCGGTCCACAGTGCAGCGGTCAACTCCCGGTCCAGTTCAACACATACCCGCCCAAGGTCGTCGCGGATGTCGGAACGAGCGCCGCCGGCTACGGCAATCAGGGAATCCTGCTGAACTCCGACGGCCTCAAGCAGTGGCTCTTCGGACCAGTCGACGGGCCGCCTCGAAATTCCGCGCAGTGGGGCCAACCCGGATGAGCATGCGCGGCACGGCTTTCCGGTTCGGCCTCTTCGGTGTGGTGGCGCTAGTGCTGACCGGGTGCCTTTTCGCTATCTTCGGCGAATTCCGAGGCGGTTCGACGCACGGCTACTCCGCCGTGTTCGCCGACGCGTCCAGCCTGCAGGCCGGCGACTCCGTCCGGGTTGCGGGCGTGCGTGTCGGCACCGTGGACGACGTCACCCTTCGCGATGACAACACCGTGCTTGTGTCATTCGACGCCGACAACGATGTGGCGCTGACCACCGGCTCGCGGGCAGCCGTGCGCTATCTCAACCTGGTAGGCGACCGCTATCTGGAACTGCTCGACGGCCCAGGTCCCAGCCAGAGCATGCCGCGCGGCTCGCAGATTCCGGTGGACCGGACGCAGCCCGCGCTCGATCTCGACCTGCTGCTCGGCGGGCTCAAACCAGTGATCCGGGGCCTGAATCCGCAGGATGTCAATGCGCTCACCGAGGCGTTGCTGCAGATCTTCCAGGGACAGGGTGACACTTTGCAGTCCCTTCTGAACAGGACGTCCTCGTTCTCGAACACCCTGGCCGACAACAACGCTGCGCTCGAGAGCCTCGTCGACAACCTCGACACCGTGCTCGCCACACTGGACAAGGAGAGTGGCCGGTTCTCGGGAGCGCTCGACCGATTCGAACGGTTGACCACTGAACTGGCCGCCGACCGCGACACGATCGGCATCGCCGTCGACTCGCTGAGCAAAGGTACGGCATCCATCGCCGACCTGTTGAGCAACGCCAGGACGCCCCTTGCGGCCACGGTGGATCAGCTGAATCGTCTTGCGCCACTTCTGGACAAGGACAAGGGCCTGATCGAGAAGGCGATACAGCGCGCGCCCGAGAACTACCGCAAGTTGGCCAGGGTCGGGTCCTACGGCAGCTTCGTGAACTATTACCTCTGCGGTGTCAGCGTGCGCGTCTCCGATCTGCAGGGCGAGACCGCCGTCTTCCCGTTCATCAAGCAGCGGGACGGACGGTGCGCAGAGCCCGATGCTTAAGTACCGCAACAACCCCGCGTTGCGGAGAGTGGGGTTCCTCGGAGTCGTCCTGGCATTGATGGTGGTCGGTATCGGGCTGCAGCCGGAGCGGCTGATCTCGTGGGCGACCGGCATCAGGTATCAAGCAGAGTTTGCAGACGCAGGCGGGCTGGCTTCTGGCAACGACGTGAAAGTGTCCGGCATTACGGTTGGCAATGTTACCGAT
This sequence comes from uncultured Mycobacteriaceae bacterium, assembly GCA_902826815.1. Lineage (GTDB taxonomy): Bacteria > Actinomycetota > Actinomycetes > Mycobacteriales > Mycobacteriaceae > Mycobacterium. Next base: position 71,413 of record CADEGF010000025.1, read on the forward strand.
GTCGCGCTTGCCGACCGCGGTGCGGTGGTGACTTTCGTTGTCAGGGACGGCATCCGGCTCGGCGAACGGACCACCGCACACATCAGGACGGGCTCGCTCCTCGGTGCGCGGATCATGACGCTGGAACCTGCCGGCCGCGGCTCGATGCACATCGGCGACGTCATCCCGCTGGCCAGGACCGGCTCGCCGTACTCACTCAACGAGGCCGTCAACGACCTGACGACCAACGTCGCCGCCACGGACACCGCCGCGCTCAACCAATCGCTGGACACGCTGTCGGCGACGCTGGATCGGGTTGCCCCCCAACTGGGTCCGACATTCGACGGGCTGACCCGGCTGTCCAAATCATTGAACAGCCGCAGCGAGACCCTGGCAGACCTGCTGCACAACGCCGCATCTGTCACTCAGATACTCGCCGAGCGCAGCCAGCAGGTGAACACCCTCATTCTCAACGCCAACGATCTGCTGGCGGTGCTGGTGGAACGCCGCGACGCCATCAGCGCATTGCTCGCGAACACGGCCGCGGTCGCGAGAAACCTGACAGGGCTTGTAGACGACAACGAAGCCGAACTCGCCCCGACCCTCGATCGGCTCAACGCGGTGACCGCCATGCTGGAAAAGAATCGCGACAGCCTCTCCAAGGCCCTGCCTGGTCTGAAGAAATTCGAGATGACCACAAGCGAGTCCGTCTCCAGCGGCGCCTACTACAACGCGTACGTGCCCAACCTCGTCCCGCCGCAGCTGCTACAGCCCTTCCTCGACTACGCGTTCGGCTTCCGACGCGACGATCCTGATATGCCTCGAGCGCTGTTTCCCTGGCCACACAACGGCATTCCGGGAGGCAACCGATGAGCAGCCGACTGCGGGTGGTGCTGCTCGCGGCCCTTGTGGCCATCCTGGCCGCGGGCAGCGGTGTCCTAGTGCGCCAGACGCTGTTTGCGCCACAAACCATCACGGCGTATTTCTCGTCAGCCACCGGGCTCTACCGCGGCGACGAGGTGCGGATCGCGGGCGTGAAGGTCGGCACCATCAGGTCCATCACGCCGCAGCCAGAGCACGCCGCTGTCACCCTGGAAGTCGGCCACCAGGTGGCAGTGCCCGCCGATGCCAAGGCAGTGATCGTGGCGCAGAACCTGGTGGCGGCCCGCTACGTTCAACTCGCCCCGCTTTACCGGGCCGGCCAGCCTCGACTCACCGACGGTGCCGTCATCGACGAGCAGCGGACAGCGGTCCCGATCGAATGGGATGAAGTCAAGACCCAGCTGTCAAGGCTGGCAACCGAACTCGGCCCCGACAGCACCCTGTCGAGCAGCTCGGCGGGCAGGTTCATCGACAGCGCGGCGAATGCCATGGCTGGCAACGGCGACAGGCTGCGGCAAACCTTCGCCCAGCTGTCGCAGCTCGCCCGCATCCTGTCCGACGGCAGCGGCGACGTCGTCGCCACCATCGAGAATCTGCAGACCTTCGTCGCGGCGCTGCGCGACAGCAGCGATGACCTCGTGGTGTTCCAAAATCGTCTCGCGACCTTCGGCGCGGTGCTGGACGACAGCAGAAGTGATCTGGACGCAGCCATGTCCGAACTCGCGGTGGCTGTCGGGGAGGTGCAGCGGTTTGTCGCGAACACCCGCGACAAGACCGCCGAACAGGTTCAGCGGCTGGCGAACGCCACGCAGGTGCTGGTCGACCATCGGACGGACGTGGAGAACATCCTCCATGTCGCGCCGACGGCATTTGCCAACGCCTACAACATCCTCCACCCGAATGTGCCAGGCGGACTCGGAACATTCGTGTTCGCCAACTTCTCCAACCCCGTCGCGTTCATCTGCTCGGCCATCGGTGCCATCGAGAACGTAACGGCAACAGAGACGGGCAAGCTCTGTGCGCAGTACCTCGGCCCGGCGTTGCGTCTGCTCAACTTCAACATCCTGCCGCAGCCTCCGCTGAACCCGTACCTGATGCCGTCTGTGACCCCGGACAAACTGACCTACTCCGATCCCGCGCTCGCTCCCGGCGGAGCAGGAGCACCGCCAGGTCCGCCCGAGCAACCGCCTGCGGTGTCGGCGTACGCGGGGGCAGGCGATAGTGGCCCCGTGCCTTCGCTGCCGGACATGCTGTTGCCCGCGGAGGCTCCGCCCGATACGGCGGCGCCCCTGCCAACCGAAGGGATGCCGCCATCGTGATCGCACGTGCACTCCGGCGCACCGTCGCTGTGGCGCTGTCTGTCGTAGCGACCGCGGGCTGCGGGTTCGGCGGCATCAACTCGCTTCCGCTGCCCGGTGCTGTCGCGAGTGGTTCCGGCAACGCCGTCTATCACATCCAGCTCGCCAATATCGGTACTCTCGAATCGAATTCGCCGGTGATGATCGACGACGTCACCGTCGGCAGCGTCGGGAAGCTTCGGGCGAGGAACTTCCACGCCGAAGTCGACATCAGGGTCAGGCCCGACGTGGTGGTTCCCGCCAATGCGGTCGCCAGAGTCGGGCAGACCAGCCTGCTCGGCTCGATGCATCTCGCCCTCGACCCGCCGCTCGGCGAGCCACCAACGGGTCGGCTCGAGCCGGGTTCAACCCTCGGCTTGAATCGGTCATCGACCTACCCGTCGACCGAGCAGACCCTGTCCGCGTTGTCGGTTGTCACGAACGCGGGCGGACTCGGACAGATAGGCGACTTCATCCACAGCGCCTCGACTACGCTGTCAGGGCGCGAAGGCGATGTCCGTGAATTGATTTCTCGGTTGGACACGTTTGTGGGGGTCGTCGACGATCAACGGCAACGATTCAACGACACGATCACCGCGCTGAACCGGCTGACCGCCACGCTGTCGGGCCAAAAGGACGACATCACCGATGCACTGCACACTGTGCCGGGGGCCCTCGACGTCCTTCTGCGGGAACGGGCAAGGCTCGTCACAGCTATGCAGAAACTGGGCCAGTTCAGCGACGTGGCGACCAAACTCGTCGACAGCACCAAAGACGACCTCGTCCAAAATTTGACCAATCTCGAACCGACGCTGAAGGCCCTCGCCGACGTAGGCCCCGAACTCGGCCCTGTTCTGGCGTTTGTCCCGACGTACCCGTTCTCGCAGAACTTCATCGACCGCGCCATCCGTGGCGACTACATCAACATCTTCGCCACCATGGACCTGACGTACGCCCGACTGAAGCGCTCGCTTCTACTCGGCACCCGGTGGGGTGATCCCAACGCGCAGATGGTCCCCGCGCCAGGCGATCCGAAAACCCTGACCTACACGTACACGCCATTGAATGCGAGCGTCACACAGCCACCGCAGGAGGGTCCATTACCCGCCGCGCCCGCACCTGCGGTTGGGCCGGTGCTGCCGGTCGTACCGCCGCAGGCACCCTTCGACCAGTCGTCGACGATATTCGCAGGACCGTACTGATGCTGACCCGGCTCGTGCGAACCCAGCTGGTGATTTTCACCATTGCATCGCTCATCGGCTTGGCGACAATGGTTTTCGGCTACCTGCGGGTTCCGACCTGGCTCGGGATCGGCCACCTCACCGTCACCGTCGACCTGCCCGCGACGGGTGGGCTGTACCGGTTCGCCAACGTCACCTACCGCGGCGTGGAGATCGGGAAGGTGTCACGCGTCGACCCGACCAGAACAGGCGCAACCGCCACACTCACGCTGAACAATTCGCCGAGGATACCGGCTGACGTGCAGGCCAATGTACGCAGCGTGTCAGCTGTCGGAGAGCAGTACGTCGACCTGATACCCCGTGGCGCCGGACCGCCGTTCCTCACCGACGGTTCGGTGATCCACCGCGACAACACCACTGTCCCGCTCAAGGTCGGTCCAGTGCTCGACCAGCTCAGCGCATTCGTCGGCAGCGTGCCAAAGGACAAGCTGTCCGGCCTGCTCGACGAGTCGTTCCACGCGTTCAACGGTGCGGGTTACGACGTGGGCTCCCTGCTGGATTCGGGGTCGCGCATCGCCGCCGACGCCGACGCGACGGCCGACCGCACCCGCGCTCTGGTTCAGGACAGCGCCCCACTACTCGACTCGCAGGCGCAAAGCGCCGACGACCTGCGCGCCTGGGCGCGGAGTCTCAATGCGGTGACCGGGCAAGTCGTGCACAACGACAGCGACGTGCGCACGATACTGAACACGGGACCCGGTGCCGCCGATGAGGTTTCGAGACTTCTCGACCAGGTCAAGCCAACGCTGCCTGTGCTGTTGGCGAATCTGACCACAGTCGGCGAGGTCGGAGTCACCTACAACCCGTCGCTGCGTCAACTGCTGGTCCTGCTGCCTCCCTACATCGGCGGATTCGGCGCCCTTTCGCCGATCAACAATCCGACCGGTTTCTCATTAGGCGGCTTCGCACTGATGAACGGTGACCCACCGCCGTGCACGGTGGGCTTCCTTCCGCCGTCGCAATGGCGGTCACCGGCCGACGAGTCCGTGATCGACACGCCCGACGACCTGTACTGCAAGCTGCCGCAGGACTCGCCCATCGCAGTGCGTGGCGTTCGCAACAACCCGTGCATGAGCCGGCCAGGTAAGCGCGCACCGACGGTGGAACTCTGCAACAGCGACCAGCAGTACCAACCACTCGCCATGCGGCAGCACGTTTTGGGGCCCTACCCGTTCGATCCCAACCTCATCTCCCAGGGCGTTCCTCTCGACAACAGAGCGTCTCTCAACGACAACACCTATGCGCCGATCGAAGGCACGCCGATGCCGCCTCCGGTCGACGATCCCGCTACGGCGCCGCCCGAAGAACCGCCCCCGGCCGCACCTGCGGCGACGACGGCGAACTATGACCCGCGTACGGGAAGATACGTCGGCCCGGACGGAAACGTATACCAGCAGAGCGACCTGGCGCAGCAGCCGGAGAACTTCGGCGACCTACTGCCGCACTGACGCTCACACCGGCTCAGATGTGTAGGCCACCACCCCACCGAAGTGGGGCGCCGCCTGGCACGCGAGGCCGACCGACACGTCGCGTTGACGCACCCCTGCGCGGCGGGACAGTTGCAGGTAGCACTCGAGCATCTGCGGTACGCCGTGCATCCGGCCGTTGCCGAGCGCACCGCCGCCCGACAGCGCGGGCACCGCGCCGGGTCGGTCGCTGTCGATGCCGCCCGCCTCGACGAACCGGTGCGCCTCCCCGACCGGACAGACTCCAAGCGCTTCCAACCAGAACCACACCAGCGGGGAGAAGCCGTCGTAAACCTGCGGCAGGTCAACCTCGTTGATGCTCAGCCCGGTTCGTCGCCACAACCGACCGACGGTATCGGCGCCGCCGTCCATGATGTCGTCAAGCGGCCAGTGCAGCGGTAGCCGACGACGCCCACCGGTGCTATTCGCTTGTCCCGCCACATACACCGGCCGGTTCGGCAGATCGCGGGCCCGTTCGGCGGATGTCAGTACGAATGCCGCGACACCGTCGACGGGGATGTCGCAGTCCGGTCGGCAGATCGGGTCGGCGAGCGTCGGCTCAGCAAGGTATTCGTCGACGGTCAGCGGCCGGTCACGCCAGTACGACCACGGCAGCCGCGATCCGTTCTTGCGCGCCTCCGTCACGACCGCGGCCATCGATTCACGGCGCGCGCCGAATCGCTGCAGGTATTCGTTGTAGGGCAGTGCGATCATCGCCAGCGGGCCGAAGAAGCCTTGCGGCGCAGTCCATTGCTGGGCACCGCGGACTTCACGCATAGGGTTGGCGTGATAGCTGCCCGCCGGGTTGTGCAGCGCGCGGTGCACAAGGACGTAGTCGGCTGCGCCGCTGATGACCGCGTTGACAGCCAGCCCCACCGAACCACTGACCTGGCCGATGCCGTCGAAACCCGCGACGAACGCCGGGTTCGCGCGGAGGCTGCGCGCGAGCCACGACGACGAAGCCATGCTGATGCCGTCGACGGTCTGATGTCCGCCCGCGCTCGGCAACATCGTCGAGCTGACGAAGCCGTCGACCCGGTCCACCGTCAGTCCGGCGTCGACGATGGCGTCCCGCGCGGTGTCCACCGCGATCGCGCCAAGCGGGCGGCCCGCGCGCCGCTCGATCGTGCTCTGCGCATATCCGACGATTGCGACGCCAGCCGTCATGTCACCAACTCGAATGCGGGAACGGCGATTCCGGGCGTCAGATCTTCGAACGCGACGCGCACAGCGGAACCGAGGACCACCTCTGTCTCGGCGCCGTCGAGGAGCCTGCCGATGACGCGCAGGTCGACCTGCTCGGCGAGTTCGACGTCGACGAGCACGAACGGGACGTCGAAGCCGGGCAGGAAGGACTGCCGCACCACGGTCCACGACCGCACCACCCCGTTTCCGCTCACCTCGGTGAACTCGAACGCCGGATCGGTCGAGCCACATGCGGCGCACACGACATCGGGCGGCAGCGTGAGTGTCCCGCACCGCCCGCACCTGGCAACGGTGAGGACGTGTTCGGCCGCGGCGGCCCAGTAGGGCGCCGACGATTCGTCGGGCATCGGTACCGGCCGCTCCGTCACGGAATGGCTCCCTCGTCGGCCAGTTCGCTGATCCTGTCCCATTCGTATCCGAGTTCAAGCAATATCGCCTCAGTGTGTTCGCCGTGTTCGGGCGCACGCCGCAGATCGGGTGGTTCGCCATCGAATTGCACTGGGACGCTGGGCAGTCGGTAGGAGTTGCCGTCGTCTGCAGTCACCTCGCCGATATAGGAGTTGGCAAGCACCTGCGGGTCATCGACCAATTCCTGAATGGACTGAATGGGCGACCACGGGGCGTTCAGCGTCGCGAGGATGTCCTTCCACTCGTCGACAGTGTGCTCGGCGAAGATCGCGTCGAGCTCGGCGACGCACGCCGCCGCGTTGGTCCGTCGTGCCGCTGTATCGGCGAACCTGGCGTCCTCCGCGAGGTCGGCCCGACCGATTGTTCGGCAGAATTCCGGCCAGTACCTGTCACCCTGCAGGAACATCAGCTGGACGTGGCGATCATCCTTCGTGCGGTAGGTCGCGGTGAGCGGACTCATCAGCGCCGTGCGACCCGAAGCCGGCTTGACCTCGCCACCGTTGAGCGCCGCGAGCAGATCCGAGGACAGCATCCACATCGCCGTTGCCAGCAGCGAGACGTCGACCACCGATCCTTCGCCGGTGCGAACGCGTTTGAGCAGCGCGGCCGCGATGCCGAACGCCAGCGCCATCGCGCCGTTGCGGTCACCCATCGCTCCGCGTTGGCTGATCGGATAGTCCCGGTCGGCCGGGGTGAGCGTATGCCCGACACCGCCGCGTGCCCAGAACGCCGAACTGTCGTAGCCGGGCGCCTCCGCGTCCGGTCCGTTGACTCCGAAGCCGTTGCCGCGCGCATAGATCAGCGTCGGGTAGCGCTCGCGTACCGCCTCGGCGCGCAGGCCCAGGCGTTCGAGGGCACCGGGCCGAAGACTGGTCAGCAGAACGTCCGCCGAAGCGAGCAGATCGTGCAGGACCTCGAGACCACGCGGATGGCGCAGGTCCAGTGCGACCGACCGCTTACCCCGATTAGCAAGCGCCATAGAAAGATTCACGCCGTCGCGGTCTGTACCGATGCCCTGGGTTGCCAGGCCGCGATACGGATCGCCGTCGAGACGTTCGACGCGGATGACGTCGGCCCCCCAGTCGGCCAACAATGCGCCCGCGACAGGGACGAATACCCATTGGGCGAGTTCGACGACGCGGATCCCGTCGAAGGCGCCGGTCATTTCAGGCAGCTGCCCGCGTCGATCGGAAGGGGGACGCCGGTGACATAGCGCGACTCATCGGATGCCAGGAACAGCACAGCGTTGCTGATGTCGCTCGCGTCGACCCAGGGAATCGGCAGCATATGGAACATCCTGCAGATCGGTTCGATGTCCTCAGGCCCGGGGTTCTCCAGGTCCGGCCGGAACGACCGGTACGTCGATTCGTTCAGCAGCATGTCGGTGCTCACGTGACTGGGGTGCACCGAGTTCACCCGAATCGAGTACTGCCCCAGCTCAACTGCGAAGGTGCGCATCAGGCCGACGACTCCGTGCTTTGCGGTCACGTAGTGGCCGACATGCGGGTAGGCCTTCAGCCCGCCCACCGAACTGGTGATGATCACAGAGCCGCCACAGCCACCGGCCTTGATGTGCGGCACCGCGGCCTTGACGGACTTCCACACCCCGGTGAGGTTGACGTCGAGCATCTGCTGCCAGCGGGGCTCGTCCATCTCATCGAGCATGGCGCCCGGCGTGCCGATGCCTGCGTTGGCCACCGCGATGTCCAGCCTGCCGAGCTGCTCGACACCACCGTCGACAGCCGCGGCGAGCGCATCGAAGTCGCGGACGTCGACCTCGGCGGTGACAACCCGGCGATCGAGTGCCTTGACCATGTCCGCGGTCTCGGCAAGATCATCGGGCGTCGGCGCCGGTTCCGGCGTGTTCTCGATGTGACGACAGACGTCGATCGCGATGATGTCGGCGCCCTCTTCGGCCAGCCGGACCGCGTGACTGCGGCCCTGCCCGCGCGCGGCTCCGGTCACGAAGGCCACCTTGCCTTCCACCCGTCCGGCCACTGCTGCACTCCTCACACTTGTGTCACCGATGAACTTCGAACCTGTTGTCGTACGAGGTATTTCTGCACCTTGCCGCTCGCGGTGCGCGGATAGTCGTCGACTTCGCGCAACTCTTCTGGCCACTTCTGGCGCGCCAGCCCCGCGGCTTCGAAGTGTCCGCGGACCATGTCCGTGGTGGGCATCCGGTGCCCTGCCCTTATCCGCAGGACTGCGACGACATGCTCGCCCAACCGGGCATTGGGCGCCGCCACCACAACCGCCTCGGCGATCTCCGCCATGCCGAGAAGCGTTTCCTCGACCTCGAGGGCACTGACGTTCTCGCCGCCCCGGATGATGACGTCGGACTTGCGGTCCGTGATGGTCAGGTAGCCGTCGTCGTCCATCACTCCGATGTCGCCGGTGTGGTACCAACCGTCGTCGTCGAACGCCTCGGCCGATAGTTCTCGATCGAGATAGCCAAGGCACAGGTCGGGTCCCCTGCTGAGGATCTCGCCGTCGGGTGCGAGCCGAATCTCCACTCCCGGCCTTGCGTTGCCGTCGGTGAGCAGTCGCTTATCCTGCGGCGCATCGGCTTTCGCTCCGGTGATCGACGGGTGCTCGGTACTGCCATAGGACCGAGTCACCACGAGGCCGAGGTCTGTCACCCGGCGCGTCACCGTCGGCGGCACGGCCGAGCCGCCGAGTCCGAGGTACGGCATGTACTCCAGATGTTCCTCGCTGAACTCGGGGTGGTCCAGCAGGCTGGTGACGAAATACGTCGGTCCGCCGCCGAACCCCACCCCGTCCCGCTTCATCAAGCTCAATACCGCCCTGGGATCCCACGCATCGCTCAGGTGTATCGGGGCGCCCTCCAGAACCGGGCACAGCAGCCCGCCGAGCATTCCGATGAAATGCCCTACCGGAAGCGCCATTACGGTTCCGTTGGGATTGTGCGGGTGGTTCTCGGCGAGTTGTCGGATCTCGAAGCCCAGAGTCTGGTGACTATGCACCACCCCCTTGGGATCACGGGTCGTTCCCGAGGTGAACGCGATCAGCGCGGGTGCCGCCGGATCGGCGTCGACGATGCCGTCCATCGGTTCGTCGGCCAAGAGGTCTTCGAAGTTCCTGCCGACCACGCCCACGACCGGTACGCCGTTGCTGAGGTCCGACTCGAAGCGCATCCTGCCGAACTCCGCTGCGGCGATGAACACCTTCGGCTCAGCGGTGGCCAGGATGTGCCCGACTTCCTTGCGGCCGTAGAAGTGCACGATCGGCACGACGACGGCGCCGAGAAAGGTCGCGGCCCAGAACGTCGCGGCCGCCTCCACCCAGTTCGGCAGTTGGAAGGCGATCACGTCCCCTGCACCGACACCGCGACTCCGCAGTCCGGCAGCGAGCCTGCGTGCCAGCAGTTCGACGTCACCGAACGTGCCCGCGAACGGCCGCACCGTCGAGTGCACCCGAAAGGTCACATCTCTGCGCGGCTCAATGGCGCCCGACAGCAGTTCGCCGAGGGTCTCCGAGGTCCACCACCCTTCGGATTCGTAGCGCTTCCGCAGCGCCGCAGGGATCTCGCGGCCGACCTCTAACACCTGATCACAGTAGAACGTGCCTCTCGTTTAGACAAGCTTAGAATTCTGTCCCGCCGCGCGGCGTGGATCAGGGCGAATGACGCCCGACGACCTAAAATTGAGCCATGGGTGCCCCGGTCGGACAGCTGACACGGGGCACCACCGGTCACAACCGCCTCCGTCGCTGCGACCGCTGGCTCGTGCACTCACCGCGGGTTCGCACCGCGCTGCAGTCCGCCGCTGACCCGCTCGTCGTCGACCTCGGCTACGGCGCCCTGCCCGTCACCACCCTCGAGCTGGCGAGCCGGCTGCGGGCGGTCCGCACCGACGTCCGGGTGATCGGCCTTGAGATCGACCCCGAGCGGATAGTGCCGCCGCAGGCCGGTGTCGAGTTCGGCCTCGGCGGTTTCGAGCTGGCAGGCCACCGCCCGGTGCTGGTGCGGGCTTTCAACGTGCTTCGCCAGTACGCGGAGGACGCCGTCGACGAGGCCTGGTCATTGATGCGGACGCGGTTGGCGCCCGGCGGCCTGATCGTCGACGGCACCTGCGACGAGATCGGCAGACGGTGCGGTTGGGTGCTGCTGGACCGCCAAGGCCCCGTCAGCCTGATATTGGCGTGTGACCCGTTCGCCATCGAGCGCCCGTCAGATCTCGCCGAGCGCCTTCCCAAAATCCTTATCCACCACAATGTCTCGGGTCAGCCGATCAACACACTGCTCGATGCGGCCGATCAGGCGTGGGCCAGCGTCGCAGGCCACGGCGTGTTCGGCCCGCGGGAGCGGTGGCGCGCGATGCTGAAGATGCTGCGCGAAAGCGGATGGCCGGTCGAGCCGCCGCGCCGCCGCATGAGAGACGGGGTACTCACCGTGCCGTGGGCTACCGTTGCGCCGCCTCGACCTTGACGGGTGCGGCCTGGCCGCCGTACGACTGGGCCGAGCAGACCGCGCTGCTGAGCTCACGGGTGATTCTGGACAGCCTGGCCACCCAGGTCCGGTCTGGGAAACTCGGCAATAAGAAGGCCGCCCGCGACCGGCACGCGTGCGGGCCGTGATCTCGGCATTACTCTTGGAACCATGCGAATCGCGTTGGCGCAGATCCAGGCGGGCACCGAGCCGGCGGACAACCTGAAACTGGTCGACGAATACACCCGCCGCGCCGCCGACTCGGGCGCCGACCTGGTGCTGTTCCCCGAGAACACCATGTGCCGCATCGGGCGGTCGCTGGCCGATGTCGCCGAGCCGCTCGACGGGCCGTGGGCCGACGGCGTGCGGGCCATCGCGGCAGGGGCCGGGATCACCGTCGTCGCCGGGATGTTCGTGCCCTCCGATGAAAGGGACGGTCGGCCCCGTGTCACCAACACGCTGGTGGCGTCGGGCAAGGGCGTGGACGCGCACTACGACAAGATCCACCTCTACGACGCGTTCGGCTTCACCGAGTCGCGCACGATCGCTCCCGGTCACGAGCCGGTGGTCGTCACCGTCGACGGGGTGGGTGTCGGGCTGACGCTGTGCTACGACATCCGCTTCCCCGAGCTCTACGTCGAGCTGGCGCGGCGCGGTGCGCAGGTCATCACCGTGCACGCGTCGTGGGGCACCGGACCGGGCAAGCTCGAGCAATGGAATCTGCTGGCCCGCGCACGCGCGCTGGACACCGGCAGCTTCGTCGCCGCCGTCGGTCAGGCCTATCCCGGTGACGAGATCGCCGCGCTCGGACCGACCGGGGTCGGCGGCAGCGTGGTGGCGTCTCCGCTCGGTGAGGTCGTCGACGTCGCAGGGGCCGACCCGACGCTGCTCGTCACCGATATCGACACCGATACCGTGGCTTCGGTCAGGGACACGATCGCGGTGCTCCGCAACCGCTCAGACTTCGCTGATGTTCATAGGGCAGAATCGCGGGCGTGACTGATCCCTGGGCCCGCCCTGCCAACCAGCCCCAGCCTGGGCAGGCTCCCCAAGCGCCTCCCCCGCCGCAGTTCCCGCCGAACGCACAGGGTCAGCCGGCTGCGCCGCCACCGGGCGGGCCCGCGCAGAAGGACACCTCGCTGCTCGGCAGGATCAGGAACCTCTTCCGCGACCCGCTGAGCATCGTGCTTGCGGTGGTCATCGTGGTGGCACTGGTCGCCGCGGGAGTGCTGGCGGCGGAACTCTACGCACGCAGCCGTGCCGACGACGTGGTGGCATCGGCGACCGAATGCGTGGTGCAGGACAACGCCACCGTCTCATTCGGAGCCTCGCCGTTCTTGCTCCAGCATTTGACTGGCCACTACGGCAACATCTCGATCGAGACCGCGGGCAACCAGATCCGCGACGCAAAGGGTATGAAAGCCCAGATCAACATCGACGACGTCCGGCTGCAGAGCAACGGCGATTCGAAGGGCACGATCGGCTCGCTGGACGCGACGATCACCTGGACGGCCGACGGCATCAAGCAGACCGTGCAGGATTCCATTCCCGTGGTCGGCGGCTTCGTCAGCGGAGTCAAGACGAACCCGTCCGATGGCACGATCGAGCTAGAGGCGGCGCTGGGCAGCAGCATCATCACCAAGCCGACAGTGCAGGACGGCGGGCTCGCGCTACAGGTCGTCAACCTCAGCGGGTTGGGCTTCACGCTGCCGCGCGAGACCGTGCAGCCCGCACTGGACGCGTTCTCCGCGCAGCTGACCAAGAACTATCCACTCGGCATCAAGGCCGACGATGTCACGGTCACCGATACCGGTGTGACAGCGCGCTTTTCGACGAAGAACGCCACGATCCCGGCGGGCGAAACCGACCCCTGCTTCGCTGGCCTCTAAGCCAACCCGTCGAGCACCGCGCGGGTTCCCGATAGCCCGAGGCGGGTCGCGCCCGCGTTCAGCATGGCGACGGCGTCAACGGCGGTGCGGATGCCGCCGCTGGCCTTCACCTCCACCTCCGGGCCCACAGCGCCTGCCATCAGTTCGACCGCCCTCGTCGCGGCACCGCCAGACGGGTGAAACCCGGTCGAGGTCTTCACGAAATTCGCACCGGCCTCCTCGGCGATGCGGCATACGTCGACCAGCAGTGGCCGGCCGGAAAGCTCAAGTAACGCAGCGGATTCGACGATCACCTTGAGGACGGCATCGGGAACTGCGGCGCGGACTGCGGCGACATCGGCCCGCACGGCGTCGAATTCACCGGCGAGGGCGGCGCCGACGTCGATGACCATGTCGATCTCGTCGGCGCCCGCGGTCACGGCGCCGGCCGCCTCGGCGGCTTTGATCGCCGAAAGATGCTTACCAGAAGGGAAACCCACCACAGAGGCGATGTGCAGGCCCGCGGGCGCCGATGACTTGGCGAGCGTCACCATCGTCGGGGATACGCACACCGAGTAGACGCCCAACTCGGCGGCCTCATCGACGAGCGCGATCACATCACGTTGCGTCGCTTCGGGTTTGAGAAGTGTGTGATCGACGACCGCGGCAACCTCGTCGCGGCTGAAGTTCCTGGGCACTAGAACGGTTCTTCTGTGCCGCCGGGATTGCAGTGTGCGGCGACCATCTCGTCGCCGGAGACCTCGGGCCGCCACGGCTCCAGATTCCAGCTGGACTTGCCGGGCTCGGCGAGCTCGGCGTACTGCCAGTGGCACATGAATTGCTCACGCATACCGGGAATGTCGGCGTCGGGCGACAGAGTCAGCACTTCGGTCCACGCCTCGTCGGCCTGTGCGGTGGTGCCGATCTGAGTCGCCGCGATGCGCGCCGAATCCGTCGGGTACACGCGAAGGCTGGACAGATCGCCCCATTTCGCCCATTCGGCCTGCGCGACATACGGCGGGGCGGGAACGGTATCGGCGGTCGCCGTGACCGCGAGGATGAGGGCAGCTGTCATGGCCGCCGCAGGGGCGGCGAGCAGGCGGAGCATCGTGCTACCGCGACTTTCCCTGGATATCGAGGATCTTGGGCCGGACGTCGACCAGATAGATACCCGATGCGACGGCGGCGATCGCCGCGCCGAAGGGATCGCGGAACACCAGCAGTAGAAGGACGCTCCCACCGATGATCAGCAGCCAGACCGGCTTGGTGAGTTTGCCTGCCGCGGTGTACGCGTCGGGCCGTTGCATGGCTGCGTGGACGAAGGCGTAGACGGCCACGGCGAATGCGGCAACGACGAGGGCCAAAACAATGACGCCCGCTAGGTCGGCAAGGATCACCTCACCAGCCTATGCGGGCGCCACTGTTGGCGTCGAATTTACTTCTGGGTGACCTTCTTGGCCGGCGCCTTCTTGGCGGGGGCCTTCTTGGCCGGCGCCTTCTTGGCGGCCTTCTTCACAGGGGCCGCCGCCTTCTGCGCCTTCTTGGGCAGCTCGACGCCGACCAGCTTGGCGGCGCGCTCGCCGACCGCGCGGGTCTGCGTGGCAACGTTGCCCAGCGCTTCCTGGGTCAGCTCGACGGCCTGGTCGGTGTAGGTCTCCACCCGACCGGCGGCCTCTTCGAGGGCGGGCTGGTTGCGCAGCCGCTCCAGGGCGACCTCGCCGCGCTCGATGAGCTTGTTGTAGGTGGTCTGAGCGGTCTCGGCGTAGGTCTCGGCGAACTTCCGCAGCTCTTCGCTGCTCAGCCGGTCGCGGAGGTCACCGAACTGCGTCGGCAGGTCCTCCTGCAGCCTCGTCAGCCGGGCACGGCTCTCCTCGACGCGCGCCTCGGCGTCGGTCCGAGCCTCGCCTGCACGGTCACGAAGGGTGGCAACGATCTCGTTGACCCGCTCCAGCGCCAGGTCGGCAGCGCCCACTGCAGCGAGCAGAGGAGCCTTGAGGTCGTCGACGGTCGGCTGGGCGGTCGTGGTCTTGGCAGTCTTCTTCGCCATGTTGTTTCTTCCTTTCACTGATTTCTCTTGGTCGTCTCTTTGGCAGCGGTACGTCGTGTTTCAGTCAGTCGCTTGCTCCTCATCCGATGGCCCGTCTTCGGCGACAAGGGCGGCTTCGTTCTGTTCACAAAACGATGTGTAGATGTCGAGCAGCACTTGCTTCTGCCGCTCGGTGATCGCCGCGTCGGTGATGATCACGTCACGAACCTCGTTGGCCTCGCTCGGTTCCAGCATTCCGGCCCTGATGTAGAGCACTTCCGCCGAGACCCGCAGGGCCTTGGCGATCTGGCTGAGCACATCGGCTGAGGGTTTCCGCAAACCCCGCTCGATCTGACTGAGGTAGGGATTACTGACACCGGCCTTCTCGGCCAGCTGCCGCACCGATACCTGAGCCGCCTCACGCTGCGAGCGGATGAAGCTCCCGATGTCCTGCGCAGCGTTGGAGACCACATCGACGAGCTTCTCGTCCAGCTTCTCGTCCTGCGGCATGGGTTACCCCCTCGGTGCGTCGGGTATTCGGTGTGACGACACCACGGTACGTCGGGGTGCTAACTTTTGCAAGCACTAGTTAGCGCAGGTCAGAAGAGTAGCTGGGCGATCGAGTAGATGGCCAGCCCTGCCAGCGCACCCACCACGGTGCCGTTGATTCGGATGAATTGCAGGTCACGGCCGACATGAAGTTCGATGCGCCTGCTGGCCTCGTCGGCGTCCCAGCGCTCGATCGTGTCGGTGATGATCGTTGTGATTTCCGCCCCATATTGGGTGACCAGGTGCTGAGCCGCCCTGGTGATCCAGTTGTCCACCTTGTCTCGTAGGTCGGCGTCGTCGCGCAGCGATTCGCCGATGTGCACCGCCGAGTCCGCGATGCGGGTGCGCAGGGCCGAGGACGGGTCGTCGACGGACTCGAGGAAGATGCGCTTGGCCGCGTTCCAGGCCGTCTCGGCGGCGCGGGCCACCTCATCGCGGGCCATGATCTGGTTCTTGACGTTCTCGGCCTTGCCGATCGTCGCATCGTCGTGCTGGAGGTCGTCTGCGAACTCGAACAGGAAGCGGGTGGCCGAACGACGCAGTTCGTGGTCCGGATTGCGGCGCACCTTGTCGGTGAAGTCCATCAACTCACGGTGGATGCGGTCGCCGACGAGATGGTCGACCCAGCGCGGCGACCAGGTTGGCGAGTCGCGTTCGATGACCCGCTCGATCACCTCGCCCGCGTTGAGCGACCACTGGAACGCCCGGTCGGCGAGCAGTTGCAGCAGCGCCTCCTGACGGCCCTCTTGAAGCAGGGTGGCCAGCACGCGGCCGATCGGTGGCCCCCACTGCGGTTCGGCGATCCGCTTGACGATCATCCTGTCCAGCACGGCTTGGACATCCTCGTCGCGCAGCATCTCCACCAGTACCCGCAACACCGTGGAGGCCTCGGCCGCCACCCGCTGCGCGTGTGCAGGCTCCGACAGCCACTTGCCGAGCCGGCCGGCCACCTCGGCGTCGCGCAGCTTGGTCTCGACCACCTCGGGCGACATGAAGTTCTCCCGCACGAAAGCGCCCAACCCCTCGCCGAGTTGGTCCTTCTTGCGCTTGATGATCGCGGTGTGTGGGATCGGAATCCCCAACGGATGCTTGAACAGTGCGGTCACCGCGAACCAGTCGGCCAGCGCACCGACCATGCCCGCCTCCGACGCGGCGGCGACGTAGCCGGCCCATTCGCCCGCGCCGTTGGCCTCGGCCCACCGACAGAAGAGAAACAAGACGGTGGCCCCGACCAGGAAGCCAAGCGCGACCACCTTCATCCGCCGCAGGCCACTGCGGCGCTCGGCGTCGGCAACGGTATCGGCGCCGGCCAACGATTCGGCGAAGCTCAGCCGCTCGGCCGGTGGCGCTGGTAGAGCCTTCAATCCTTGGCTTCCGGCGCCTGGTCTGTGTGCCACTCCTACATCATCCGCTACAACTTGGAGTGTTCGCCCGTGCCGACGCCGCTGGCGGCACTGGTTCGCCGTAGTATTGAGTCGATCTAGGGAATGGACGACCGCGATAGTGGCTCAGCAGACACCGCCGGGGGCGGTAAAGACCGACGGTCGAAAGCGTCGGTGGCACCAGCACAAAGTAGAGCGCAGAAACGAGCTGGTAGACGGCACTCTTGTCGCTATCCGGCAACGCGGTAGCAACGTCAGCATGGATGAGATCGCGGCCGAGATCGGCGTCTCGAAGACCGTCCTCTACCGCTACTTCGTCGACAAGAACGATCTGACGACCGCCGTGATGATGCGGTTCGCGCAGACCACGCTGATCCCCAATATGGCCGCCGCGCTGTCGTCGAATCTGCAGGGCTACGAACTGACCCGCGAGGTCATCAAGGTCTATGTCGAGACGGTGGCCGCCGAGCCCGAGCCGTACCGGTTCGTGATGGCGAACAACTCGGCGAGCAAGAACAAGGTGATCGCCAACAGCGAGGAGATCATCGCCCGCATGCTTGCGGTGATGCTGCGCAGGCAGATGGTGGATGTCGGCATGGACACCGGGGGCGTCAACGCGTGGGCGTATCACACGGTCGGCGGCGTGCAGCTGGCGACGCACTCGTGGATGTCGCATCCGCGGATGAGTTCCGACGAGCTGATCGACTACCTGACGATGCTGTCGTGGAATGCGCTGTGCGGCATCGTCGAGGTCGGCGGATCGCTGGAGAAGTTCCGGGAAATGCCCCACCCGTCGCCGATCCTGCCGCCACAATTGCTCAGACAATGAGAACATCGGTCGATCTGCCCGCACGCTGGACGCACGAACCACACGACTATCTGGTGTATCGCGAAGGCGAGCTGGTGTCTGACATCGACACCAACGCGACACCGGGGTTCAAAGGTAAGAAGGCCGACGCCGCCGCCCTGCAGCCGGAGCGAAACGAGCGATTCGCCGACCTGCAGGAGATGCTCTACGCCAACAGCAGAAGCGGTGACGACAACCGTTCCGTGCTGCTCGTGCTTCAGGGCATGGACACCGCAGGCAAGGGCGGCATCGTCAAACACGTTGTGGGGGCGGCCAATCCGCAGGGCGTCCGGTACACGGGCTTCGGCGTGCCCGACGAGGAGGAGCGCAAGCACCATTTCCTGTGGCGGATCAGGCGTGCACTGCCGCCGCCGGGCCACATCGGGGTGTTCGACCGGTCGCACTACGAGGACGTCCTTGTGGTGCGGGTGCACGACATCGTGCCGCCCGACGTGTGGGGCAAGCGCTACGACGAGATCAACAGGTTCGAGCGCAAGCTGGTCGACACCGGTACGACCATCATCAAGGTCGCGATGTTCGTCTCACTCGACGAGCAGAAGGAGCGGTTGTCCGAACGCCTCGAGCGGCCCGACAAGTACTGGAAGTACAACCCGCGCGACGTCGACGAGCGTCTGCTGTGGCCGAAGTACCAAGAGGCCTATCAGGCAATGCTGGAGAAGACGTCGACGGACTACGCGCCGTGGCACGTCGTGCCGTGCGACCGCAAGTGGTACAGCAGGCTGGCGATTCTCGAGCTGCTCATCGAGGCGCTCGAGGGGCTCGACTTGACTTGGCCGCCAGCCGATTTCGACATCGCAGTCGAGAAGAAACGGCTCGCCAAGGCCTGACCGCGCGCCGAGACTTCAGTTGTTGACGGATTTCGCCTGATTTCCGTCATCGTCTGAAGTCTCGCGGAACCATTCGGCGCAATGGCACGCCTAATCAGTGTGCGAGGAATCGTGATCGGCTCTGAAATGCTGGCGTCGGGCAGGCTTACGCGGCAGGTCCTGCGAACGCGATACGTCAAGCTGCATCGCGATGTCTATGCGCCGATCGGCCTTGAACTCACTGCGTGTGATTGCGCCGTCGCAGCGTGGCTATGGTCGCATCGCAAAGCGATCCTGGTGGGAAGTTCCGCGGCGGCGGTGCTCGGAACTCGATGGCTACCATCTGATGAGCCTGCCGAGTTGGGGCGGGCACGTTACGCAGCGTCGGAAGACATTGTCGTTCGTGCCGATGTCATTGCCGACGATGAGAGACAGGTGGTGCGCGGCATGACGTGTACGTCGCCGGCCAGAACAGCGTATGACCTCGGCCGCCGACTCGACGGCGAGACTGCGGTCATTCGGATAGACGCACTGCTGAACGCAACGAAAGTGCCTGCCGAACAGGTCGTGTCGATAGCCGAGCGATATCCGGGCGCGCGAGGAGTCCGGCGGTTGAGGGCGACACTGGCTCGCGTCGATGGAGGTGCGGAGTCCCCACAGGAGACTCGACTGCGACTACTTCTCGTCGAATCCATAACTCCGCGACCAGTGACGCAGATCCCGGTGAGGAACTGCGACGGAAGGGTGGTCCGCCGGATCGATATGGGCTATCCGCGATGGAAGGTCGGCGTCGAATACGACGGTGAGCAACACTTCACGAATCCCGACGATTACGCCAACGACATCGAACGGCTAGCCTCGATCTTTCGTGAGTGGCCTTGGCCGTTGCTAGTTGAGTCGGTTGGCT
>CADEGF010000026.1 GCA_902826815.1 uncultured Mycobacteriaceae bacterium
TTCGACGACGGATAAAAACGGTCGGCCTCCACCAGATGGCTTCCATACCACCGTGTTTTGTAGCTCAGCATCCACCGGATCTCAGCCAGGGCCGCATCCGCCAGGGCCCGGTTCAAGCCGCGCTTGCGGGCGCCGCCCTTAGCGCGCATACCCGAGGCGTTCAACGTCTCCACCACAACAACCTGGTGCTGCTGAGCCAGCGCGGTGGTCGCCTTGTGCAACACGTCGCGCCGCACCGCCGCAGCATGGGCATGCGTGCGGCGGATCCGGGCCGCAGTAGCTCGCCACCGCTGCGAGGGCTGCCGCCGGATCCGGCTCTGTGGGTCATACGGGCCGCGCTGGCGCGCAGCACGACGCTGCAGCATCCGCAACCGGGTTTGCGCTGCGCTCAACGACTTCGGCGCGCACACCCGGCCGATCTCGGCGCCCTCAGGGGTGGCGATCACCATGAGATTGTCGGCTTTGACCCCGACATCGACACCGACCACCGGATGCGGTGAGCGCCGCGCATGCGCCGGCCGCGACTTGACCGCCACCACCACCTGAAACGAGCAATGCCACCGGCCAGCACTGTCCTGGTTGGCAGTAGCAGACAAGATCCGCGCCGAACCTGCCTCGACCCTGCGGGCCAGCTTGCGGGTCGACTCATGGGTCCGGATCGCCCCGACCCGCGGCAACCTGACATGCCGCCGGTCGGGTTCCACCCGGATCGCTCCGGTGGTGAACCGCACCGATCGCGGCGCACGCGCCGACTTGAACCGGGGAAACCCCACCGCACGACCGGCCCGATTACCGTGTCGAGAGGCCGACCAGGCATCCAAGCCGCGGGCCAACCCGTCCAGCCCGGTGTTGTAGGCCTCTTTGGAGTTCTCGGCCCACCACGGCGCCCACACCGGCTTGCGCTGGTTCCACACCTTGCGCAACCCCGGCAACGACCACCCCAGCGCCGGAGTCAACCCATCCCCGCAGATTCCGTAACTACGCTCGGCGCCACGCTGATCCATCGTCGCCTTCACCAGAGCCAGCATGTGATTGTGCGCGAAACGAGCCGCTCCCGCATGCGACGCCAACGCTCGACGCTGCTCGGCAGTGGGATCAAGAGCGAACCGATACCCCTGCACCACCCACCCCTCAGGGACGGCGAACCTAGCCGGCATCGGCCACCACCACCCGCCGGCCCTGCGCCGCCAACGCTGCCCCCAGATACTCCACTCCAAAGCGGGCCAGCAGATCCCGGTGCTCCACAACGACCACCGTTGCAAACGGGTCCGACACGATCCGCCGCAATTTCGGTCTGCTCCCACCGAGGCCGACCCGACCTCACAGACAACCTGCGACACGACGTGGCCGTGAACAGTGCCCCACTGCGCCAACCGCGCCACCTGCCGGTCCAGATCAGCCCGTTGATCACGCGAAGCCACCCGCACATACACCACAGTGCGACCACCCGGACGCGCCACAGGCGCCAGATCGACAAAGATCGTTCCCGACCCCAGCCCCCGCACGGGATCGAGCCCCACGCACGATAAGCAGTCTGCCGATGAACCCCATTCACCCGCGCCTACTCCGCCAACTACACCCACCAAATAAAACACACGCTCAAAAACACCTACTCACAAAAACACCAAAAGCTCATAACCCCGCACGGCGTTACACCGGGTCGAAGGACGAGATGAGCCAGCCGCCGTCGATCTTCTGCATGGTGACCCGTACCGCGCTGTTGATGAAGCTGGCGTCGGGCCGGTCCTTGCTCTCGGTGGTCTGGTTGATGAAGACCAGCACGACCGCGCTCTCCGGACGAATCTCCGAAAGAGCCGCCCGCACGACCGCGGCCTGCGTCTTGACCGCCTTCTGCTTGGCCGCAGGCGCGACGATCTGCTCGGTGAACTGGGTGTAGTACGACAGGAAGCTACCGGTGAGCTTGCTCTTCGCCGTCGCGAAGTCCTTGTCGAGGCTGTCAGGAGAATAGGACAGCAGCGCGACGGTGCCGTCGGAGGCGGCCCTGATCGCCGACTGGGCGGCTGCATCGTCGGTCTGTTGGTCCGGCTTGTAGACAGAGAAGAACATCCAGGCCGTCAGGGCCGCCGCAGCGACAAGCGCGAGCGCGAGCGACACTGCGACCCAATGGTTTTTGGCGCCCTGTCCCACACCGCCGAGCACATTGCGCTTCGCGCGTTTCGGCGTCGCCGGTGCTTCCGGTTCGGCCTCGGGCTTCTCGGGCTCGTCGATCTTTTCAATGGCTTCGTTCTCGATGGCGGTCGAAACCGGTTCGTCGCCCTCGGTTACGTCCACGTCGGGAGCGTCCTTCTCATCGGTCACGGTACGAACTCGACTTTCGCCAGTTTCAACTGTCCGCCGTCACGAGCGAGGTTCACGCTGAGCCGCCAGGCTCGTGGCTCCTGTTTGGCGCCCGCGGCGTTGGTGACGCGCGACGACGCGGCGACGAGCACGGTCGCGGTGTCATTCGTCATCGTCTCGACGGCGGTCGCGGTCACGTTGGTCTCGGTGACCGCCTTCGAGTCGACCGCGACCTTGACGAAATCGTCTGCGGTGTTCTGGAAGTCGGTCTTGAACTGTCCGGTCGAGTTGTCGATGATGCGCTGGACGTCTTCCTTGGCCTTGTTGTAGTCAAGCGACATCAGCGTGACGACACCCTGGCGGGCGGCCGCTTCGAACTCGGCTCTGCGCTGCTCTTGGGCCTGCGCGTTGCGATGGCTGATGAACATCAGCACGCATCCCGTCAGCAGGGCGGCGATGACGAGGACCGTGAGGGCGGCGGCGACGCCCTTCCACGTCGGCAGCGGGATCCGAAGGCCTCGGCGTTCCGGGGCCGGCTCGTCCGTCAACTCGACAGCGGTATCGGAATCGGAATCGGCATCGGCGGAGTCGTCATCTGCTTCCGCTGCTTCGTCGGCTTCCTCGACGTCGGTGTCGTCGTCGGGTGCTGCGACGGTCTCGGCTGCCTTGGCCTCAGCCTCCTCGCGGCGCAGGCGCAACGCGCGGGCGCGCGCGCGGGCGGCAGCGGCCACCGCCTCGGCTTCGGCTGCCTCGGCCTCAGCCTCCTCCGCCAACGAGAGCGCGTCGACGGACTCGGTTTCCTTGGACGCCTCGTCGACGTGGTCGCCGTTGCGTTCCGGCGGAGTCTGCTTCCGGGACCGCATGCAACCTCCTGTCCGCTAAGCAACGTGATTATGAGAATGGCATTTTCTATTTTGGGTATCGCCGCGACGATACAGGACGCCGAGATCGGTCGAAATCAAAGCATGTCCTGCGGAAATGCTATTTACGGGCTGTGCCGGCGCTTATCGCTATCTATTGATCAGTTGGTCCTTCATCACTTTGCCTGTCGCATTCAGCGGCAGGTCGTCCAGAAACTCTACGTATCGGGGCACCTTGAAACCAGCCATCCGGACCCGGCTCCACGAGACTAGATCGTCAGCGCTGACCCGACCGTCGTCACCAGCCTTGAGCACCACAAATGCCTTGCCGACCTGTCCGAGCCGGTCGTCGGGCACGCCGATCACCGCGGCTTGAGCGACCGCGGGATGCTCGAGCAGGAAGCCCTCGATCTCGGCGGGATAGGCGTTGAAGCCGCCGACGATGAACATGTCCTTCTTGCGGCCGACGATACGAAGCCTGCCGGTGTCGTCGATCGTGCCGAGGTCGCCCGTGTGCAGCCAACCGTCCGCATCGATGGCCTCTGCCGTCGCCGCCGGATCGTCCAGGTACCCCTGCATGACAGTGAAGCCGCGCATCAGCACCTCACCGTCGTCGGCGATGCGAAGCTCCACTCCGCCCATCGGCAGTCCCGCAGTCGTTGCGATGTTCTCCGCCGAGTCGCCCCGTCGCGATAGCGTGGCCGTACCGCCCTCGGTCAGCCCGTAACCGGTGGCCAACGTCTGAAACGGCAGTTCGGAGAACGCGCGCCTGATCAGTTCGACGGGAATGTCCGCCGCACCGGTGACACCCACCCGCAGGGTCGCCAGCTTGCTCTTGTCGGCGACGCCAAGAAGCGAGTGATATAGCGTCGGCGGCCCCGGCAGCACCGTGATGCCTTCGGCCGCAACGGTGTCCACGACCCGATCGATGTCGAAGACCGCCATCGGAAACATGGTTGCGCCACGGATGAACGAGGACAGCAGGCCCGCCTTCAACCCGAAGGTGTGGAAGTAGGGGTTGATCATCAGATAGCGGTCGCCCTCGCGCAGATCGATGAGACCGCTGTATTCGGTGTAGTGGCGCAGATTCTGATCGTGGTTCATCAGCACGCCCTTTGGCCTGCCGGTGGTGCCCGACGTGAAGATGATCTCGGAGGTGTCGGTGCCCTTGACGTCGCTCCCGTCGCGCGCGGATGGTGAACCGCTGGACAGGAAGTCGGATTTCAGGTCGATCACCGGCACGCCGGTGGGCGCCGCGTATTCCTGGCCGAGGAAGCCCTGCTGGACCACCACCGCTTTGGCCCCGCTGCGACCGATGATGTCGCCTGCCTCGTCAGCCTTGAACCGGGTGTTGACGGTGACGAGCACACCGCCCGCGGTGAGCAACCCGAAGGCAGCGATGATCCACTCAGCGGAGTTGGGCGCCCAGACCGCGACACGATCGCCCTTCGTAATGCCAAGGTCTGCGAAAGCGCCTGCGGCGCAGCGTATGCGGTGAACGGCCTCAGTGAACGACAAACGCAACGGACCGTCGACGATTGCTTCCGCGTCGCCGAACCGGTCCGCCGCGCTCAAGACCATCTCGGGGATGGTCTCCCACGAAGGTCGGGTCACGTCGTGACGAGACGCCCCAGGTTGCCGCCCATGATCTTGGCCTGATCCTCGACGGACAGGTGCTCGAGCGCGGTCACATAGTGGGTCGGCTCCGCGAGCCCCTCCGGATGCGGCCAGTCGGAACCGTAGAGCACCTGCTCGACACCGATCAGGTTGACCAGGTCGTCGATGCCCTCCTCGTAGAACGGGCTGACGTAGATGCGGTTCTTGATCTCCTCGATCGGGTTACCGAGGAACGCCTCCGGCGCCTTCTTCCACACCTCGGCCATGGAGTCCAGCAGCGGGAACATCCACTTCGAGCCGGCCTCGACGATGCCCACCTTCAGCTTCGGGTGCCGGAACAGCGCACCGTGAATCACCCAGGAGGCCACCGCGTCCTGGATCGGCCGCCATTCGTTGAGGATCGACATCGCGTTGGTCTGGAACGGCAGCATCTCCTGCGCCGCGCCGTCCCACTCGGAGGTGTAGCGCGAGTAGCCGCTGTCCGAGGAGTGCATGCCGACGAACACGTCGTGGTGGACCACCCGCTCCCAGAACGGATCGAACTCGGGCAGCGCGAACGACCGCGGGCCGCGGAATCCGGGCACCGGCGCGGGGCGGATCAGGATGGCGCGGGCACCGCGCTTGACGCACCACTCCAGCTCTTCGATCGCCTTCTCGACGATCGGCAGCGTGATCACCGGCGTGGTGAAGATGCGGTTCTGGTAGTTGAAGCCCCACACCTCGTCGAGCCACTGGTTGAGCGCGTGGATGATGACGTGGATGGCGAGTGGATTGTCACTCAGCCGCTCCTCGATCAGGCTGGCCAGCGTCGGGAACATCAGGGAGCGCTCGATGCCGAGCTCGTTCATCATCTCGAGGCGCGGCCCAGGCTCGAAGAACGCCGGGATGGCCCGCATCGGCTCACCGAAAAGTTCACGCTTGCTCTTGCCGTCGGGGTTGCCGAACTTGAAGTACTCCTCCCATGCGCCCGGCTTGGCGACCACCGAGAACGTGGGATTCGGGATGTAGTTGCTGATGACGCCGTTGAGCGCGATCTTGGTGCGCCCGTTGATCTCGACGTACTGAACGATGTCCTTGTACTCCTTGGGGAGGTACTTGGTCATCGCCTCCGGCGGCTCGTACAGATGGTTGTCCGCATCGAACAGCGGAAACGGTATGTCGACCCTGTGCGACAGTTGCCCCATGAAACACTCCTTTTCCTCTTGGGAGAATCCTATTCTCACTAGCTGCCTGGCGCAACGCGCCCCTTGTTCAGGCCGTGATGCTCTGGCGAGCTCAGGCCGAAATGTTCTGCCGGACGACGAACTTCTGCACCTTGCCGCTGGCCGTGCGCGGGTAGTCGTCCACCAGGTGTAGTTGCTCAGGCCATTTCTGGATCGCGACGCCGGCAACCTTGAAGTGTTCGCGGACCTCGTCGAGGGTCGGCATGTCGTGGCCGTCGCGGATCCTCAGCACCGCCGCGGTCCGCTCGCCGAGGCGCGCGTCGGGTGCGGCCACCACCACGGCCTCCGCCACCGCGGGCATGCTGAGCAGCACCTCTTCGACCTCGAGTGCGGAGATGTTCTCGCCGCCGCGGATGATGACGTCGGCCTTGCGGTCGGTGATGGTGAGATAGCCGTCGTCGTCGAGTACGCCGACGTCGCCCGTGCGGTACCAGCCGTCCGCGTCGAAGGCCCGGTCCGTCAACGCATCGTCGGTGTAGCCGAGGCACAGGTCGGGCCCGCGGCTGAAGATCTCGCCGTCCTCGCCGAGCCGGATCTCCACTCCTGGCCGCACGTTTCCGTCGGTGTAGAGCCGCTTGTCCTCAGGCGCATCGCGGCTCGATCCGGTGATCGACGGATGCTCGGAACTGCCGTAGGACCGGAACACGAAGATGCCCATATCGGCCAGCCTGCGGGTGACCGCAGCGGGCACGGTCGATCCGCCGAGGCCGACGGTCTTGAAGTGCGACATGTGCGCTGCGGTGCAGTCGGGATGGTCGAGCAGGCTGGTGACGAAATACGGCGGGCCGCCGCCGACCGACAACCCGTCGCTCTCGATCAGCTTGAGCACCTCGCCCGGGTCCCAGACGTCGGCGAGGTCGATCGTCGCGCCTTCGATGACGGGGATCAGGAATGCGCCGAGCATCCCGATGAAGTGCCCGACCGGCGTGGCGGTGAGCTGCCTACCGCGGTCGGGTGTGTAGTTCGCCAGCAGCTGGCGGGTCTCGAAGCCGAGCGTCTGATGGCTGTGCACGACGCCCTTCGGGTTGCTCGTCGTACCCGAGGTGAAGGCGATCAGAGCCGGGCCCGCCGGATCGGCGGCGATGGTGCCGACGAACGGCTCGTCGGCGAGAAGGTCGTCGAAGTCGGTGCCGACAAGGCCGACGATCGGCACGTCCGCACACAGATCCGGCTGGTAG
The DNA here is from genome assembly GCA_902826815.1 of uncultured Mycobacteriaceae bacterium. GTDB lineage: Bacteria > Actinomycetota > Actinomycetes > Mycobacteriales > Mycobacteriaceae > Mycobacterium. The sequence goes on from CADEGF010000026.1 coordinate 7,177, forward strand.
GACATCCGGCCGAACGTCTCGGCGGTGATGAAGACCTTCGGCCGCGCAGTGGCGATGATGTGGGTCAGTTCTCTGCGCCCGTAGAAGTGCACGATCGGCACCACAACGGCGCCGAGGAACGCCGACGCCCAGAACGAGGCCGCCGCTTCCGCCCAGTTCGGCAGTTGGATCGCGACCGCGTCGCCTGGCCCGACGCCACGCGCGTGCAAACCGGCCGCCAGCCGACGGGCCTGCAGTTCGACGTCGGCGAAGGTGCCTTCATACGGGCGGACGGCGGAGTGCACCCAGAAGCCGGTGCCGGGGTTGGCCTGCAGTCCGTCGGCGATCAGATCGCCGAGGGTCTCGGGTCGCCACCAGCCTTCGTCCACGTAGCGTTTGGTCAGCTCTTCCGGGATTTTTCGCATTGCGCGCCGCGGCACCTCCGTTCGGTCGTGATGTTATTCTCCGCTGAAGAGAATGCCAATACCGCAGACGGAGAATGAGCAGTGGTGGACCTCGAGTTGGACGACGGTCTAGCGGTCATCACCATCGACCGCCCGCACGCGCGCAACGCCATCTCACTCGAGACGATGGACCAGTTCGACAAGGCCATCGACGGCGCCGAGGGCGCTGCCGCGCTCGTCATCACCGGAGCCGGCGACCGCGCATTCGTCTCCGGCGGTGACCTCAAGGAGCTCAGCGCACTGCGCACGGAAAGCGAAGCTGCCGCCATGGCGTTGCGGATGCGCGCGATCTGCGACCGCATCGCGGGCTTCGCGGGTCCGACGGTGGCGGCGCTGAACGGGCACGCGCTCGGAGGCGGCGCCGAGGTGGCGGTGTCGGCCGATATCCGGCTCGCCGCCGACGACATCAAGATCGGCTTCAACCAGGTGGCGCTGGAGATCATGCCCGCATGGGGCGGAGCCGAGCGGCTCGTGGAGCTTGTCGGGTACAGCAAGGCACTGCTCCTCGCAGGCACGGGAATGATCATCACTGCGCAGGACGCCAAGAGCAGCGGGCTGGTGGACCACGTCGTCCCCCGCGAGTCCTTCGACGCCGAGTGGCGGAGGATCGCGCGGGCACTGGCGAACCGTCCCGCGGGCGAGATCAAACGCGTGATGCGCGGCGTGCCCACCGCCGAGGCCGTCGCCGCCTTCGCCCGGCTCTGGGTCTCCGATGAGCACTGGGCGGCCGCCGACAAGGTGATGAAGCGCGACAAGTAAGTTCTGCGCGCCCCTTGCCCGCGAGCGTGCGCGTTTGTACGCCGACACGCCGCGCGAGGCGTGAAACTGTGCACGCTCGCGGTGCGAAGTCAGCCCCCGAGCAGCCGAACCGGATTGTTGCCGTCCCACTCCGCGGCGGCGTCGTGAATGAATATCGCGTTGGCAGCGGTCGCATCGGTGAGCTCGGAGATCTCGATGACGGCCGCAGGCGAATTCGGCGGTTCCACATAGGCGAAGCGCACGCCGTATCCCTCACCGCCTGACCATACGACCGGCCAGCCCGCGTTCTCGACTGCACGCATGGTGTCGGTGAAATCGCTTGTCCAATAGGCCAGCTGGTGAAGGCCGGGACCGTTGGCGTTCAAAAACTCGGTGAAGATACTCGGCGTGGCCTCCTGCTGGTGGATCAGCTCGATCTGCAGTTCGCCGCTGTTGGACCAGGCCAGCGACACCGTCGCTCGACACGGCTCGCCACGGTAGGCCGCCTCCAACGGCATATCCCGCATCACGAACCACGGCCCGACACCGAGCGCAAGCCAACCCGCGATCGCCTGGTCGAGATCGGTTACGACGTAACCGATCTGGCGCACCGGGCCCGGTAGCACCGTCACGACGCAGTCGGGTGGACGACGACGCGTGGCGGGCCCTGCCCCTTGCGCACTTGGTCGATGGCTTCAGGCACTTCGTCGAGCCCGATGATCTTGCCGATGCTCGGCGAGGGATCGAGCCTGCCGTCGGCCACCGCGTCCAGGGTGCCGTACCAGTCCTGCGGCATTGGGCCGCCGCCGAACTGAATCGTCATGCCCTTGTGCGTGGCCGCCGTGCAGTCGATCGTCCCGGCGTCGTACCAGCCACCCGCGACGTAGACCCGCGCCATGAACTCGCACGATTCCACGATGTTCTGCATGAGGCCATTCTTGCCGACACATTCGAAGATGACTTGCGTTGTCTGAAAATTGTTGGCCCGAAATGTCTCTCGCCACACGTCGTACGGGTCGCGTGACGACGGGTTGACCAGGATATCGGCACCGAAGGTCTTGGCATAGGCAAGCCGGCCGTCGCTGTAGTCCGAAACCACGGTCGGCCCGATGCCGCGCGCCTTGAGCGCGGCCACTGTCGAAAGACCGATGGCGCCCGCACCGATGACCAGTGGCAGCTCGCCCGCCTTGATACCCGAACAACGAACGTAGAACTCCCCCACCGCGAATGCGTCCACCAGCGCGACGGAGTCGTTCGGCACGCCGTCGGGCACTTTTCGGGCCATTATCTCGGAGACGAGCATCAACCCGCCGAATGCGCCTGGCGCGTCCGGGTTGTGCCCGATCACGAGCGGCTCTTCGCCGTGGCGGATCATGATCGGCAGGCTGGTGACGCGCGTGCCGACGGGGAAATCGCCCGAGCAGTCCGGTCCGTGGCCGACAACCTCACCGATGAACTCGTGGCCCATGATGGTGTCGCGGTCGGCGTCCCACTTGAACCGGTCGGCCGAGTTCGGATGATCCATGTAGTGCACGTCTGATGCGCAGATCGCCGCGCTCAGCGGTTTGATCAGGAGTTCGCCGCGGCCGGGCACCGGATCGTCGGTCTCCCGTACCTCGAGCCTTCCGCCGCGCAGCACCACAGCGCGCATCAGCCCGCGGTCCCCTGCTTGGACGCGAAGTCGATCGATGCGGCGCTGGTGAGCTCGACCAACGTCCGCCTGTCTGCGGTCCATATCATGGATGCCATGGTTCGATTCTTCTCTCCCACAGGGTAAGTCGGGCCGTTGCCGATGTTGTCGATGATTTCTCGCGCCGCATCGTCTGGAAGCATCACGGTGTCCGGATCGTAGGGAACGCCCATTCGCTGGAACGCCTCGGTGTAGGTCATGCCGAGCGGCGCGCAACACACGTCGACGCCGTGCGGACGGAGCTCGGCCCACAGTCCCTCGGCGAAGTTGACGTTGAAGGCCTTCACCGCGGAGTACACCGCGAGCAGCGACGCTCCCGACAGACACGCGAGCGATCCCACCAGCACGATGCCGCCGCGACCGCGCTCGCGCATCGCAGGGGCGAAGTGCCGCGCAAGCGCGACCGGTCCGATGCACGCCAACTTGATCTGCTGCAGTGAGTTCTCGAGAGAGTCCTCGAGGAACTCGACCGTGCGGTTCGCGGCTCCTGCGTTGTAGATGACCAGTCCGACTTCGAGCCCATCGGTCGCCTCGGCCACCCGCTCCGAGATATCGGGAGCGGTGAGGTCAAGCACCAAAGGTCGCACCTCGACGCCGTGGCGCTGGCGCACGGCCGCCGCAACCTCGGCCAACAGCGCCTGGTTACGCACGATCAGCACGAGATCCAGTCCACGCTCGGCCAGTTGGTCGGCCAGGCTGGCGCCGACCCCCTCGGATGCGCCTGCGATGACCGCCCAGCGGCCGTAGCGCTGCGCGAAATCGTTTGTCATGACGTCGATCCCCCGCCCGTGAGCATCCGCGGAGTGCAGGTGACACGCCTGCGAATTCGCCATCCGTCGGCACCGCGCGCGAGCTCGTCGTCGTAGTGGCCGATGACGTCGACCCATGGCGCGTTGTCGCCGGGCGCCACCATCAGCACGGCGTGCACGTAGGTGCGCGCGGTGGCGGTGTCTCCGTTGACCTCGATGACGAAGTTCGACAGCCGGTGGTACGTGTGCCCCATCGGGTCGTGCACCTTGGCGAACAAATCGGTGAAGGCGTCCGGGTCGGTGAATGTGCCGAGCTCGCCGTAGTCGAGGTCGACCACGTCGGCCCAGCATGTGCGGAACAGCGGCCAGTTCTTCGAGTCGATACCCGTGGCGTAGCGGACGAGCACGTCGATGATCTGCGCCTTGTCGGCTTCCACGTCGTCAAATTAGCGGATAAGTTAGACTCGGGTCAACTATTGATTTGGCCGGAAAAGCGGTGCAAATGGCGCAGATTGGCCGAGGTGCAGTTGCTGACCAGGGTCAGCGCCGCGCCTCCTACCAGCAGGCACGGTCACACGCGACCAAGCAGGCGCTGGTGGCTGCCGCGACCGCGTTGTGGCGGGCCAACGGCTACGCAGGAACGACCGTCGCCGACATCTGCCGAGCCGCGGGAGTGTCAAAGGCGTTGTTCTACTTCTATTTCCCGCGCAAGGAAGACGTGCTGTTCGAGGTCGGGATCGTGTCGACGGAGGCCGCCCATCGGGTGGCAACCGAGATGCTCACCAAGCCATACGACGTGCCGGCCGTCGTCAACGCGGTGCTCGAGTCGCTGGAGGCGACGATGCGCGGCAGCAGTCCGGAGCTTCTGACCGAGGCGATCCTCGAGGGCTACCGGCAGGCGCTGGCCGGCCACGACCACCTCGAGCAGACGTCGGTCATCTTCGCCGAGGTCTTCGGGCGGGCCGTGACCGACGGCAAGCTTCCCGGCGACTTCGAGGTCGCCCATGTCGCGACCGTCGCGCAGTCCCTCGTCAGCGAGGGCGCCCGCTTGTGGGCGGCAGGCCGATTCGATGGCCGGTCGTTCGCCGAGGTCGTCGGCCGCGACATCGCCGCGCTGGTCGCCGGCTACAGCGTTGCCGGACAGTGATGGACCGCGTGTTCTCTCTGGACGAGAATGGCATTTCCCATTACTGTCAATCGGGTGTCGACACAGCAGAAGGCGCTCGCGCCCGAGATCTCTACCTGGCCCGATGAGAACCCGCAGCTGATCGGTAGCCGCTGCGGCGCATGCGGAGCCACCACATTCCCCGTCCAGCAGCGCTGCCCCAAGTGCAGCGGCGGCGAGATGTCCGACGTGAACCTGCCCCGCCGCGGCACGGTGGTCGCCTGGACGACGCAGGGCTTTCCCCCCGGCGCGCCGTATAAGGGCCCGACGGGCAAGGACTTCGTGCCGTTCGGTGTCGGGCTGGTGCAGCTCGACGACGTCATCCGCGTCGAGGGCAGGCTCACCGAGAACGATCCGGAGAAGATCCAGTTCGGCATGGACGTCGAGCTGACCATGATCCCGTTCACCACCGATGACGAGGGCAACGAACTCGTCACCTTCGCCTTCCAGCCGGTCTAGAGAGGACTCACCCGTGACGAACGACGTCGCCATCATCGGCGTTGGACTGCATCCCTTCGGCCGGTTCGACAAGACCGCGATGGAGATGGGCGCCGAGGCCATTCAGTTCGCTCTCGACGACGCCGGTGTCGACTGGAAGGACATCCAGTTCGGCGTCGGCGGTAGCTATGAGGTGTCCAACCCCGACGCGGTGACCCGGCTCGTCGGCCTGACCGGCATCACGTTCACCAACGTCTTCAACGCCTGCGCCACCGCGGCGTCGGCCATCCAGCAGACCGCAGACACGATCCGGCTGGGCAAGTACGACATCGGAATCGCCATCGGCTTGGACAAGCACCCCCGCGGCGCGTTCACCGACGACCCCGCCAAGCTGGCACTGCCCCAGTGGTACGCCGAGAACGGCCAGTTCGTCACCACGAAGTTCTTCGGTATCAAGGCCAACCATTACTTGCACAAGCACGGCATCTCCCAGGAGACGCTGGCCAAGGTGGCTGCCAAGAACTTCCGCAACGGCGAGAAGAACCCGAATGCGTTCCGCCGCAAGCCGATCAGCGAGGAGGAGATCCTCAACTCGGCGGTGCTGAACTACCCGCTGACGCAGTACATGTTCTGCGCGCCCGACGAAGGTGCGGCGGCGGTGATCATGTGCCGCGGCGACATCGCGCACAAGTTCACCAATAAGCCGGTGTATGTGAAGGCCACCGAGATCCGGACGCGCACCTTCGGCGCCTACGAGGTGCACGCGACGTTCGCGCCGCTCGATGAAGATCCTTCGCCGACGGTGTACGCCGCGAAGGCCGCGTACGAGGTCGCGGGCATCGGCCCGGAGGACGTCGACGTCGCACAGCTACAGGACACCGATGCGGGCGCCGAGGTCATTCACATGGCCGAGACCGGGCTTTGCGCGGACGGTGAGCAGGAGAAGCTGCTGGCCGACGGCGCCACCGAGATCCACGGCAGCATTCCGGTCAACACCGACGGCGGCTTGATCGCCAACGGCGAGCCGATCGGCGCCTCCGGCCTGCGGCAGGTACACGAACTGGTGCGCCAGCTGCGCGGCGAGGCGGGCGACCGTCAGGTGCCGGGTGAGCCGAAGGTGGGTCTGGCCCAGGTCTACGGCGCGCCGGGTACGGCGTCGGCGACGATCCTGTCGGTGTAGTGACCGCAGTCGTGTCGACAGTCGCCGACACCGTCAACAGCTACGCGGAGCTGCTCGGCTCCGGTAGCGCCGATGAGATCACCGCGCTCTACGCACCGGATGCCTCCGTCGAGGACCCTGTCGGCAGCGGTGTGCGACACGGCCACGACGAGATCCGCGAGCTGTACAGCCGCGTCGAGAAACAAACCCGCACAGTCGAACTCCTGTCGGTGCACATCAACGGCAACGAGGCGGCATTCCTGGCGCGGCTGACCGTCATCACAGGGGATGTGCACACCAGGATCGACGGAATCGACGTCATGACGTTCGACGAGCAGGCCAGGATCACGTCGATGCGGGCGTTCTGGTCGGCGCCGCAGTGATCGGCGCGCCCGACCCGGACGAGGGGCCGAGCAAGTGGTACCCGACCGGCATCCGGATGAAAAACGAGTATCGCCCTACCTGCTCCGACCGGCGGATATCCGCCGAAGCTTCCGATGTAGTGGCGCCGACAACGGCGACACCCATCGGAAGGAAGGGCACGGATCTCGCACAGGAGGTCTGCTGGGGCTCCATCTCCCTGCCAGTCGCTTGGCAGGTCGGAGACCCGGAGTCCGCGGGTTGCGCACATTCCCGCACCTGAGCGGCAAAGCGGCGATCCTTGCGAAGTACCTGTATGGATGGCCGCTGCCCACTACCGTCGACCGGATGGAAGATTCGCTATACCTCCTGAAAATCTTGTTCTAAAATTCGGAAATGATGTTTCCGGTAGGACGCCTGACGCTGGCGACGCTCGTGGCAGCCGCCATCGTCAGCCCCTCCGCGGTCGCGCAGGCGGATCCGCCTCCCCCGCCGTTGCGCCAGGTCAAGTACACGGTGTGGACCGAGCAGCCGTACAACGGCGCCGAGATCTACTTCCGCGACACCGACCCGCCGAACTGGGGGGAGTACAGCCACAACCCCTACCTCTACAGCCCCAACATCGAGGCCAACCTCGGCCCCGAGCAGAAGTGGGTGCTCGACGTCGGGCTGGCCAACCCCGACTCGTGGGCGATGGTGACCGCGAGCATCGCGTCCGACTCGCAGGCGGCACCGAACTTCCACTGCGTGCTCGCCGTCGACGGCGTCGTCGTCAAGACCCACCAAGGCCCCAGAGGAGCGCTCTGTTCCATTCGCTCTTGGTGAGCCGGCTAGACCGGCTCCCCCTCGAGTTGCCGCAGCCACGCTTCGACGAACTCGAGCGTCTCCGAATGCCCGGTCGACATCCCCAGCGCCGTTTCCATCACCAGGACCCGGGACAGGCTCGTCGCGAACACCGCCCACACCACGGGCGGAACCTGCGAAGCGTCGATGTCGTATCGCTTCAGGGCGTCGGTCAACGCCTGGCGTTCCCTTTCGCGGAACAACTCGCCGTAGCGCGCGAACTCAGCCCGCAGTTCCTCACGATGACTGGCCAACGCCATGAACTCCACAGTGAAGGCGGTGATTCTCGGATCCGAGCTGTACCGCCACAGCGCCCACAGCGGCTGCGGCGACTTCAGCGCAATGGCCTGTGCCTCGAGCCCCTGTTCGGCGCGCCTGCGGAACACCGCCAGGTACAGGTCCTCCATCGTGCGGAAGTAGTAGTGCACCAGCTGCGGCTTCAGCCCCGCCTTCTCCGCGACGCGTCGCGACGTCACCGCCGCGTAGCCCTCCTCGAGCATCAACCGCTCGGCGGCGTCGAGCAGCACCATCCGATTCTTCGCGTCCGGCGCCCCGATCCTGCGCTCCGATGCCATGCCTGTTCGTCGCCTTCCCCACTGGGCTCGTCGCCTTGACCCTGACCTTAACCCCATGCTAAGCAGGTGCTCAGCATATTGGCGTCATTCGACGGCAATCACCGTTCCGGCCCGGGAGGCACGCAGCATATGACCACAGACTTCGACTCGGTGGACTACTTCACCGACCCGTCGTTGGTGCCCGACCCCCACCCGTATTACGACCACGTCCGCGCCAAGGACCCGGTCTCCTGCCCGATCACCCACGGCGTCCTCGCAGTCACCGGGTGGGAGGCCGCCAACACCGTGTACAAGGACACCGAGAACTACTCCTCCTGCGTGGCGGTGATGGGCCCGTTCACGCCGATCCCGTTCACCCCAGAGGGCGACGACATCTGCGCGCAACTGGAGGAGCATCGCACCGAGATCCCGATGTTCGAGCACATGGTCACGATGGACCCGCCGCAGCACACCGACGCACGGTCCATCCTTTCCCGGCTGCTGACTCCCAAGCGGCTCAAGGAGAACGAGGACTTCATGTGGCGCCTCGCCGACCGCCATATCGACGAGTTCATCGGCGCCGGGCAGTGCGAATTCCTCGCCGCCTACGCGAAGCCCTTCTCCCTCCTGGTCGTCGCAGACCTACTCGGCGTGCCGGAGGAGGATCACGAGGATTTCCGCGGGTCCTTCGGCGCCGCAGAGCCGGGGACCAACATCGGCGGCCTCGACCACGAGGTGATCGCCCAGAACCCGCTGGCGTGGGCCGACGAGAAGTTCAGCCGCTACATCGAGGAGCGTCGCGAATCGCCGCGCGACGACGTCCTCACGTCGATCGCCACCGCAAAGTATCCCGACGGGTCGACACCGGACGTGGTCGATGTCGTGCGCACGGCGACGTTCCTGTTCGCCGCCGGGCAGGAGACCACCGCGAAGCTGCTCGGCGCGGCGATGCGGATACTCGGCGACCGGCCCGACATCCAGCAGCAGCTGCGCGACGACCGCAGCCTGATCCCGGTGTTCATCGAGGAATGTCTGCGGATGGACAGCCCGGTGAAGAGCGTGTTCCGGCTGGCCCGCAAGACGACCGCGCTCGGCGACACCGCCGTGCCTGCGGGCACCACGGTGATGGTCAGCCCCGGCGCGGCGAACCGGGATCCCAACCGGTTCGACAATCCGCACGAGTTCTCACTCGACCGCAAGAACGTCCGCGAGCACATCGCATTCAGCCGCGGTATCCACTCCTGCCCCGGCGCACCGCTCGCGCGGGTCGAGGGCCGGGTCAGCATCGAGCGGCTCCTCGACAGGTTGAGCGAGATCACGATCGACGAGGACAAGCACGGACCGGCCGCCTCACGCGCATATACCTATGAGCCGACGTTCATCCTGCGCGGGCTGACCGATATCAACATCAAGTTCACGCAGGCGCAGTAGCGGGATCAGAGGTCGCCGCGCTCCCAGCGGGTGAACCCGTCCCTCGCCACACAGGTGAGGAACAGGCCGTCGGGAGCCTGGGCGACGTCGCCGTCCTGCCCGGCACAGATGTCGCCCTCGTTCTTGACGCCGTGCATCTCGGGCGAGCGGAACCACCGAGGCTCGTAGCGGCGCGGCGATCCGCAGAACACCAGCCGTCCCCAGTTGGTCACCCCGAAGGCGTAGTAGGAGAAGTTGTCGCAGTACGAGCCAAGCACGATGTTGGGCGCGATGCCCGGCGTGCAGTCGGGATAGTTGCACTCGTCGGCGGCCGCGGGCGGCGCGGTAGACAACAAACCAGCAGTGACCACCCCGGCGAGCACCGTGACGACAGATCGCACGCCGCTATTCTCACACATGACGGGAACGAAATTCTCTCTTTTGGAGAGTATTGCTCCGGGGGGAGTTAGGCTGGCGCTATGCGCGCACTAAGGGTCATCGCCGGCGTCGCGGCGACAGCGATGACCGTGCTCGGAAGCCTAGGCCTCGCGCCGTCGGCGCAGGCCACGAATTACGGAATCGAACTCAACGGGACCTGGCGCGTCATGTCCAACGGCGAGTGGGCCAGGACCAACCAGGTGCTCATCGACGAGAAGACGACCATCGAGAATTGGACCATCTCGTCGAGCTGCGTCAGCCCCATCGAATGCACCGGCACGGTGACGAGCGACGGAGGCTGGTCCGCACCGATCAACCTGGTCAAGGTCTACTGGATCCTCAACCGCGACATACCCAACTGGGCGCCCTGTCCCGATGGCACCTTCGCCACCGGGCACCAGAAGTTCACCGTCTGGGGAATCAACCCGGCGCTGAACGAACGCGACCTGAGGATCACCGACCTGCTCGCGGGCCGCAATATCACCGAGACCGAGAGCGGCGCGTGCGGCAAGAACCAGCCGCTCGACATTGAGCTGCCCGTCCGGATGGAGCGGATCTCTTAAAGCCTTAGATCGGCAGGAGATCCTTCCACGACTTCGGCGCCCCTCCGGCCGCCAGATTCTGCACCTGCTGCATCTGACCGTCAGGCGTCATGTACTCGCCCGTCTCCGGGTTGTAGTGCGCAACCGCCAGCGACGGACCGCCACCAGAAGTGTTGCCGTTGAATGCACTTGGCGCAGCGGCGGGCAGGGCGCCATCCGCCGGGGGCGGCACAGCGGCAGGATCACCGGCAGGCGTATCGGCGGGCGCAGGCCCCGGTAACGGCACCCCGTTGAGCGAGTTGCCGGGGGGTGGCGGAGCGATCGGGGCCGCTGCCGGAGCAGGACCGGGCGGCGGGCCCAGCGGTGGCGGCGGTGCACCCGGCGGGACCGCGTCAGGAGGCGCACTCGTCGCATTCCCGGCAGGTAGCGGCGTTCCTTCGACCGGCGCATGGATCCGCTCGTTGAAGTCGACCCGGTCGTCGATGGGCACGCCCTGCGAGATGAGGTTGGGATCAATGGGATACGCCCCGAGCGTGTGCTGCCGGAGCGCCAAGGGTTGATAGCCCCTCGGGTCGTTGCACAGTTCGACGGTGGGTGCGCGCTTCCCCGGGTGACCCATGCACGGGTAGTTGCGGGCGCCGCGGACGGCGATGGGCGAGTCCTGTGGCAGCTTGCAGTACAGCCCGTCTGGGGTATCGACGATTTCCTCGTCGGCCGGGTTGCGCCACTGCGACGGCGGCAGGAAGCCGACAGTGCATGGTGGCGGATCGTTGAGCGTCAACGCGAAGTCACCGGACGGCAGACCCGTCGGATTGTTCTTCGGAAGACCGAAAGACTGCTGCGCGGCGATGATGCCGGGAAAGATCACCAGAAGCTGTTCCAGTGACGGGTTATAGGTGACCAGGATCTGGCCAAGCGTGGTGAGGTTCGCCAGCAGGATCGGCAGTGTCGGCTTCACCTGGTCCAGCAGCGACGAAACCTCTTGCGCGAAGCCGGGTCCCTTCTGCAGAATCGCCCGGAATTCCGGGTCGTTCTGCGCTACCTGCTGGGTGACACCGGAAAGGCTTCTTGCCCACGTCCGGATCTGTTCGGCCGTCTCGGCCTGCGAATCCAGCAGCGGCCCGCTGTCATCGATCAGACCCTTCGCTTGATCCGAGACGCTGTTGGCGTCGTTCGTCAGCTTGGAAGCGGAGTCCAGCAGCGATTGGAAGTCAGGCCCTGCCCCGTTGAACGCCTTGAACGACTCGTCGAGCAGATCCGAGATCCTGTCTCCCGGAATGCTGTTCACCAGCTTGCTCACCTGGTCGAGCATCGGGCCGACTTCCTGCGGGATCGTCGCGTTTTCCTTCTCGATCACCGAGCCGTCCTTCAGGTACGGACCCGAATCAGTGCGGGGACGCAGGTCCACGTACTGCTCGCCCACCGCGGAGACGCTTCGAACCTCGGCCTGCAGGTCGGCGGGAATCTTCGGCGACGTGTCCAGGGTCAGCGTCGCTTCCGCGCCGTCCTCGATCAGCTTGACGTTGGTGACCTTGCCGACCTGCACACCCCGGTAGGTCACATTGGAGAACTTGTACAGACCACCCGCGGCTGGCAATTCCAGCTTCACGTTGATACGGCCGAGACCCAGCAGCGTCGGCACCTGCATGTAGGTGAACAGCATCACGCCTACGCCGACGATCGACGCAATCGTGAAGATGATCAACTGATTTCGGACGAAACGTGTCAGCATCAGCCACCACCTCCCGGTGCCGGAGGAACGTCGGCAGGCGCTGGCATCGGCTCCGCAGGCGGTGGCGGCGCATCGGGGCCGAACGGTCCCGCGAAGATCGGCGACCCCGCTCCGGCCTGCGTTTGAATCATCTGCGGTGCCATCGGCGGCGGAGCAACGGGAAGCACCGGCCCGGCAATCGGAGGCGGCGCACCGTCGGCTGACGGTGCCGGTGCCGCCAACGCATCCGGCGGCCGTGCGACACCGACCGTCAACGGCTGGTACGAGTAATTCAGGTAGTACGGATCCCCTGGCGCCGGAATGAGTTTGGCGTTCTCGTCGCCCCACCGGGTACCCGCCAGCAACGTCTTCTTCAGCCGCGGATAGGTGAGGTCGAAGATAGCGTTCAAGTTGATGTAGTCGCCGCGGGTGATGGTATCGGCGAAGCCGGGTCCGTACGGGAAGGCCGTCGCCCAGATCAGCGCGGAACTCAGGTCCGGCCCGATGTCGACGAGCGCCTTCAGCGCCGGTTCGAGGTTCTTCAGGTCGGTGACGAGGTCGTCGCCTGCATCGTTGACCAGCCCGGAGGCGGTGTCACTGAACTGGCCCAGCTTCGTGAGCGCGGCCGTCAGCGTCGGCCTCTCCTTGATCAGCACATCCAGGGCAGGCGGAACTTCCTTGAGCGCGCGGTCGATCACGTCGCGTTGCCCGGCGAATGTCCCTGCGACTCGATTCAGCTGCTGAATTGAGGCGATGATGTTGTCCCGCTGGGTATCTAAGACGCCGACAAAGTTGTCCAGCCTGGTGAGCAACTCGCGAATCTCGGGCTCGCGACCGCTGAGCGCAGAACTGAAGTTGTGGATGATGTCACCGATCTGTCCCAGCCCGCCTCCGTTGGCCACGGCCGACAACGACGACAGCGTCTGCTCGGTAGTGGGGTAGGTCGACGCCTGATTCAACGGGATGGTGGAACCGGGCGTCATTCGGCCACTCGGCTTTTCGTCGAGAGGCGGATTGAGGGCCAGATGCATCGAGCCCAACAGGCTGGTCTGCCCCACCGTGGCCACGGCATTCGCAGGCACAACAACGTCGGGCTTGACCGAGATCTCGACGTTGGCATGCCAGTTTTCGACCGTCATCTTGCCGACGCTGCCAACAACGACATCGTCGATCATCACCGGCGAATTCGACTCCAGCGTCGCGACATTCGGGACCTCGACGTGATAGACCGCGGCGTCGGGACCACGCCCGACCGCTCCGGGCAGCGGAAGCGAATTCAAACCCTGGAACGAGCACCCCGTCAGCGTCAGTGCGACGCACGACGTGACGGCCAGACCTCTTAGCCCGCGGATCATGGTTGCGGCGTCCCTTCCGCAGGCAGCAAGGGTGCGTTGGGGTCCGGCGGCGGCGGCGCCGCAGTGTCCGGCAGCAGCATCCCCTCGATTCCCTGCGGCCCCGGCGGCACGTTCGAAATGACGTGCGGTCCCTCGATGGGCGGCGCGTGATTGATCACCGCAGGTGACGGAATCGCGCCGGCCTCGGGGCCCCCAGGCGCGTAGATGCCCTGGTAGGTATTCGGCGGCCCATTCCAGCCTGGCGGCGGCGGTATGTCACCGGCGCCGGTGTACGCGGACACCGTCGGCGGTGGCTCCGGCGCGTCCTGCGGGCCAGGTCCACCCGGCAGAAGGTTCGGGTCGGAGTAGATGATCCGATCGGGGTTGATCGCCGGTCTCAGGTAAGCGTTGACCGGCAGCGGGATGTTGTTGACGTTCAATAGCTTCAATGCGGGGCCGAGATACTGCGCGCAGAGTTTCGCGGTTTCGGGTGCGGTGGTGTTCTCGACGGCGCCGATCATGCCGCAGATGGCCTGCACGGGGTTGGAAAAGTTGACGATCGAGAACGCGCCAGTCACCGACCCGCCGTTCGGGTAGTAGATGTTGTTGAAGTTGGCGATTGCGTTGGGCACGATGTGTAAAACGTTCTCAAAAGCCAACTTATTGTCGGTGACGATCTGGGTGAGATTGCCCAGCCGCTGAATCTGCTCGGCAGTCTGGTTTCGTGTGCCCGCGACGAAGCGCTGTACCTCGCCGATGGCGACGGACAGATTCTTCAGGGCCGCATCGAGATCGGATCTGTTGTCGTCGAGCACGCTGCTCAGGGTCGCCAGCCGATTCTCGAACAGCACGATCTGATCTTTGCTGTCGCGCAGTGCGGAGACGAAGATCTGCAGATTCTTGATGATGTCGACGATGTTGCCGCTGCCCTCGGCGAATACCCGCGACACACCGGACAACTGAGCCAGTGTTTCACGCAGCTTTTCGCCGTTGCCGTCCATCGCGTTGGCGGCGCTGTCGATGAACCGCCCGACGGACGTATCCGACACTCCGCCTTGCGAGCCCTCCTTCGGACCCAGTTCCGTTGCCAGGCGCGTCAATTGGGTCTTGACGTCATCCCATTCGACGGGAATCGCGGTGCGCTCGCTCGGAATCACTCCGCCGTCGCCCATGGTGGGCCCATCGCCGCTCCGATAGGCAGGCGTTAGCTGAACGTAGCGAGCCGCTACCAAGTTCTGCGCCACGATCACGGCCTTTGCCTGCGCCGGAACGGGCACATCGCGGTCGACCTCGAGCGTCATCTTCGCCTGCGTGCCCTCGGGTGTGATCGAGTCGATCTTGCCGACCTTCACCCCAGACACCCGAATCTCGTCGCCGGGATAAATGCCTGTGGCGGACGGGAAGTAGGCGGTGATGGTCTTCGGCCCGAAGAACATCTGACGCACCAGGAACGCCGCGCCTGCCACAAGGGCGATGGCGAGGGCGACGGCCGCGATGGTGACCAGCCGTTTACGGTTGGGGTTCACCTGGGTCTCCATCGTTAGGGAGGTCTCCTGGCTGAGGAATGCTGTTGACGGGGAACGGAAGCTCCGCACGCGGACCTGCGTTGTCAGGCGGCTGGCCGGCGTTGACACCGCGACGGAATCCGAACGCGTAGTCGAGGAACGGCTGCAGCAGCTGGCCGAACACGAGGTTGGGCACCAGCGCGTTGTAATAGGCGCCGTTGGCGACGATTTCGCCTTGTGTCAGATAGTATTTCGCCGCGCCGGGCAGCATCTTGGTCAGGTTGTCCCGGTTCTTCTCGAGCATCGCGGTGACGACGTTCAGCTTCTCCAGCGTCGGCGCCAACTCCTTCTCGTTGTTGGCGACAAGCGTGGTGAGTTCCTTCGACACGGCGGACGTCGAAGACAGCAGGCTGGTGATCGCGTACCGGCGCTCGTTGAGCACGCCGAGCAGATCGTTGCTGTTGAGGAGCAGCGCGTTGACCTTCTCGCTGCGCTCGGACAGGATGCCGGTCACGTCACCCGCGGTCTTCAGCAGCTCCGCAAGGCTCTCGTTGCGGTTGTTCAGCGACTTCGACAGCCGAGACACCCCGTCGAATGTGGGTCCCAGTTGAGGGGCGATCTGGTCGAGCGTCGCCGACAGCGTGTCCAGAGATTGATTCAGCGATTCGGTATTGGTGCCAGCCGTGTTGCTCGTGAGCTCGTTGACCGCGTCGGTCAACGAGTACGGCGACGACGTCCGCGTGATCGGGATGACCGCATTAGGCGACAACGTGCCGGAGCCGGCCGATTCCAGTGCCAGCACCCGCTCGCCGAGCAGAGTTCCGGTCCGGATATGCGCGCTCGTGTCGGATCCGAGGGCGTACTTGCCGTTGATGGTGAAACCGACCAGCGCGTCGCCGTTGTCGAGCTTCACCGACGACACCGAGCCGACCTTGATGCCCGACACCGTTACGTCGTTGCCGACGGCGATCCCGCCCGCTTCGGAGAACAGCGCCTGGTAGCGCAGCGACGTCGCCCACTGCACCAGCCGCTCCGGTTGCAGCCCGATCGCGACGACGAGGATGGCCAGGATGACACCGATGATGCCCGCCCTGATGAGGGAGTTTCCGCGGTATTTCTGCATCTACTCTTCCCTGCACCTTCCGCCTTCTTGCTTGATCCACGGGAAGACCACGGTCCGGCCCTGCAGGTCGCTGGCCCGCACGGCCACCGCACAGATGTAGTACGGGAAGAACGCGCCGTAGGCGCCCACCCTGGCGAGCTTCTTGTAGATGCCCGGCAGCCTCTGGATGGTGGCGTCGAGGCGGTCCTTGTCGTTGTAGAGGATCGGCGCGAGCTTGTTGACCTGATCGATCGTGCCGTCCAGCGGCGGGTTCGCCCGGCCGAGCAGGTCCGCCAGCGACGTCGTGCCGTTGTTGAGTGATTCGATGGCGGTGCCGATCGGATCACGGTCCGTCGACAGCCCGCTCACGAGACTCTCGAGCTTGTCGATCGCGCCGGAGAAATTGTCACCGTCCTTGGACAGCGTGTCCAGTGTGGTGCGCAGCTCGTCGATCAACTGCTCGATGACCTGGTTGTTGTCGGCAAGTGAATTCGTGAATGACGACGTCTTGGAGAACAGCGATTCGAGCGTCCCACCCTGACCCTGCAGGATCTGGATCAGCGATCCGGTCAGCGCATTGACGTCCTGCGGATTAAGGCCCTGGATAACGGGTTTCAGGCCACCGAGCAGCAGATCGAGGTCCAACGCGGGCGCCGTGCGCTCGACCGGTATCTGTGAGCCTGCGGGCAGGATCTTCGTCGATTCCGCGGGAGAGTCGCCGAGCTCCATATAGCGGTCGCCAACGAGGTTGAGGTATTTGATCGCGGCCTGGGTTCCGGTCGTCAGCTTGATATTGCGATCGGTGTTGAACTTGACCAGAACCTTGCGGTCGGGCTGCAGCGACACATCGCCGACGGTGCCGACCCGGATGCCCGCGATCCGCACCGAGTCGCCCGACTTCAGCCGCGACGCATCGCTGAACACCGCCGAATATCCGTTCGTCGAGCCGGTTCTCGTCTGACCGAAGACCATGAACAGGAATGCGGTCAGCACCACCATCACCAATCCGAAGGCGGTGAATTTCAGGAGCGTGCCGGTGGAGCGCGTCATCCCGGCTGTCCGATCTGTGCAGTGTTGCGCGGCGGGCCGTCGAGAGGCCCGAACAACCAGTTCTTCAGCGCGTCGGAGTTCAGCACGATGCCCTGGTTCCCGTACCGCGCGGGGTTGGAGCCCACATCGCCGAGTACGAACGGCGGCACGAAGTTCGCGGGAAGGTCGGGCAATCCCAATGCCTCGCAATAGTTGGCGCCACCGCTCTTGGCGGCGACCTTCGGCAGGTCACCCGGATACCGGTAGCGATCGACGCCGAGGGTCAACCCTGCCGACACAATGATCTGCGAATACTGCGGCGGCGATTTCGCGAACGGCACCAGACCGCCGATGCCGCACCTGATGGAGTCGTGGTACTCGGCGAGGATGCCGGTGGTCGGCACGAGCAGATGAGCCACATCGGTTAGCCCCTGCCGGTTCGCACCGACGACCTCGTTGCCGAGATCGGCCAAACCGATTGCGCTGACCAGGAATTCGTCGAGGTTCTGCTGCTGGTCGACGATCGAGTTGCTGATCGTGGTCGTGTTCGCCACCGTCGAGACGAGGTCGGGTGCAGCGTCGGCGTAGGCGTTGAGTGTCGGGACAGAGGCCTCGATGTCGTGGCTGAGGTTCGGCAGGCTCGGCTCGATCTTGGCCAGCAGCGCGTTGAAGTCGACCAGCGTCTGACCGAACTTCTCACCGCGCCCGTTGAACGCGGTCGCGATCGCGCCGAGGGTCTCGTTGAGCTTGGTCGGGTCGATCTTGTCCAGCACGGTCACAAGCCGCTGGAAAACGGTGTTGATCTCGACCGTCACATGCTGGCTCTGGATCACCTGGCCTTCGCGCAGCTTTTCGCCGGAAGGATCCGGCGGGGCGTTGAGTTGCACGAACTTCGCGCCGAACACCGTGTTGGACGTGATGTCGACAAGGACGTTCGACGGAATGAGCTTCATCTGGTTCGGGTCCATCGCCAGATGCAGGACGGCCGTCCCGTCGGCGCGGTCCTCGATGTCGGCCACCTTGCCGACCTGCACGCCGCGCATCTTCACCTTGGCGTCTTTGTCCATCACCAGGCCTGCGCGATCCGAAATGACGGTCACAGGAACGGTTTCGATGAAGCTGCCGCGGAACAGTGCGACGGCCAGCGCAACGATCAACCCGAGCGCAAGCACCAGGCCAAAGCCTGCGAGCGGGCGCACCGCACTACCCTTCATCGACTTGTGTCCCCTTATCCCGACAGGTTGAAGTTGCCGTTGGCACCGTAGATGGCCAGGGACACGAGCAGCGTCACCGACACCACAACGACGAGCGATGTACGCACGGCGTTCCCCACCGCGACGCCGACGCCCGACGGGCCACCGGTGGCGAAATATCCGTAGTAGGTGTGGATCAGCAGAATCGTGATCGCCATCAACACGGCCTGCAGGAACGACCACAGCAGGTCGATCGGGTTCAGGAACGTATTGAAGTAGTGGTCATATAGGCCGCCGGACTGGCCGAACAACACGACGGTGGTGAACTGGCTGGCGACGAACGACAGGATGACCGCGATCGAGTACAGCGGGGTGATCGCGATCATGCCCGCGATGATCCTGGTGGACACCAGATATTCGATGGGGCGGATAGCCATCGACTCGAGCGCGTCGATCTCCTCGTTGATCCGCATCGCGCCCAGCTGCGCGGTCACCCCCGCGCCGAAGGTGGCCGCAAGGCCGATGCCCGCAACCACGGGTGCGCTGATGCGCACGTTGATGAATGCGGCAAGGAAGCCGGTCAACGCTTCGATGCCGATGTTGCCCAGCGAGCTGTAGCCCTGCACCGCCAGCGTGCCACCGGCCGCCAGGGTGAGGAAGCCGACGATCACGACGGTTCCACCGATCATCGCCAACGTGCCTGCGCCCATGGAGATCTCGGCGATCAGCCGGATGATCTCCTTGCGGAAGTGCACCGCCGCGTGCGGGATGCCTCCCAGCGCCTTGCCGTAGAACAGGACCTGATCGCCGATCTTGGAAAAGAAATCAACGGGTCGTCGCGCTTCCCGGAACAGCCGCGGATATACCGCTTTGACAGCCATCGCGTTATCCCGTCGTCATCCGGATGCCGATGGCGGTGACGATCACGTTGATCACGAACAGCGCCATGAACGCGTACACCACCGTCTCGTTGACTGCGTTGCCGACGGCCTTGGCGCCTCCGCCGCTGATCGTCAGGCCGCGATAGCACGCCACCAGGCCGGCGATCAGACCGAACAGCGCGGCCTTGATGCAGGAGATGATGACCTCGGGCACGCCGGTCAGCAGCGTGATCCCCGCGGCGAACGCGCCAGGGTTCACGTCCTGGATGAAGACCGAGAACATATAGCCGCCGAGGATCCCGATGATGACCACCAGGCTGTTCAGCAGCAGTGCGACAAGTCCCGACGCGAGGAATCGCGGGGTCACCAACCGCTGCACCGGGTTGATGCCGAGCACTTCCATCGCGTCGATCTCCTCGCGGATCGTTCGCGAGCCCAGGTCCGCGCACATCGCCGTGGAACCCGCGCCCGCCACGATCAGCACCGTCACCAGCGGACCGATCTGGGTGACTGCACCGAACGCAGCACCCGCACCGGACAGATCCGCGGCACCCAGCTCGCGCAGCAGGATGTTCAGCGTGAAGCTCACCAGCACCGTGAACGGGATCGCCACCAGCAGGGTGGGCGCAAGCGAAACACGCGAGATGAACCAGCACTGCTCGAGGAACTCGCGCCATTGGAACGGCCTGGCGAAAATGAACCGCACCGCGTCCTTCGACATTGCGAACAGGCCGCCGACCGCCTGCATCGGGCCCGACAGGTTCTTGCCGAGCGAGATACCTGGAGACCATCTATCTGCCATGGGCAACGGGTCCTTCCAGAATCGTGACCGCAGATACCGCAGTCGGGCCGCCGAGATTATGCGCCAAGCCGATTCGTGCGCCGTCCACCTGGTTGATGGCATCGCCGCGCAGCTGCGCGAAGAGCTCGACGCATTGGGCGACGCCGGTCGCCCCCGGCGGATGGCCCTTGGCCTTCAAACCGCCGGAGGTGTTCACCGGTAACCCACCGCCGACAGTCGTTTCCTCCGCCTCGAGAAGCTTGTAGGCCCCGAAACGCTCGGCGAAGCCCAGATCTTCATAGCTGATCAACTCGATGCCGGTGAAAAAATCGTGAACTTCCGCGACGTCGACATCGGCCGGTGTCATCCCCGCCATCGAGAACGCCTGCTTGGCCGCACGCGTCGTCGCGGTGAAAGTCGTCAGGTCCGGCTTGTGCTGATGCATCACGGAGTCCAACCCGATGCCGACACCGCGGATCCACACCGGCCGGTCGGTGAAGCGGTCGACGACGTCCTCGGCGGCGATCACCAGTGCCGCGGCGCCGTCGCTCGGCGGCGCGCAGTCATAACGCCGGAACGGCGTGACGACCGTCGGCGCAGCCATCGCCTGCTCCACGGTGATCTCGAAGCGCAGCCGGGCCTTCGGGTTGTTCACGCCGTGACGGTGGTTCTTCACCGCGACCATCGCCAGGTGCTCCTCGGTGGCGGGCGACTCGTGAAGGTATCGCGCGACATGCAGTGCGAAACCGGCAGGAGACACCACGCCGAGCGGGTAGTCCCACGCCATATCGCGGGCCATCGCCTCCCACTCCCACAGCATGTCCGCCGATGTGGTGTCGCGAAGCTTGTCCGCACCCATCACGAGGGCGACGTCGAAGGCGCCAGAGGCGACGGCGAACAACGCGTTGCGGACGGCGTCGTTGCCCGTGGCGCAGGAGTTTTCCACCCGGGTCACGGGTAGGTCGGGCAACCCGAGCGAGTCGGCAAGGATGCCCGACGGGAACCCGTCGGCGGTACCCATCGCGCCGAACCACGCGGCCTGAAGGTCCGACTTCTGCAAACCCTTGTCGACGCTGGCCGCGCAGTCGGCGAACGCCATCGGTAAGAGGTCCTTGATGCCGAGCGCGAAGTGCTCACCGAACGGCGTCATGCCCGCACCCACGATCGCGACTTGCCTCACGCGGCGACCGCCTCGGGCTCGAACGCATACCCGTAGTCGGGCACCCCCGACCGCACCGCGACGCGACGCAGCGCCATCCGGCCGCGATCGCCGATGCCGACCGTGCCGGGTTGTGCCCCGGTCACTTTCACGAGCGCGCGAACCCCCACACCGTCCAACTCGACGATCACCAACGAGTACGGCGTCCGCAGCCCAGGAACCGGAATGTGCACCGTCGTCTCGGTGTAGACGGTGCCGGTGCGCGGCAGCGGCACCAATTCGTACCGGGTGGAAAGGCTACCGTCGTCCCCCACCCGGTAGCGCGGCGGGAAGTCCAGCTGCTCGGAGTCCGCGAAATATCCTGCCTCCCAACGAACTTTGGCCTCGAAGGCCCGTTCGTAGGCGGCAAGCGAGATCGGGATGTCGGCTTCAGCGACGAAGCGGCTGTCAGGCAGCGGTCGTGGCTGCGGCTCGCGGCGGTCGATCGGTGCGGCGCCGCCCGCGACCGTGATCCCGGAAAGAATCGCCTGTTCGACGGCGACGAGTGGCCCCGTCGAACCGCGCTCGCTCATCGCCGCCAGAGCGAACAGGCTCGAGCTGGCACCGGTCGTCGGAAGAGCCGGCGGATTTCCGCGGCACAGGTCGGCGCCGCGCTGGTGATCCACGCCAGCCACCGCAGCAGGAGTGTCCAACCACGCCGCTTCGAGCGACGCGATCAGACCGCGCTCATGCAGCAGTCGCGGGTCGCCGTAGTCGTGCACATCGCCTGTGGTGTTTCGGGTCCTGACGGGCAGGCTGCGCGCAACGCGCGCGGCGGTGCGAATCTGCAGTCCGTGGTCGGCGGTGACGATCGCGGCCGCACCAGCGGGGTCAAGGTCCGCGCCGATGATCATGGTTCGCGGCCGCGCCGAACTGACCGCGTCGACGGTCGCAGGCGCTCCGCCGAGCCGCTCCACCACCTCGAGTTCTGGGTCGAGCCCGAGCCCCGCCAACAGCACGGCGGCGTTACTGCTCTCCAGCAGCGGAAGGTCGCGGCTGACCAACACGACGCGCTCCACCGGGTCGCCCGAACTCATCGCCGCGCGACCGGCTTCCACCGCAAGGGTGATCGCGTCTTCGTCGTCGCCGGCCACCCGGTGTTGGGACGTTCCCCAACACGGCAGGTAGGTACCGATCGAAGCGACGTGGGGCATGTAATCCTTCGTGGCTAGGTGACGGCGCCGGCGGTCTTGAGCTCGATGATGCGATCCCAATCAAGGCCGAGTTCCAGCAAGATCTCGTCAGTTTGCTCTGCGAACGCCGGCGCGGGGCCGGATTGGGGTGCGGTGACATCAAACTGCACCGGATTCGCCACCAATTCGAGCTCGCCTGCCTGCACGAGATATTCGTTGGCCCGGATCTGCGAGTCCTCGGCTGCCTGCAGGGTGTCCTGCACCGGCGCCCACGGGCCGAGCAGCGACGAGAACCGCTCGCTCCACTCCGCGAGCGGCCGTTTGGACATCGCCTCGGTGAGGATCTCCGTCGCCGCCGCGGTGTTCTCCGCGATCGACTCCACGGTGGCGAAGCGCGGGTCGTCGGCGAGCTCGTCGAGGTCCATGTGCTTGCAGACGTCGGCCCAGAACTTGGTCGGCTGCATCATCACGAACGAGATGTAGCGGTCGTCGGCGGTCGGGTACAGCCCCACCAGCGGGTTGATCGGTGACCCGTGCACACCCGGCGGGAAGGCCTCCATGCGCTCACCGAGGTGCTTGGTCAGCGCCACGGTGTGCCCCATCGACCAGAAGCCGCTGCCGAGCAGCGAGACGTCGACGATCGACGGCTCGCCGGTGCGCTCCCGCTTCAGCAGCGCGGCCGCGATGCCGCCCGCCAGGTTCGTGCCGCTGATCGTGTCGCCGTAGGCGGGGCCCGGCGGCCCGATCATCCCCGGCATCCCCGGAGGGGTGATGGTGGCCGCGGTGCCCGCACGGCACCAGAACGCGGTCATGTCGTAGCCGCCCTTGACCGACTCCTCGCCGCGGGGCCCCAGTGCGCTGCCCCGTGCGTAGACGATCTTCGGGTTGACGGCGCGGATGTCGTCGACGTCGATACCGAACTTCTGGCGGTGTCCCGGCAGGAAGCTGGTCAGGAAGACGTCGGCGCGCTTGGCGAGCTCGTAGAGCACTTCCTTACCTTCTGGCACCGACATGTCCAGCCCGATGCTTCGCTTGTTGCGGTTGGCGTGCTCGATGTTGGGGTTCGGGTCGCCCTCGACACGAAGCAGCCCGGTCTGGCGCAGCCCGCGCTGCGGGTCACCGGTGATCGCGTGCTCGACCTTGATGACGTCGGCGCCCCATTCGGTCAGCACCGCCCCCGCCGAAGGGACGAAGCCATACATGGCGACCTCGAGGACGCGAATGCCTTCCAGCGGTCGAGAACTCATGAGACCACCGTCGCGATCGTCTTGCGCTCCAGGAACTCCTCGAGTCCTGCGACGCCCATCTCCCTGCCGATCCCCGACTGCTTGTAGCCGCCGAACGGACTGTCGGGACCGAAGAACATGCCGCCGTTGATCGAGAGCGTGCCGGTGCGGATGCGGCGTGCCACCGCGAGCGCACGGTCCTCGCTGCCGAACACGGCACCGGACAGACCGTAGATCGAGTTGTTGGCGATCCGCACGGCGTCGTCGTCATCGTCATAGCGAATGACGACAAGCACCGGTCCGAACACCTCGTGCTGGGCGATCTCGCTGTCCGGTTCGACGTCGGTGAGAAGCGTCGGCTTGTAGAAGAAGCCCGGACTCACCTTTTCGCCGCCGGTGACCAGCGTGGCGCCGGCCTCGACGGCGCGCTGCACCATGGCGTCGACCTTGTCGCGCTGCTTCTCGCTGATCAGCGGACCCGTGTAAGTGCCTTCTTCGGTGGGGTTTCCGTAGTTCACACCGGAGAAGTTGTTCTTGAGTTTCTCGACGATCTCGTCGTGGTGCGTGCTCGGTACGAGGATCCGCGTGGTGATCGCACAGCCCTGACCGGAGTGGCTGGCCGTTGCGAACGCGGTGAAAAGCGCGGCCATATCGAAGTCGCCGTCGTCGAGAACGATCGCAGCCGACTTGCCACCGAGTTCGAGGAAGACGCGTTTGCATGTCTCGCTTGCGGCGGCCATGATCGCCCGACCGGTCGGGGTCGAGCCGGTGAAGGTGATCATGTCGACGTCGGGACTCGTCGTCAGTGCGACCCCCACTTCGGGATCGGTGCCGGAGAGCACGTTCACGACACCGGCAGGGATATCGGTGTGTTCGGCGATCAACTCACCGAGCGCGAGGGTGATCAGCGGGGTGTCCGGTGCGCCCTTGAGGACGACCGTGCAACCGGCGGCCAGCGCGGGCGCGATCTTGGCCAGCGCGAGTTGCGTCGGATAGTTGTAGGCGATGATCGCCGCCACCACCCCTGCGGCTTCTTTCTCCACCCAGCGGTGGTGCTGCATGCCGTGGCTCTCGCTGTTGCCCAGATCCTCGGTCAGCGGATAGGTCTTCAGCAGATCCGCGTAGTAACGAACGATCGCGATCGGCGCGTCGAGTTGGGCGCCCGCGCACATCGCAGGCGTCGCACCGACTTCGGCGATGGTGAGTTCGGCGAGTTCGTCACGGTGATCCACCAGGGCGCGGTGCAACTGGTCCAGGCAGCGGATCCGCAGGTCGGTGTTGGTCGACCAGTCCGTGGTGTCGAACGCTCGCCGCGCCGCTGCAGCCGCCGACTCGGCGTCGGCCACCGTCGCGTCGGGAGCGTGGCCGACCACCTCTTCGGTGGCCGGGTTGACAGAGGGAAACGTCCGTGGCGTCTCGACCAAGGCGCCGTCGATCAGCATCCGCCGGTCGGCGTCCCCCTCAGATGTGTTTCTCGAGATCGTCGACGCTTCCGTCATTCACCCCTCCTCAGCAAAGTTCCAGTGTGATGGAAACTTCATTCTCATCCTCGGCGAATCATACATTCGCACGATGAGAACTCAAGAGAATGAAGATGGCCTAGTCATGTGGCCTGATAACGGCGTCGACGCCGAAAAGGGATGCGACAATTGGTCCCGATTTGTCTTGCGATGCTGCACAATGCGAGAGTACGGTTCTCATATTCGGAAGGAAGATTCTTGATGGCTGAGACGGGCGTGGCCCGGTGAAGACCGCCGTCGTCACCGGGGGCGGTTCTGGCATCGGTCTTGCCGTCGCGAATCGGCTGCGTTCCGACGGGTACCACGTCGCCACCCTCGACCTCGTGGCATCCGACGAGAAGTTCGCGTACACCGCCGACGTGACCGACCGCGCGGCGGTCGACGCCGCGCTGGACGCCGTCCGCGAGCAGCTCGGCCCGGTCAGCATCCTGGTGAACGCGGCGGGGATGGAGCGCTTCAAGCGCTTCACCGACCTGACGTTCGCCGACTTCAGTCGCGTCGTCGACGTCAACCTCAACGGCGTCTTCCACTGCGTACAGGCGGTGCTGCCGGACATGGTCGACGCGGGCTGGGGACGGATCGTCAACATCTCGTCATCCAGCGCGCAGTCCGGCCAGCCCTTCATGTCGGCCTACGTAGCGGCCAAGGCCGCGGTGAACGGCCTGACCAAATCGCTTGCCCTGGAGTACGGGCCGATGGGTATCACGGTCAACGCGGTGCCGCCCGGCTTCATCGACACCCCGATGCTCCGGAAATCCGAGGAGCGTGGGCTGCTCGGCGGAACTGTCGAGGAGCACATCGACCGCACGCCGGTGCGCCGGGTCGGCAGGCCGGAGGACATCGCCGCGGCGTGCGCATTCCTGATCTCCGATGAGGCCGGCTACATCACCGGTCAGATCCTCGGGGTCAACGGCGGCCGGAACACATAGCGAAGCAACCGAGAGGGAATTTAGTGGGACGCGTTCAAGGGAAAGTCGCCTTCGTCACCGGGGCCGGCCGTGGTCAGGGCCGTAGCCACGCCGTTCGGCTGGCCGAGGAGGGCGCCGACATCATCGCCGTCGACCGGTGCGAGGACTTCGCGACAATCGGCTATCCCATGGCGACACCGGAAGACCTCGAGGAGACCGCGAAGTTCGTCGAGAAGACCGGGCAGCGCTGCGTCACGGCGAAGGTCGACGTCAGCGACGTCGTCTCGCTGAAGTCGGTGCTCGACGGCGGCGTCGCCCAACTGGGCAAGCTCGACATCGTCGTCACGGCGGCGGGTATCGCAGGCATGAAGGGGTCGGCGGACCTACTGGCCTGGATCGACGTGATCAACACCAACCTGATCGGCACCATCAACGCCATCCAGGTCGCGCTGCCACATCTCGGCGACGGCGCCTCGATCGTCGCGACCGGTTCCACCGCGGCGCTGATGGACGTCGGCAAGAACGACAATCCCGGCACCGACCCCGGCGGCTCGGCGTACCTGCATTCGAAGCGGCTGCTGTCGCAGTACGTGCACAACCTCGCGGCCGAACTCGCACCGCGGGGCATCCGCGCCAACGTCGTGCACCCGACGAACACCAACACGCCGATGCTGCAGAGCGCGCCGATGTACAAATCCTTCCGGCCCGATTTGGAGAACCCGACGCAGGCCGACGCCGAGCCGGTGTTCTACGTGCAGCAGGCCATGAAGGTGCCGTGGGTGGAGCCGGAGGACATCAGCAACATGGTCCTCTTCCTCGCCTCTGACGAAGCCCGCTACGTCACCGGCACACAGCAGCGCGTCGACGCGGGCGGCTATCTGAAGTGGTACGACTACCACGTCTAACGGAGGTCAGAAGTGAAGGTTTCTGTCGACTCGGAGCGGTGCCAGGGGCACACGCTGTGCGCGATGATCGCACCGGATTCGTTTCTGCTCAGCGACATTGACGGCACGTCGTCGCCGGTGAACGAGATCGTTCCCGCCGACCAGGAGGACGTCGTGCGCGAGGCCGTGCTCTCGTGCCCCGAACAGGCCATCTCGATCGAGGAATGAGGGAGACAGTGAGCGTCGACGACATACGCGCCGCCGACAACGCCCGCAAGAAGAACTCGTACCACTTCGACCGGCACACACCCGAGTACCGGATGCAGTTCGACGAGATCACCGAGGAGATGCAGGCCAAGTGCCCGATGGCGTGGACCGACGTCTACGACGGACACTGGGTCGCCGCGGACAGCAAGCATGTCTTCGAGCTGGCGCGCTGTCCCGTGGTGTCCAACGACCACGACATCAACGGTGAGCGAAAGGGCTACCAGGGCATCACCATCCCGAAGGCGCAGCGGGCCACCGTGGTGCGCGGCGGCATCCTGGAGATGGACGAGCCAGAGCACAGCGTGTACCGCGGGGCATTGAACCCGTACCTCTCCCCCGCCGCCATCAAACGGTGGCAGCCGTTCGTCGACGAGATCGTGCGCGCGTCACTGGACGAGAAGATCGAGTCCGGCCACATCGACTTCGTCGACGACCTCGCCAACATCGCGCCCGCGGTGCTGACGCTCGCGATGATGGGTATCGAGCTGGCCAAGTGGCCGGTCTACAGCGAGCCCGCGCACCTCTCGGTGTCCACACCGGAGCACTCGCCCGACGCCGCCCGCGTCGCCGAGATGAACCGGCAGATGGGCATCGACATGATCACCACGATGATGGAGATCCGGGAGAAGCCGCGGCCCGGTCTGGTCAACGCGCTGCTGCAGCTGCGCATCGACGGTGAGCCTGCCCCCGATATGGAGATCCTCGGCAACCTCGGCCTGATCATCGGCGGCGGATTCGACACCACCACCGCGCTGACCGCGCACTCGTTGGAGTGGCTGTCGGAGAATCCGGACAAGCGCGAGCTGCTCAGCCGCGAACGGGACACCCTGCTCAACCCGGCCACCGAGGAGTTCCTGCGCTACTTCACGCCAGCGCCGGGTGACGGTCGCACGTTCGCCGAGGACGTCGAGGTCGAGGGCACCAGGTTCAAAGAAGGCGAGCGACTCTGGATCTCGTGGGCGATGGCCAACCGGGATCCCGCGGTGTTCGAGAAGCCCAACGAGCTGATCATGGACCGAAAAGGCAATCGGCACTTCAGCTTCGGCATCGGCGTGCACCGCTGCGTCGGGTCGAACGTCGCCAGGACGGTGTTCAAGTCGATGCTGACCGCGGTGCTCGACCGGATGCCCGACTACATGTGCGACCCCGAGGGCACCGTGCACTACGAGACCATCGGCGTCATCCAGGGCATGAAGCACCTGCCCGCCACCTTCACCCCCGGCAAGCGACTGGGTGCCGGGTTGGACGAGACGCTCGAGAAGCTGCAGCGCATCTGCAACGAGCAGGAACTCGCCCGCCCGATCACCGAACGCAAGGAAGCCGCGGTTATCGACTGAATGCCGACCCAGCCTTCGGGCCGGGTGGTTTGATAAGCAGCCAGCACGCGACAGGAAACGGAGGGACGCACGTGAATCCCTTGAAGGGTGTGATCGCAGCGGTCGCGATCACCGCGGCAGGCACGGTGGTCGCACCGCCTGCCAACGCCATGATGATGCTGGGCAACTACGACGTGCTCACCAACCGGTACAACATGGCGTCGTGGGTGTGGGGCGTCGCGGCCTGCATCCCGGAGAAGTCGGTGGACTGCGTCGACATCAACGGGATATCGCGGCTGAAGTACTACTTCGAGTACAGCGGCAAGGCTCACCTCGACGGCGACACCTACACCCTTGTTGTCGATGTGCCGGACGGCCTGCGCTGCCCCTTCGGTCAGGTGCTGCCGTCCCGTGACACCTACACCTGGAACCAGGTCAGCCTCGCCGGCGAGATCAACTCGACTTACGACGTCGGCTGCTTCGGCGGCCCGCCGGGGACGCAGTTCTGGACCTTCGCCCTGCAGCGGCTGTAACCCACACCGATTCACACCGCGAGCGTGCGCGTTTGCGCGCGACACGCCACGGAATTCTGCGCAACTGCGCACGCTCACGCCCCTGGCGGCGGGACGAAACCGCCGAGCAACTCCTCGACGAGGCGTCCGACGGCGAGTGTGGTGCGGTCCTCGAGATAGGGCCCGACGATCTGGATGCCGACCGGCAGGCCCGACGCCGTGCGGCCGACGGGAACGACGGTCGCGGGCAGATGCGCCAACGTCGCCAACGAAACCCAGGCCATCAGGTCGGTGTAGGACCTTTCGGCGCCGTTCACCTGGATCACCCTCTCCGGGAACGGGTCGCTGTGGTCGTGCGGAATGGCAGGCACCATCGCCACCGGCATCAGCAGGGCGTCCACACCGACGAAGTACTCCGCCATCAGGGCGCGCAACTTCTCGCGTTTCTCGCCCGCGAACACCGAATCGCGGTAGCGCTGGGTGGCGAACCGAGCCGTGCGGGCGAGCGGCCGGTCGTCGTCGTCGGCTAGCGAGTCGGCCAGCTTGGCCATGCTGTCGAAGGAGCGTTTTCCCATGGTGGACAACAGGATCGGGTACAGGAACTGCTGGTACAGCCGAACCACGTCCGGCAGCACGACCTCGGGCCGCGCGTCGATCACCTGTGCACCGGCACCCCGCAGCGCAGTGGCGGCCGCATCGAGCACCGCTGCCACCTCGGTGTCGACCGGATATGTCGGATCGTCGAGCCAGAACGCCAGCCTCAGATCGCGCAGCATCGTCGCGCGGGGAGCCGGCAGCTCCAGCCGCCACCCGACGGCGGCGTGGCCTGCCGCGCCCGCGAGCACCTCGAGTGCGATTTCGAGGTCGGCGACGTCACGCGCCAGCGGCCCGACGACGGACAGGTCGGTGGCCGACAGAGTGCCGGGCGCGGGCGGCAGGTGGCCCGCCTGCGACACGATGCCCCAGGTGGGCTTGTGGCCGCATACGCCGCACCAGCTCGACGGGAAGCGGATCGAGCCACCGATATCGCTGCCCAGCTCGAGGCCGGTCATGCCGGTGGCGACCGCCGCGGCGGCGCCGCCCGACGAACCACCGGTGCTGCGGGTGGCGTCCCAGGGGTTGTTGCTGGTGCCGAAGATCGCGTTGTAGGTCTGCCAGTCCCCGGCCATCGTCGGGGTGTTGGTCTTGCCGAAGATCACCGCGCCCGCGCGGCGCAGCCTGCCGACCGCGTCGGCGTCGTGGTCGGGCACGTGGTCCCAGGCGGGCAGCCCGCAGGTGGTCCGCATACCCTCGGTCTGGTAGGTGTCCTTGACCGTCATCGGCACACCGTGCAGCGGGCCGACGTCATCGCCGCGAGCCAGTGATGCGTCGGCGGCGTCGGCGGCTGTGCGCGCGCTGTCAGGACCGAGGGTGACGACGGCGTTCAGCGGCGGGTTCAGCGCTTCGACGCGCGCGAGGTAGTGCTCCAGCAACTCGCGACTCGACACGTCACGGCGCCGGATGGCCTCGGCCAGCGCATGTGCGGGCTGTAATGCGATGTCAGACATGCGAAACTCCCTTTCTTTAAGCAAAGAGTACAAACAGCCCCAACACGTTCCGGCGCTGAAAGACTGGCCGCAGGGTCGATTGCGGCGCACTGTGCATCAATGGGGACGAAAAACGAGGAGACGAGCATGCCGGACTACGACTACGAAGAGATGAAGAAGGAAGCCGAGCAGTACATCAAGTTCGAGAAGGACAAGAAGAACCGCATCGCCTACATCACGTTCGACCGGCCCGATGCGCAGAACTCCACCACGCTGGGCATGCGGCAGAACTACGCCGACCTGATCCACAAGTGCAACGTCGACGACGACGTGAAGGTGGTGGTGATCCGCGGCGAGGGTGAGGATTTCGGCAGCGGCGGCGATCTTCCCGAGCAGCGCGGCATGCTCGAGAATCCGGGCATGCCGCTGCTGCACGAGCTGGCGATCAACGACGATGAGGTGAAATACCCGCCGGGCGGCTCATACCGCTATCTGTCGACGGTCACCGACTTCTACGCCAAGGCCAAGGCAGGCAACCGCCCGCTGCAGGAGCTGCGCAAGATCAGCATCATCGAGGCCAAGGGCTACTGCTACGGCTGGCATTTCTATCAGGCCGGCGACGCAGACCTTGTCGTCTCGTCCGACGACGCCCTGTTCGGCCATCCCGCGTTCCGCTACGTCGGGTGGGGACCGAGGCTGTGGTGGTGGGCCGAGACCATGGGCCTTCGCAAGTTCTCCGAAATGCTCTTCACCGGAAGGCCGTTCAGCGCCAAGGAGATGTACGACTGCGGCTTCATCAACAGCGTGGTACCGCGCGATCAGCTCGAGAAGGAGACCGAGAAATACGCGCTGGCATGCTCCAAGTCGCGTCCCACCGACACCGTCGCAGTGCAGAAGACCTTCCTCGAGCTCTACAAACAGCACAAGGGCGAGTACTTCGGCAGCCTGCTCACCGGCATGGTCGAGGGCATGCTGCCGTTGATCCAGAACGATCAGCAGAACGACGTCGACCTCACCGACGGCACATTCGAGAAGGGCCTCAACAACGTCGTCAAGGACAACGACATGAACTTCCCGCCCGAATGGCGATTGAGCCGCTCCGGCCGCAACAAGCCCTGAGGCAATGCCGTCATGTCGGCGTTGAACGGCATCCGGATCGTCGAGCTGTCGGAGTCGGTGGCCGGCGAGTACTGCGGAAAGCTGCTCGCCGACTTCGGCGCCGACGTCGTCAAGGTCGAACGGCCTGGACAAGGCAGCCTGACGAGAGAGATGACGCCGGGCAGCGTGTTCGCGTACCTGAACACGAACAAGCGCTCGATCGAACTCGACCGGGCGGCCGTCGACGAACTCGTCGCGTCCGCGCATGCCGTCATTGACGAGCATGAGTCGTCGTCTGAGCTCGCGAGCAGGTACCCCGACGTGGTCTGGTGCTCGATCACGCCGTTCGGTCACGACACACCTTCAGAGTGGCGGAACGCTAAGAGTATCAACGTGTTCCACGCAAGCGGCTGGGGCTACCACACCCCAAGCCACGGCGACCCCGAGTTGCCTCCGCTCAAGGGGCCGGGCCGGTTTCTCGCCGACTACGAAGCCGGTCTCGATGCGGCACTGTGTGTGGCTTCGTGCCTGTTCGCGCAACTGCACCACGGCCGCGGCGAGTTCATCGACGTCTCGGCGCACGCGGTGCTGGTATCGCGCACAGACTGCATACTCGGCCGCTTCATCACCGGCGAGATCGCGCCGGAGGGCTCCCGCGACGATTTCGACCAGCATGGCCCTGCGTCGTTCTTCGCCTGCGCCGACGGGCACGTCTACCTCTACATGACCAACGGGCATCACTGGGTCGCGCTCAAGGAGCTGATGGGCCGTCCGCCGTGGCTGGATGAGTTCCACGACGATTGGCTTGAGTTCTCGGTCACCGCCGAGAAAGTCGAAACGTTTCACCGCGGCTTCGCAATGTGGATAAAAGACCAGGAGAAGAACGATGTCGCCGAGAATGCTCAGCGTCTCGGTGTTCCGCTGGTGCCGGTCAATGCCGTCCACGAGCTGTCGTCGTTGTCGCAGTATCGTCATCGCGGGTTCTTCCGCGACGTCGCGCATCCCTCGCTCGGCTCGGGGCTCTACCCCACCGTCCCGTATCTGCTGAGCGGGTCTCCTGCCGAGATACGAAGCTGTGCACCGGCTCTCGGGCAGCACACGGCCGATGTGCTCGCCAACCTGTCGCCGCGCAAGCCGTTGAGCGTTGCGAAACTCAAGCTGCCTGCAAGAGCCAGGGGCGGGCCGCTTGAAGGTGTGCGGGTCGTCGAACTCACAAAGGTGTGGGCTGGGCCGTATGCGGGCAAGCTGCTGGCATTCCTCGGCGCCGAGGTGATCAAGGTCGAGAGTTCGAACCGGCCTGAGGAGATGCGCGCCTACGGCGGCACCGACATCAACCGCGCTCCGTTCTTCTTGAGCGTCAACCCCGAAATCCTCTCCGTCGATGTGGATATCAAGACGCCTGAGGGGATGGACCGGTTACGCGACCTGATCGGTCGCACCGACATTGTGATCAACAACCTGCGGCCAGGCGCGATGGAGCGTCAGGGATTGGGCTACGAGGACCTGCGGGCGATTAAGTCCGACATCGTCTCGGTGTCGATCAAGATGTGGGGCAACGACGGACCGATGGGATATCAAACCGGCTATGCGCCGTGTTTCGCCGCGCTGGCTGGTCTGGCGTCGCTCGTCGGATACGACGGCGGCCCGCCACTCGGCGCGAGCATGCGCTACGGGGATTCCACCGTCGGCGCCGCCGCGGCCTACGCTGCCGTCGCGGCGCTGATGCATCGAGAGCTCACCGGAGCGGGACAGTTCGTCGATGTCTCTGCCGTCGAGGTGCTGACGTCGATGATCGGCGACAGCGTGGTGGAGCAGGCGCTGACCGGAGCACCGCTTGGACCCGACGGCAACCACCATCGCGACCTGTCGCCGCACGGCTGTTATCCCTGCGCCGACGGCTGGATCAGTATCGCCGTCGCAGACGATGCCGAACGCCGCGCCTTGCAGTCGGTGGTGGGTTCGGGCGCTCTGCACGACCTCACCCCGATGCACGACGCGGCCGAACTCGCCCAACGGTTGCGCGCTGCAGGTGTGGCCGCGGCCAAGAGCGCAACGGCGCTCGACGTCATCGCCGACGAATCGCTCTGGGAGCGCGGCGCATACCGTTTCGTATCCGATCATGTCGAGGGTCAGCGCCCTGTCCTCGGGCCGTCATGGCGGATGCTCCGCAACCCGGCGCGAATCGAGCGCGGAGCGCCTGATCTCGGCGAGCACAATGACTATGTATTCGCGAAACTGGAGACCCGATGACGACAACATTGGCGGGCACCGTGGCGCTGGTCACCGGCGCCAGCAGCGGCATCGGCGCCGCGACGGCACGCGCGCTGGCGGCGGAGGGGGCGGCCGTCGCGCTGCTCGCGCGTCGTGCCGACCGGCTCGAGGAGTTGAAGGCCGATATCGAGGCGGCCGGTGGCATAGCGTTGGCGACGCCTGCCGACGTGACCGACGCCGAACAGGTGGCGGCCGCGGTCGCGGACGCGGTCGACGGGCTTGGCCGCCTCGACACGCTGGTGAACAACGCGGGACTGTTGCGGATTGGCGCCGCCGCCGAAGCGCCGCTTGCGGATTGGGACGATCTCGTCTCGGTGAACGTCAACGGCGTCCTCTACGCCACGCGCACCGCACTCCCCCATCTCATCGCCGCCGCTGCCGACTCACCGCGAGGGGTCGCCGATGTGGTCACGATCAGCTCGACGGGCGGACGGGTCGCCAGGCCCGGCACGGCCGTCTACTCGCTGACCAAGTTCGGGGTCAACGCGTTCAGCGAAGGCATCCGGCAGGAGTTGATCGGCAAGCGGGTGCGCGTCGGGCTCGTCGAGCCGGGCACCGTGCAGACCGAGATCACCGAGCACCTGTCACCTGAGGCACTGGCGGCCCAGCAGAAAACCACCGGGGGCATGGTCAAGCTGCAGCCCGAAGACATCGCGGACGCCGTCGTCTACATGGTGACGCGTGACCGCAGGGTGGCGGTCAACGAGATGTTGGTGCGCGCCGCCGAGCAGACCTGGTGAGCGACCGCTGGGTCATCGGCGACCAGACGCGGCTGCCGTTTCCCGCCGATCCGGCCGCCTTTCGTGACGGCGGAGTCCCGTTTCTCAGCAAGGCATTTCAGGCGCCAGTCAGCGAGATCACCCGGTGTCAGGAAGTGTCCGGCGGCAGCACGGGTCGCAAGATGCTGCTGGACGTCTCCTATCTCGAGCCGCAGCCGGGCCTACACACCGAACTGTTCGTGAAGTTCTCCCGCGACTTCGACGACCCGGTGCGTGACCGCGGCAGGACACAGATGGAGTCCGAGGTGACGTTCGCGTCGCTGTCCCTGACACCCGGCTTTCCGATCGCAGTGCCACGTCCGCAGTTCGCCGATTATCACCGCGGGACCGGCACCGGCATTCTGATCAGCAAGCGAATCGCGTTCGGCATCAACGGAATCGAGCCCCAGTATCAAAAGTGCCTCGACTATGAGATGCCGAGGCAGGCCGATCACTACCGGGCGCTGCTGACTGCCGTCGCGCGACTCGCAGGCACGCACAGATCGGGCCGGTTACCCGCCCACCTCACCGACCAGTTCCCGCTCGACCTGAGGGCCGCCGCCGTCGGCGAGGCCCCGCCGATGACGGCCGACAAGCTTTCCCGCCGCGTCGCGCGGTTAGCGGAATTCGCCGACGCACATCCGCACCTGCTGCCCGACCTGCGATCGGATGATTTTCTCGACCGCCTGGCGGTCGAGGCGCCTGACGTGCTGCGACAGGAGTCGTCGATCTGGGATCTGCTCACCGCATCGAACGACTACATCGCACTGTCGCACTGGAACGCCAACGTCGACAACGCGTGGTTCTGGACCGATGGCGACGGCGTGCTTCGCTGTGGCCTGATGGACTGGGGCTGTGTCAGTCGGCTGAACGTGGCGATGGCGATCTGGGGCGCGATGTCGGCCGCCGAAACCGACATGTGGGAAAGCCATTTCGACGAGTTCGTCCGGCTGTTCTGCGACGAGGTCTATGCCTCGGGTGGCCCGAAGCTGGATCCCGATGTGCTGCAACGGCAGGTGATCCTCTACGCCGTGCTGATGGGCGTCACGTGGTTGATGGACGTGCCCGCCTTGATCCGAACGCGGATTCGCGGCAGCGGTGCGGCGACGCGGAGGACCGATCCGGCGATCAGGGGCGACGAGAGCGTGCGTGCGCCACTGCAGATGCTGACCAACGTGCTGAACCTCTGGGCGTCAAGCGACGTCGGTGCAGCTTTGCGCGGGCTCTGATCCCCGCGGTGGCACTATTGCCTTTCGTCGGATCTGCCGCTGTGCTGGTATACCGGTTGCAAGTGCAATCGAGAGGGTGCAGTGGTGGCGGTGCGGGGTAAGGCCTCCGTCGATGATTCGGTCGACGTGATCACCGATGCGTTGGTGACCGCGTCACGCCTGTTGGTGGCGATTTCGGCCCGTTCGATCGCTGAAGTGGACGAATCGATCACTACCCCGCAGTTTCGGGCATTGGTGATCCTGTCGTCGCGAGGACCCTCGAACTTGGCGACGCTGGCGGGGCTGCTCGACGTGCAGCCCTCGACGATTGGCCGAATGGTTGAGCGCCTGGTATCTGCGGGTTTGATCGACCGCCGCCAGCATCCCAATTCACGCCGGGAACTGATGGTGGAACTGAGTGCGCGCGGTCATGACGTCGTCGATACAGTCACGGCTCGGCGCCGAGGGGAGATCACTCGCGTAGTGCACGCGATGCCGGAACGCGAACGTCGCGGTCTGGTAACCGCTTTGACCGCGTTTACCGCGGCCGGCGGCGAGCCGCCTGCCCACAACAGCATGTGAGCTTCGACAGCGCTTATGTGATGGCACGTGTGACGACGTCCTCGTAGGCGCGGGTGCGGTCGGCTTCGACGGTGGGTCCGAACACCATCACGACGTTGAGGAGTTGAAAGCTGTGATCCGTTGACCCTGAGTAGAGTTCAGCTGCTCCGCTGCTGGGGAAGGTCATGAGAGAGACTGTGTCGGACTCGATTTTCTCAGTACATCGTATGGCCGGGCAGTCTCGTTGACTGACATCGTGCGAATGCGGTAGGGGCAGCCCCGCGTCACTAATCATGACCGCGAGATCACCCGCGCTATAACGATTCATCGCCAGAACCGGATTCGGTGGCGATGTCGCGCTCACCGGGGCGGTTCCAGAGGCGCCGGAGCCGCATCCGGCGGCTGCCAGTACTACGGCCGCGGCAGCAACACCGACGCAGGTGTGGCGGATGCCTGCAGTCACCTCACCTAACCCCGTACGTCTCCAGTGCTGGTCATCGGTTGATGGCCGCGATCTGCACCGCGATCGCCAAGGTCTGATAGACCGCTTGCGGGTCTTCCCACGTGGCGCCAGTCCCTCCGGTCAGCAGTGTGCGCAAACGCCGTTGCAATGCTTCGGCGGGCTCGTCATGGTCGAGTAGGTCTGCGGCGATTGCGGCCGTCACGGAGTGGGCGTCTGACTGGGTCAACCTCGCGAACGCCGATTGCTTGTCCAGTGCGATTGCAAAGTCGCGTTGCGGCACAGTCAGCCCCTCGCGGCCCGCCACGCGCAGCATCCACTCGACTGCGGACAACCGATAGCGATGTCCGCGGTCGACACCAGAGTTGATCATGACAATCTCACCTGTCCCGTGTGGTTTTCGGCGGTCGGCGCTGGTGTTCGGGTGGCCGGGTAGTCGTTTGTGATAGCCGAATCGTGCCCATGAACGGGAGACTCCCCCAGCGACGCGGACGGTTCGCTGAGAAGGCGAGGCGACGCCGGCAACGGCGTATTGAAGAGGCCGAGCCCACGAGCGCGATCGTAGCATCATGCAATAGTAGTAGCGGCTGTTGATGTTCGAAGGTGATGGTCGCGTTCATGTGCCACTTGGGCGGCGGCCGCCGGCAGCCGAGAGCCACTGTGGTCATGGTTCGGTGCCAATGCGGGCCAGAACGTTTTCGTAGGTGATCCAGCCGATCAGCGTCGATCCGTCAGACGACGTGACGGGTAGCCCGGTGGCCTCGTACCCGGACAGTGCCGCCAAGATACGGGTGAGTTTGTCCTCGGCTCCGATGATGGGCGGCTGGCGAATTAGCCCGGCGAGCTGAGCCGACGGATTCGGTCGTGCCAATGCCTCCTTGAGGTCCGTGGCCGAAACGCAGCCGCGGTAACGGCCGTCGGTGTCGACGATGGGCAGAATTTCTCCCGTCGTGTTGGCAGTGGCCTTCAGTGCCCGGCTCAAGGGTGTGTCCTCGGGCAATGGGTCAGGAGGTGGTTGGGCGATCTGCTCAGCAGTCAAGGGGGGCCGGCTCGGGGCATCCAGATCGACACCGCGACGCCACAATTTGGCGGTGTAGATGGTGTCCCGAGACAAGAGCCGCCCGGTTCCGGCGGCGATTGCCACCGCTGTCATGAGTGGCAGGATGATCGAGTACTGGCCGGTCAGCTCGAACAAAATGATGACCGCAGTGATCGGGGCGCGTGTCGCGCCGCCGAGCGCCGCCCCCATGCCGATCAGCCCGTAGGCGCCCGGAGCCTCAGTCAGTCGGGGAAATATGTCATGCGCGACGGTGCCGAATGCGGTGCCGGCCATCGCGCCGACGAACAAGGTGGGCGCGAACACCCCGCCAGATCCGCCGATCCCGATCGTCAGGCTCGTGGCGAACATCTTGCCGGCCATCAGCACCAGCAGCATCCCGATCAGGTAGTGGCCGTGAACGGCATTCTGTAGCACCGGGTAGCCCACGCCATACATCTGCGGCAGCGCGACGAGTAGCCCACCCAGCAGTAGACCGCCCACTGCGGGCCGGGCCCATTCTGGGCCGCGCCACACCCAGTCGCAGGCGTCTTCGACGAGGTAGAGCAATTTGGAGAACGCGACGCCGATGATGCCGACGACGACCCCGAGTACGAGGTAGAGCAAATACTCGGCCGGGCTGCGCACACCGAACGCCGGTAACGAGAGGAAGGGTTCATCACCGAGCATTGCGCGGCCAACCACTGCAGCAGTGACGCTGGAAAGAACGACGGCGCCGAATGATTCGGCGGCGAAATCTCGCAGAATCAGCTCCATGGCGAAGAACGGCCCCGCCAAAGGCGTGTTGAAGGTGGCCGAAATCCCGCCTGCCGCACCACATGCCACCAGCAATCGGATCCGCGAGACGTCCAGACGAAGGATCTGGGCAATCGTCGACCCGGCAGCCGAGCCGATCTGCACGATCGGCCCCTCGCGTCCGACAGATCCGCCACCGCCGATACACAGCGCCGATGCCAGCGCCTTCACCAGGGTTACTCGTGGGGCGATTCGGCCGCCGCGGTGACTCACCGCGTACATGACCTCCGGGACGCCATGCCCACGCGCCTCCGGAGCGAACCGGTACACGATGGGCCCGTAAATCGCACCGGCGATGACAGGCGCGAGCAGCAGGAACCAGAATCCCAGCCACGGCCAGTGAGTGCTGGCGACCCGACCCATGCCCGAATAGTCGTCGTAGCCGGTGAACATCCGAGTGAACGTCGTGATCAACCAGCGGAATCCGACCGCTCCCAATCCGGTGACCGCGCCGACGGTCACCGCGAGCGGAACCAACGCAGACGGACCCGACCGCAGCCAATTCCCGATCGACCAGCGACCCGCCCAGGCCCACGCGCTCACAGCAGCGGTGGAAGATCGTCCAACCATGGCACTATGCAACCATTGCGTTTGGCCGTGAATCCAACCGCCCGCGGATCCTGGCCGATCCGCCGACACAAGAATCTCCGGAATCTCCGGAATCTCGGGAAGGACGCCCCGTGGCGCGCTCCCACCGACCCCGGTGCCGCAGCCGCGCTGGGACGGCGGCACCTGCCTGCGTGGGCTACCAGCTCCTGTGCTCTACACCAGCAGCGACCAAATCCAGTGGCACTTCACCGACGACGGAGCACTGGGCCCATCGCCATCACGGTCGGCGGTTGCACCGACCGCGACTACCTCGGCTATCGTTCATGCGCGCAGCCACGTCCAAGCATCGCTGATTTGATCACGGCGATACGTCCGGAGTTCCCCACACATCAGCAAAGCCGCAGGCTTCCTGACACACCATTGCTCCCACTTCGGGGCGCCGACCATCGCGATCTTGTCGAAGTCGCGCCGATGCCGAAAGTCGAAGACGGTATTCGCCCATGCCGCCGACAGCATCCACCCGGCAAAGGTCTTATCCATGAGGATCAGGACTCTCAGCGTTGGAAAGCGGCCCAACAACGACTCGACGTGTGGGGTGAGGACATCGCGATAGTCGGACGCCCTGAGCTTCCGAACGAACCGGATACCAAGGATGTTGTCGCTGCTTTCGGGCATGATCTCAATCACCGAGGCGCTGCCGATCGATATTTGCCTGCGGGGGCTGGCAGCAGTCCTCGGCGGTGCCGCCGTCGGAAATCTCGCTCGTGTCAGCGCTGATGGGCAATGGGCAGCTGTGGCTTTCGGCGCACGCGAAGAGATCGTCACAGCCGGCGTACAGGGCGGCGCGCAGGGTGTCGCGCACGGCAGTCAGTTCGACGAGTTTCTGGTCGACTTCGATGAGTTTGGCTGCCGCCCGCGCGTGCAATCCGGCATCGGACCGGCGCCCCATCCGGGTGGAGGCCAGCAGGTCTGCGACCTCATCAAGGGTGAAACCGAGCCGTTGTGCCGCTTTGATGACCCTCATTATGGTGACGGCCTCCGGCGGATACAGCCGATGCCTACCCAAGCTGCGCTGGGGTTCTCGCAACAAACCGCGCCGCTCGTAATAGCGCAACGTCTCGATGTTCACTCCGACGGCGGCAGCGAGTTGGCCGCTTCGCAGTCGCGTCGCATTCATTGGGCTGCCCCCGCGGCGCTAGCGGCGCTGACCCACACAGTCAGGCCGTCGAGCACCTTCGCATGCGACGGTGGCACCACGATGCTCATCACCACATCCAAACCGGCAGAGTCGAAATCGAAGGTAAAAGATGAGCAGCAGTCGGCCTCCCGAGCAGCCAGACCGCGTGCGGCGGACTCGGCGGCCGAGGTAAGCACCAGATCGAGCCGGGTGGTGGCCACCCGTGTGCACCGCAGTACCGAGCCGGCGAACAGCCGATCGAATTCGGCCACCCGCCGCGGCTGCTCGACCGCCGGCAGCGTGCAATGCTGCCACACGCACTCTGTTGCATCAGCCATACTTTGACGATAAACCCGTACCCAGGTACAGGATGCAACCCTGATCGCAGGCCGCAGGCGCTGAGACTTCGCATAACACCATGGTCGGTGTCTCGTCAGGCTTCGTCGTTGGAGCCACCAGAATGCAGAGTCACGGGACTCGTTCCGCGTAGACGGCGCGCTCGATCTCAGAGACC
Source organism: uncultured Mycobacteriaceae bacterium (assembly GCA_902826815.1). GTDB lineage: Bacteria > Actinomycetota > Actinomycetes > Mycobacteriales > Mycobacteriaceae > Mycobacterium. The sequence continues at coordinate 48,180 of CADEGF010000026.1, forward strand.
CGCTGATCGCGCCCAGCCGGCGCCAAGTAGCGGGCGCGGTACTCGACGGGTCCGAGTTGTTCGGTTTCCCGCCAACCGTATTCGGCCAATAGGTCCGACACGTCATCAGGATTGAGGCCGAAGGTCCACAGCTTCTGTTTGACCACGAACCTCTCGTAGGCCGCGTCGGCACCATACAGCGCGACGCCATCGACGAAATCGCGGCGGAAGTAGGTGAACGCCAGGCGACTGCCCGGCGCGCAATCGGCCATCTGACGCAACGTCTCGCGCACCACTCTGTCCGCCAAATACATCGTCACCGATGCCCACACGAAAAACGTGCGCATGGCGGTGTCGAATCCGTTGGCGATCAGTTGCTCGGTGAGGTTGTCGGTTTCGAGGTCGACCGGGACCAGGGTGACGCGGGGTGGGATGGCACCGAAACAGCGCCGCAACGCCTGTGCCTTCGCGGCGATGTTGTGGGCAAGGTCAACTTCCCAGATCGGTAGGCCGGCCAATTCGGGTACTCGGTAGGCCCGGGTGTCATAGCCGGCGCCGACGATGACGAGCCCATCCAGGCCCTCCCGTGCGGCGGTGCGCGCAAGATCATCGATGTAGCGCTTGCGACATAACAGGCTGGCCCACGCACCTGGCGCTGATTTGTCGCTGACCGCGATCATGGCGCGCCGTGCCATGCCCCACCGGCTCAGGGCGATCGGCACCCGCCACCCGCGGGGAAGAATTCGGGCCGCCCACCGGTCGTCGAGAATCGGTCGATGCTCATGCTGGTCGATCGCCACCAGCATCGTCGGACCGATCGCGGTCCGCTCGACACCAACACCCACGTGTGCACCTCGCCGTCGCAGAATCACAATCTGCCGACCAGGCTTCCCGGCGCGCCAATCTCGACGCTAGCAGCAGCCGCCGTTGCATGACACCCCACACCGGCGCCTGCTTCGGGCATCGGAGTTTGATTGGCGAGGCGGCCGGTCAGCTCGGCAGCAGGCCGATCTGCCGGTACACCTCGGCCAGATAGTGGCGCATCTGTTCGGTGTCGGGCGGATCGGGTTGCAACACACGGTAGGTCACCGCGCCTACCATCATGTCGATGGCCACATCGACATCGGCATCAGCGGCCACCGTGCCCCGCTCGCGGGCCCGATCGAGTAACCGGGCCGCCAGCTGACGGCGCGGCTTGATGTAGCGCTCCCAATACACGGCCATCAGCTGCGGATGGCTGACTGCAGAGCCGAACACTCTGGCAACCAGGGCCCGGTACTGCGGGGTGGTGACCGCGGCGGCGGCACTGTCGATGGCAGCCTCCACCAGGGCATAGGGGGATTGCGTGTCGATGGCATCCTGGTCTGCCCACGTGGCGTCCTCGGCGACCAGGGTCTCCATCGCCGCGGCGATCAGTTCCTCTTTGTTCGACCACCGCCGGTAGATGGTCGGCTTGCCGACACCGGCTCTCTTGGCGATCTGCTCCATGCTGGTGCCCTCGACACCGCGCTCGATGAACAACTCCAGACCGGCCCGCAGGATCGCACTGTCGGTGCCCGCATCCCGCGGTCGCCCCCGACTCCCAGGCTGTGTCATCGAGTGTTACCAGCGTCCAAAGCCGCAGTAAGCCAATGGGTTAACCCTACGACGTCCCAGCGCTGACCACGCCAGGCCAGATGGCCATCCGGACGGACCAGCATCACCTGCTGCCCGTCGAAGGACAGCGCGCCGACGTACTCACCCAGCCGCCGCGCCGCACCGGTGATATCCGGGGAAACCTCGGCGGGAACCAGCAGCGCCCACCGTCCGCCCAGGTCGCGGTACAACCGCGTGTGTGTGCCGTCCGGCCGACTGCAGGCGACGTCGGCGATCCGGTCGCCCGGCCGGGGTTTGCGCCCACGTCCGCCGAGCGGGCCTTTGTGGTAACTCACCCATAGTTGTGATGCGGTGTAGGTCGCCCACCGCTGCACCGCGCCCAGGCCGAAGATGCGCGACGCGACACGGTCGCGCAAAAACCGGCCGAGCGGGTTACTGGCAATATTGATCCGAGTCACCGCACTGGTGCCGCGTAACACCTCGGTGGCCAACGGCCGCCGTTCGGCCTCGTAGGTGTCGATGAGCGCGTCGGTGGCGCCATTGCGCACGACCAGGGCGAGTTTGAAGGCTAGGTTCTCGGCATCCCCGATGCCGGTCAGCATGCCTTGCCCACCGAACGGTGAGTGCGCATGGGCGGCGTCACCGGCGATCAAGACCCGGTCACGCCGATAGGTGTCGGCGAGCCGGCGGTGCACGGTGAACAGCGACAGCCATTCAGCCTCACCGACACCGACGTCGCGGCCGGTGCGCTGCGGGATGATCTGGCGAAGCCTGTCCAAAATTGCATCATCGCTTAGTGTTTGGCGAAAATCTGGGTCATACGCCAGCAGTCGCCACAGATCGTTTCGTCCGTCGGTATCAGGCATCGGCATCGCACCCACCACGCCGGCCGGATGAACCCAACCCGCGGTTCCGCTGCGATCAAGATCCCAATCCAGATGCAGATCGGCCAACAGGAAACGCTCGGTGAGTTTGACTCCGGGGAAACCGATCCCCACCAGGGTGCGGGTGGTGCTGGAGGTGCCGTCACACCCCACCAGCCACCGGCTGCGAATCTGGGTTCCGTCCTCGAGTTCGGCAACAACAGCCTCGGAGTCCTGCTCCAAACCCGCCAGCCCCCGGCCCCATTCCGGGACGGTGCCCAGCTCGGCCAGCCGGGCCCGCAGCGCGGCCTCCACCTTGGCTTGCGACACCACCATCGGCGGTGCGGCGGTGCGCAACCCCGGATCACCGAACTCCAGGGTCATCACCGGGCGGCCGCCCAGATGGTTGGTGATCCGCATGGCGCGCAGCGACTCCTGCGGCAAGGATCCCAACGCGCCGAGTCGGTCCAACACCTCCGAGCCGCGGGCATGCAGAAAATTCGCCCGCGACGTCGAGGCCGGACCATGCGCACGGTCAACCACCCGCACCGACAGCCCGTGCAACCGCAGACTGCACGCCAGCGCCAACCCCGTCGGTCCCGCACCTACCACGGTCACATCGGTATCCACCACACCGATCATAACGGCACCGTTCCGTAACGTAAACCGGTGTTTTGCTCGATCGCCTCAGGCCCGCGCCCGTGTCTGAATGCGGCAGACGCGGACGCTGCGCCGCCGCGAAAATATGTCTATATCGGGAACAATATAATGATATTGTGCGGTGTGGGATCACCGTATGGCCCAGGCGAGCGGCCTCCTGATGATTTGACGGCGCGGGCACGCATCCGCGACGCGGCGCTGGTCCAATTCGCCGAGCATGGCGTCAAGGGGGCGACGATCAAAGGTATTGCCGAGCACGCCGGTGTATCGGTTGGGCTGGTGCAGCATCACTTCGGAACCAAGGACAACCTGCGCCAGGCCTGCGATGACGCGGTCGTCGAGGTGTTTCGGCGCCGCACCACGCAGGGGGTGAAAAGCGGCGATATCGCCAAACCGGACTTCATGGCCGGCCTCTATGACGCGACCCCACCGTTGATTCGCTATCTGGCCCGGGCAGCTGTCGAGGGCGGACCGGCCGCGGCGGCAGTGCTCGATGAGTTCACCGCCGGCGCCGAGGAGTTCCTGAATGCCACGTGGCCGCAGCGATTTCCGCGCGACTCGCAGCGGGCACGTGATGCCGCGGCAGTCATGTGCGCGATGCACACCGGGGTGATCATGCTCAACGATCACCTGGCCCGGCAGATGGGGACCGATCTCACCGGTGCCGATGCCACCCGGACTGGGCTGGCGATGGCCGACTTGTACACGGCAATAGGCGAATTCATGACCTCGCCCACTGGACGCCAGATCACCGACGCGGTCACCGACTACCGCGACCACCAGAAAGACGATCGATGACGGTGACCCTTGACCACCTCACCCCGGTCGAAAAGACGCTGCTGGTCACGCTCAGGGGTCGCGCGGCCGATGCCCGCACAAGCCGGCCGTTGCTCGGAGATCATCTGGCGCACACCGTCACCGGCCGACTCTCTCATGACAAGGTCAAGCTGTCGGGCACCGTCACGATCGCGGTCGCCGTGCGCAGCGCCATGCTCGACCGGCTCGTCAGCCAATTCATCACCAACCATCCCGACGCCGTCGTCGTGGAACTCGGTAGCGGACTGGAAACCCGCATGCACCGTGTCTCACCGCCGGCAGGCGTCGACTGGTATGACATCGACCTCCCTGACGTCATCGCCTTGCGCCGGCAGGTGATCCCCGAACTGGATCGCTCCCGCCTGATCGCGGCATCACTCACCGATCCGGGATGGCTGCACGACGTGCCGCGTGGCCGCCCAGCCATCGTCGTCGCCGACGGAGTGCTCGGCTTTCTCACCGAGGCCGACAACCGCCAGATCCTCGGGGCCATCACCGACCACTTCACCTCCAGCGGTGAACTCGTCTTCAACGCCTACACCCGCATCGCTGCCCGGCTCATGGGATCGATGGGCGTGTTGCGGTCGGTAGGGATTCCGAAGGGCTACCGCGGCTACGGCTTTGACGACCCCCACGCGGTCGAAGAGCTCAATCCGCAGCTCACATACATCGAAGAACAACTCGGCGCGCAAGCGCCCGAGGCCGCCCAATTCGCCTGGCCCACGCGCATGATCGCGAAACTGTTCGCCCGCTGGCGCGCCCAGGCGCGGCGTGGAGTCTGGGTCGTGCGCTACCGCTTCTAAACGCGAACGGCACACAGCGCGGGGCGCCCTGCGGGGGGTCTGTGGGGGCCGCCGTGTTACGGCGAAACCACGTCGGCGCCGCGCTGAACGAGCCCGCGCACCTGCTCGCGTGCGAAGAACTCTTGATCCTCGCCGAAGCCCACGATATCGCCCCATCGCCATTCGGTGAGCGTCCAAAACGTCAGCCTGCCCGGCCATCTGAGCCAGCGCAGCGCGGTGCGCACCTTACCCTCGGCATGCAGCGTGCGCCCGCGGTCGTCTTCGGCATCGACAACTACCCGCACCGGCGCGCCCGATCGCCGTTCGATCACTCGACGCTCCCCGGAGACCACCGGTGCCGTAACGAGTTCGGAAGCGAGAAATCGCCGAAATCCAAACCGCCGGTGGGTGGTTGGCACCAACGCCGGTCGTAGAACAGGCAGTCGTAGACCTCTTCGCCGCTGGGGTCCCACAGTGCAGGCCCGCCACCGGATACCCCGGTGCGCACGTCGTGGAAGTAGTAGACGAAGCCGTTGATGTTTCGGTCGGCGACGTTGAAACCGAACCAGCCGGCTCTCGCACCAATCGGCGTCATCACCTGCCGGGTGGAACACCTCGTCGTGCTCGCCGAGGATGTCAGCCATGACGGACGGGCGCCTGCCACAGGCCGACGATCGCGTCGATCAGACCTTCCGCCGCAACGGGCCAGCTGGATCTGGCTCCGGTTCCGTACTCGGCCATTTCGCCCTCGTGCTCGGCGCAGGTGTGCATCAGCAGGTTGCGCGCCATCGCGATCCGTTCGCCGCGAACGCGGTTCGGAAGGTCAGGCAGGCAGTCGTTGATCCCGTTCATCGCGGCGACGAGTTCTGGCGACGTCAGCGCGTCCTTGGTGACGACATCGCGATAGTTCGGATCGGCCATCGCCTGCGCGGCGAACCGCGCGTACCAGCTCGGGTTGCCGAGTGCGCACAGGTGATCGGTCAGCGGCAGGACCAGCGCGCCCACCCAGTCGCGCAGTTCGGTTGACCCCTTGATCTGCGCGAGCATCGTGGCGCGCAGGTCTTCGATCGGTGCCCGGTGCTTGCTTTCGACTGCCCGCAGGAGATCCGTGCGGGTGCCGAAGTGGTAGCACGCCGCGGCGTTGTTGCCCTGGTTCGCGGCCTCGCTGATCTGGCGGTTCGAGACGGCGTACATCCCCCGCTCGGCGAACAACCGCTCCGCCGCGAGCAGCAGTGCCTCCCTTGTCGCGGTCGAACGATCGCTGCTCAGGACTCGGGCTGCGGTCACGCCTGTAGTAGACACCGCACGCGAAGTTAAATCAAGCAGTTTATTTGGGTCAGTTTCACCCCGGCGGGGCGTCCTCCGGCGCAGGCAGGGACAGCCCGGGCGGGATGTTGGCGCCCGGTGGCGGTGCCGTCCCCGGCAGCGGTTCGCCGAGTTGGTCCTGCGGCACCTGCCCCAACAAGCCGCCCCGCAGCATCCCTGCGCGATACATGTCGATGTAGCGCCCCATCCACGTTCTGGCGTTGACGTCCGCGTTCTTCTCGCCCGGTGCCACGTCGAACTGCTCGCCCTCACCCGGCGCCGACGGCACCACGTTCTGCTGCGGGCCGTACGCGTTGTTGAAGGCGTGCAGGTTCGGCACGATTCCGGGACCGGCGCCCGGCGCCGACGGTGCCGCGTTCTGCCCAAGTACTGTCGTTTCATCCAAACCCGGGATGTTCGGTGCGCCAAGGGGACCCGGGGCCGGATCGCCCGACTGCCCCAACACCGACAAGCCGTTGGGCCCAAGGTCGGAGCCGAGAACCGGCACCGTCACCGGCGGCGCCGGATCCACGGGCGGCGGCGGCGGCGCCGGGTCCGCGGGCGGTGGCGGGGCCGGGTCCGCGTCGGCCGGAGCCGAACCGAGAACCGCGGCCCCGACCGTCAGCACCCCGACCGCCGCGATCACAGCGGAGTTAGTACCCATGGGTGTCACACGGACTTCGTCACGCCGTAGTAGGCGACCACGTCGTCGGTATCCGTCGTCGAACTCGTCATCGTCGCGTACGACCGCAGGAACGACTGGCCGACACAGCCGTCGACCTTGATGTGGGTGTCCTTGAGCGTGACGCGAACCGGCGCGGCCTTGTACGACTTCTTGTCGACCGTGACGTTGGATACCGTGCCGGGTTTGGCATGGATCTCGATGGTGCCCGATATCGGGAAGCTGACGCCCGTCGGCACGATGCCGCCGGTCAGGGAGGAACCAGACGTGCTGACGCCGACGGAGCCGATCAGCCGGACCTGTCCGAGTTCGATGCCGCAGCCGATCTGATAGCCGGCCTCCAATGTCCCACCATTGAGGGTGGTGCTTCCGTGGCCGGAGACCGCCCCGACGAAGGTCCCGCCGACGAGGTACTCCCGCGACGAGACCGCGGTCGTCAGTGGCGCCACCGGCAGCTGTGTCTCGTTGGTGGCCGCCACCGTCAGGATCCACCCGTCCGGTGTCGTCACCACTCCAGGTTCCGCCGAAGCCACGACTCCGTTATCCGGCGGCGGTCCGGGATCTTCCGCAGGCGGATCGGCCAGCGCCAGCGGGGCCGTGCCGACCGCAATCAGCAGCCAAGAGGCAAGTGTGACAATACGATTGAGCACGAGCTTCTTCCGTTCCAGGTTCATGGTCAGACCGCCTTGGTGACGCCGAGGTAGGTGATGACGTCGTCGGTGTTGTCGGTCGAGCTGGTCAGCGTCGCGTACGAGCGGATGAAGGACTGGCCTGCGCACTGATCCGTCTTGATCCGCACCCCGGTAATCGTGATGCGGGTCTCGTCGCCCTTGAACGACTTCTTGTCGATCGCGACCGATGTCACCGTGCCGGGTTTGAGATAGACCTTGCCCTGCAGGCTCACGCCGAAGCCGCCGGTTGCATTGCCCGTGAACGGAATCGAGATGCCCGGGGTGAAGCTGGCGCCGGGGTTGATCTCGGTCTCGTCCGAGATGATGCCGCAGCCGATCTGTTCGCCCGCCTCCATCGTCCCGCCGGTCAACTTGGTCTTGCCGCCGCCGGTGATCTTGCCGGTGAACGTCCCGGCGACCAGATACTCGCGAGACGAGATCGCGGTGGTCAGCGGCGCGACCGGCAACTGGGTCTCGTTGCTGCCGACCACTTCCAGGTGCCACCCGTCCGGTGTGTCCAGAATCCCGGGCGGCGCGGACGGCACGGCACCCTCTGGCGGCAGCGGATTGGTCGGGTCACTTACCGGCTGTGCCGCCGGATCGGGTGGTGGCGGATCGGCCGTTGCAAGGGGCGCCGTCCCAACTGGGACTGCTAGGCAAAGGACTGCCGCCATTGTGGCGTAGCGGGTGGACATGTTTTCTCTCGACGCCTCTCGTGGGTTCTTCAAGCGGATCCGACGGATCTGCCGTCGGGAGCATCCAATGGCTGGATTTCCACTCGGTGAACGCACGGACAACAAAGCCGACTCCGTTGTCGACAGGTTGAGCAAGCTGGCATTTTGTGCTGTATCACAGTGATTCCCAACCGATTTCACAGTTTCAAGCCACGGAATCGATCTCGACTGTGAGGCCACCGTTGGACGTTCGTTCAAGGTCCGGAAACCTCGCCGATCGACCGTTGGTCCACACACTCAGCCAGGAGGCATTTTGCGCCAAACACACGCCCGCTTCGGCAGGGTGATCGTCTCGCTCACCACGCTCGGTATGGGAATAGCGTCGCCTGCAACATCTTTCGCCGACGACGTGACAGTCGACCCGTCCGCGCCCGGACCGGTACAGGTCGCCACGGCAACCACCGCCGATGACGCCGATCCCGCCGCCGTCACGGCGTGCGCATCGTTCGCCGAAGCGCTCGACGGGACGTCCGTGTACTACGGTGACTTCGCCGACGCAATCGAGGGGTCTGACTACGCGGACCCGGCGGTGAGCGACAGTAACGTCGTTGGCCGCACCGCACTGCGCCAGGCAGCAGCGGTGGCGATGTCGGCCGCGGTAACACCCGGACTGCAACCCGAGGTCGCCGAACCGATGCGAACTTGGTCGGTCGACGCGACCAAACTCCTCGTCAAGATGGGTCTGCGGATTCCCGGCGACAGCCTCAACACAACGGCCACCGAAATGAACGACGACGCCACCAAGGCACAAGAGGCATGCGCAGCCGCCGGCACCCACGCCTGAAGGCACTGACATGCGCTGTCGGGATGGCCTTTTCGCTGCTGACCGGATGTGCGACAGCACCCGCCGCCGACGCACCGCCCAAGTGGGTGCCGCAATCGGCGCTACCCGCAGCACTGCTCAGTGACGGTGACGTCGACGCGGTGATGGCGACGACGGGGATGACCGCTCATCCGGCCGTCGCGCAGATGGCCGATCACCGGAATCTGTTGCCGAACCTCAACTGCCTTGGCGTCTGGCAGGTCAACGAAGCACCGGTCTACGACCCGAGCGACTGGCAATCGGTGCGCCAACAGATGCTTCGCACTCCCGACAGCGACAGTTGGGACACGCTCGTCGTGCAATCGGTCGTCTTGTATCGCAGCGCCGAGGCCGCGCAACGCTTCTTCAGCGAATCGGCGGGCAGGTGGGCCCACTGCACCAACCACCGCGTCAACATCCGACTCAATGATCAGCCGTTGCCCGCTTGGCGCAGCGGCGACCTGACCGCAACCGACAGCAAGCTCACGATGCCCTATGTCCGCGGCAGCGGAAGCCAGATTCGGTTCTGTGAACGCGCGCTCGCGGTCGTGGCCAACACGGTCCTCGATATCCAGGCGTGCAAACCACAGCAACCGAACGCCGCGACGCGGGCAGGCGAGATCGCCGACAGGATCGAGGCTAAGCTGCTGAGGTGAAACCGCTTGCCGCGGTGAACAATCAGGCCATCCAGCCTGCTTCACGGAGTGCAGACGTCCAACGACCTAGATCTCGCCTCCCTCTGCAATGGCGTCTATCACGGTGTCCACAGTCGCAACGACGCGGCAGTGGTTGAATGCCAACGCGCGTAGCGACGCATTGTGCGCGTATTCGTCGTAGTCGGCGGTGGCTTCGCTGATTACGACGCAGCCATAACCCTTTTCGGCCGCGTCGCGGACGGTGCCCTCCACGCAACAATTCGTCGAGATACCGGCGACGATGAGGCTGTCGACGCCGTGCTCGGTGAGCACAGCATCGATGTTGCTGCCGTTGAAGGCGCCGAACGTCGTCTTGCGCACAACTGACTCGCCGTCGATCGGGGTGAGTTCGTCGCGAATTCGGAAGTCGGGGTTGTCGCTGCAGAAGATTCCAGTGATACCGGACCGCGCCTCGAGTGTCTTGATCCACTGCTGTTGCCTGGCATCCAGATCCCGGTAATCGGGATCGTCCGATCCCAATTCCAGATGTACCACGGTGAGCCCGTGTTGTCGCGCAGCCGTCAGGAGTTTCTGGATTGCCGGCACGGTGGTGTTTTCGGTTCTCTCGTTGAAGTACGCCATCGAACCTGGCTGCAGCTTTTCCATGGCGACGTTGAATGCGCCGTCCGGATGGGCGTCGTGGTACTGCATGTCCACGATGACCAGCGCCGTTCGCGAGGGAGCCACAGACACCGGCGGTATCAGCGTGTCCTGTATGTCAAAAAAGAGGTCAGACTCTGTCATTCCAATTCTTTCCCAAGGTTGTACACCGTTGATTCATTACGCCCTCAGCCGCGCTCCTCTTGGAAGAATTTGTCCATCTCTTGCAGGGCGACGGGCCGCCTCCTACGCATGACCAGCAGAAATGCTGCGCCCAGTCCAATCCACGAGAGGTAGATGTAAGGCAGGGCCGAATACACTCCCGGCTGAGGTGGCCACACGGTTTTGTATAGCGGGTAGAGAAACACTATGGAGCCGAGGACGCCCAAGACTCCATGGCGGACGAAACGGAATTCTCCAATGCGACGCGTATACAAGATGAGCCCGATATTCGTCAGAATATACGAGACCATGAATGCAATAGAGATGAGAAATCCGTAGTAACCCCAAACAGCGAATGGTCCCGCGATCAATGCCAGCGGAATCCCGAGGATCAGGGTCGCGAGGAGCATGACCACAATGCCGTTTCTCGGAGTGCTGCGCGACGATACGGCGCCCACCCACCGCGGAAAGACGCCCGTTCGGCCGAGGGTGTACAACACCCGCGAACCCGAGATGAAGACAGTTTGACTGAACGCCAAAATGCTCGTACCCGTCGCCAGCACGACCAACGCCAGGCCGAGCGTGCCCCAGTACCGAATCGCAATGGTCTGCAGCGGTGCGGCGTCGCCGCCGAACGCTGACATTGCGTCGATTCCGTATCCGTAGACGATGAAGTACGCAATCACGATGTAGAACGTCGGTAGAACGACCGCGGCGATGAACAGCCCTCGCGGGATGGCGCTCTTGGCGTCTTCGGTCTCAGCGCCGAGCGTGGCCCCCTCCTCGATTCCGACATGAGCCAGTATCGCGTACACCATGGCCAGCGCGAGGCCGGACGCTTGTACGCCGTCTAACTGGAACGGCGCCACGCCGAAGCTGATGTTCCCGGCGGGCCCCTTCACCGCGATGGTGATGGCAAGCGCTACAAGGATCAGAATTTCAAGGCCGAGCAGCGCCAAGGCGGCATGCATCGACTGCGCGAGGCCGCGCAGCGCAAAGAAAGTTACATAGGCAAGCGCGACGATCGTGAAACCCCACCAAGGCACCGGAATCTGTAGGTCGTCCGTGAACCACTGTTCCATCCAGCCGCCGAAGACAACGAAGCCGGCGGCTGAGAGAACCATGTAGGAGCCGATGAACGTCCAGCCGTAAATGAACCCGACATTGGTGCCCCACGCATGCGAGTTCCATGTGTAAAGTCCGCCCGACGTTTGAATGCGGCGGGAGAACTCCGCAAAAGTGTTGACGAGCAGGAGGATTCCGGGCCACACAAGGACGAACGCGAGAACGAGTGCAGTGCCGGCGAATTGGCCCATGAATTGCAGGTTCAGCGCGATCACTGAGGCCGGCCCGCACCCCGCAACAGACAGCACCGCCACCTGGGGCCACCGAATGGTGTTCCGACGTAATCCGGCGGTCTGCCCGGTGGTCGCGCGCCGCCCCGTCGGGGCAACCCCCGGTACGGCCTCGTCGCTTCTTGGACCGGTCATGCCGACACCAGCGATCCGAGTGGTGCGTTCAGCGATTCGGGGGCGGCGATGGTCATAGGGTCCCTCTCTGCCGTACTTCCGTAGCTGTGGGATACTCAATCAATCGATCGATTGACTTGTCAGACCATAAATGTTGAGGATTCGATCGTCAATAGCGATGAAGCATTGCATTGTTCGGCACCTCGAGTAGACCGTGGCGCACTGGTATGGTCAGCAGTAACCTACCGATCGATTGATGGAGCATCTGATGCGTAAGCAGAAGATCGACGTACAGCGGGCCGCGGTGGCACTGTTCGCCGAGAAGGGGTTCGCGGCAACCGGTATCCGAGAGTTGGGAAGCGCGGCCGGCCTCAATTCGGCGACGCTGTACCACCACGTCGGCGGGGGCAAAGAGCAGCTGCTGGCGACGATCATGAGCACCTGCCTCGACGAACTTCTGCGGGCCGGCCGCGAAGCCATGGCGACCTCGTCGGATCCGACCGACCAACTGATCGCGCTGATCGGTGCACACGTTGGGTTCTCCGCCCTCAACCCGCTGACCGCCTGGGTGACCGACCAGGAGATGCGGTCGCTGTCGGGGCACAATCTCTCGACATTGGTAGCGGTGCGCGATGATTACGAGTCGATGTTCTCGGCCGTGCTCGAACGCGGAGCGCGCACCGGCGCGTTTCACCTCACCGACGCGGCCCTGGCCCGACTCGCTCTCCTCGAGATGTGCAACGGAGTCGCGCACTGGTTCCGGCCTGACGGACGCCTGACCGTCGCCGAGGTGCAGGCGCGATTCGTCGAGTTCGGTTGTCGCTTGGTCGGCGCGAACGCCGCTGCGGCCACACTTAGCGGGCTGGAACCTCCGATCCGACTGGACATTGAACCTGCCGAGGCTCAAAACTTCAGCGCCGCAAGCCAGACGGAGGCAAGCGCATGAACATCATCGATTCCCGCGTTCGGCTGCCCCAGGACCGGCGTCCCAGCGCACAGTACAGCGCACCGAGCCGTCAAACCGAGCAGTACGACAAGGTACTCAACCTCCGCGAGAAGATGGACGGGGGCACGCTTGACGGACTATTGGCGTGCATGTCCGCCGAATCCATCACCCGCGCTGTCATGCACGCAGAATCAGAGGGTGGCGAGGACGGCGACGCGCTCAACGAGGCTTTAGCCAAAGTGCTTGCAGAACACCCCGATACATTCAAGGGGATCGGCTGCCTAGACATTTGCGATCGGCGCCCCGGGGAAATCAGCGCCCAGACCGCCCGCGTCGGCGAGATGCGAATGCTCGGGGTGACACTCCAGCCCGCGTTCTTCGGCCTGGACATCGATGACCGATCCCTGTACCCGATGTATGCCCGCGCCGAAGAACTTGGTCTCATCGTTGCGGTGCACACCGGCATTACATACTCGCGGATGCATCCTATGCGTCACGAAAGGCCGGAGATGCTGGACCAGGTGGCGTGCGATTTCCCCGACCTCAAACTAGTAGCCAGCCACGCGGGCTGGCCATGGGCCACCGAGTACGCCGCCGTGGCACGTCGACACCCCACCGTCTACCTCGAATTCGGCGGGCTCGCACCGAAATATGTAGCCAAGCCCGGCTCCGGCTGGGATGCACTCTTTTCCATGATGCCCAATATTCTTCGCGGGCAGATTCTTTACGGAAGCGACTGGCCCGTGATTGCGCCCACCCGGGCGCTCGAGGAGTGGCGTCAGTCCGGTCTGAACGACGCCGCGCTCAGCGCACTGTTCCACGATAACGCAGCCACTCTGTTCGGTTTCGGATACTCGATTCCGCAATGAGTCAAGCTCCCGGCTCCGTCACCGCGATGCTTTCCGAACGTGTCGCGACTGACCCCGATGCGGTGTTTCTCCGCTTGGTCCAGGGCGAGCTCACCTACAGCGAGTTGCACGATAAAGCAGCAACACTCGCGGGATCACTACTCCGGATCGGTGTGCGCCCCGGCGATAGAGTCGTGCTGTTCATGCAGAATAGTCTCGACCAGCTGGTTGCGTGGTTCGCCGTGGCCCGGCTTGGCGCCGTGCACATCCCGATCAACACCGCACTTGTGGGCCAACACCTCGAACACGTACTGCGCATCGCCGATGCCCACATAATCATCGCGGACGAAACTCTTCGGCACGTCCTGGGCGAAGACGCCCTCGCTGCATCATCGTCGCTGCAGACGTTGATCGTGGCCGGTGCCGACGAAAGCCTCGCTCCGGAGCGCTCTGGCCCACAGCCCCACACGCTGTCACTCGCTCAACTGGTCAACGGCGATCGACAGGCTCCGGTCCACCGCGGCGGTGACCTCGAACCCGCGACGATGCTGTTCACATCGGGCACAACCGGCATGTCCAAGGCCTGCGTACTCTCTCACCGCTACCTGGCCCGGCAAGGACAGATTCACGCTGCACAATTCGGGTTCCATCCCGATGACGTTCTGTACTGCCCGTTTCCGCTGTTTCACATCGATGCCGTGACGCTGACCGTCGTTTCAGCACTAGCCGTCGGCGCGACTGCGGCCATCGGTGAACGCTTCAGCGCATCGGGGTTCTGGCGACAAGTGCGCGACTTCGACGCCTCCGTGTTCAACTTCATGGGAGCCACCCTGAGCATCCTGTGGAAACGCTCACCCGCACCCGAGGACCGGACTCACCGGATCCGGTTGGCATGGGGGGTGCCGATGCCGCAATGGCAGGACGATTGGCATCAGCGCTTCGGGTTCCCGCTATACCAGGTCTACGGGCTCACCGACGCTGGCATACCGGTCTACGACCCGATCGACGGCACCCAGCGTCGCGGCACATGCGGCCGCGTCATCGATCAATTCGAGGTGGCGATCGCCACAGCTGCCGTGAGTCCGCATGACGCGGAACTCGAAGACGCCCACGCCGGCGAAATACTGGTCCGCGGAAAAGAACCCGGTCTCACGATGTCCTGCTACCACGCCATGCCGGAAGCGACCGCAAGAACCATCGACAGCGACGGCTGGGTGCACACCGGCGACCTCGGCAGTATCGACGGTGACGGATATCTGACCTTTCACGGCCGTCTGACCGACTCCATCCGGAGGCGCGGTGAGAACATCTCTGGATACGAAGTCGAACAGCTCATCGACTCGCACCCGGCTGTCCTCGAATCCGCAGCCATCGGCGTGCCAAGCGAACTGACCGAGGAGGACGTCAAAGTCTGTGTAGTACTCAAACCAACAGCCACGCTCACCGCTCAGCAACTCCACGAATACTGCCGCGATAACGCCCCGTCATTCATGGCCCCCCGCTACATCGAGTTCATGGGCTCACTGCCGAAGACCCCAACGGAGAAGGTGGAGAAGTTCCGGCTCAAGCAGGCCGGCATCACACCGGCCACGTGGGACGCCGACGCAGAAGTTGTTTGAGTCAGGTCAGCCAGCCGATTTCACGCAGGAACTCCTGGGTGTGCGCGATGCGGCCGGTAAGCGCCTTCGGATCGCCGGTGCACAGCAGGTACGCGGTCTGGGTGATGAGCTCGATGCCCTCGGTGTCGGTCTTGGCCAGGTCCAGCGTGCCCGCGCCCTCGGTGGCGACCGGGTTCGTCGGCGCAGCGGCGTTGACGGCGATACCGTCGTCATACAGCTCGGCGGCAAGGCTTTTCGTCAGCCGGTTCAGCGCCGCCTTGACCGTGCCGTAGACACCGAAACCCGCTGTGCGATCGAACTCCGAGAACGGCGGGCCGCCGGGCAGGTCACCGCCGATCGATGTCACGTTCAGCACCCAGCCACGGCCGCGCTCACGCATGGCGGGGATCGCCAACTGCGTCAGGTGCAACGGCGCCAACACGTGCATCTCCATCATCAGCCGCACCCTGCGGTCGGGAAACTCGTCGAGCGGCCGCAGGAAGGTGACGGCGGCGTTGTTGACCAGGATGTCGGGCGCACCGACGCGTTCGATGACCTCGCCGAACAGCCGCGCGCGCTCATCGGCGTTGGACAGATCGGCCTGGATCGCGATCGCCGACCCGCCTGCGCTCTCAATCTCGTCAAGTGTCTGACGAAGGGAGCCTTGATATTTCGGGTCGGGCTCCATGGTGCGCGCGGTCAGCGCGACGGTTGCACCCTCACCGGCAAGCCGCTTCGCGATCGCCTTGCCAAGCCCCCGGCTGGTCCCGGTGACGAGGGCCACCCTGCCGTCACACCCTGTCATGAGCGCTCGATCCCGGCTAGCTTGTCGGCGAACTTCGCCTCGGCGGCCGCCCGCAGCCGCAACAGGTGTTCAGACGGGAAGACGTCGGGCGCCGGCTTGTAGTCGCGAAGGAGCAGCCGGGCCAGCGTGACCTTGTGCACCTCCGTCGGTCCGTCGGCCAGCCCGAGCACGAACGACTCGACCAGGTACTGCACGAACGGCATTTCATGCGTGGTGCCCAACGAGCCGTGCAACTGCAGCGCCCGCGCCGACACGTCGTGCAGCACCTTCTGCATCATCGCCTTGACCGCCGAGATGTCGGCCCGCACCGCCTTGTAGTCGTTGTGCTGATCGATCTTCCACGCGGTCTGCAGTGTGAGCAGCCGGAACGCCTCGATCTCCATCCACGAGTCCGCGACCATCTCCTGGACTAGCTGCTTGTTGGACAGCATGTCGCCCTGGGTGTACCGCGATACAGCGCGTTCGCAGATCATGTCGAAGATGCGGCGCACCAGACCAACGGTTCGCATCGCATGATGGATGCGCCCGCCGCCCAGCCGCGTCTGCGCAACGACGAACGCCCCGCCGCGAGGTCCGAGCATGTGATCGTCTGGGACGCGGACATTCTCGTATCGGACGTAGCCCTCGCGACCGCCGCCGCCGAACGGCTGGTATCCGAGTCCGACGTCGCGCAACACGTTGATGCCGGACGTGTCACCGGGGACGACGAACATCGAATAGCGTTCGTACGGCGGCGCGTCAGGGTCCGTCACCGCCATCACGATGATGAATGACGCCATCGAGGCGAACGACGAGAACCACTTCTCGCCGTTGATCACCCAATGATCGCCGTCCTGCACGGCGGCGGTGGTGAACACCTTGGGATCGGCACCGCCCTGGGGTTCGGTCATCGAGAAGCAGGACACGATGCGGTTGTCCAGCAGCGGCTCCAGGTAGCGCGCCTTGAGCTCAGGCGTTCCGTAGTGCGCGAGGATCTCGCTGTTGCCGGAATCTGGCGCCTGCGAGCCGAATACGATCGGCGCGCATTCGGACCGGCCGAGAATCTCGTTGAGTAGGGCGAGCTTGACCTGGCCGTAGCCGGGGCCGCCGAGATGGGGACCCAGGTGGGTGGCCCACAGCCCGCGCTCCTTCACGATCTGTTGCAGCGGGGGAATGAGCGCCTGGCGCACCGGATCGTTGAGGTCGTGGGACTCCTTGACGATCAGGTCGATCGGCTCGCATTCCGAGCGCACGAACGCCTCGACCCAGGCCAGCTGCTCGGCCCATTCCGGGTCGGTCGAGAAGTCCCACGCCATCGGTCGTCCTTCCGTCGAAAGTTCAGTCCCGCGACCATTTCTGGCGCCTGGCTGCCGCGTCGTCGGTGGCGTGGCTGAGCACCTGGTTGCGGTTCTCCAGCTCCACCGCCGCGTCGATTCCCGCATCGGTGTTGACCTGAAGCGCACGCTTGGTCAGCTGCACTCCGAGCGGCGACAACTCGGCGATCGCCGACGCCATCTCCACGGCGCGGACGATCAACCGGTCCGGCTCGACGAGCTCGCTGACGAGCCCGCGACGGTCGGCCTCGTCGGCTGCGACGGTGCGCCCGGTCAGCATCCAGTCGGCGGCGACGCTGGTTCCGACGATTCTCGGCAGGTGATAGCTCATGCCCATCTCGGCGCCGGACAGTCCGAGCAGGATTGCGGCGTTGCCGAATGTGGCTGCACTGGCGCAAATCCGGATGTCGGCGGCCAGGCACAGCGCGAATCCGCCGCCGACGCACGGCCCGTTGACCGCGGCGATGACCGGCTGGCGCAGATCTCGGATCGCCTGCGGCAGTGCGGCCATCGACTCCTGAAACCGCAGCCGCTCGATCGCGGGAGCATCGGCCGCGGGCACATCCGGGCCGAAGTCGCGCATGTCGATGCCGGAGCAGAATCCGCGTCCGGCGCCGGTGAGCACGACGGCCTTCACGTCGTCGTCCACCGATGCCAGCGTTTCGGTGAGTTCGCGCCGCAGCACGTCGTTGATCGCGTTGAGCCGCTCGGGCCGGTTGAGCGTCACGAGAAGGACGCCGGCGTGCGGCCTTTCGATGAGCAGCGTCTGGGTCACCGGACTCAGCGCCGCGGCAGGCCGAGTACCTGCTGGGCGATGATGTTGCGCTGGATCTCGGAGGTGCCGCCCGCGATGGTGCCCGAGAAGCTGCGCGCGAAGCGTTCGAACCAGCTTGCAAAATAGTGGTCGAGGTTCATGTGCGAGTACGGACCCGACGTCGAGGGATGAATCAGACCGTCCGCACCTGCCGACGTCAGCGCCGTGTCGGCCGTCCGCAGTTCGGCTTCGGAACCGAACAGTTTGAGCACCGAAACCGATGCGGTGTCCGCCTCGCCGCGTGCCGCCTTGCTCAGCGCCGCAGAACCCATGGCGCGCAACGCGATGTAGTCCATCACCGATGATGCGTACTGGTCACGCTGCAGCTCGCCGCGCGGCCGGAAGTCGGTGATCATGTTGTTGATCCGGTCGGCGAAGCCAAGCCACATCATGGTGCGTTCGTGCCCCAGCGAGCCGTTGGCCACCCCCCACCCGCCGCCCCGCGGACCGACGAGGTTCTCCGCGGGAACCCGCGCGTCGGTGAAGAACACCTCGTTGAAGTCCAGGTTGTCCTCACCGCACAGGTCGGCGAAGGGACGGCACACCACGCCGGGGGTGTCGGTGGGGATGATCAGCACGCTGATTCCCTTGTGCTTCGGCGCATCCGGGTCGGTGCGCACGAACGTCAGAAGGAAGTCGGCGTCGTGGGCACCGGAGGTCCACACCTTCTGGCCGTTGACGACGAAGTGGTCGCCGTCCAGTACCGCACGCGTGCGCAGCGACGCGAGGTCGGATCCGGCGCTCGGCTCACTCATCCCCAGTGACGCCGTCAACTCGCCCTTGAGCACGGGCACCGCCCAGCGGTGCTTCTGCTCGTCGGATCCGAACGAGATCAGCGATGCGGCAACGATGTTGACACCCTGCGGGTTGAAGCTGTGGTAGATCCGGCGCCTGCAGAGCTCATCGAGGTGCACGAACTGTTGGAGCACGGTGGCGTTGCGGCCACCGAATTCGGGCGGCTGGGCGGGCAACAGCCAGCCGTTGTCGAACAGCAGCCGCTGCCAATCGCGCGCCCACTGCGGCATATGCGACACCGAGCGGGGCCGCTCCAGCGTGTCCGCCTCCGACGGATGGTGCTCGTCGAGGAACGCCGAGAACTCCGCGCGGAACTCCTCGACGTCGGAATCAAAAGTCAGCTGCATCGAATTCCTCCGCGATCAACGCGCGATGCTCGGCCGCACCGCCGAGCAAAAGCTCGCCGGCCTTGGCCCGCTTCAACGCGAATTGAAGATCGTTCTCCCAGGTGAATCCCATGGCGCCGAACAGCTGCAGCCCGTGCCGGAACACCACGGCCTGGCACTCCCCCGCCGCCGCCTTCGCCATCGCCGCCGCCAGCCGCCTGCGCGGATCGTCGGCCGAGATGGTCAGGGCCGCGAAATAGGACAGCGCGCGGGCGCGCTCGGTGGCGATGTGCATGTCGACGGCCTTGTGCTGGACGGCTTGGAACGAGCCGATGGCGACGCCGAACTGCTGTCTCTGCTTGACGTGCTCGAGAGCGAGGTCGAGGACACGCTGGCACGCACCGACGGTGGTGATCGCGATCCCGGTGAGCGCCAGATGACGCGCTTTCTCGGCATCGGTGTGCAGCCGTACGGTGTCGGGCAGCCGCACTCCGGCGACGGTCACATCGGCGATGTGCAGTACCGGGTCGAAGACCTTGCTGCGCCTCACATTCACATCGTCGGCATCGACGAGGAACACGCCGCCGTCGGTGACAACGGCGAATCGTTGGGCTCGGTCTGCATCGAGCACATGCCGCGCGGTCCCGTCGAGCACCCAGCCGTCGGCGTCGCGATACGCGCTGATGCCGTCGTAGATCGCCGCGCCTGCCTGCTGCGGGTCGTACCGGTCGCCGGCCAGGGGCGCGAACTGCGTCAGCGTCGCCAGGAACGGTGTCGGGTCGGTGGCGCGCCCCAGCTCTTCGAGCACGATCGCGAGCTCGACGGCGTTCTCCGGGTCGGTCAGCTCCGTCCAGCCCGCGTCGATGTAGGCCTGCCACAGCGGCGCGGGATCGACGCCGTTCTCCGCGACTTCACGGACGAGCGAGGGCGGGCACTGCTTTCCCACGGCGTCGCGGACCGTGTCCTGCCACAGCCGTTGATCCGCATCGAACTCGAGTAGCATCCGGCGCCTCCTGGTGCGATTGCCCGTCAAGGACGAGAATAACATTCTCCTTAGATGTCGTAACTGTTCTCGTAAAGCGACTACCACGTTTCGTTCGATGGTTGCCGTGCATGTGACCAGCGCACACTCTGACCTGCGAAGAAGTAAGCATTGCGCTTGAGAACCCAATTCTTGCCATTGAAGAACTTGGCTTTACACTGGGTGAATGCCCGGTGCAGACCGGCAGACATCGGAGGCCACCAGTGATCCAACATCCTGACGGAGCGACGACACCCGTCATCGATGCGAGCGTGCACATCTTCGTGCAGTCGAACAAGGACCTCCGCAAGAACTTCATGGCCGAGCCGTACCGCAGCCGCGGGTTCCCGGATTACGAGATGGACTGGTACGGCGCACCCGGTGGCGAGTACACGAAGGGCAGCGAGGGGCCGGACCGCCAATACCCCGGTTCGGACCCGGAAATCGTCGGCCGCCACCTGTTCGACGAACGCGGCGTCGACGTCGCGATCCTGCATCCCATGACGCGCGGCGTCATGCCGGATCGCCACCTCGGTACCGCTATTGCGGCAGGCCACAACGAGATGATGGTGACGCGCTGGCTCGACGAGGGTGCCTACCGGGATCGGTTCCGCGGCACCATCAGGATCAATCCCGACGACGTCACCGGCTCGCTGCGCGAGATCGAGAAGTACTCCGATCACCCGAAGGTGGTGCAGATCGGTGTGCCCCTTCAGTCGCGCGAGGTGTACGGAAAGCCGCAGTACTGGCCGCTGTGGGAGGCGGCCGCCGCCGCGAATCTGCCGGTCGCCGTGCACATCGAGGTCGGGGCGGGCCTCTCGTTCGCGCCGACGCCGTCGGGTGTCACGAGGACCTATGAGCAGTACGTCAGCTTCATGGCGCTGAACTACCTGTATCACCTGATGAACATGATCGCCGAGGGGGTATTCGAGAGGATGCCCGAGCTGAAGTTCGTCTGGGCCGACGGCGCCGCCGACCTGCTGACGCCGTTCATCTGGCGGATGGACTGCTTCGGAAGGCCGCACCTCGAACAGACGCCGTGGGCGCCGAAGATGCCAAGCGACTATCTGCCCGGCCACGTCTTCTTCGTCCAGGGCGCGATGGACGGCCCCGGCGATGTCGACTTCGCGGGCGAGTGGTTCGGCTTCACCGGCAAAGAGGACATGGTGATGTTCGGCTCGAGCTACCCGCACTGGCAGGACAACGAGCTGAAAGTCCCCGCTGCCTTCACCCCCGAACAGCGCGACAAGCTGTGCTGGCGCAACGCCGCGCAGCTCTACGGGATAGACGTCGCGGCCGGTGTCAGCGCACAGTAGTAGCAGAGGTTTCGATCAAGGGAGACCACGATGACGGTCACAACCGCGGAGCGCAAGCCCGCCGCCGAGCGAATCGCTGTGCGGTGCGTTGACTCCGACGTCCACCCGACGCCGCGCGGCGGTGAGCTGACGCAGTACATCCCGGAGCCGTGGCGAAGCAAGTACTTCCTTGCCCGCAAGATCGGCGACCAGATCTATTACGACGCCCCCGACTACGCCCACGCCTACGCGATGCGGGCCGACACCTTCCCCGCCGACGGTCAGTTCCCCGGCAGCGATCCGGACCTGGCGTTCAGGCAGCTGATCATGGAGGCAGGCGCGGACATCGCGATCCTGGAGCCCGCCGCCTACCCGGCGCGTTTCCGGGAGGCCAACCACGCGATCAGCTGTGGCCTGAACGACTGGCAGGCCAATCACTGGCTGGACGGTCACAACAACTGGCACGAGCGGTGGCGCGGCTCGATCTGCGCAGCCATCGAGGATCCTGACGGTGCGGCCCGCGAGATCGAGCGCTGGGCCGGGCATCCCTATATGGGCCAGATCCTGATCAAGGCCGAGCCGCGCCCGTCGTGGGGCGACCCCAAATACGACCCGATCTGGGCCGCCGCGACCAAGCACGACATCACGGTCAGCTGCCACCTGTCCCGCGGCCACCATGAGGAACTGCCGATCCCGCCGGTCGGATTCCCCAGCTACAACCACGATTTCATGGTCACCTACTCGCTGCTGGCAGCCAATCAGGTGATGAGCCTCATCTTCGACGGGGTCTTCGACCGATTCCCCACCCTGCGAATCGTGTTGGTGGAGCACGCATTCACCTGGATCCTGCCGCTGATGTGGCGGATGGACGCCATCTACGAGGCCCGCAAATCCTGGATGGACATCAAGCGCAAGCCGTCGGAATACGTCAAGGACCACATCAAGTTCACCACCCAGCCGCTGGACTACCCCGAGGACAAGACCGAACTCAGCCGGGCCTTCGAGTGGATGGAGTGCGAGAAGATCCTGCTGTTCTCCTCGGACTACCCGCACTGGACGTTCGACGACCCGCGCTGGCTCGTCAAGCACCTGCCCGAGCACGCCCGTGAGGCCGTGATGTTCCGCAACGGCATCGCGACCTACCACCTTCCCGATACGGTTCCGGCCCTCGAGGGCCAAGTCCGGGTGTTCTGACAGGTGGCAGAGGAATCGAAACCGCCTCGGCTGGCACAGGGGCGTGAGCACGTCGTAGCCACCGTCGACGAAATCCCGCCTGGGAAGCACAAATTGGTGCCGATCGGGCGTCACGGCGTCGGCGTCTACAACGTCAACGGCACGTTCTACGCGATCGCGAACTACTGCCCCCACGAAGGCGGTCCGCTGTGCTCCGGTCGAGCGCGGGGCCGCACCGTCGTCGACGAGAAAGTGCCCGGTGATGCCGTCATGGTTCGCGACCTCGAGTTCATCTACTGCCCCTGGCATCAATGGGGATTCGAGCTCGCAACGGGCACGACGGCCGTCAAGCCGGAGTGGAGCATCCGGACCTATCCGGTGCGGGTCGTCGGCAACGATGTGTTGGTGACGGCGTGACCACAGTCCAGTCAGGGCCCAAGCTGAAGCGCGGCGAGAAGGTCTTCGAAGTCAACGGCGGCAACGTCGTCTACGAGATCCTTGGCAAGGAAGGCGAATTCATCGCCCTGACCCCCGGCGGCCGGTTCAGCAAGGACATCCCCGGCCTGCGGCCGTTGGCGCAGGCGTTGGTCAAGGGCGGCTATCGCGTGCTGCTGTGGGATCGGCCGAACTGCGGCAAGTCCGATGTTCAGTTCTACGGCAAGAGCGAATCGCACATGCGCGCCGAGACGCTGCACGCGCTGATCACCGGTCTCGACATCGGGCCGTGCATCATCGCGGGCGGGTCCGGCGGAGCCCGCGACTCCATGCTGACCACGATGCTCTACCCGGAGATCGTCCGAAAGCTGGTGGTGTGGAACATCGTCGGCGGGGTTTACGGTTCGTTCGTGCTCGGCGGCCACTACATAGTGCCGAGCATCCTCGCGACCCGCGGTGCGGGCATCAACGGTCTGCTGCACGTCGGCGAGTGGAGGGAGCGCATCGCCGAGAATCCGGCCAACGAGGCGCGGTTCCGCGCACTCGACGTCGACGAGTTTCTCAAGGTCATGCTGCGCTGGCTCAATGCGTTCGTCTCCAAGCCGGGCCAGACCATTCCCGGCGTCGAGGACGAGATGTTCGACAACATCAAGGTGCCGACGTTGATCATCCGCGGCGGCGAAAACGACTGGGACCACCCCAAGCGGACGTCGCTGGAGGTGAGCTGTCTGATCAAGGGCTCGAAGCTGATCGACCCGCCGTGGCCGGAGGACGCATGGGAACGTGCGGGCGAAAAATTCGCCGCCAGCGGAGGCAAGAAATTCTGCATGTTCGACACGTGGGTGCAGGCGGCGCCCGAGATCCTGAAGTTCCTGGACAAGAAATGACATTAAGCAGTTCGGATCTGCACCTCGCAATTGAGGGAGGCCTCCAGCGCGGTGTGAATTCTGCTCTCCGGGATGCGATCCAAGTCGGACTTGCGCAGCGTGACGGTGACGACGTCGATGCCGTCGTCCCCTGCGGTTCGGGTGATCTCACCAACCAGGCCGAAACCGGCGAGCACGCCGTGGGCGTCATCGTCGGTGCCTCTGCTTACATACGTCACCACCCCGGGAGCCGGCGCGGTACCGAATGCCTTCGCGCACAAGGCAACCGCGTCGCGCGTCAACTCATCGGCGTCGCCGCCCGCCATCAACAGTTGCACCTCCCGGCGACTCGCGGGCATTGCGGCCAGGTTGTTCTCCAGCACCTCGACATCGGTTGCATCGACGAGAGCACGGAGGGCCGTCATGCCGTCCGTTAACTGGTCCGGCGCGAGCAGGTCCGCGGGGTCTACCAGGACACGCACCACCGCGGTTCTCATGTCCGCAACCATATCCGCGGGCAGGAGCGCCCCGTGAGGGCCACAACCGATCTCGCTGTCACGGTGTGGCCGGGCCTTCAGGCGCGTCTGCTCCGCAAGGGCACCGAGGATTACGCCGATTATCGCGCCTCGGGCGGATACCAGCGGATGGACGATGTCGACGGACTGCTCAGCCAGATCGACCTGTCGGGACTGCTCGGTCGTGGCGGCGCGGCGTTCCCGCTGGCGGTCAAGCTGAAGACCGTTCGGGACAACGGCCGACAAGCCGGCGGCGCGGTGGTGGTCGCCAACGGGGAAGAGGGCGAGCCCGCGTCGGTCAAGGACCGCTGGCTGCTGCGGCACCGTCCGCACCTTGTGCTCGACGGCCTGCGTCTCGCGGCGCAGATGGTGTCGGCCGAGCGCGCGCACGTGTACGTCTCCGACCGAAGTGCGGCGGAATCCGTGCAGGCCGCGCTCGCCGAGCTCGACAAGGCGGTGATCGCCGGGCTGTCGATCGACGTGTTGACGGTCGAGGCAGGCTATGTCGCGGGTGAGGAGACGGCTGCGGTGCGCGCGCTCAACGGCGGGCCTGCCAAGCCGACGGACAAGCCGCCGCGTCCGTTCGAGGAGGGCGTCGGTCGGCTTCCGACGATGGTCAGCAATGTCGAGACGCTCGCGCTGATCCCGTTCATCGCGCGCCACGGTGCCGAGGCGTTTCGTGAGCACGGCACGTCGGCGTCACCGGGAACGTTCCTGGCCACGATCACGGGCGGCGGCAGGCCTGCGGCCCTGTATGAGCTTCCGCACGGCCTTGCGTTCACCGAATTGCTGGAATTCCACGGCGTGCCAGCCGATCAGGTACGCGGCGTGCTGATGGGCGGCTACTTCGCAGGCCTGCTGAACCGCGACGTCCTCGACATCACGCTCGACCACGAGTCGTTGCGTCGCCTCGGCAGCGGGCTCGGCTGCGGGGCCGTCACGATCCTCACCGACGACTGCCCGCTGGCCGTGGCGGCATCGGTGATGGCCTACTTCGACAGGGAGAACGCGGGCCAATGCGGATCGTGCTTCAACGGCACCGCCGCGATGTCGGCGGTGACAGAGGCGCTTCGCGACGGGGTGGCCACCAACGAGGATCTTGCGCGACTGGAGCGATGGTCGGTGGTGCTGCGCGGCCGTGGCGCCTGCGCGACGCTGGACGCCGCGACGAACATCGCCGCCAGCCTGCTATCGGCGTTCCCGCAAGTCGTCGAGCAGCACCTGAAGAGCGACTGCGCTGGGTGCCGAGCAGGCGCCTATAAAGCGCTGCGGCCCTACGAGATCGAGGCGGTGGCTGCGGTATGAGAATTCGTCTCGACCGGACGATGTGTGACGGCTTCGGCCAGTGCGCCAAGCACGCACCGGAGTACTTCTCGCTCGACGACTGGGGATATGCATCGCTGGAGGGCAATGGCGCCATCCCCGAGCAGGACCGGGCCGCGGTGACGCGGGCACTGCTGGACTGCCCCGTACACGCCATCATCGAGATGGGCACCCATCAACCGTCACGCGACGGGGCTGCACATCCGGATGCGCGGGAAGTGCCAGAACCCGACCCGAAGACAGATGACAGCGAAGCGATATCGGAGTTCGTCCGGTGACAAGACCACTGCCGGAAGTCAACGCGCAGAACGAATTCTTCTGGACCGCGGGCGCCGACGGCGTGCTGCGGATCCAGGAGTGCACGGACTGCGACGCGCTGATCCATCCGCCCACCCCGGTTTGCCGGTATTGCCGTAGTCGCAATATGGGTGTGCGCGACGTATCGGGCGAGGCCACCCTGTCGGCCTTCACGGTCAACCATCGCTTCGGCTTTCCCGACCTCCCCCCGCCGTATGTCATCGCACAGGTAGCGATCGTCGAGGATCCGCGAGTCCGGTTGACCACCAACATCGTTGACTGCGAGCCCGACGATCTCGAGCTGGGTCAGACCGTGGCCGTTCAGTTCGACAAAGCCGAGGACAAGGTCGGTACCGTCTGGCTTCCGGTGTTCACCCCGACCGCCGAGAAGAAGACCGGGCCGCAGGCAGTCGACGAGATCGCCCCGCAGGACTTCGGCAAGCACGTCTCGCCGATGCTCACGGAGAAAAAGTTCGAGGACGCGGCGGCGATCACCGGGATCGGCATGTCGACGATCGGCAGGCGACAGATGGTGGCGCCGCTGTCCCTGACGATCGACGCCTGCCAACAGGCCGTTGCCGACGCGGGTTTGACGTTCGACGACATCGACGGGCTCTCAACGTATCCGGGCCTCGACATCGCGGGGATGGGCGAGGGCGGCGTCACCGCGTTGGAAGGTGCATTGGGTCTGCGCCCCGTGTGGATCAACGGCGGAATGGACACCTTCGGTCCCGGCGGTTCGCTGATCGCCGCGGTGATGGCCGTCGCGACGGGGATGGCCCGGCACGTGCTGTGCTTCCGCACGCTGTG
The DNA here is from genome assembly GCA_902826815.1 of uncultured Mycobacteriaceae bacterium. Taxonomy (GTDB): domain Bacteria; phylum Actinomycetota; class Actinomycetes; order Mycobacteriales; family Mycobacteriaceae; genus Mycobacterium. The sequence goes on from CADEGF010000026.1 coordinate 75,176, forward strand.
GGAGGCGACCTTCCAACAGTTGACGAAGGAAGGCAAGATGTCGCCGCCGGGAGGTGCCCGCACCTCGAGCTGGCAGATGCCTTTCGGCGCGACGTCGGCGGCGCACACGCTCGCGATGAATGCGCAGCGCCACTTCGACCGGTACGGCACCACGAAGGAGACGCTCGGCTGGATCGCGTTGAACCAGAGGGCCAATGCGGCGCTGAACCCGACCGCGATCTACCGCGATCCGATGACCATGGACGACTACCTGAACGCAAGGCCGATCACCACCCCGTTCGGGCTTTACGACTGCGACGTGCCGTGCGACGGCGCGATCGCGGTGGTCGTATCGGCCGTCGATGCCGCAAAGGACATGCCGCAAAAGCCCGTGCTGTTCGAGGCGGTCGGCACTCAGATCGTCGAGCGAACCGACTGGGATCAGACCACGCTGACGCACGAGCCGCAGGTGCTTGGCCAGTCCGCTCACATGTGGACGCGGACGTCGTTGCGGCCCAAGGATGTCGACGTCGCCGAGCTGTACGACGGTTTCACGTTCAACTGTCTTTCGTGGCTGGAGGGTCTCGGCTTCTGCGGGATCGGCGAGGCAAGGGACTTCATCGACGGGGGTAAGGCCATCGCGCGCGACGGCGTCATTCCGCTGAACACCCACGGCGGCCAACTGTCGCACGGTCGGACGCACGGCATGGGCCTGATCCACGAAGCCGTCGTGCAGCTGCGCGGCGACGCGGGCGAGCGCCAGGTCAAAGACGCCCGCGTCGGCGTCGTCAGCAGCGGTGGGCTGACACCCAGCGGGGCGATTCTTCTGCGGACCGAGGGTTGAGCATCGCTCCTCGCCCACGCGTCGTCCTTGTGGACGGCGTGCCGATGTCGGCGTTGGTGGCGGCGGTAGAAGACCCGAAGGCCGTGATCGTCGCGGTCCACGGCGGCGCCACCTCGGCGGCGTACTTCGACTGCCCGGGCCACCCGGAGCTCTCGCTGTTGCGTGCGGCCGCCGCCGCCGGATACACGGCTATCGCACTCGACCGGCCCGGCTACGGCGCGTCGGCGTTCTACCACGACGACATGACCGACGCGGACAGGCGGGTCGGCTTCGCGCTCGGCGCCGTGGACAAGATCATCGGCGAGAGTTCCCGCGGCGCAGGACGTTTCCTGCTTGCGCACTCGGCAGGCTGTGAGATCGGGCTGCGGATCGCGGTCGACGAACGGGCGGCCGACATCTTGGGTGTCGAACTGTCCGGGACCGGGTTGCGATACGGCGACCAGGCGAAGGCCGTCATCAGCAAGGCCACCGTGACGTCGCGCCCGGCGGGTCTACGGGATCTGCTGTGGCAGCCGACCGAGCTCTATCCGCAGGAGGTGTTGACCGGCGGCCTGTCGGCGCCGGGCGCACCCTATGAAGCCGACGTGACGGCCAACTGGCCGCGCCGCGACTTTGCGGATGTCGCGGGCCGGGTCACGGTGCCGGTCGAGTTCAGCGTCGCCGACCACGAACGCGTCTGGGAGTCGACACGGGAGGCGGCCGACGCCGTCGCCGCGCTGTTCACCTCGTCGCCGCGGGTCGTGGTCAACGAAATGCCGGACAGCGGACACAATCTCAGCGTCGGCTGGAGCGCGGGCGAGTATCACCGCCGGGTGTTGGCGTTCGTCGACGAATGCGCGGCCGCGCGCAAAGAGCGGGAGGCGGGATGATGCGCGTCGGCTTCATCGGGCTGGGCAGCCAAGGCGCCCCGATGGCCCGGCGGATCGCCGAGGGCGGGTATGACCTGACGCTGTGGGCGCGCAGACCCGCCAGCCTCGAACCGTTCGCCGACACCTCCGCGAAGACCGCGCAGTCCCCCGCCGAGTTGGCGGCTGTCAGCGATCTGGTCTGCATCTGTGTCGTCGGCGACGATGACGTCAGGGAAGTACTTGGCGGCGAAAGCGGCGTGCTGGCCGGACTGGCGGCGGGCGGGATCGTGGCGATCCACAGCACCGTGCACCCCGACACATGTCGACAGTTGGCGCAAACCGCTGCCGATCAAGGCGTTTCGGTCATCGACGCTCCAGTGAGTGGTGGCGGTCCCGCCGCCGAGGACGGCACGTTGCTCGTCATGGTCGGCGGCGACGACGAGATCGCCGAGCGCTGCCGCCCGGTCTTCGCCACCTACGCCGATCCGATCGTGCATCTCGGGCCGGTCGGCAGCGGCCAGGTCACCAAGATCCTCAACAACGTGCTGTTCACCGCCAACCTGGGTAGCGCGATCAACACCCTGGAACTCGGCGAATCCCTCGGCATCGACCGCGAACAATTGGGCGCGGTGCTCAACAACGGCTCAGCCACGAGCAAGGCTCTCGGCAGCATCTCCGCGTTCGGCGGCACACTCGACCGGCTCGCGCCGATCGCCGGTGCACTGCTGCAGAAAGACGTCAGGCACGCCGCCAGCCTTACCGACGCCGCACAGGCACCGCAGGGAGCGGTATTCGATGCGGCGGACGCGGCGCTGAACGCGATGGAACACCCGCGATGACCCGTGTCGGCTTCGTCGGCGCCGGGCGGATGGGCGCACCGATGGTGCGGCGGCTCGTCGAGGCGGGCCACGAAGTAAGCGCGCTCGGCCGCACACCCGAAAAGTGCGGCGCGGTGCAGGATTTGGGTGCACGCGCCGTCACCAATCTGCCAGCAGTCGCCGAGGGGGCCGAGGTCGTCGTTGTCTGTGTGTTCACCGACGAACAGGTGCGGCAGGCCTGTCTTGACGACGGCCTGGTCGCCGCCATACCGACCGATGCCGTGCTTGTCCTGCACACCACCGGAAGCCCGCGCACGGCCGAGACGATCGCCGCCCGCGGGGTCCAGGTGATCGACGCGCCGGTCAGCGGAGGTCCGCACGACATCGCCGCCGGTCGGGTGACACTGTTCGTCGGTGGCGACGACGACGCGGTGGCGCGCACGCGGCCGCTTCTGGGCGCCTACGGTGACCCGGTCCTGCACGTCGGCGGTATGGGCGCAGGCCAACTGGTGAAGCTGGTCAACAACGCACTCTTCGCGGCGCAGATCGGAGTTGTCACCGAGGGCGTGCGACTCGGCGGCCTGCTCGGTGTCTCCGAGCCCGCGCTGCTCGAGGCACTGACGCACGGCAGCGCGGACAGCCGTGCGCTGGGCAATATCGCGAGGGCGGGCTCCGCGGCGGCCTTCGTCGACGCCGTCGGCGGCTTCATCGGCAAGGACGTCGCGGTGGTCCGGCGGGCGCTCGCGGAACTGGGCGGGGATCTCGGCGCGCTGGACGGTGTCGTCGAAGCAGGCCTGACAATGAGACACATCCCTTGAATGTCTCATTCTCTTTTATGAAAACACCATTACCGATAGGGTTACAGGCCAACAGCCATTCGTAACGGAGACCGAACCGTTCGCACAGCTCAGGAGCCATTTTAATGACCCAGGCGAAGCTCGATTTTGACCCGTTCTCTCTCGACTTCTTCAACGGGGCCTACGAGACGTACCGCCGGATGCGCGACGAGGCGCCGGTCTACTACAACGAAGAACACGACTTCTATGCGTTGAGCAGGCACGAGGACGTCGCGCCTGGGTTCAAGGACTTCGAGACGTACTCATCGAAATACGGCATCGACCTCGCCTCGATCAGGAACGGTCTGCCGACGAACGCGGGCCCTCGAATGATCATCTTCATGGATCCGCCCGAGCACCGGAACATGCGCAGCCTGCTGAACAAGGTGTTCACGCCGCGGGCGATCATGGCGCAGAAAGCCAACGTGGCCGACAAGATCGACAAATATCTCGGCCGCCTCGATCCGAACGGCTTCGACGCCGTCCAGGAGTTCACCGCACCATTCCCCGTCGAGGTCATCACCACCATGCTCGGGGTGCCCGAGGACCAGGCTCAGCAGGTGCGCCATTGGATCGACGAATCGTTGACCCGCGAGGTCGGCGAGGTCGCGATCGGCGAGAAGGCGATGCAGGCGAATGTCGAACAGGCGATGTTCTATTTCGACCTGGTGGCCAAACGGAGAGCCGATCCGAAGGACGACCTCTTCACCAAGTTGGTGCACGCCGAGCTCGAACGCGAGAGCGGCGACTTGGATAAGCTTGACGACCTCGAAATCGCCGCATTCGCAAGCCTTCTCGGCGGGGCGGGCGCCGAGACGGTGACCAAACTGGTCGGCAACGCGGTGTATGTGTTCGCGAAGAATCCCGACCAATGGCAGGCGTTGCAGGAGGACCGCAGCAAGATCGGAGCAGCGGTCGAGGAGCTGCTTCGCTACGAAGCACCGTCCCAGTACCAGGTGCGCCGCGCAATGGTTGACGTGCACCTACACGGCACCACCATCCCCGAGGGCAGCCCGGTCTTCCTGATGGGCGGCTCGGCGAACCGCGACGAGCGCGCATGGACCGACGCCGACAAATTCGACATCGACCGCGACCGCACCCAGGCGCAGAACCTCGGTCTGGGGTACGGCATTCACAGCTGCCTCGGCGCAGCACTGGCACGTCTGGAAAGCACGATCGCGCTGGAGCGACTGCTCGATTTCATGCCGCGATACGAGGTCGATTTCGACAACTGCACCCGCGTGCAGATGCAGAATGTGATCGGCTGGAAGAACGTACCCGTGAAGGTTTTGAAGTGACACAGAGAATCGAAGTCGACTTCGGCTTGTGTGAGAGCAATGGGATCTGCATGGGCATCATCCCCGAGGTGTTCGATCTCGACGACCAGGACTACCTGCATGTCCTGCAGGACGAGGTGACGCCGGAGAACGAGGACCAGATCCGCGAATCGGTCCGGCAGTGCCCGCGCCAGGCCATCGCCATTCGCGACGAGTGACGCAGTAGATGCGATTCGTCTTCTTGCACGGCGGATTTCATGCCGCCTGGTGTTGGGACCACACGATCACCGAACTGCGGCAACTGGGCCATGACGGCGTCGCCGTCGACCTACCGGGCCACGGCGCGCTGGTCGACCAGGAGTCGACGCTTGCCAACCGGCGGGACGCGATCGTCGCCGCCATCGCGCCGGGCGACGTCCTCGTCGGGCACTCCGGTGGCGGGTTCGACGCCACACTCGCCGCCGACGCCGTCCCCGAGCACGTCAGCCACATCACCTACCTCGCCGCCGCGCTGCCACGGGAAGGACGCACCTATCCCCAGGCCATGGCGATGCGCGACGAAGCCGACAGCCCCGCTGGTCCCTCACTAATTTCCCGTGAGCAGACGCTAAAACCCCCAATTCGCACTAATTTTGGGGGCTTTCACGTCTGCTCGCCGGAGAAAATCAGCCCAGGCCGGTCAGGATGGCGCCGTTGCAGTCGGCGGCCTTCTGCCGAAGCTTGGCGGCCTCCTGATAGGCGTCGGAGTTGTACCACTCGCGGGCGGCGTCGGGCGACTCGAACTCGAGGAGAACGGTCTGGGTCCCGTGCCACTCCCCCTCGATCTGCTCGGCGCTCGGGTCGAACGCGAGGATCGTCGCGCCCGCCATCGCCTTGCTGGCGAGCTTGGCGTACTCCCCCATCCCGGCGGGATCCTTGACGTCCTCGGTGATGACTACATAGCCCTTGGGCACTCGAATCTCCTCATTCTCAGTCGATTTCGTGGATCGCTTTTTCGGGGCAGTTCGCTATGGCGTCGCGGGCTGCGGATTCGAGTTCGGGTGGAACCTCTTCGGGGTCCGCTACCGCCCATCCGTCCTCATTGAGATCGAAGATTTCAGGGCACATCGTCAGGCACATGCCGTGGCCTGCGCATCGATCTTCATCAACAGTCACCTTCATCACTGACCACCGTCCACCAGGTCGAATTCGAGATGCAGTTCGGTCAGCCCGCGCAGGATGTAGGTCGGAATGTATTGGTAGCGACGGCTTCCGGCGGGACCGTGGTGTGCCTCGCTGATCCGGATATCGGTGGTCCGGTCCAACAGCCGTTCCAACCCGACCCGGGTCTCAGCGCGTGCCAGCGGCGCACCGGGGCAGCTGTGGATACCGCGGCCGAATGCGAGGTGCTGGCGCGCGTTCTTGCGTTCGGGGTCGAACGTGTCGGGATCTTCGAACCGGCGCGGATCGCGGTTGGCGGCGCCGTTCACCACCATCACCGTGCAACCCGCGGCCAGGGCTTCCTCGCCGACCGTGGTCGGTGTCCGCGACAGCCGGAAGTCGCCCTTGACCGGGCTCTCGATGCGCAGGCACTCCTCGATGAAGTTCGGCAGCAGGCTGCGGTCGCTGCGCAGCTTCTGTTGGATATCGGGTTGGTCCCCGAGGACCTTCAACGCCGTGGACAGCAGCCGCACCGTCGTCTCCTGGCCAGCCGAGAAGACGTTGGTGGCCACGCGCACGACATCGCCGACTTCCGGCATGGTGCCGTCGGGGAACGTCGCGGTGGCCAGCCCGGTAAGCACATCGTCACGGGGTTCACGGCGCCGGTCCTCGACATAGGTCGCGAACACGTCGTACAGGTACTCCAGGGGAGTCTTGGCCAGCGTCTTGTCCGCATTCCCCAGCCCGCTGCCGTGGGTGCCACGCGCCAATCGATCGAGGAGCTCGGGGCGGTCGTCCTCGGGCACACCAAGAAGGTCGGCGATGACGCGCAGCGTGAACGGGCCTGCGAAGCCCTTGATGAACTCGCCTTCACCTGGGGCCAGGAAGTCGTCGAGGATGTCGTCGGCAAGCTGCCACATCGCGTCCTCGTTCTCCTTGAGGCGCTTCGGCGTGATCAGCCGCATCAGTAGTGCGCGGTGGTTGGTGTGCGTCGGCGGGTCCAGGGTCGGCAGCTGATCGCTGAACGGAATCTCGTCGCGATGCTTGACGATCAGGTCGGTGACGTCTGAGTTTTCCAGACCTTCCAGGGAAACTGGGAAGCCAGGGAACGGACCCGTCACCGAGACACACGACGAAAACGTGTCGGCGTCGTTGTAGACGTCGACGGCCTCCTGCCAGCCCGTCACCATGGTGACGCCGTAGTGGTCTTCGCGGCTGACCGGGCACTTGTTGCGAAGCGCCTCGTAGAACCGGTACGGGTCATCCGTCAGACGACCGTCCCGGAAAAAGTCGACCGAGGTGAGGTCCTCCGTCATGCGCCCTCCGTTTCGACGATCTCAGCACGCGAGAATGTGATTCTCATATGTGGCTATTAGATTTCCATAGTGGCTGCCCTGCGTCAACGAGGACGCTGAGCACTCGCCCAGCAGGATAGCCGGGCCTACCGGATCGGTTCGTCACCCAGCACGGTGGTTCGCAGCATTTCCCGAGGTGAGCTGGGGTCGTAAGCGGCCGCCCGATGCAGGACGCCGCGGTTGTCCCATATGACGGTGTCCCCGACCGACCACGTGTGGCTGTACACCTTGTCTGCAACGGTGGCGCGGTCGAGCAGGTCCGCAAGCAGTGCGACGCCCTCATCGCGATCCATCCCGACGACGTAGTCGGCCGACGCGCCGAGAACCAGCGACCTGCGACCGCTGCGGTGCGTCCACACCAGCGGATGCGTGTGGGTCCGCCGTGATCGCCACTTGGCGAGAACCTCCGGTGACGGGTTCGGCGTGACCCGGCGCTGGGAGGCCTCCAAGGAGTGCACGACGCGCATCGACGCGAACCGCTGCTTCTCCGCGTCGGTCAATGCGTCGTATGCCGCGTAGGAGCTCGCGAACTCGGTCTCACCGCCGGAATCGGCGACCTGTTTGGCCGACAGCACCGTGGCCATCTGCGGGAACGTGTCCTCGATCGGGGTGCAGCCGTCGATGTGCCAGTCGAAGGTCGCGCGCAGATAGTCCGCCGAGGCGTTCTTCGCCTTGTCCAGCGTGACGGGATAGATGCCGGCCACGGGATGGTGACCGTCGGCGGAGTGGTCGATGTCGCCGAGCCTGCGGCAGAACTCCACCTGCGCTTCCGGTTTCAGGCCGAGCCCTGGAAAGACCAGTACGCCGTTGTCCTCGAGCGCCTCGAGCACTGCAGCGCCGAGCGCGTCGTCGCCTGCGAGCCTGTCGGAGTCGACACCGAGCACCTCGGCGCCGACCGAATCGGTGAGCTTGTTGATCGTCAACACACTCATGGCACGGGCGCTCCTATTCGGTCGATCACGGCGTCAGCGGAATCGGTTGGCTTCTGCTGGCCGAACACCTCGATGGCCATCGAGACCATGATCATCGAGTAGATGAGGTGCAGAAGGTTGAGCGCGTCGTCGGGGATGCCATCGAGCGGGAACTTGTCGCAATAGTCGATCGCCTCCTCGAAACGGGGAGTGAACGTGTCGTAGAAATCCCGGAGCTCGGGCATCGGAGTGGATAGCCGGGCCTGCCAACGCTCGGGTTCGGTCGGCAGACACCACTTTTCGGCGAACCGCTCGAGTTCGGCGAAGGCACTAGGAAGGCGTTTGTCGGACATGGTCACACCTGCACCGGGATGCGCTCGCGCTTGTAGTCCTGGACCCAGTCGACAGCCACCTTGTGCAGGTGGCGCACCAGGATCTCCTGGTCGTTGAGTGGGTAGTCGTCGACGATGCCGTACTCCAGCGCCGCCTGCGTGCCGCCCAGCATGCCTGCGTCCTGCAGTGCGAACTCCTTGAGCACCACCGAGGCGACCTCATGTTCGATGCGCTCGCGGACACTGCTTGCGGGATGGAATGCGTTGTACGCCTCGAACTTATGGGTGTTGTGCGATGTCGGCCAGTACCGGTACAGCAGGTACCACCCGTGGTAGATGAGGATCTCGAGGTTCGGGAAGATCTGAAAGTTGGTGATACCCCACGGTTCGATCCCGCCCGGGTTGAGGCCCGCTGACTGGTGTGTCTCCGGCGTCCGCCAAGGTCCTACCAGCCCGCTGCGGGTGACCCGTTCAACCGGATACATGAACTCGGGATCGAGCAGCCATCGTCGGGTGCCGGCCGTCGACACCAAGCGATGCGGTCCGTCGATCTGAAAGTGCCCGCACTCGAAGGTGGCATTCGGTTGACGCACAGCCGTCGGCACCTGCTGGCTGTGCAGCGACGGTACGTGGTAGTACTCCTGGAACGCGTCGGCGAAGATCTTCCAGTTGCTGTTGTTGTGAGCGACGAAATCGTAACGCTCGGTCATCAATTCGAAGGGATAGTCGTCGAGCGCGGTGATCATCGGCCCGAGGAACTCGCGCAGGCTCTGCCGAGGATCCGGATCGAGGTTGATGAAGATGAAGCCGTTCCAGATGTCGCAGTTGACCGGCCGCAGTCCGTATTGCGACGTATCGAGGTCGAAGAACTCGCCGGGTTGCTGGACAAAGGTCAATGCGCCTTCGAGGTCATAGCGCCAGCCGTGGTACTTGCAGGTGAACTGCCTGCAGGCGCCTGCCACCTCCCCATTGGGAAAGTCATTCCACACCAGCTTGTTTCCGCGATGGCGGCAGACGTTGTAGAAGGCACGGATCTTCTGGTCCTTGCCCTTGACGACGATCACCGACGTCTTGGCGGCGTCGATCTCCTTGGTGAAATAGCTTCCTACGCGCGGAAGTTCCTCCACCCGGCCGACGTTCAGCCAGGCGCGTTTGAAGATGGCCTCGCGCTCGAGTTCGTAGAACTCCGGCGACGTCGAGTCTGAAAACGAGACGGGGCCAGTGCCCAGCTCCGGGTAATGCTCGGTCCAGCTGCCTTCCGCGGGCTTCGGCCACTTAGCCATCCGGATCCCCTTTTGTGCTCCTCACGTGCGCGCCTCCCTGACGATTCACAGCACCTGCCCTCCGTTGACGCCCAGGACCTGCCCGGTGATGAAACCGGCCTGCTCTGAGCACAGGAATCCGACGGCCGCGGCGATGTCCTCGCCGGTACCGAGGTGCCCGACCGGAATGCTCGCGGCCATCTGCTCATTCGACGGCAGGTGGCCCGCAGCCTGTCCCTGATGCTGCATCGGTGTCTCGATACCCGAGGGCGGGACGTTGTTGACGGTGATGCCCAACGGACCATATTCGCGGGCAAGCGATTTCGTCAGGGACAGCAGCGCGCCCTTGCTGGCCGCATAGTGCGCCATCTTCGGCGAGCCACGTTGCGCACTCGACGACGAGATCATCACGATGCGACCCCAGCCCGCATCCAGCATGTCGGGCACCGCGACCTGACAGCAGTGGAAGGTTCCGGTCAGGTTCACCGCGATCAGGCGTTCCCATGCCTCGAGGGTGATCTCCGCGAACGGCGCGAAGTCCACCAGTCCTGCACTGGTGACCAAGACGTGCACGGGGCCGAGCTCGGTACGAATCTTGGCGAACGCCTCCTCGACGGCTCCGCGGTCGCTGACGTCAGCGGTGACCGCCAGTGCCGTCACACCCTCGGCCCCCAGGTTTTCACAAACCCTCTGTGCGGCTTGGGCGTCGAGGTCGAGGACGGCGACCTTGTGCCCGCGCCGTCCCAGCTCGTGGCAGATCGCTTCACCCATACCCGACGCTCCGCCGGTCACCACCGCCACTCGGCTTGTGTCTTCAGAAGTCATAGGTCACCCGCACGATCTGACTGGTCGGCAGCGCCTGGCAGGTCAGCACGTATCCCTCCGCGACCTCGTCGTCGGAGAGCGCGTCGTTGTTCACCATCCGTGCGCTGCCCCCGAGCACCAGCCCCATACACGTTCCGCACGAGCCGGTCTCACACGAATACGGGGCCTGCAGCGCCTGCGAGCGCGCCACCTGAAGCAATGTTTCGCCCGCGCGGTACTTCGCCGTCGTGGTCTTTCCGTCGAGCTCGATGACGACCTCTTCGGTCGCGGCGACGGCAACGTCGGCCCTGGTTTGTTCACTCATCGACAACAACATTATCAAGTACTTGTCATTCCTATCAACTACTTGTTACTCAGGTCCGATGTGGTCGGTGTGCAACTGGTGGCCCGTGCCCTGCTCGATCACGCGTCCGAGCAGCTCGCGCAGGGTTTCCTGCTCCTCGCTGCTGAGCACGTCGAACACTTTGGCGTGCGCGGCGATGGCGTCGCTGACGACGGCTTCGGCGACCTTACGGCCCTGGTCGGTCAGGAACGCCTGCAATATCCGGCCGTGCGCAGGGTTCTGTTTGCGCTCCACCAGCCCGCGTCGCTCGAGCTCCTTGAGGGCCAGCTGAACACCCTGCGGGCTGATCAGCAGCCGGCGCGCCAGATCGGCGCCGGACAAACCGGGCTCGGTGGCCAGTTGGCGGAGCATGCCGATCTGTGCGGTGCTGACGCCGTGTTCACTCACCGCATCGTTCACCGTCGTCAACGAGAAGTACCACGCCTGCTTGAGCAGCCAGAGGATGTTGTCGGTCTGTTCCACGTCGCCTCCTTCCCTCTACCGCTTGTAGACCACGCCGTTTTTCATGACGAATCGCACGTCGAGTGTGGTCGCGATATCGCGCGATGGATCCCCAGGCACGGCGATGATGTCGGCGAGGTATCCGGGCGCGAGCCGGCCAAGCTCGTCGTCGGCATCGATCAGCTCGGCGCTGGTGATCGTTGCGGCCCGCAGCGCCTGCATCGGCGTCATACCCCTGTCAACCAAGGCGCGAAGCTCTTTTGCGTTCTGTCCGTGGGGAATTGCGGGTGCGTCGGTCCCGCAGGCGATTCGGACTCCGGCGGTGATCGCCTTCGGCAACATCGCCTGCGCACGTGGGAAGACCTCCTCGGCCTTCTTGCGCAGTTCCGGTGCGATGCGGTCGATCGCCATCGCTTCGGTGAGGTAGGTCGTCGAGACGAGGAAGGTGTCGTGGTCGACCATCATCTGGATGGTCTCGTCGGTGGCGAGGAAGCCGTGCTCGATGCAGTCGATACCGGCCCTGATGCACGCCCGGATCGCACTGTCCCCCACCGCATGCGCCGCGACCCGGACCCCGGCGCGGTGGGCCTCGTCGGCTATCGCGGCGAACTCGTCGTCGGAGTACTGCTGCGCGCCGGGTGCGGTGCTGTGCGACATCACGCCGCCCGAAGCGGATACCTTGATCAGCTTGGCGCCGTGACGAACCTGGTAGCGCACACACGCGCGAACTTCGTCGACGCCGTTGGCGATGCCCTCGGCGACCGACAGCGGCATGATGCCCGGTGCGAGACGTTGAAACACCGTCGGGTCGAGGTGTCCGCCGTACGGTGTGACGGCGTGGCCGGCGGGATAGATGCGCGGCCCGACGTGCCAGCCTTCGTCGATGGCGCGCTGCAACGCGACGTCGAGGAGATAACCGCCGGTCTTGACCATCAGGCCGAGGTTGCGCACGGTGGTGAAGCCGGCCTCCAACGTGCTGCGGGCGTTCACCGCGCCGCGCAGCGTGCGGTAGGCGGGATCGTCCTGCACGCCGTGCATCGGGTTCGGCAGACCTTCCGGGCCGCCCGGTCCACCGATGAGCAGGTTGAGTTCCATGTCCATCAGGCCCGGCAGCAGTGTGACGTCGCCGAGATCGATCTCGGCCGAATCACGCGGTATCTCAGCCGGATTGACCGACTGGATCCGATCGCCGTCGACGACCACCACCGCAGGCGAGTGGACCTCACCCGCCTCGACGTCGGCCCAGCGCGCGGCACGAAGGACGGTCGTAGAGGTCATGGCACGGGTTCGGACAGACAATCCAGCGCCGCCGCACCGGAATCCGGCACGCGCGGCTGCTTCCAGCACTCCACCGGGAACGACACCATGATCATCGAGTACAGCAGGTGCATCAGGTTCAGCACGTCTTCGGGGAGATCATCGAGCGGGAACTTGTCGCAGTAGGAGATGGCCTCCTCCGCCCGAGGCGTGATGGCGTCGTAGAACGCCTGCATACCGGTCATCGACGTGGTCAGCCGCTTGGCGTACCTCTCCGCCTCGGTCGGCAGGCACCACTCGGTGAACGGTTCCAGATCGGCGAATTCAGCTGGCAGCATGGAAGATTCGGTGGTCACGGCACCTACACCCCCGCGGTCTTGCGCTGGTAGTCCTCGACCCACGCGGCGGTCTCCTGGTGCAGATGACGGATCAGCACCTCCTGGTCGCAGAGCAGGAACCGGTCGACGACTTGCGATTCGACCATCGTCTGCGTCGCCTCAAGAGTGTTCGCGTCCTGCAGCCCGTACTCCTTGAACGACACGGCCGCCAGTTCCTGCGCGATCCGTTCCCTCGGTGTGCGCGGCGCCGGGAAGTAGAGGGTGCCTTCGAAGATGTGCGTGTTATGCGAGGTCGGCCAGTAGTGGTAGGTCAGGTACCAGCCCTGGCCCCAGACCAGGATCACGAAGTTCGGGAACAGCTGGAACGAATCAAGGCCCCACGGATCGCATTTCGCCGGATTGAGACCCGCCGGCATCTCGCCCAGATCGGCTGCGTCCCATGGTCCGAACAATCCGCTCTGGCAGATGTCCTCGATGGGCTTGCGCATCTCGGCGTCCATCTCCCACGCGCGAATACCCGATGTGCTGACCAACCGGTGCGGTCCGTCGATTCGGTAGTGCGGTGCCTCGAAGCCTGCCTCGGCCGCAGCCTTGGAGTACTTCGCGGGCGACTGGTTCGCGTGCAACACGGGTGCGTGATAGAACTCCTGGAACGCATCCATGTAGAGCTTCCAGTTCGCCTTGACCTCCGAGCGGTAATAGAAGCGCGACGTCATCTGCCCGAACGGATAACCCTCAAGGCCGGTGATCATCGGACCGAGGAAGTCGCGCAGGCTCTGTTCGGGTTCCGGCGCGAAGTTGACGAAGATGAAGCCTTCCCACACCTCGCAGTGCACCGGGACCAGGCCGTAGCGGCTCTTGTCCAGATCGAAGAATTCGCCCTCCTGCTGGACGAACGTGAGGTTGCCGTCCAGGTCGTAGCGCCAGGCGTGGTACTTGCAGGTGAACTGCTTGCAGAAGCCGCTGGTCTCCTCGAGCGGCATATCGTTCCACACCAGCTTGTTGCCGCGATGCCTGCAGATGTTGTGGAACGCGTTGACCTCACCGGCGTTGTTGCGCACCAGGATGATCGACGTGTTGACGACCTTCAGTTCTTTGGTGAAGTAGCTGCCCTTGCGCGGGAGTTGTTCGACGCGACCGACATTCAGCCACGCCCGCTTGAACACCGCCTTGCGTTCGGCCTCGTAGAATTCGGGGCTGATCGAGTCCTCGTAGGAAACCGGCTCGCTTCCCAGGCCCGGATAGTGCTCGGTCCAACTGCCTTCGGCCGGCTTCGGGAAACGCGCCATCGCCTACTCCATTTCTGCGGGGCTGTTCTGGGTGACGGTATATGCTTCGGCACGTAATCACAAGTAGTTGATATTGCCCTGCTCAGACGAGGAGCGTGACCGGGATGTCGGAGCGAGAACCGAACTTCGCGCAGCCATGGGCGCCACACCGGAAACGGATCTATCTCGCGGTCGGCGCCTTCACGGCCTTGATATTCGGTGGGATGACGATCGGTGTCGGCAGGGGTCTGATCGAGCCGACGTTCGCGTCCGACGTCATCGCCAACCTGCTCTTCGGCGTGCCGGTGATCCTGGTTCCGTTGGTCCTGCTGTGGGATGCGCCGGGAGAGAATCGGACTCGGCTCGACAAGGCGGCCGAACTGACGTTGTTCTACCTGCCCTACACCGCGGGCAGCCAGATCGGCTACGAGCTGGTGTTCCTGATCGGCCATCCGCTGGGCTGGTGGGGGCCGACGTCGGATCCGGGC
>CADEGF010000027.1 GCA_902826815.1 uncultured Mycobacteriaceae bacterium
GCGGCGAACGCGCCCAATGGTGGTGGTACGACCCATTCCAACCCCAACCACCACCGAGCAACAATTAGTCTCTGGCCGGGTCCGATGAGTGTCGGCATCCGTTCGAGGAGAAGGCATTTCATCGGATCGTCGAGCCGACGAAGCTGACTACTGGTAGCTCCACGCGCGGAGTTGAGTGGCGATCTTTTCGATGCTGTGGTCGTCACCGGTTGCTACTCGGATCACCAACTCGAATCGTCGGTCTTCGGATGCCTTGATCCATTGGCCGTTGATGGCCAGGAATGTGCGACAGGCGGTCCACGCGAGTCGCGTATTCCCATCTACGAGTGCATGGTTGCGAGCCAACGACTGGATTAACGCCGCGGCCTTGAGGTGCACGTCTGGGTAGGCGTCGTGGCCGAACACCGACGCACGCGGTCGCGCCAGCGCCGATTCGAGAAGTCCATAATCGCGAACCGCGACATCCTCTCCGACGGCTCGTCGCGCGACTTCTAGAAGGTCTTCAAGATCGAGATACTCGATCATGCATCCTTGAGGCGCGCCAGGACATTGGCTTCCTCGGCGACTACCCGCTCAAGCGCTTCGCCGACCTTGGCCTTGTGCGCTCGTCGTGCGATGTACTCATCGATGGCCGACAGCGCAACGGCCTGCATCGACCGTCCCTCCGCAGCGGCCTGCCGACGCAATGCCTGTGTCTGCCCGTCACTGGTGCGCAGAGTCATGCCCATACGCAGATGATACCGGATTGATACCATTCGATGGTTGGTTGTCCACATGGCGACCGCGACACTTGCTGCCGACAGGCCTCCGCCGGCTTACTGGTCGTCGGCGTGATACAGCTGCAGCGCCAGAGCTCGCCCCTTGTCGGTGAGCTGCAGCCACGCGCACGCCGTCCAGCCCCAGCGGTCGTCGAAATTCGCCACGTACTTCTCCTCGATTCTGGCCATCGCCTCATCTAGTGGCAGGTCCCACGCCTCGAATCCGGAGTGCCCCTTCCTGACTATTGTTCCGAGATCGAACAAGCCTTCTTCGACGAGCTCGCGGATCATGCTCAGCGTCAGTTGTTGCGCCTCGGTCACCGGACGTTTGGGAGTGTGGTTGTCGAACAGGAATGTTGAGTGCACTTCGCCAAGGCGAATCCAGTCCTGCAGTCCCTCGATCAGCAGACCTTCCTTCACGTCATCGTGTTCGGAACGCCGTACGCCGTCGCCCATGTCGTCGTCCACCCCATGACGCTACCTCCGTGAGAGTGGTGTCGAATACACGGATTTCGACGGATGCAGTCATGGCAGAAATTGGTGCGGCGCCGACTGTTTGGCGCTCTTAAAATCAGAACGTGGGCTGCAAACATTCTGCACCGACGTGAGCCTGACGCTGTCGCAGGTTCGCGAATGGGACACCGACCACTTGACGAGTGCAGCGCATCATTGGTCCGCCACGGCCAATCGCTGGGACGACGCGTTCGCACAGCTGCAACAACTGACTCACCTGCCCGGCGAAACGCCATGGGAGGGTGTGGCGGCTCGCGCTGCGCAGGGCCGGGTCCACGCGGATCGGCGGCGCGTGAGCGTCGTGGCCGACCAGCTCTACACCGCGTCCTCCATTGCCAGCGCGGCCGCAGGCGAACTTCAGATAGCGCAGCAACGAGTTATCGCCGTTGTCGCCGCAGCCGAAGCAGCTGGTTTCACTGTGGGGCAGGATTTTTCACTCACAACCTATCGCGCCGGTACCCCGGAAATCGAGGCCGCTGAAGCCCAAGCGCGTGATCTCGGTCGGCAACTGCGCCGTCGCATTGAGCAGTTGCTCGACCTCGATCATCAGGTCGCCAAGCGAATCGCGGCGCCTGCGGATGATGTCGGTACCCTCACGTTCACAGATGCCGGTGTGGCGGGACCGGGCCGCGACACTGCAATTCACGCCGTCGACAACCGCGTCGTAAAAGAAGCGCCGCCCAACCGCCGCCGCCGGATCCGACACCGGGACCCTTACCACCCGTCGACGGCGCAGATGACGTCAAGAGAATTCTCGACTCCCTGCAGAACGGTGGCAGACGGGGTCCAAATGGCGTCGGCACCGAGCCAGGTGTCAAAGAGATATGGGACGAAACTTCAACAAGACGCCTGTGGGACTACCTCACCCGCGAAGCCACAGAGGGGGCACCTCCGCCCGATTACAAAGGCACGGTGCGAGTGCTGCCGGATGGCACGAGAATCGGCTTCCGCCAGAGCGAAGGATGGGGAGACACGATTGACGTCTGGTATCCAACCAACGACGACATCAAAACTCATATTCCGTACGAGCCGTACTTTCCGCCATTCATCAGCGGCCCACCGCAACTCCCTCCGCCCGCTGGCATCCCGTCGGTGCAGGTTCTTCCACCGCAGCTGACACATCCGCCGACGGCAGTGCCCCCGGCGGGGATCTTCGAGCCGAACGGATTGCCGCCGTGGTTGCAAAACCCCTCTGCGCCAGGGCTTCACATTCCCGTTCAGTCGCCGACGATCATGCCCGGTATCGCTTTGCCTGACGTACCGCAGGCGTCAGTGCCTGCTCCAGCTGACGGCCCGGGGCTTCCCGTTATGGGCGGGGCAGTCGTCGACGCGGGCCAGGCAGTCGGGAGCGTCATCGTCGGGGGAGTCGTGATCATCGGCGGACTACTGGCGACGGTGGCCACTCCGAGTGGTCAGATCGCTCGCTAACTACGCAGCGGCCGTCGTGCATCAAAGCCGATCACGGGTCGGCGTGATACAGCTTTAACGCCAACGCCTTTCCCTTTTCGGTGAGCTTTAGCCACTCACACGTCATCCAGTTCCACCGATCCTCGAAGTTCGTCACGTACTTGTGCTCGATTTCGGCCATCGTCTGATCAAGCGGCAGGTCCCACGGCTCGAATCCGGACGCCGCCTTCTTGTCCTACAGTCCCTCGACGATCAGGCCTTCCTTCACGTCGTCGTAGTCGGAAGGCCGTACGTCGTCGCCCATCTGTCAAACCTATCGCCGAAGAGCGCAGCGTCATTCACGAATTTCCGTGCGGTGAGCGGCGACCGTCAGCGCACATCGTGCACTGCGATCAGATGGTGCGACACCGGCTCGTGGTCGACGAACTGTTCGACCGCCTGATCGATGATCAGATCCTGACTGGTGAGCCTCGTGTAGTGCTGGTGCAGATGCTCGCCCCAGGACCGCACGACGAACGTCTCCACGAATGTGTGCTCACGCTCGATGCTGCGGTAGAGCCGCCACCGCGCCGCACCGGTGCGTTGCCTGGAGCGGCCCATCGCGGCGATCGCCGTCAGGAACTCTGCCTCGTCCTTCGGCTCGACTCGATAGGACGTCACCACCAGCACCGGGCCGTCGAGAGGCTCTGGTTCGAGCACCAGCGTCGGTTCCGGCCAATGCGACGACGGCGTCAGGTCCAGGTTGCCGGTGCGGGCGTGCAGCGGCCACCACAGCGTCGACAACGCGCATACCGCCAGCAGTCCCGCGCTGACCAGCAGGCTGACGACGCTCGACGTGGCGCCCGCGAGCACACCCCACACCAGTGAACCCAGCGCTTGGCCGCCCATGAAGATCAGCTGGTACACCGACAGTCCGCGGGCGCGCACCCACCCCGGCAGGCTCAGCTGCATCGACGCGTTCAGCGTCGACAGGCACAACAGCCACGCCGCGCCGCCGAACACCAATCCGACGAGCACCGCCGCGAAGTTGTGCACCAGCGCCAGCACCGCCGTCGACGCGGCGAAGCCGACGGCCGCCACAGTGAGCAACGGGGTCTGGCCGAAGCGCGACCGCAGCCGGGACAGCGCGAGTGCACCGACTACCGCGCCGACACCCAGTGCCCCCAGCAGCAGGCCGTAGCCCGACGACGACAGTCCCAGTTGATGTTTCGCGATTACCGGCAGCAGTCCCCATAACGCGCTCGCGGGGGCGATGAACAGCGCGGTCCGCAGCAGGATGCGTCGCACGATGGGGGAGCGGCGGATGAAGCGGCCGCCCGCGCTCAACGCCGCCAGCGCGCGTTCCGACGGGAATGTGTGCTCGATCGCCGGTTTGCGCCAAACGACGAGGACGATCACGATTCCCACGAAGGACACTGCGTTGAGGGCGAAGACCACTGTCGGCCCCGCCATCGCCACCAGGACGCCTGCGATCGCGGGCCCGATCGCCCGCGCGCCGTTCATGCTCATGCTGCCCAATGCGGCGGCGGCCGGGATCTGTTCAGGCGGAACGAGATCCGGCTGGATAGCCTGCCACGCCGGTGCGGTGAGTGCCTGGCCGCAGCCGATGAGGAACAGCAACAACAGCAGCACCGTCGGGGTGGTCAGCCCGACGCCCGTCAGCGATGCCAGCAGAGCCACCCCCGCGGCCATCGCCGCCTGGGTCGCGATGAGCAGACGGCGCCGGTCGACCAGGTCGGCGAGGACTCCCGACGGCAACGCCAGCAGCATCACCGGCAGCGTCGTCGCGGTCTGCACCAGCGGCACCAGCACCGCGGCGCGCGGATCGCCGACGAGCATCCACTGCGCACCCACCGTCTGCATCCAGGTGCCCAGGTTGGAGACGAACTGCGCGATCCACAGCGCTCGGAACACCGGCGACCGCAGCGGGGCCCACGTCGAGCCCGCCTGCGTCGTCGGTGTCGTCGAAGTCATCGACAGCTAGTCTCGCGCACCGCGACCATCAAAGCACCGACACCGTGCTAGCGGCGTTCGAGGGCCTCGCGGTCCCAGCCACCCAAATCGGCAGCCACCTCGTAGGTGCTCTGCAGGAAGTCGAGCAACAGTGCGTCGGGGTCGTCGGCCTCGCGCACAGCCGTATAGGGCAATGTGAATTCACCGAGGGCCTCGTCGAACGTTGCCTGTGCCGGTGACACCGAGGCGACGCGATATCCGGGGGGTTCGGGGTAGGCGTAGGAGTAGAAGACCCCCTCGCCGTCCGGACCCGGCCAATATCCCGCGCTGCTCACTTCGTGCGAGTAGGCCTCCCACATCACGTGCGGCCCGCAATTCGGCGCGCCGCCCGGATGTTTGGGGGCCGGCCGCCCCGAGAACCGCGTCACCGCCAGATCGATGGCACCCCAGAAGTAGTGCACCGGGCTGACCTTGCCGATGTAGCGCGACCGGAACTCCTCGAACACGCGGTTCATCTGGACAAGCGCCAGCCAGAATCGGCGCGCTTGCTCGCCGTCGTAGGCAACGTGCTGCTGGTCGGTGTCGAGTGGAATCGCGTCGGGAATCTCGACCGGCATCGTCCAGATCTCGGTGGACAGCCCCAGTTCGTCGAGTACTGCCATGACATCGCGATAGAAATCGGCTATCGGGCCTGGCTTCAGCGGTATCGCCCGCCGGTCACCGCCGGTGGTGGCGACGATCAGTTGATGGTCGATGAAGTCGAAGTCGATGGAGAACGCTCTGCCGCCGTGCGGGATCAAGCCGGTGGTCAGGCCACGGGCCGAGACGTACAGCACGACGTTCCACCAATGGCTCATCAGCGGTGTGTCCGCCAACCGCACTTTGCCGACGACCTGCGTCATCAGTTGCAGGGTGTCCCGAGTGTCGATCCACTCAGCCACCGGCAGTTTCGGCCACACCGAAACGGAATCTGACATGACAACCTTCCCGTCGACTCGCTGGCCCCAGCATGGCAGAGGCCGCGGCCGAATCAGAACAGCGACAGTTGCCGCGAATCAGAACAGCGACAGTTGCCGCGTGCTCTCGTCGCCGAACTTCTCCGGCATCGGCCGCTGACGCACCCGCACCGGCCACCAGAACCAGCGCCCGAGCAACGCGGCGATCGACGGCGTCATGAACGACCGCACGATCAGCGTGTCGAACAAGAGCCCTAACGCGATCGTCGTGCCGATCTGGCCCAGCACGATCAGGTCGCTGAAGATGAACGACGCCATCGTGAACGCGAACACCAGGCCCGCCGCCGTTACCACCGACCCGCTGCCGGCCATCGACCGGATGATGCCCGTGTTGATGCCTGCGTGGATCTCTTCCTTGAACCGCGACACCAACAGCAGGTTGTAGTCCGAGCCCACCGCCAATAGCAGGATCACCGCCAACGGCATGATCACCCAGTACAACGGGATGCCCAGCAGGTGCTGCCACACCAACACCGACAGGCCGATCGACGCGCCCAGCGACAACGCCACCGTGCCCACGATCACCAGCGCCGCCACGATGCTGCGGGTAATGAACATCATGATCAGCAGAATCAGGCTCATCGACGCGATGCCCGCGATGATCAGGTCGTAGTGCGCCATCTCCGCAATGTCTTTGTAGGTGGACGCCGTCCCGCCGATGTAGATCTTCGACCCCGCCAACGGCGTGCCCTTCACGGCCGCCATTGCCGACTCCCGCATCGCCTCGATATGCGAAATGCCTTCGGGTGTTTCAGGATTGCCCTGGTGCGTGACGATCATCCGCGCTGCTTTGCCGTCCGGCGACATGAACAGCTTCATCCCGCGGATGAACTCCGGGTTGCTGAACGCCTCCGGCGGTAGGTAGAACGAGTCGTCGGTCTTCGACGCGTCATACGCCGCACCCAACTGCGTCGAGTTCTCCAGCGCCTTCGCCGTCTGGTCGTAGATCCCCGACGTCGTCGCATAGTTCGTCATCGTCAGATCACGGTTGGTTTCCTGCACCGCGATCTGCGGCGGGATCAGCGCCTGCAGCTTCGGCTGCAGCTCATCGAGCTTGGCGATGCTGCCCGACACACTGGCCAGCTGGTCCGTCAGCGTGGCGATCCCGTCCAACGCATCGAACAACGACCGTAACGCGAAGCACACCGGAATGTCGAAACAGTGTGGCTCCCAATAGAAGTAGTTGCGCATCGGGCGGAAGAAGTCGTCGAAGTTCGCGATCTTGTCCCGCAGATCTCCCGCCACCGCGACCGTCTGCTTGAACGCCTCACTCTGCTCATGCGTGATATCGCTGGACTGCTGCTGCAACGCATACTGCTGCCGAAGCGTCTCGATCGACTTGTTGATCTCGCCGACCTGTTTCAGCAGATCGTTCGCCCGATCCTGTTGGTACGGCAGGTTGTTGATCTGCGACGCGCTCTGCGCGCTGATCTGGAACGGTATCGACGTGTGGTCCAACGGCGTGCCAAGCGGCCGCGTGATCGACTGCACCTGTGCGACGCCGTCCGTATGAAAGACACCCTTGGCCACCCGCTCCAGCAGGATCATGTCAGTCGGATTGCGCAGATCGTGGTCGGCCTCGATCATCAGCATCTCGGGATTCAGCCGCGCCTTCGAGAAATGACGCTCCGCCGCCGCGTAGCCCACATTGGACGGCGTCTTTTCCGGTATGTACCGGCTGATGTCGTAGGACACCGCGTAGCCCGACAGCCCGAGGATGCCGACCAGGGCGAGCGCCATCGTCGCGAACAGGATCGGCCCCGGCCACCGCACGATCGCCGTGCCGATCCGTCGCCAACCCCGTTTGGCCGTCTTGCGTTTCGGCTCCAGCAGTCCGAACCGGCCTGCGATCACGATCACCGCAGGCGCCAGCGTCAACGAGGCGGCCAATGAAACGAGAACGCCGAGCGCTGCCGGGATGCCGAGGCTCTGGAAGTAGGGGTTACGGGTGAAGTAGAGGCAGAACACCGCGCCTGCGATGGTCAGACCCGAACCGAGGATGACGTGCGATGTCCCGCGGTACATGTCGTAGAAGGCGCCCTCGCGGTCCATGCCCTCGTTGCGTCGCTCGTGATACCGGCCGAGCAGGAAGATGATGTAGTCGGTGCCCGCCGCAATGACCAGCAGCGTCAGGATGTTCGTCGAATACGTTGACAGGCCAATGAATCCCGAGTTTGCCAGGAACGAGACAATCCCTCGCGCCGCCGACATCTCGATGAGCACCGTGACGAGTGCGATGATCATCGTGACGAACGAGCGATAGACGATCAGCAGCATGATCGCGATCACCCCGACCGTCAGCGCGGTGACCAGCGCGGTGCCCTCGTTGCCCACCTCGAACTGATCGGCGACCTGTGCGGCCGATCCGGCGACGTAGGCGTGAATGCCCGGCGGCGGAGGCGTTTTCGCGATGATGTCGCGCAGCGCGTCGACCGACTCCAGCGACAACGCCTCACCCTGGTTGCCGGCCAGGAACACCTGGACGTACGCGGCCTTGCCGTCCGGACTCTGCGAGCCCGCCGCGGTCAGCGGATCGCCCCAGAAGTCCTGCACGTGTTGGATGTGCGTGGTGTCCTCGTTGAACCGCTTGACCAGTTCGTCGTAGTAGGCATGCGCGTCGGCGCCGAGCGGCTGGTCGCCTTCGAGTACCACCATCGCGGCGCTGTCGGAGTCGAACTCGTGGAACACCTCGCCGATGCGCTCAAACGCCTGCAGCGACGGCGCATCGGGAGAGGCCAACCCCACGTTGTGCTCTTCGCCGACCGCCTCGAGCTGCGGCACCAACACGTTCGTCAGGGCGGCGACGACGACCCAGAACAGCACGATCGGTATGCAGAGCCAACGAACCCACCTGGCGACCCGGTCTGTCATCGTCGGGCGGTCGGCGAGTTGATGACTCATCCGGACTTGTCCAAGCAGTAGGTGAAGGCGTTCAGGGTGTTGACCGTTCTCTCGTCTTTGACGTCGTCGTCGATCGTGATCCTGCAGCCGATCGAGTCACTGTCGCCCTGCGCGGAGATGTTGACGAAGACGGCCGGCTGGGTGGTCGTCGTGTCGTACGCCCACGGAAGCGTCGCGTTGTCGACGCGCTGCGGTTGGGCGTCCACGTCGGTGTAGGTGATCGTGGCGACCGTGCCCGGGGGACCGAAGATCTCCATGACCACGTGCTTCGGGTTGAACGGCACGATGTCGTTGGCGGAGTTGTCGGGCGTGGAGACCACGTCCTTCGAGCCGAAAATCCCGTTCAAGCGGAAGACCGCGAACCCGGCCACCAGGACGACCAGCACCGCCACCAAGAGCATCCAGTGCCGTATCAATCGGGATCCGATTGAAACCCGCTGCATCCGTGACCCTTTCGACGAGCGGTGACACTTGAAGGAACAGTATGACGGTTATTTCAACAGCTGAACAATATCAACTTGGTTGACGGTACGGTACGGTACCGCACCGCACAACCGGTACATCCGATCGTTAATTCCGGTTGGGGACATCGAGATTGTGACGTGTGAGGCTGGGGATGACCACGTTATCCACGAGGTCCTGAACGGATTTCTGTGACGGTGCCCGACCGGTCAGCACCGTGCGATAGATGAGGTAGCCGGGCAAAACGTCCCAGAGGTCCTCGGTGATGGCCGACGCCGTGATTTCGCCGCGTTCGACCGCCCGCGCCAGGACCTGCGCCATGAGGGCCTTGCGCTGCTCGAGGAACTGTTCCTGCATCATCGCGTCGAGCTCGACGCTTCGAGACGTCTCGACCAGCACGGCGCGGATGGTGAGCGCATGGGTGCTGACGTGATCGCGGATCTGCTCACCGAGTTTCAATAGGTCGCCGCGCAGCGTGCCGGTGTCGGGGTCGACCGCCACGTGCCGGGTGCCCTCGACGAACGCGGCCAACACGAGTTCGGCCTTGGTGGGCCACCGGCGGTAGAGCGTCGCCTTGCTGGCGCGCGCGGTGGTGGCCACCGCTTCGAGGGACAACCGGTCGTAGCCGTGTTCCTGGAGCAGCTCGAGCGTCACCGCGAGCAGCTCGCACTCCCGTGGCGACCACGGAGAGTCCGCGTCGACATCGGAACTCTGGGTCACGGGACCTCCATTGCAGCGGACGTGTGCGCACGAGTATCGGCCAAGTGTGCCGTCGTTTTCCTGCCTACGCCAGAGAGCGGGGTTGTCGGCTAGATACCTTCGCGAGTCATAGGTCGGCCTGACGACTGCTATTCGTCGGCGTCCGAACGTCGATTGCTGATGATCGACTGCAGCATGTCAACGATCTGCTGTTGGCCGGCAGCCGTAGCGTCGAATCTGCCACGCATCTCCGTGAATCCGCGGTCGACCTCGCCGAACCTCCGGTTCATATCATCGCGGAGGTCGACGAAGTCTTCGCGGATGGCGTTGAAGCTCGCAGTCGTGGATGTGCGGAGTGCCTTGACGTTCGCAGCCGTGTCCGAGCGAAAATCACGAAGTTCCTCGCCGAGGTCCGCATTGCCGGGCTCCATGACCCGAGCCTAATGCGCCTCCGCCTGCCGCCCGGAGGTCATCCACAGCAGCTCCTGTCTGACGCGATCCGCGGGTCAATTTGTCGGACGCCCGACAGGCACTCGCCCGAACCGACGCGCGTCCTTCGAGATCGGGGCGACATGGGCAACAGGGCCAACTTTGTCATCGTCAAGGACCAGGACTGGCGGCTGTACTACTCACACTGGGGCGGCTGCCGCATGCTGATGCGCTGATCGGTGGACCGGGTCTTGCGCTGCGGTTAGGACAAGCTGCCAGGCCCGGGAATTCGCCGGATCAAGCTCGGCAAGATACCTGAAGGCGGTGCCCATATCGACGTGCGCCGAAAAACGTTGGGTGCCTGGCAAACCGCCGACACAATGGGGTTCTTTCGAGCCTGCCCGAGGGGTGGCCGGGTTGGCACACCGCGAGGTCTGGGAGGACCGCTTCGAGGTCAGTCCCGACGCGGTGACCGACTTCGCAGTTCGCCCGACTTCGGACGAGTGGACGCGTTTCTCCGGCGCATGCGACCTGCTGCGATCCGCGCATGCAGCATAGGCACCGCACTGCTGACCAGTGGTACCATGCGAGTGGTAGAAAGGTACCAATGGCACTGAATATCAAGGACGAATCGGTCCACGAGGTAGTCAAGCGAATCGCGCGTATAACCGGGGAATCTCAAGCCCAAGCCGTGGCGATCGCCGTGAACGAGCGTCTGGCCAGGCTGCAGAAGGACGATCTGGCGGGACGACTCCTGGCCATCGGCCGCAAGACCGCGGACCGCGTGACCCCGAATGCCAAGCGCCTCGACCACGGCGCACTGCTCTATGACGACCGTGGTCTCCCGAAATGATCGTCGATACTTCGGCAATCATCGCGATTCTTACCAACGAGGATGACGCAGCAATCTACGCCCACGCCATCGCCGACGCGAACGTGCGAAGACTTTCTGCTGCAGGCTATCTCGAGTGCGGAATCGTTCTGGACACGCAGCGCGATCCGGTCGTCAGCAGAAGTCTCGATGAGCTGCTTGCGGAGGCGGATTTCGTGATCGAGCCCGTGACTGAGCATCAGGCACGGTTGGCCCGGCAGGCGTACGCAGATTTCGGCAGGGGCAGTGGCCACCGTGCCGGATTGAACTTCGGCGATTGCCTCACCTACGCGCTGGCGCTCGACACGCGAGAGCCGCTGCTCTGGAAGGGCGACGAGTTCGGACACACGGGCATAGGATCCGCGCTCACCCAGTAGGGCAATGCCGTCTACGACGTCATTTTGCTGCGCTCCCCAGGGCACGAGCCGATAATCAGCTCAGCCCAGCAAAGCGGAGGCACTCATGTCATGGAGATGGGCGCCGGCCCTCGGCGCGGTGACAGTGGCAGCGGCGGTCGCATCAGCCCCGTTGGTGTCCGCGGCTCCTGAATATCAATACGTCTCAACCGTGTCCGGTGCCGTCCGATGCGTCATCAGCGCGGACCACGTCGGTTGCGAACGCACGAGCATCGACGGCTTCCCTGGCGCCCCACGGAGTCAGAGCGGCCCCGGCAACTTCAACATCGCCGGCATCGACGCCGACGGCACATTCAACTACGGAGAGGGCAACATCGGCGGCGTGGACAGCGGCGAAGTCACCCTGACCTACGGCCGGATCTTCCACTTCAACGGCTGGACCGTATTGCCCGCCTTCGACGGAACCCGCTTGACGAACGACGCCAGTGGGCGCGGCATGTTCGTCAGCATCGGCAAAGTCTATTCGTTCTGAAAGGGTAATCGTCCGTGCCGATTTCGCGTAGGTGTCTGTCCTGGTCTCTGGTTGCGATGATCGCAGCCGCCGTAACAGCGTGCTCGCAGCAGACCGCCCAAGAGGCCCCGTCCACGGTAACCGTCACGGCATCCGGTGCGAGCCCGTCGTCGTCCCCGAACTCGAGCACGTCGACGGCGCCTGCGGATCCCTTCGAGGCGACCCTGCTGCGGGTGCAGGAGACGTTCGGCACGAATTCGATCAACGTGCAGCTGCCCCAGGTCACCGGCGGGTCCGCTGATGTGCGCGACCGCTTCAATCAAGGGATGCGCACGGCGCTCGATGACCTCGCCGGTCGGGCCACCGACACCACCATCGAAGACGGAGAACTCGTCGAAAACGAACGGAGCCGCGTCACGACGATCACGCCGCACGTCGTCGCAAGCGTCGCGATCTTCTACTGGAACGCCGAAGGCGCGGCGCATCCGAACAACGGCGTCGCCACCATCGCCGTCAACGCCGATACGGCCGAACCGATCCTGCTGACCGATGTCTTCTCCGATCAGCACACCGCCGCGCAACGACTCGCCACCAAGGTGACGCAGATCAATCCCGACGTCGTCCCGTTCGACCAGTCCGTCGACAACTTCCTCAACTGGGTGCCAACGCCGAACGGCTTCCGCGTCTACGTGCCGGTGATCCACGCCAAGGGCGACTTCTGGCCGGTGACTGTGCCGTGGGACGAGATCTCGGATCTGATGACTCCCGCGGCACGGTCGGCCCTGATCCAATAGCTGCTACGACGCGGCCAGCGCGCCCTCGATCTTCTTGATCGAATCGCTTTCGGCGGCGTTCGTGCCCTTCGCTGCCTCTGCAACCGACTTCGCCACGTTCATCACGAATTCGCGGTAGGCCTGCGCGTCGCCGGGCGACTTCGCAGTCAGCGTGCTCATCGACGATTTGAGCGCTTCGATCGTCTGGCTTTCGATCTCCTGCGGCGACGACGTCAGCCCGAAGCCTGTGCCCTTGACCTTCGCCACCTCGCCGATCAGCGGGTTGGTGCTCTTGGTCTGCGCCTCGGCCAGATACTTGCTGAGGGCGCCGATCTCCTTGAAGCTATCGAAGAAGCCGCGATCGGCGAGGGACACCAGCATCCCGGCGCCCGTCACGCCTTTCTGCATCGCATCGAATTCTTGTTCTGTGAAATCGGTTTTGGCCGCCATGCTTCCTCCTTGGCTAGATGCGTGTTCATGAAGCCTAGGACTGTCGGGTCCAGTCAGTCGGTCCACTCGGTCGGTTCGCGACCAGCAAACGTCTTCAGAAGGTCAACGATCTGTTGTTGACCGGCGGCCGTCGCATCGAGCCTGCCACGCATTCCTGTGAACCCTTGATCGACATCGTTGCGGAGATCGACGAAATCCTCTCGAAGCGCGTTGAAGCTCGTCGACGTGGATGATGCTACTGGGGCGAACGATGGCGGTGAGAGTCAGGTTGTCGAAATACGCTGCGCGACGGCCCCATAACGCTCGATGCGTTGCTGGTCACTGAGCGCGTTGTACAGCACGATGCGCGTCGCGGTTTGCCCGTACTTGTCGATCAGCGCGTCCGCCAGGCCGTCCCACGTCGACTCCGTCGCGAACGTCGCGATGTGCTCGTCGGTGATCTGCGCCGCCATCCCCTTGAAGTCGCCTGCCTTCTGCTTCTCCCGGATGCGTGCCGTCGTCCCTTCGAAACCCGCCTCGTCCCAGATGAACGCGTAGTTGGGCGTGCTCCCGTAGAAGCTCATGCTCGCCCGTACCAGCTCGCGCTCGTTGTCCCGTTCCTCGTCGGTGTCGCCCACGATCGTCATCACCGGCACGATAACCGCGACGTCGTCCGCGGATCGCCCCGACTTCGCCGCTCCCGCAGCCACATTCGGCACGACATGCCGCGCGATATAGCCCGGCTCGCCCAGCGGATGCACATGCACGCCGTCGGCCACCTCGCCAGCCATTCGCAGCATCCATGGATTGACTGCCGCGATGTCCACCTTCGGATCGGGCGCGTCGATCGGCCCCGCACTCCACTGCGGCGTGATGAAGTCGAGGTCGTAGAACTCGCCGTGATGGTCGAGCTTTCCGGTCCGGAAGGCCTCGAAACATGCCTTCACCGCCCGCACGTAGTCGCGCAGACGCGGGCCCGGATGCTCGAACTCCACCCCGTACCGGCGCACCACGTGCGTGCGCACCTGGGTGCCAAGGCCGAGACGGAAGTTGCCGTCCGATCCCTCCTGCAGTTCCCACGCCTCCGCCGCGGTGACGAACGGACTCCGCGGGAACGCCACCGCCACACCCGTCGACAACTCCAGTCCGGGCGCCGCCTGCGACGCCACCGCCGCGTTGAGATACGCCGTCCGGCCCGTCTCGGTGAAGAGCAATCCAGAGAACCCGGCGCGCTGCACGATTCGAGCTAACTCGCCGACTTTGCCGAGCGGTTGCGGCACCGTCATTGCATCTATTTGCACGCCCGAACAGTACGCTCGCACGGGTTTCCGGCGGTGATCTTGACGGGTAATCTGCCCGTGTCCACGGCAGATCGACCCAAGAGGTGAAGCAAGGTGGAAATCAAGAAATTCGCTGGCGCCGTCGCAGGCGCAGGCGTCGTATTCAGCTTCGGCATGGCTCCGGCCTCTGCGGCCGACAGCCAAGTGTTCGGTCTCCAGCAGACGGTCACCGACCCCAGCGGTGGGGAGATCGGCTACACCGTCACGAAGTTCCTCCCGAGCGCCGACGCCGTCCCGTACCCGGTGACCGGTCAGCTCTACGAAGTGAGTGTGCGCGCTGACGCGCTGAACGGGATGCCGACGCCTGCGGTCCCGGCGTTCAGCGCCCTTTCCGAGAGCGGCCAGAGCTATCCCGCACTTGCGGGCGCCTGGACACCCCAGGGCCTGAACGCCGCGACATTGCTGCCCGGCGGCCACTCAACCGGCAAGGTCTACTTCGATGCGGTCGGCGAGGCACCGACCAGCGTCGTCTACAACGGCGGCGGCGAGTCGCTGACGTGGACCGAGCCGGCTGAGGTCGCGGAAGAAGAACCTGCCGCCGAGGAAGGTTCCGCTTCTGAAGAGGCCCCCGCCGAAGCGGCTCCCGCCGAAGAGTCCGCACCGGCCGAAGAGTCCGCACCGGCCGAAGAAGCTCCTGCCGACGCTGGAGCGTCCGAGGGCAACGCGGACGTCGCAGTCGCGGACGAAGAAGGGTAGCCCGGGCTGACGTCCTGAAGGCTGACCATGAGCATCGAATTGTCCGCTGGGAAAGTCATCGGGTCCGATGCAAGGGTGGCGACGGGATAGCCGTCGCTGTGGTTCCAATTCGTCACCGCATCGGGATCGCACAACACATCAATCCAGTGCTGGGGCAGGGTGTTTGACTGCCCGGTGAGCAGTGTGGCCAACGACCGGCCCTCGAGGGTCCCAGACGTCTGGCAGCCAAGCAATTTCTCGCAGGCGGGGTTGGCGTAGACGACGACTCCGTCGAGTCCGATCACGATCGTCGGGTCGTCGAACCGGTTCAGCAGCATTTGGAGAGGAAGCCGCTGTAGCGCCACGGCCAAAACGCGGGGCGGGGGTATCGAGCGGCTCCCTGCCCTCCGGGATTCGTCTTCGAACATGGTGGTCCCAGCATGTGGTGTCACCTGGTTTGGTCGGCGAAAGCGGGGTGCTGTGTGAGGTGGCGGCGGGTGCGGCCGCCTCGATCCGACCTGGCTGAAGTCTCAACTATTCGCAGGGTAGCAAAAGCTGAGGTCACGGCGAGGGCATCGCGGCGCTAGCGGCCCGCCGCTACGATACGTGTCCAGGCCAGGAACTCGTCCGCGGTGAATACAGGCTTGCCGTACTCCGACGCTTTGCGCGCCTTTCCCGACTGACTGCCCGCCTCGGCTGTGACCAACACCTCGCAGCGGGTCTTCGAGACCGTCTTCACCGGTTTCAGCCCAGCCGACTCGGCCAGGTTCTCCATCTCCCAGCGTTCGACAATGCGGCCCGCACCGTCCTGCGCGGTCCCCGTGAAGCAGATTCGCGCTCCGGGGACGAGGACGTCGGCGATGTCGTCTCGCTCCAAACACACTGATTCCGGAACGATTTCGACGCCCAACAATTTCGAGGCCTCGTTCAATCGTTCGACTGCCTCTGCGGTTAGTTGCGCCCGGGTGGCCGCCGCTCGCAGCTGATCGGCGACCGACTGTTTCGCTGCCGCGTCCCACGGTGTATCAGAGGCGTCATCAAATGATGACGCTTCCGCGTTGCCCAATATCACTGCGCCGACATCGCGGCTCGCCCGCAACAGCGCGGACAACCCTGGCAGATGATCGGACTTCGGAGTCGGAACCGAATGGTCGCGGCTCACCAGAAGACCGGAAATCGATTCCGCCGGTTCGGGTTCGTCGAACGCCGACGAGCCTTCCTCCGTGTCGGCCTGGTTGTGTGCTCGCAACGTTGACTGCGCACGTTCCAATGCCGTCGAACCCGACACGCGAACACCGCGCAGCTCGACGCCGAGCGGCATCGCCGTGACATAGCCCAGCCGCTTGAGCTCGAAGTCGATCAATCCCAGCGTCTCGTCCACCCCGGCACCCACCGGTGTACAGCCGG
The DNA here is from genome assembly GCA_902826815.1 of uncultured Mycobacteriaceae bacterium. Classification (GTDB taxonomy): domain Bacteria; phylum Actinomycetota; class Actinomycetes; order Mycobacteriales; family Mycobacteriaceae; genus Mycobacterium. Next base: position 16,501 of record CADEGF010000027.1, read on the forward strand.
CGAGCATCGGTGCGATCACCGCCCATGCCTCCCGCAGGTTCGGCGCCAGCAGCACATCGGACACGGTGATGCCGAAGGCTTTCCGCGCATCCGCCAGATCGCGCTGCGGGTTGACCAACGTCGAGATCGCCGTGCCGTCGTCGAACGCGACCGCCAGTTCCACCGGGCGCGGTCGCGACATTCGCCCCTCGTCGCCCACCGTCAACATCTCGATCGCGCAGTACCGCCGCGCGCCGCTGTTGTCGACCGACGTCCGCAGAAACCGCGCGATGCGACGGTCGGTCTTCAGATCCTTCGGCAGCACAGGCCGTTTCAACACCAGCCCTGCCAACGACGTGCACCGGCTCAACGCCACATACAGCTGGCCCGTCGAAAACATTCCGCCGGTCAGATCCACCACCAGCCGCTCGAGCGTCTGGCCTTGGGCCTTGTGGATCGTGATTGCCCATGCGAGCTTGAACGGCAGCTGCGTATAGGCGCCGATCACCTCGCGAGTCAGCGAGCCTGCGCTGACCACTGGCCGCGTCGCCTCCCACGTGAACGGCGTGACGTCGGCGCACGAGCCGTCCGCGAACTCCACTTCGACGACCACGCCGTAGCGGTCGTAGCCGACGCCGATGACCCGGCCGAGGGTGCCGTTGACCCACCGGTTGCCCTGGTCGTTGTTGAGCATCATGATCTGCGCGCCCACCTTGAACCGCAGCGTCTCGTCGACCGGCGGGTCGAACAATGACAGGTCGCCCGACGCGCGCGCCTGGTGCACCAGCTCGTCGCCGGGCAGCCGGTCAAGGCGCTGACGGTTGCGAGCCGTCACCAGGCGATTGGTCGGCGCCAGCGTCAGCCAGAACTCGTCGTCGGGCGGTACGAACTCATTGTCCGCCCGCGCGTTGAGCTGCTCCTGCGCGTGGCCGAGTAACACCCCTTCGCGAATCTCGTTGAGAATGGCGGTCATTCGGTCATCGCCGAGCTGTCTGAACACCGTCGTGAGCGCGACGGTGGGGAAGTCCTCACGGCTGAAGCTGCGGGCGGAGAAGAAGTACGGCGTCTCGTACGTCGTCGAGAAGAAGCCGGCTTCGCCCTCGGTGACCACCGGAGGAAGCTGGTAGAGATCGCCGACCAAGACGATCTGCACGCCGCCGAACGGCGTTCCCGGCTGCGGCCCAAACCGCGACAGCGCCAGCGCCACCATGTCGAAGACGTCAGCGCGCACCATCGATGCCTCGTCGATGATCAGCGTCTCCAGTGACGCCAGAGTCTTGGCGAAGCGGCCAGGTCGGTACTCACCGCTGCGGACGTCGTCGAGGGTCGTCGTCGGACGGAAGCCGAAGAGCCGGTGAATGGTGTAGCCGTCGACGTTCAACGCGGCGATACCCGTTGGCGCGACGACGACCACGTTGCGATCGGTCCCGGCCATGAAGTGGCGGATCAACGTCGATTTGCCGGTTCCTGCCTTACCGGTCAGGAAGACGGGCTTGCCGCCTGCCAGTAGTTCGAGCGCATGGCGGAACTCATCGGTGAGAACGAGTCCGCCGGCAACTGTCGCCATGCGTCGCGAGGTTACTCTCGCGCGGCAGTCACTTCCGTCATACGAGGGAGACCATGATGGTTCGTGAGACGCGATATCGCGGGCGGTATCACATTTCGGAGCACACTACTTTCGCCACGAAATAGCATTCATGGCTGTGGAATGTGCTGAATCACGACCATGGCTGCTATCTGGCGGTGGAATGTCGGTCAGCCGCGCAGGCGTCGCGCCAAACCTGACGCCCGCACTGCCCGCCGCTCGACCGCAGCCCGCACCGCCGACTCCGCGCCGATGACGCGCACCCTCGTCTTAGCCCGCGTCACCGCGGTGTAGAACAGCTCGCGCATCAGCAGCCGCGAATCCTCCTGCGGCAACAGCACTGTCACCTCGTCGGCCTGGCTGCCCTGGCTCTTGTGGATTGTCATCGCATGCATCGTGTCCACGTCCGACAGTCTGCTCGTCGCGAACTCCAGCTGCCCCGACCCTGCGATCACCGCCCGCAGTACGCCGTCACGCACCACTGTCACGCCCGTGTCCCCGTTGTACAAGCCCAACCCGTAGTCGTTCGCCGTCACCAGCACCGGCCGGCCCGCGTACCAATCCGACCAGATCGGATCACCCGTGTCCTCGGCCAGCCATCGCTCCACCTGACGGTTCCAGAACCGCACCCCGTACGGCCCACGACGGTGCGCACACAGCAGCCGATGCTCGTCCAGGTTCCGCAGCGCCTCGTCGGCGTCGCCAAGGATCGCCGCCTCGCGCAGCCGAAGTGCCTGCGGCACCACCACCTTCCGCAGATGCTCCGACGGCTGGTCGGTGTCGATCCACTCGATGTTGTCGCCGCCTGCCCGCAGCACCTCGATGGCGGTGTCCGCCTCGCCCTCCCGAATCGCCGCCGCAAGCGCGCCGATCGACTCGCCGAACCGGTGCGGCGTCTTCAGCGCCGCCAGCTTGGACGTGTCGAGGCCGTCGACAAGGTCCGCCAGCACCGCGCCCGCCTCCACGCTCGCCAACTGATCCGGATCGCCCACCAGGATCAGCCGCGCATCCGGCCGCACCGCCTCCAGCAGCCGCGCCATCATCGTCAACGACACCATCGACGTCTCGTCGACGACGATCACGTCGTGTGGCAGCCTGTTGCCCCGGTTGTGCCGGAACCGCGCCGACGTGTCCGGCCTGCTTCCGAGCAGCCGGTGCAGGGTCGTGGCGTGCATACCCGACAGCGCTTCTCGATCGGCCGCGTCCAGCCTGTCGACCTCCAGTTGCACCGCTTCCTGCAACCGCGCGGCCGCCTTACCTGTCGGCGCCGCAAGCGCAATCCGCAACCGCGTGCCGCTGGCCAGCAGCGCCAGCAGCCGCGCCACCGTCGTCGTCTTACCCGTGCCCGGTCCGCCCGTCAGCACCGTCAAGCCCTGCGACAGCGCCACTTTCGCCGCCGCCCGCTGCTCCTCGAAGCCTGCCGGGAACAGCCGGTCGATGTCCGGCGACACCTTCTCCGGCTTGACCGCGATCATCGTGTGCACGTCGTCGCACACCTGCTGCTCCTCGAGCCAGTACCGGTCGAGATACAGCAGATCGCCGTACCGCCGCAGCGCCGGCGGCGCGCTCGCCAGCGTGCTCGCCTGAATCGCGGTCAGCCATCCGTCGACGTCCGGCCACGGCAACCCGTCGACGCCGACCTGCTGCTCAACCGACCGCAGGTCCACACACACCGAGCCGTTGCGCAGCGCCCGCACGGCCATCGCCACCGCCAGCGCGACGGTCTCGTCGGCCTCCTTCGCCAATGCGGTAAGCCGTTGCGCGACATGCACATCCGACGACTCCAGCACGTCGGCCTCGCTGAACGCCTCCAGCAGTCCCGTCGCGCCGACCGCGTGGCGCCACTCCATCGTCGTCATGCGGCCACCCGCCCCTCGTCGAGCAGATCCGACATCGCCTCGATCAAGACCGCAGCCGGCTGCCAGCTGAACACGCCCGCCGGATGGCCGTCGACCATTGGGGTGTCCGGCCCGCACATGCCGCGCAGGAACAGGTACATCACACCGCCCAGATGCTTCGACGGCTGATAGCCGGGTAGTCGCCACCGCAGGAACCTGTGCAGCACAACGCTGTACAGCAGCGCCTGCAGCGGATAGTCCGAATGCAGCATCGCCTCGGCCAGCCGCGGCCGGGCATAGTCGGCCGCGGTCAACGGCTCCGCCGGATCGCCGAGCCAGTTCGTCTTGTAGTCGACGACGACATACCGGTCACCGACCCGCAGCACCGCGTCCACCGAGCCCGACAGATACCCCTTCAACGGCTGACCGCCCAGCGCCGGTCCCGTCAGCCGGTCCGCGTACGACGCCATCGGGTCGTCCTTCGCCAGCTGCGCCCGCAGCAGCTCGCCGACCTGCGACAGCCGGATCTCCGGCGCCGCGGCGCGCAGATCGCCACCGGCCAAGGGGAATTCGAAGTCCATCTCCCGCATCCGGTCGGCCAGGCCGATCTGCCGCAACGTCAGACCGTCCGCCAGCGGGCCAAGAGGAGTGTCGTGCATCGGCACCAACGCCGTCGCCAACTCGTCCGGCGGCACATCGACCGGCCACCACACCGCGTGCTCGCGGACCTGCGCCTCCAGCTCGGCAGCCAGATCCGCCGCGAACGGGTCGGCCGTCTCCAACACCGCGTGCACCAGCGTGCCGAACTTGGCGCCCATCGGCAGGTCCGCCATCGGCGACGGCACATCCGAGCCGACCGCCGACGTCGTCACCGGAATCTCGGCGACCTCGTCGTCCAGCTCGATGACCTCCGGCTCACTGCTCACCGGCGTCGCCTCCGCGGCACGGATCAGACCCGAGTACGACGTCCGCCGCCACTCCGCATCGATCGTGCGGTGCCAGTGCCGCGCCTCCAGATCGTCCCGCGTCTCAGGAGGCGGTAGCGCTGGCATCGGCGGCACGGCGGATTCCTCGATCACGAGTCCGCCTGCCGCCTGCCACTCCTCGAACCGCGCCATCGCGTCCTTATCGGAGATCTTTTCCGGCGCAACGCGGTCCGGCACCGTGGCCTCGTCGGGCCGTCGTCCCCGCAACAGCCGCGACAACCCGCCGTTCGGCTCGTCCCACGACGGCGCCCACCACGCCACCACCTGCGACTGTGCGCGCGTCATCGCCACATACATCAGCCGGCTGTCATCGCTGGCGTCTTCTTTGCGGCCCAACACGGAGACGGCGTTGTAGTCGGGGCTGTCGATACCGCCCACATGCAGACACCGCTGATCGCCGTCGTGGAACAGCACCAGCTCGGGGGTGCGGACGTAGCGGTTGAACGAAAACGGCAGATACACCACAGGGAACTGCAGGCCCTTGGCCACCCACACCGTCATGATCTGCACCGCGGCGGCGTCGTGATCCAGCCGACGCGCGCGTTCCGTTGCGCCGCCGCTCTCCTGGCGCTGCTCGCGTAGCCAGTCCCGCAGCGCGGGCAGGCTGAAGTGCTCGCGGTGCGCCGTCTCCTGCAGCAGCTGTGTCATGTGCGCAAGGTCGGTCATCTGCCGCTCGCCGCCCTGCCACTTCAGCACGCGCAGGCTCATCCCGCCCAGCTGCGCGGCCTCGAAGATGGCGGCCACACCACGCTCGCGGGCATGGCCCGCCCACTCCCGCAGCGTCTCCGCGACGTCGTCGGTCAGCTTGTCGCCGCCCTCGACGAGCTGCTCGGCCGTCTTACCGAAGAACATCGTCGCCGCGGCCGCCCGCACCATGCCGGGCCGGTGCGGCTGGTCGAACGCCTCGAGCAGGCACAGCCAGTCCTCGGCGGCGTCGGAGGTGAAAATGTCGGAGTCGCCGGTGTAGACCGCAGGGATGCCTGCGTCGCGCAGCGCGCCGTAGCACGCGCGGGCATCCTTGTGGCTCTCCACGATCACCGCGACATCGCGCGCCTCGAGCGGCCTGCCGTCGAACATGGCACCGCTCGCCAGCAGCCCACCGATATCGGCGGCCAGATCTTGCGGGATGTGCGTGCGCAGGTCGTCGATGCCGATCGTCCGAGTTCCGCTGCGGCCGAACTTCTCCCGCTTCACCACCCGAAGCCGGAACGGTTCGTCGCACGGGGCGCCGTGCAGGCGTGAACCGTGGTACTGCGCCTCGACTTCGTGGACGATGATTCGCTCGTCGCCGAGTCGGGCGCCGCCGAGCAGCGTCTGCAGCCGGTCCACCAGCGCGGCGTCGCTGCGCCAGTTCTTGCCCAGCGTCATTCGCGTGCCCGCAGTTTCGGCGGCGCTGAGGTACGTCACGATGTCGCCGCCGCGGAACGCGTAGATCGCCTGCTTCGGGTCGCCGATCAGGACCAGGGTCGAGCGATCGCTGAAGGCGCGGCGAATGACCTGCCACTGCACGGGATCGGTGTCCTGGAACTCGTCGACCATGACGATCGGCCACCGCTGATGCATCCGCAGCTGGGCAGGCGAATCGTCGGCCTGGAGCGCGTCAGCCAGCCGGGTCAGCAGATCGTCGTAGCTGATGACGCCCCGACGCCGCTTGCGGATCTCCAGTTCGGCCAGAACATCTTTCGCGAACGCGACGCACACCGCTGCCCGCGAATCCGGTGGCGGCTCCTTCGGTCGCAGCTCCGTCGCCGGATGCTTGACCACCTCGCGCGCCAGCCGCAGCGCATCGACGTGGCTCAACAGCGGGTCGTCGCGCTCCTGGCCGAAGTGCCGAAGGTAGAGGTCGTCGACGATCTCGCCGACCAACTCGTCGAGGCTCTCCACCAGCGTCACACCGGAGTCGCTGTCGCCCGCCACGCCGAGCGATTTGAGCACCATCTGGCAGAACTGGTGGGTGGTCGCGATGGTCGCGGCGTCGAAGGCGGCCAGTGCGTCGCGCAGTCGCTGGCGGCGAAGTCCGCGTTCGTCGTCGTCGCAGTCGAGAAGGTGCGCAATCACCTGGTTGTCGCCGACCGCGGACGGGTCGTCGAAAGCCACTACCGCGTCGACGATTTGGCGGCGCACCCGATCGCGCAGCTCCTGCGTCGCCGCCCGGCCGAACGTGATCAGCAGCATCTGGTCCAGCGTCGCCTCGCCCTCGCCGATGTACCGGGTGACCAGACCCGCCAACGCAAACGTCTTACCCGTGCCGGCGCTTGCCTCCAGCACAGTGGTCGACTTTGGGGCGGGCAGCAGGCCCAGCAGATCGAAGTTGTCCATCAGGCGTCCATCGCTCGCAGCATCGGCAGCCACAGGCGGCACGCGTACTCGTCGAGGCCCGCGCCGATGAGGACGTCCAGCGACGCCCGCTCGCCCCATGTCCGAACGTGCGCAGGCTCGGCATCCTCACCGGGATAGCGGTCGGACTTCCACCGGTACCCCGCGATACGCACCGGATCACCGTGCGTGTGGGTCGTATCCGCCCACGCGTACGACGTCTTCACCGGCAGCGGCAACGGCTCGCGTCGGCCCTCGTCGTATATCGCGACAAGATCGGCCAGCAGCTCGACCGGCGACTCTGCCGGGCTCCGCAAGGTCTCGACTCGCGGAGCCGTGCCCTTCCTGGCGCGGCCGATGCAGACCGCCGACCAGTCGCGGCTCGGATCGTGAGCGAGCAACGCCAACAACGGAAGCCACGACTGCAGGAAATGACGGCCGTCGATCTTCGAGTACGTCACCGAGACCAGCCGCTCGCCGAACACCGGCGACACCGTGCCGGTCAGCCGTCGACCGCCGAGGTCGATGTCCACGTCGACGGCCTCGGCCTTCGAACCCCGGTAGGTGCGGGCTGCCTCGGCCAGCAGGACCGACTGCTCGCAGATCACCGTCGCCTTGCGCCAGCCCAGCCGTCCCGGCGGCAGGGTGCCGCGACGCCACTCGGCATCCCGCGCCTGCGCGGGCTCCATGCCGTGCAGCATGTCGTCGAGCATCCGGTCGCCGACCGTCCACTCCTCGAGCGCGTTGATGTCCACGGGCATGGCGTCCTCGACACCGTCGACCTCCCACGGCAGCGTGAAGTCCAGCGCCCGGTAGAAGCCCTTCACCGGGTCGCGGAAGAACGCGGCGAGGTCGGCGAGCACGACATCGTCGGGCGGCGGAACGGGCAGCGGCCCGGAGATGAACGGCGGCTTCTCGGCTCGCTCACGAGACCGCGCCTTCGCGGCCTTCAACACATTGTTGTCGAACGTGAACGGCTGGCCGGGGATCAGCGTGCCTGGCTCGACGTTGCGAGTGTCGAAGGGCTGCAACGGATGTTGGACGACGACCGTGTCGCGAACCTTCTGCTCGGTGGTCAGGTCGAGGGTGTCGAGGAGTTCGGCCAACGGCACCGCGGGTGGCCGCTCCTGGCCGGAGTACTCGTTGGCGCCGGTGTAGGTGATGACGAGTGTCTCGGTCGCGGCGCCGATCGCGTCGAGCAGCAATTGCCGGTCCTCGGAACGGATATCGCGTTCGCCGGTCATCGGGTCGCGCGCGAGCACGTCGTCGCCGTCGACGATGCCGAGCCGCGGGAAGATCCCGTCGTCGAGACCAACCAGACACACGACTCGGTGCGGCACCGAGCGCATCGGCACCATCGTGCACACCGTCAGCGTGCCGGTGCGAAAGTTGGCCCGCGTCGGCCGCCCGGAGAGGTGGCGGTCCAGCAGGGCGCGGATATCGGGCAGCCGCATCTTGGTGCCCTCGCGCGAGGCTGCATTGGTCAGCACGTCGGCGAACTCGCGCTGCAGCTGGCTGGTCTGCCAGGCGTCGTCGTCGTCGACACGCGCGAGCAGGTCGATGCCGGTCTCCAGCGCGGACAGCCACTCCCGCAACGGCTTTGCGCCGGTGAGCGAGTCGACGACGCGTTGCAGCCGGTCGACGTACTCGGCCAGTTGCCCCGCGAGTTCGACGCGGTTGGAGCTGACATCGTCGAGCGGAAGCGTGGTCTCGATCCAGGCGCGCGAGTCGTCGGACATCGCCACCCCGGCGAGCACACGGTCGATCCCGAAACGCCATGTGTTCTGGACGAAGTCGACGCCGTACGGTGTGCGGTGCTCGCGGTCGAAGCCCCAGCGGATGTTGGCCTGCCGCACCCAGCGGGTGATGTCCTCGAGGTTGTCGTCGGTGAAGCCGAAGCGGGCCCGCACCGGCGCTGCCTGCGCGAGGTTGAGCACCTCGCTCGACGTGACGCGGCCACTCGCGAGGGTGAGCAGTTGCGACGCCACCCCGAGCAGCGGGTTGGTCTGCACCAACGACCGGTCCGCGAGTCGCACCCGCAGCCTGTGCGCGGGGTGCACGCCCTTGATCATGTCGCCGAGGCCGAAGCCGGCGACGATCAGCGGCGCATAGGTCTCGATGTCCGGGCACATGACGAGGATGTCGCGAGGTTCAAGCGTCACGTCGTCGCTGAGCAGACCGAGCAAAACCTCTCGCAGAACATCGATTTGGCGGGCGGGCCCGTGGCAGCTGTGTACCTGCACGGATCGGTCGTCGACGCTGAGCGTCCGGCCGTCGCGTCGCACCTCGTTGGCGGTGATGTCGGACTGCAGCCAGCCCAGCAGCGTGTTCGGCCGCTCGCGCCCGCCAAGGTAGTCGTCGGTGCGTGCGGTCTCCGGCAGGCCGCGCTGCAGTTCGCGGAGGTCGCGGCCGAGGGTGGCCAGCAGTGGATGCCCCACTTCGCGGTGGCTGGTGTCGTCGCGGCGGGAGATCTGGCCGCGGACGCCGGCAAGCGACTGCCACAGGTTGTCGCTGGGATGCGGCAGCCACAGGTGGAGATCGTGGTGGGTGGAGAGGGCTTCGAGCAGGTCGATCTCGGTGCTGGGCAGCCGGGTGTGCCCGAACAGCGATAGCCGTTCGGGCAGTTCAGTCGGCGACTCGTGCAGCCTCGCAACGGTTTTCGCGTGCCGAATGTGCGGTGGGTCGGCGTCGACGCGATTGAGTACCGCCCGCCACAGGTGCGGCTGCCAGTCGAGATCGGCGGTGACGCCACCGTCGTCGCCGGTTTCCCAGTCGATGAGCAGTTGCGGCCGCTGCCGTGCGTAGGACGCGAAGAGCCCGGCCAGCCGTCGCGCGACGGCGTAGCGACGGCCCATCCGCAGCTCGCGTTCCTCGCCTGCCTCGAAGTGGCCGAGGTGGGTGGCAAGGGTTTTGCACCAGGCGTCGTCGCAGCTGGTGTCGATGACGTCGAGCAGCGGCCAGACCAGCGCGTCGGGATTCCATGGATCGTTGTCATAGGTTCCGGTGATCTCGGCGATGAGCGAGCGGGGGTTGCGGAACGAGATGCCCGCGCAGACGCCGTCCTGCCCGGTGCCGCGGCCGAGGATGTGCGAAAGCCGTTGGCTCAGCCACCGCTCGACGCCCTTGGCCGGGACGATGACGAGTTCGTCGGCGAAAGGGTCGGGCAATGGATCGGAGAGCAGTGTGCCGAGGCCGTCGGCCAGCAGATCGGTGCGCTCAGCGCGGTGGAGATGGAGTGCCATCGCAGCCAACCCTAAGGGCTGCTTACGACAGGCCGGTCCATTCGGGAATGATGACGGCGTTTGTGCGTGCGTGGGTCCCTTCGGCGGGCAAATGCCATGTCAGAGGCGGATGCGACAGTAGCGACAACAAGAAGAGGAGCACCTTAATTGAGTGAGACAGCGTTGTCGCCCTGGAAGCCGAGGTGAATCGGTGACGCAAGCCAGCGAGGCTGAGGCGCACTTCGCCGAACATCCGCAGTGCCCGAGCTGCGGGGCCAAGCGCACCCAGCGCGCGGTGTTCGGCATGCCGGCGTCCGAGGAGGAGTACCGCAATGCTCCGGAGTGGGTCGACTGGCGCGGGTGCTGTGTGACGCCCGATATCTGGACCTGTTCGGTCTGCCGGCACACCTGGGGCCACTAGTTACAGGCGGTGCACAGACGACTCATAGCCAAGGTCGGCACTGTGGAGGCGTGCAAGATACACCCGAACACGACCTCGGCCTGGCCCATGACCTGCAAGTGCTGTCCCGACGCCGGATTTTCCAGCTGGCCGGGGTGACCGGCGCCGCCGCATTGGTGGCGGCCTGCTCGACGAACACCGGCCAGCGGGCATCCGGCACGACAACGGCAGCGGCAGCGCCAACCGCGACCTCGACGAACACGGCCACGGCCGACGCCGCCTGCGCGAAGACGGCGCCTGCCGAAACCGCGGGCCCCTATCCCGGCGACGGGTCGAACGGCCCCAATGTGCTCGTCGAGTCCGGGGTGGTCCGCAGCGACATCCGAACCAGCTTCGGGGGCTACTCCGGGTGGGCCGACGGGGTGCCGACGACGATCGAACTGACACTGGTCGACACCACCAAGAACTGCGCCCCAGGTGCCGGCATGGCCGTCTACGTGTGGCAGTGCGACCGCGCCGGAAACTACTCGCTGTACAGCCAACCGGCCGCCCAGGAGAACTACCTTCGCGGCGTTCAGGTCGCCGACGACAACGGGCGGGTGACCTTCACGTCGATCTTTCCCGCCTGCTACGCCGGACGTTGGCCGCACATCCACTTCGAGGTGTTCGACTCGCTGGAATCCGCCGTCGCCGGCGACAACGCCCGACTCACGTCGCAGATCGCGCTGCCGGAAGACTCCTGCAAGGCGGTGTTCGACTACGACAAGGGGTACGCGGCCAGCGTCCAGAACATGTCGAACGTGACGCTGAAGTCCGACAACGTCTTCGGCGACGGCTGGGATGCCGAACTCGCGACGGTGACCGGCGATCCGGCCAGCGCCCTGCTCGCCACGCTGACGATCGGCGTCGCAAGGTGACACCGCCGCCAGTAGACCGTGCCACGATGAACACATGCCTGACGACGACATGGCCTCCGAGCGCGATTTCAACGCACGCAATATCGACGAGTTCCGCAGCAACGGCGGCAAGGTGGGCGGCCAATTCGAGGGCTTCCCGCTTCTGATCCTGACGTCGAAAGGCGCCAAGAGCGGCGCCGAGCGCGTCAACCTCATCGGCTACTTCGACTTCGACGGCAAAACCTACGTCGTCGGCTCCGCGGCAGGCCGCGACAGCAGCCCCGCCTGGGTCTTCAACCTCCGCGCGCACCCCGACGTCCAGGTCGAGATCGGCTCCGACCCGCCACGACCCGTGACCGCCAACGAACTGCCGCGCGACGAACGTGACCGCGTCTACGAGCTCGTCAAGGAGCAGGCACCCGGATTCGGCGAATACGAGAAGCGCACCGACCGCGTCATCCCGATCTTCGAACTTGCCACCAAGGCTTAACCCATACCGTCGTCGGCGCCCGCCGCCGCGCCCTATAGTTGAGGCCCGGTCGGGTGCGAGCCCGATCGACAATCCGGCCCCTGCCGACCCACATTGGAGTGCATTTGCCCTGGTCTCGTCGCGTCCGCATCTCCGCCGTAGCCATCGCCGCCGCGGTGGTGCTGCTGCTTGCCGGAGACGTCGCCGACACCACCCCGAAGTGCGCCTCGGAATGTCAGGTGGCCAGCGCCGCTCAGACCGTCGCCGCCCCTAAGCCCAAGCCACCCCCGCAACCCGCCACCCTCCGCGTCGTCCCCAAGCCCGACGCCGCCGACGTCAACCCCGCAGCGCCCGTCACCGTGGCCGCATTCGCCGGAACCATCGACAACGTGGCGATGGTCAACGACAACGGCCAGGCCGTCGCGGGCGCGCTGACGTCCGGCAAGACCGGCTGGCGTCCCACTGAACAGCTGAAATACGGGCGCACCTACACCATGACCGTCACCGCGCGCGGGCCCCGCGGCATGCCGACGCGGCAGACCTCGAGCTTTACCACCTTGTCGCCCGACAGGCTGACCACCGTCAACCTCAACACCGTCGCCGGCTTCCCGCTCGTCGACGGCAACACCTACGGCGTCGGAACCATCGTCATGGCCTACTTCGACGATGCCATCACCGACAAGGTGGCCGCCGAGAAGAGCCTGCACGTCACGTCCAGCGTGCCCGTAAAGGGATCCTGGAACTGGATCAACGACTACGAAGCGCACTGGCGACCCGAGAAGTATTGGCCTGCAAACATTTCCGTCGACGTCAGCGCAGATATCTTCGGCACCGATCTCGGCGACGGCATGTACGGCCAAGCGAACCAGCATGTCTCGTTCAAGATCGGCAACGCGCATGTCTCCGTCGCCGACGACAAGACCAAGCAGGTCAGCGTGTTCGACAACGGCAAGCTGGTCCGCACCATGCCGACGTCGATGGGCATGGGCGGCTTCCAAACCGTCGGCGGCAAAGAGCTGCACTTCTGGACGCCGCCGGGCACCTACACCGTGCTCGACAAGGCCAACCCGGTGGTCATGGACTCCACCACCTACGGGCTGACCGGCGGAGGCGGCTACCGCACGACCGTCAACTACGCCACGCGCATCAGCATGGACGGCATCTATCTGCACCAGCTCAACGAAACCGTGTGGGCGCAGGGCAACACCAACGTCTCCCACGGTTGTCTGAACCTCAGCGGCGAGAACGCCTCATGGTTCTTCGACTTCTCCGTCCCCGGCGACATCGTCGAGGTGCACAACACCGGCGGGCCGCCGCTGACCATCGCGCAGGCAGGCGACTGGACCGTGCCGTGGGATGAGTGGCGAAAGGGCAGCGCTCTCAACGCCTGACGCCGACGCGCAGACCTAGCGGCGACTAGCGGCGACTAGCGGCGGGCGAAATCCGGGGCGTGCTGAGGCAGTAGTCCGACACCGACGATGTATGCCGGGATCGCCGTCAGCGCAGGCACACGCTCGATCACCCTCAACAGTGCCGCGGGCGGCGCCGCCTGACCGCCTCTCAGCACCGGACCGATCACTTGACGATGCGCCACCCGCTGCAGCGTCTGGGTCGCGACGGTCGGCGCAATCCGGCGGCGACGCACGGCGGCGAGGTCCTTGTTTGTCAGCCGACCGGTCCGAAGCGGCTCCGCCAGATAACCCGCCGCGGCCACTGCGTCGGCGACCGCCAGGTTGATCCCGACGCCGCCCACCGGCGACATGGCATGTGCGGCATCGCCTATGCACAGCACGCCGTCGTCGTGCCAGCGGCTCAGCCGGTCCAGCCGCACGTCGAGGACCTTGACGTCATCCCACGATGTGATGGCAGCAGGCGACGTCTCGGGGATCAGCTCGGCGAGCTCGTCGCGGAACGCGTCGAGTCCCCTGGCCCGCAGCTCGGGATCGCTGCCTTTGGGAATCAGGTAGGCGACCTGGAAGTAGCCCTGGCGGGGAATCATGATCAGCGCCCGCCCTGGCATGGTGCGCGGGATCAGTGTGTACTCGCCGCCGTCCTCGCGCGGCAGCCGAAACCACAACACGTCGAAGGGCACCGGGTACTCGTGGATCGGCAGCCCCGCATCGCGACGCACAACCGACGTCCGGCCGTCGCAGCCCACGACGAGGTCGGCGCGTAACTCACCGGGACCGTCCGGGCCGGTGTAACGCACACCGGTGACGGCGCCTCCGTCGCGCAGCAGCCCGGTCGCTTCGGTGTTCATGCGCAGCGTGAATGTCGGCTCCGCACTGGCGGCGTCAGCGACCAGATCGAGCAGATCCCATTGCGGAACCATCGCCACATACGGGTGGGGCTGTCTCAGCCGACGAAAGTCGACGAGCGTGTACGTACTGCCGTCGACGCTGAACTCGCCACGCTCGACGCGACTCTGCGGAAGTTCGTCGAAGCGAGCGAACAGGCCGAGCTCGTCGAGTAGCCGCAACGTCACCGGGTGCACTGTGTCGCCGCGGAAATCCCGCAGGAAGTCGGCGTGCTTCTCCAACACCGTGACTTCGACGCCGGCACGCGCCAGCATCAACGCGAGGAACAATCCGGCGGGGCCGCCGCCGACGACGGCGCATGTCGTTTTTTCGCTCACGTGCCTACCTTGCCCCAAACGCCGGAGCCTGGGAATGTCGCCGCGACGACGACAGTTGCCGTCGGCATGGCAACGAAGTCGAGCGATGAGCGTGAGAAGCAGAACCTGGCGCCGACGTCGATTGTCATCCGGATGCAGCCGCTCAGTGAGCTCAGCTGCCGGTGGGCGGCGACGGGGCAGCGGCACACAGAGCGCGTCGACACCTTCGGCCGCAACGTCGGCGACGCGGGCGTCCGGATGACGAACACCAACGAGGAGAACGCGCGGCGACTCCGCGACGTCCCCAACGATTAGCGCGTTTTCATCTTTCCCGACGCCGACGGGGCATTCGTGCAGCAATTCGATGCAATTCGGCACCAGGAATTCAAGATCGCGAAAACGAAGCCCACAGTGTGACTCAGCTCACGTATAGCGCTATATTGTGTCTGTCGTCACAGCGGAAGGCCTCACATGCTTGAAGCGCACAACGGCGCGATGGCTGCGCCCCATGTCAGCCCGTCGCGTGCCGCATCGCACAGCCATGCGCACATGTGGTGGACCGTCCTGATGGTGCTGCTCGGTGTTGCGGGCATCGCGGCCGTCGGGGTTCTTGCGGTGATGGGATTGTCAACACAAGCCCTCATCGTCGCGATCTTCACCGGGGCGTTCTTCTCCCGCTGCTTCTGCTGACGCCGAGCCAACAGCGCGTCGAACCTCACGCGAATGGTGAATCTGACGACGTTTTCGGCTGATTTCCGTCGTCAGATTCACCAATGGCGTCAGTCGCCGGTGCGCTCAAACCTGTCCTCGAAATCGCCGCCACCGGTGCATGCGCTTCCCGGCGCGATCGTCTGAGTGCCGCGCCCGGTCAGCACCGAGATCGGGTCGTCCAGCGTCTTGGGCATCGGATATTCGGCGGTGATCGTGACCTTCGCGGTGCCGCCGTCCCCACAGGTGGCGTTGCCCTGCTCGTTGCGGGTCCACTTCTCTTCGGCGTACACCAATGTGACCGCCGAGCCGCCTGCATGGAACAGGCTCATGCACCGGTCGCCGGTGCGCAGACAGTAGGTCTCGGCGCTCAGCACCTGCCCGGGGAGAATGTTGCCGTTCGCGAACGTGGTGGTCTGGCGATAGCTGCCGTGCAGTCCGTCGGCAGGCGAGATCGCCCGCGGCGGCAGCACGGCCGGATCGGGGACCTTGTTGGGGTCGGCGTCGCCGGTGCGGGTGAACTTCAGGGTGCGGCTGGCGGCGCAGAGGCTGTCGGTGGACGCCCTGACGCTGTCACCGACCAGGGTGCCGTCGGGCTGTGGCTCCAGGGTGAAGACGACCCAGATCTCGGATGCCGTCTCGCCGCCGCAGTCAGATGACGCAAGGCCGACGGCGATCCACTTGCCGCCGATCTGGTCGTAGGTCATGTTCGACAGCAGGGAGTTTCCGCTTGCGCTGGTGGCGGTCGCGACGCATCCGCCCGCGCCGCATTCCGAGCGGATGTCCCAATTGCTCGTCGTCGCAGGCGCATTCGGCACCGGCTTGCCGTCGAGGTCGGTGCCGGGGCCGTAGTCGGCGCGGTACGTGCCGTTGAAGTCGGTGACGTTGGCCGCCGCGGTGGACGGTTTGGTGGAGCGCTTGTCGTCGTTGCCGGTCAGCTCGACGATGCCGATGATGCCGCCGACGATCACCAGGGTCGCGATGAACACCAGGGCGCCGACGAGCACGCCGTGGTTACGTCCCGACCCCTTCTTCGGCGCGGGCGGTGATGCGGGCGGCGGCGCGGGCGGCACGTGCGGCGGGTGCTGTACATGCTGCGGACCGCTGAACTGTGTCGGTGCCGTCGCCGGATACGGCGCCGGCGTATTGCCGACCTGCGTGTAGGGCTGCTGTGGCCAGCTTGGCGCCGCTGGACCGCTCCCGCCCGCCGGGGTGGCCGGCGCCGACCACGCACTCGGCGATGCCGAGCCCGTCACGGCTTCCTTTGCCGCCGAGGCCATCTCGACGGTGGTGGGGTAACGCTCGGCAGGTTTCTTCGCCAGGCCGGTGGCGATCACGTGGTCCATGGCAGCTGGGATCCCGGCGCGTTCGGACGGCCTCGGCGGCGGCGTCACCATGTGCCCGACGGCGACCTGTTCGAGGGTGGTACCGGGGAACGGCTGCTGGCCGGTCAGGCATTGGTAGAGCACGCACGCAAGGGCGTAGATGTCCGAACTCGGGTGCACGTCACCGGAACTGAACCGTTCGGGCGCCATGTAGGCCCATGTCCCGATCGCCGAACTGGCAGACGTCAACCGCGTGTCGGTGGCGGCGCGTGCGATGCCGAAGTCGATCAGGTAGGCGTAGTCGTTCTTGTCAACCAGGATGTTGGACGGTTTGACGTCACGGTGCACCAGCCCGACCTGGTGCGCGTTGTGCAGCGCCGCGGCGATCTGGTCGATGATCGCCACCGCGCGGTTCGGCTCGAGCGGTCCCTCGTCGATCAGGGTCTGCAGGTCGACGCCGTTGATCAGCCGCATCGTGACGTATAGGCGGTCGTCGATCTCGCCGACGTCGTAGATCGGCACGACATGGGGGTCGTCCAGCCGGGCGGCGGCACGGGCTTCGCGGCGGAAGCGCTGCTCGAAATCGGGGTCTTTGGCGTAGTGGGGGAGCAGCATCTTCAAGGCGACGACGCGGTCGATGGCGGTGTCGTGCGCCTTCCACACCTCGCCCATCCCGCCCCGGCCGAGCAACTCGATCAGCTGGTAGCGGCCGAATGGCGTGCCCTGCCCCGGCGTGCCTTCCACGCGCCAACGATAACGGCCTATAAGGGGATCCGTGGGCCTGTTAGGGTTGTCCCGGATGTCTATCGACATCCTTGGAAAAATGGAAGAAGAAAAAAGTATGACGCAGGGAACTGTGAAATGGTTCAACGGCGATAAGGGCTTCGGCTTCATCGCCCCCGATGACGGATCGGCCGACGTGTTCGTTCACTACTCGGAAATCCAGGGGAGCGGCTACAAGTCGCTCGAAGAGAACCAGAAAGTTGAATTCAGCGTCGAGCAGGGCGCCAAGGGCCCGCAGGCGGTGCGTGTAACCGCTGTCTAGCAGGGGCTACTCGGTGGGCTGGTGGATTTTCCGCCAGCCCACAATGCTTTTCAGGACATTGTGAGACGCCCGGTTTTCGTGCCGGAGCGTATGCTCGGATGATCGGGACCACTCAGGCCTCGCAATCGAGGGGCCCACGGTGGCTGACAAATCTCCCCGACAATCGATGACCAAGAAATCCGGCCAGTCGTTGAAGGAGAAGCGCGCGAAGAAGCGCGCGAAGGCCGATGACTCAGCGTCTATGGCTGAGGTCATACAGCACAAAAAGCGTTGAGACACAACGCTTCTCACTAGACACACCCCCGCTCGCCGAGGTGCGCCTCAGATTGGACGGCGGGTTTGGCGACCGCGCACCAATTACCAGGAGTTACTGACGCGATGACGACGAGCGAACACGATTTCAAGGCGTTCAACGACTACGGCGTGGAAGACATCCATCCCCGGGCGTCGATTTCGCGGCGGATGCTGGAACGGCTGGAAGAGATCGACGACGACGCCAGCGCGGGCCCGAAGTCGCCTGCCGCGCGCGCAGCACTGGCATCGAGCGTGGTCGCTCACGCAGTCGTGGAGCTTGAATCCAAACTGATCGAACTGAAGAGGCGTCTCGCATGACGGTCCGGGTGGCCTACGGCAGCTCCTGATGTGACGGCGCCGTGCGCGCCGTGACGGCGATACGCCGCCCGACCTCGGTGTAAGCGGCGAACTGCGCCTCGTTGAACCACTGATCTGAGGTCTTGTCGTTGGGGAAGCTCTCGCCGCTCTTGCCCGCGCCGTAGGTCAGCACCCAATCGGGAAGCTCATGCCACAGCACGGCCTTGGCCACGATCAGCAACCCGATGTTGTCCTTCCCCAGACCCGCGGCGTCGGGGTACTTGATGACGCCTCGCACCACCGCGCCCGCCGTCAGCCGATCGTTGAGGGAGTGGAACGCGTGCCCGGTGCCGAACGGCTCGGCCGACCCCGGCGCGAGGTTCGGCACGCCGTAGGGGCCACTCTCGTCGAGTTCGATTTCGACGCCTAGCTCGAAACGCGCCAGCCGGATCGCATCCGAAAGGCCAGAAAGCAGCGGGGGAGTGTCGCCTCCGCCGTCGATGACGTAGATCAGCCTGCACCGCCTGCGAAGCGCCTCGACGAGCCCGAGATTCTCGTAGTGGCCGCCGTCGGTCACCTGGACGAGGCGGGCCTGTTTCCGATTGATCCCGAACAGCTCCCGGTAGAAGTACCCCGCCCCCCGCACCGACGGCAACGCCTTCGGGTAAAGGGGCTGTGCCGCATTGTCTTTGGCGTTCTTGACGAACACCGGATTCGGCAGCCACGTGCCAAGCCGGGCGCCCGAAACCGCCAACAGCGACTGGAAACCCTTGTTCATCCGGCCCATCGCCGACGCGAACGCCGCACCGCTGACCGCAACGGCCGCCTGGACGGTCAGGTCGCGTTGAATGCGAGACGACGAGATCTCTATCGTCTCTGCGGTGTTCAGCCATCCGAGCGCCGGACCGCCGATGTAGTCGGCGCTCAACACATACGAGACGGCGTTCAGTCCGGGTGCCGGTTTGGCGTCGCCCGAAAGAGCGGCCGCGGCGGCGAAGACGAACTTCGGGCCGTCGGGCCCGCTGTGACCGTACCTGTCGAGGCGCGTGCCCTCTTCTGGCTTGTATCCCTGTGGCTCTCCACCGATACGACGGACCGCGAATGCTCGCGCCAGCCGACCGCGGTAGAACGGATGCAGGCTCAGCGATGTCACGTCGATGCAGCTGAGGATCGTGACCACCACCGCGATCGCCAGCAGGATCCAGAACCAGTGCGGCACCGGGGTCAGCGTGTGCTCGTTGTGGGTCACCCAGCCGAACACCTGCGCCGCGGCGATGCCGACCACCAACAGCCACGCGATGACGAGCACCGTCAGCGTCAGCAATACGATCAGTAACTGACCGACACCGGGCGGCAGCATCTTTCGAATCCGCGACACCCGGCCTTCGCCGGATTCCTCCTTCCTCTTCGTGACCATCGAGATGATCGTCGCGCCGTACTGCAGGATCAGCACCGCGGCGAAGCCGCCGAACGCCGCCAGCGAGGGCAGTTTGTTCTCCGCGGTGGGGGTCAGCGGAGCGCACAGCCACATCAGTGCGGGCACCGCGAACGTCACGGCGAAGACCACGACCGCGAGCAGGCTGATGGCGCTGGCGGCCTTGTTGAGTTGATCCTTGAACACCGTGACGGACCGCTTCGTGGTGGCGTACTCGCAGAGCAGTGCGACGCCGCCGAGGGCAAGCGCGCAGAAGACCGGTATCGCGACGGCCGTCGCCGCCACCGTGAGGTGATGGTCGAGGGCGGGCAGATGAACAGGGTCCGACGGCGTCACTGCGCGCGACGGCACGAACGCCGCCAACGGCAGTCTCGCCACGAACCAGCCGAAGATCCACCCGAAGATCACCGCGACGAGCACCAGCATCAAAACCGACAGGACCAGGTTCTTGAACACCTCGGCCAACGCCCGGATCAGTCCGATCGGCGAATCGGCGATATAGCTGGAATGGCTGCGCAGATAGCCGAATTCGGGTGAGCCGGGGCCGAACCGATCAGCGAGGGTGAGCGTGCGGCCGTTCTCCTCGGCGACGCCGCCTTCGTCGGTTTTCTGGAGTGCCATCAGCCGTGCGCCCGCGGTGTATCCGCCGCCGGACACCGAGATGACGTAGTCGAAGCCGTCGAGCATCGGCGCGCTCTGCCACGGGCACGGCTCGTCGGATTCGGAGGCGCGGGACAGTGTCTGCATGGCGCCCATCGCGACACAGCCCGACCGGATCCCGCCACCGGACAGGCACAGCGCGCTCGGTGTCGTCGGCACCGTTCCGCTTGTGTCGTCGGACACCGCGACGAGGTCGTCGGCACCCGGTACGAAATAGGCTCTCCGCCAGTTATTTTCGGCGTCATTCTGGTCGGGCTTCGGAGGCTCCTCGGGAAGGCTCAGCGCCCTGTCCCACCATTCCTTACCGTCCTTGCGGCGCGCGCGCCGGGAGATGTAGGAGACGATCAACCGCCAGACGGCGAATATCGCTGCGGGCACGGCGCATAGCGCGATGATCAGCGCGCACCACTTCACGGTCGCGACGGCAGCCGGTACGACGGTCCAGAACCCGTCGTGCCACCGACTGGGGAAGGCGGGCGCCTTCGTCGACATCAGCACGAGGATGTTCTCCGCGACGTCCATGACGGTGGTGACGATGACGGCTCCGAAGATCGCGAAGCTGAGGTTCCGCGCCGAGCTCGAGAAAGCCAACATGATCAGCATGAAGATGAGCGAGCAGGTGAACAGAATGAGGAAGTAACCGCCGATGACCGACCAATCCCTGGCGATCACGTCGTGGATATCGGAGGCCAGATCGGCGCGGGGATCGGCCGGATTGGCGACGTCGCGGCCGCGCTCCAGCGGCTCCATATCCCGCTCGCCAAAGATGTAGCGGACCAGGAATTCCGCGCCCGCAGCAGTGAAGTTGTTTGCCAGCAGCCAACTTCCGGTGATGATTGCCAACAGTGGTATGCCCGCGCCTGCAAGCCAGGCGATTGCCACCGCCCCGGAACGACGTGTGGGATTGGCTGGCGCAGAAGCGGTGTCAGACATTTGGCCCCCAGCGACGGAATTATCCTGCCGCCAGTCTGACAACTCTTGATTCGCTTATTGGCGCATTGCGCCGATTGTCATCAGCTGTCGAGTTTCTGTCAGCCCTGCTGCACCGAATTGGATCCGACGGCGTCGATCGACGGTGTCCCAGAGTGGTAGGTGACCTTGTTGTCGAAACCGGATGCGCCGATCTTGTCCGCGGCATCGACCGTGATGTTGTTCTCGATGCCGGACACCGATACCTCCACGCAGTGCCCCGTGATGTTCACGGTGTTTCGAATGCCGCTGATCGTCACGGCGGCGTCGTTGCAGGCGACCGTCTTGTTCTCGTCGATGCCCGACACGGTGACGGTTTGGCCGGGCGCACCGGTGATCACGTTCGGATCGGCATCCGGCGCACCGGGCACGGCGGGCATGCTCGGCACATTGGGGATCTGGATGGACGGGATCGACGGCCCGGTCGGGATGTCGATGTCGACCGATCCGCCGCCGCTCGACACGCTCGAATCATCCGGTGCGGTAACGCCTGTCATCCTCGTCATGAAGATGATGGCGCCCGCGGCGACTGCGATGAAGACGACGGCGATCAGACCGAACACCAACCACGGGATGCCGCCGGACGCCTTCTTCGGCGCCGCACCGTACGGCTGTACACCCCACTGTTGGGTGCCGTAGGGCTGTGTCCCGTAGGGCTGTGTCCCGTAAGGCTGGTTGCCGAACTGCTGGCTGCCATACGGTGGGGTGGTGTAGTCCGGCGGTGTGTAGGCCGACGCCGGTGGCGGCAGGTAAGCGGCGTCGCCGCCGGCTCGTCCGCCACCGAGTTCGCTCGCCTGTGCCTGATCCGACAGCGGTTGCTCGAGCGCCCGGATCCTCGCCTCGGGATCATCCTCGGGATTCACACCGCAGATGGTCCCACAGTCGAGGTGTCGACGGCGCCCACTCGGCGTGGACCCAAAGCGTGGTCGTTTGTATCTGCCGAAATACGGCAACCCGGGCTCCATGATCGGAAAGCTGCGCTCAGTCGTCCTCGATACGAGGGATCCCGCCGGCCTCGCGACGTTCTACGGCGGGGTACTCGGTGGCACGGTCCAACACGCCGACGCGACGTGGTCGGTGCTGACCGACCAGCAGGGCAGACGGTTGGCGTTCCAGCTCTCGCCGGAGCACGAGCCGCCGAAGTTTCCCGACCCTCGTGGATCTCAGCAGTTTCACCTCGACATCGAGGTCGACGACATCGACACCGCCGAACGCGACGTCTTGGCGCTTGGCGCCACGCGCGAGGCTGACGCCGAAGGCGAGGACCAGTTCCGGGTCTTCCGCGATCCGGCCGGTCACACGTTCTGCCTGGTGTGGGGCGTCACGCCGAGCGAAATCTGACCGCTACAGCCAATCGCGACGCTTGAACGTCCAGTAGAGCGCCAGCACGATGACGACGATCAGCGCCGTACTGATCACGAAGCCGCCGACGGTGTTGAGGCCCGGGTAGTCGACGTTCTGCCCGTAGAAGCCGGTGATCGCCGTCGGCACCGCGATGATCGCCGCCCAGCCGGTCAGCTTCTTCATCACCTGGTTCAGCCGGGCGTCCTGCAGCGAAAGGTTGGTCTCGAACACCGTCGTCACCATGTCGCGCAGCGACTCCGTCCACTCCGACACCCGCAGAACGTGGTCGTACAGATCGGAATACAGCGGGTCGAGCTCCGGAGAGGTCTTGGCGTCGAGCCTGCGGTGCTGAATCGAGTTGACCACCTCACGCATCGGCAACACCACCCGGCGCAGCTGCACGAGGTCCTTTCGCAGCCGGAATGTCTTGCGCTGCAACCCGCCCCGCGGGGTGTTGTTCTCGAAGAGGTCGTCCTCGAGCGACTCGATGCTTTCGTCGAGCGACTGCACCGCCTCGAAATGGCCGTCGACGATGTAGTCGAGCAACCCGTGCACCAACGCGCCGACCCCGTACTCCTGCCCACCGAGCTCGTCGAATCGCTCGGATACCGCGTCGATGTCGAGATGCGGTGACAGGCGAACCGTGATCAGCCCCCGCGGCAGCACGAAGCCGGAAATCCGGTGGATATCCAGGCACGACTGCGAGTCGTCCGCTGGCTGCACGACCGCAACGGAATACACCGTGAAGAAGGTGTGGGTCCGATAGATCGCGGCCTTGGTCCGTTCGGCGTCGGCGACGGCGTCTTCGACCGCCCACTCGTTGAGCCCGAGCTCCTGCGCGAGCTCGGCGAGCTTCGCATGGTCGGGCTCGCAGAGGTCGCACCAGACCAGCGTGTCGTCTTCGGCGAGATAGTCCGAGATCGCGGAGAACTCGAAGTCGTCCTGCGGCTTTCCGTCGCGCCACACCCGGCCTCGTACATTGGTCATCTCACCATCATGAAGCCGTCGAGGGCTGACCGGCATTCGCAAAACCGCGCTTATTGGTGGATGGTGGAGATATGGCCACGCCACCACGACCCCCGTTCGGTTAAATGTGGCAATCCAGCAGCAACTTCTCGCCGCCGTCGAAGGCAGGCGAGGGGTAGACGCCGCCGACAGCTTGTGCGAGGCGTGCGTGATTGCGTTCGACATCGATGCCGCAGCGATCTCCCTGGTCTTCGACGGGGCCAATGCGGGAACCCTCGGCGCCAGCGACGCGGACGCCCGCACGTATGACGAACTGCAGTTCACCCTCGGTGAGGGGCCCTGCCTGGACTCGGTCGCTCGCCGCGGTCCGGTTTACGTGACAGATCTCGCCGATCCATCCGATCTGCGTTGGCCGGCCTACGGCCCGGCCATGCTTGCTCACGAGATCCGCTCCGTGTTCGCGGTGCCGGTCGTGGTGGCAGGCGAGCACGTCGGCGCGCTCGACCTTTTTCGCGCACTGCCCGGTCGACTGGACGGACAGGAGTTCGCGGGCGCCGTCGTCGCCGCCGAACTCGCAGGCATCCCACTTCTCGACCTGATGGACGGAGACCTGAAGGCGGCCGCAGGCGACCCGACCAGTGATGCCTGGGCCGAGTTGAATTCCCTCAGCCGTGCCGAGGTCAGTCAGGCCACCGGAATGCTTGTCGCGCAACTGGGTATCGAGCCGACCGAGGCCCTGGTGCGGCTGCGGGGCCACGCCTATGCCACCGGCCGATCCGCCACCGAGGTGGCCCGAGACATTCTCGACCGCCGGCTCAGGCTGGAGGCCGACTGATGCACTCCGACAGCACAAACTCACCCGATCAGGATGGAGGGCACCGTGACGAAAACTCCTCGTGAAACTCAGGTTCTGGAAGCCGTCGTCACCGTCGTCGACAGCCTGCTCGACGACTTCGATGTGGTGGATCTGCTGACCGAACTCACGTCGCGATTGGCACAACTACTCGACGTCGCCGCTGCGGGTCTGCTCCTCGCCGATCCGCTGGGACGGCTCCGACTGATGGCAGCGACGTCCGAGCAGGCGCGTGAACTGGAGCTGTTCCAGCTGCAGGCAGACGAAGGTCCGTGCGTGGATAGCTACACCACCGGTCAACCCGTTTCCATCGCCGATCTGGGCGTCGACGTCGAGCGTTGGCCACGGTTTGTGCCCGCCGCCCGCGACGCCGGCTTCGCCTCTGTGCATGCCGTCCCGATGCGCGCGGCCCGGTCTGTGCTGGGAGCCGTTGGATTGTTCGGAACTCGACCCGGCGAGCTCGACGACGCTGATCTGCTGGTGGCCCGGACATTGGCCCATATCGCGTGTGTAGCTCTACTGCAGGAGCACCCGCCCACGCCCGACACCGTGCTCCCGCGGCTGCGGTCCGCATTCGCAGGCCGCGTCGTCGTCGAGCAGGCCAAGGGGTTCCTGCGCGAGAGCCTCGATGTGTCCGTCGAAGACGCGTTCGGGCTGATGCGGACCTACGCCCGCGAGAACCGCCAGCATTTGACCGAGGTGGCGCGGCGGCTGATGACCGATCGCGTCGCTAGGCGCGAGCTGATCGCGGCGCTGTCCGACCTCGCCATGGGGCCGCAGCGGTAGCCGGTCAATCCTGGCGTCGGGCGCGGACGCGTTTCACCGCCTCGTCGACCAATCGTTCGGCGACAACGCGTAGTTTGACGTTCTCCGTCTGGCTCATCCGGGTGAGCCGGTCGAACGCATCCTCCGCACTGCCGCCCGAACGGCTGCGCAGGATGCCGATGGCCTGATCGATGACCGCGCGGCTTGCCAATGCCTGCTGTAACTGTTCGGCCCTGCGGCGCGCCTCGGTCAACAGCTTCGCGTTGTAGACGGACACCGCAGCGGGCCCGGCGAACTGAGCCCCCACTTGCACGGCATGGTCGCCGAACGCGTCCCTGGCGTACGCATAGGCGTTGATCGCACCGATCACCTGAATATCGATGAGCAGTGGCAGGGCCAGGACCGAATGCACGCCCATCCGGGCCACCCGGCCACCGAAATGCGGCCATCGACTGTCACTGCCGAGTGACCCGCTGACGGTAGCCCGCAGGGTCTGCATGCACGTGATGCACGGGCCTTCGTCGAACCTTTCGTACTGGACGAAGTCGATCTCGTGGACGAACGGTGCGGTTGCGGTCCACGCATGTGCTCGTGGTGTGTGTCCGGACATATCGACCAGCGTGACGCCTGCACCGTCGACACCCGGTATTGCGCGTGCCGCGAATTCGGCCACGTCGCCGAGCAATTCGTGCACCCCCCGGCCGCCCGCGATGATGCCTGCGATCCCCGCCAGCCCGGCGTGCAGATCGATGTCATCGGCTTCCAGCTGTTCGGTGGTGAGCTCAGGCTCGGGCGGAGTGTCGCGGTCGGGCTGGGCGTCATAGTCAGCCATTCGACATCTCCTCCCTGGGCTAGGTTCGAATTTACTCGCCCAGTTCGGCAATCAGCTGACGAGCGCAAGTGCGTGGGCACGCCGTAACTTTCCCGACGGTGTTTTCGGGATTGTTCCCGGAGCGAGCACCACCACGTTTCGCGGTCGGACGTCGACCTCGGCGACCACCTCGTGCGCGACCTGATGGGCGATGCGGAGCACTTCGCCGTGGTCGTCGTGGGCGTTGGATTCGACTGCGACGGCGAAGGATTCCCGTGAGTGCCCGGCGTCAAGACGGACTGCGACGGCGCAGCCCGGCCGGACGCCGTCGACGCGGCAGGCCGCCCGCTCGATGTCCGTGGGGTAGATGTTGCGGCCGGCCATGATGATGACGTCCTTCAGTCGACCGCACACCACGATGTTGTCCGCCTCGGTGAGGTAGCCGAGATCGCCGGTGTCGTACCATCCGTCGTCATCCTGGGCCGCAATGAATCCCGCGCCAGTGGTGTACCCGAGTGTGACCGGGTCACCGCGCACCTCGATCACCCCGACGCCGCGTGCGGGCAGCATGGTGCCGTCCACGTCGACGATGCGTGCCTCGAGTCCCTTGAGCAGGTTGCCGAGCGAGGCCAATCGGCGGGTTCGGCCTCGGGTGGCAGGCACCGCACGGCGAAGCACCGCGAGCATGTCGGCATCGACTTCGTCGACCTCCAGACCGGTACCGCTTTGAGTGAACGACACCGCCACGGTCGTCTCGGCCATGCCGTATGCGGGCAGGATCGCCTCAGGACGCAGGCCGAACGGGGCCCCCGCCTGGCACAGCTCTGCCACGTCTGCGGGGTCGACCTGCTCGGCTCCCGACAGCGCCCACCGCAGCGAAGACAAGTCGAACTGGCCGGGCGTGGCCTGCCTGCGCAGTCGCTTGGCCAACAGGTTGTAGGCGAAGTTGGGTGCGGCGGTCATCGTGCCGTTGTACTTGTCGATCAGCTTGGCCCACAACAATGCGTCGCGCAGGAAGTCCATCGGGGTGACCTTCACCAGCTCCACACCGAAATACATTGGTACCGCGAGGAACCCGGTCATGCCCATATCGTGGAAGCACGGCAGCCAACTGACGATCACATCGGTCGCCGGGTCGACTTCCGCGCCTGCGAACATCGCTTCGGCGTTGGCGACGAAATTGCGATGGCTGATCTGGACGGCCTTGGGCGAGCCCGTTGATCCGGACGTCAGCTGCATCAGCGCCAGGTCGTCGTCATCGGTGTCGACCGGGTCGATCGGAGCATTGTCGAGCAGGTCGCTGACAGTCAGCACCCGCAAGCCCGCTTCGGCCAGCACCGGTGCGGCCGCCATGAACGGGTCGGAGACGACGACGGCGTTCGCGCCGATCATGTTGATGACCCCGGTCGTCTCCGCGGCCCACCGGGCCAGGTCGGTACGCGGCGTGGGTTGGTGCAGCATCGTCAGGCTCGCGCCGCGCATCCAGATGCCCTGGGCCGTTGGCGCTATCTCGACCGGGGCGCCCGCCAACACCGCTATCGCATCGCCTCGCCGGACACCGAAGCCGGCCAAACCGCCTGCCACCCGCCTGGCTCGCTCGTGCACCTGGGCCCAGGTGTGCCGCACGGGTGCCTCGGGTTCGCCGGTGACCATGCCCTTGCTGCTCCGCCGGGCATTCAGATACATCGTCTCCGTGAACGTGCTCACACAATCCCCCACCGGAAGAAATCCGCACCGTGAACTGGCGGCTACGTCTTGGCCCCTACCGGCGGGGAATCGATATCGCCGCCGTGACGTTTCCGGTGGGCTGGAAAGTCAACCCGGTCTGACCGTACCGGGTTCGCGCGCAGATATCAGGACTTGGCCATGCTGAAACCGTCCAGCACGGATCTGACTCCGACCTTCCACCTGCGCTCGATCTCGGCCGATGCGCCAAGCCAGCGGCCCGCCTCCTGCACCGCCAAACCCTGTGCCAGCGCGAGTAATACGTGCGCGATGTCCACCGGGTCCCCGCCCAGCAGGCCCTTGCCGATGCACCGCTGAATCCGGCCGACGAAGATCTCGCGGACGGCGCCACCGGCCGCCAGCTCGTCGGCGCCCGGTTCGAAATCGGCGAACGGCCGCGAGAACATCACCTGTGCCAGTTTCGGGTACGCGCGGCAGAACAGCCGAAAGACCGGCACCAGCCGCTCCAGATCGCTGAGCGCGTCGTCCGTCTCGGGGATCTTGGCCAGCTCGGCGCCAAGCCGCCGGAACCCTTCGAAGAACATCGCCCGCACCAGGCCGGCCTTGTCGTCGAACAGTTCGTACACCGCGGGTACCGACGTACCGGCGCGCTCGGCCACCCGCCGAGTCGTGAAGCGGGCGATACCTTCCTCGCCGAGCGTGGTGATCGCAACGTCGAGCACCCGATCCCGAAGCTCGGGCGTGCGCTGCTTCGCCCTCGGCATCGCGACGGCCTAGCTCGCGGCGAATTCCGCGGGGAGCCCGTCGATTCCGGCCTGGATCGCCGCCAAGGCGGATTCGCGTGCCTTCAGCTTGGTCGCGAGGTGTGCGCCTGCGTGCAGCGTCGCCGCCGCCTCCGTCGCGACCTCCTGCGCGCGCGCCAGCACCTTCTCGGCGTCGACGATCTCGTCGAGCCAGCCTGCGGCGATCGCCGCGTCGCCCGCGAACGTGGACGCCAACGCCGTGGCCCGCTGGAACGCGGCGGGCGTCAACCGCATCCGCATGATCTCGATCGCCGAGATGGGAATCGTCATCCCGATCGCCACCTCGATGGCCTGGCACCGCGACTTGGGGGCGCCGACCCGGTGATCGCCGCTGAGCAGAAGGAAGGAGCCCATCGCGATGGCCGGGCCCGTCGCGGCGATGATGACCGGCTTCGGGAACGTCAGGCATCTCTTGGACAACGCGAACCCGCCTGCCAGCATCGCCAGCGCTGCCGCGGCGTCGCCGGACTGGAAGACCGAAAGGTCGAACCCGCCGCTGAACACCCGCTGATTGCCGGCCAGCACGACGGCCTTGGCGTCGTCCTTCTCGGCCCTGTCGAGCGCCTCGTTGATGGCGACCTGCATGGTCGGCCCGAGTACGTTGACCTTGCCGTCGTCGAGGCCGATCGTCGCGACGGATTCGTTGAGTTCGTAATTCACCGGGCTGGTCATCGGGCCTCCATAGATGTGCGCAGGTGATGCGCGGACGTGCGCGTTCGTTTCAGAGCGATGTTACGAAACGATGTTACGAAAGCCAAGCTACGGGACCGCGACGGGTCAGCCGCCTCCGATGCCGCGACGGTGCCTGCCGTTGATCACCCTGGTCTGGGCATCGTCGTCGTCGTACGGCGGCTCGTCGTCATACGGGGCGGGCAGATCGTCGTATTCGGCGGGAAGGCCGTCGTAGCGCCGCTGTTGCTGCTGCTGCGGTTGGATCTGGTTCTGGTGGCGCGGTCGCTGCGGCGGAAGCTCCGATACCGGCACCGGCGCCGACGGCGCCTCGCGCTGCGGCGGAAGCTCCGATACCGGCACCGGCGCCGACGGCGCCTCGCGCTGCGGCTCCTCCTGCTGAGGGGCGAACTGGCTGCGGTGGCGGTCGCGTTGTTCGTTGGCGGCCGCATTGATCTTGTTGATCTCGGTCTGCAGCACCTCGTGGCGGCTCTCGGTGGACGCGTAGTGGTAGTAGGTCAGCAGACCGCGCAGCAGCTCCAGCTTCTGCTTCTCCTGACGCGCCAGGTCGTGGGAGGTCAGCAGCTCGAGCCGCTCAACCGGATGAAGCGTGCTCCAATCCAGCACGGCGGGCGTGCGGAACTGATGCCGCTTCGACTTCGCCTTTCCCTGGCTCATGGACCTGGGCTGGTCGTAGAACGTCACCGCGCCCGCAAAGCGCGATCCGATCGACTCACCAAGCTGCTTGCGGTCCAGCGCCGAATCCCACACCGTGCGCCACTCCTGCGACGGCGCGAGATAGGGAATCTCCGCGGGCAGTTTCAGCGGGACGATGTCGACGTAGTTGTCGGGGTCGGCGCTCTCGTAGCGCGGCACCGTGGGCGGCGACGCGAACTCCAGCTGGACGCCAAAGGCCGGCTTCTGGCCGAAGTTCTTCACGACGAGCTCGACGAGATGCCAGTCCGACGCGCTCGGCTCCATGAACATCGCGACGTTCGGCTTTGAGACATCTTCGGTCTCGTGCTTGGCCGACTGGAACTGCCGCCATGCGTAAACGAGTGCGGCTATGGTGACGCAGACGGCCAGCCAGGCCGCCATCGCAGTCCACGCGCCGGGGGAGAGGTTCGCAATATCGCTCGCGCGGTCGTCGAACCAGCCCGTAATCCCCACGCGTCTCTTTTACCATGCTGGGCCGTGAAGATCAGCATTCGATATCCGTCCTCGTGAGAATTTGCTGTGACGGCAATTTCTGGTGATTTAGATGAGGCTGGAGTGCCTCATGAGGCTATTTGCGCAGGTTGCCGACATTTACGCTGACGCGCCAGTGCGAATCATCGCCGCCAAATCCTCGCGGTCCGAAATATCGAGTTTGATGCACGCCCGATAGAGATGCCCTTCGACCGTCCGCACCGAAACGACCAGCCGGTCGGCGATCTCCTTGTTGCTCAGGCCTGCGGCCACCAGGTTGGCGATCTCGCGTTCGCGAACGGTCAACGGCAGCGGATGGGCGGCCAGCTCGAGAGCGGGGGTGCGGATCCCGCCGCACTCCGCGGCGAGCCGGGTCGCGGCGGCTGCCGCCTCCATGCTGCGGCGACGGTCGTCAGCCGCCTCGAACGCCACCGCCGCCTGCGCTGATGCGTCGGCCGCCGACAACAGGGCACCGATGTGCTCGAATCGCCGGGCGGCCTCACACAGCTTCACCGCATCCCGATCGCGAACCGCCGCGGCGTGCGCGGCGATCGTCGACGCCAGCCTGCCGCCGGTGGTCGTGCCGAGATCGGCCAACCGGTCAAGGCACGTCTGATCGCCGAAGCGCACCGCGTCGTGCAGCGCGAGCATCTCGATCGCGGTCTGCTGGGACTCCGATGCGAGCCGGGCCGCATCGAGCGCGAGTTCGATTGCGGCGCTGACATTTCCCTCGGCAGCGGCAAGCCAGGACTCGGCGACGCGGAGCTGCGGGGCGAACACCGCGACGTGCTTGCCGCTTCTGGTGGCCAGCTCGGCCACCATCTTGGCGCCCGCATCTGTTCTGCCAAGCGCACAGTACGACTGCGCGAGCAGCAGGCGCGCGGGGAAGCTCCACGACGCCGCCGACTCCGATGTCAGCGCCGCCACGGTCTGCTCCATGCGCGACGCGGTGTCGGCGAAGCGGCCGCGCCCCAGTTCGACGGTGCCGACCAGCACGTTGGCCATCCCCCATGCCAGGTACTGGCCCGCCGAGGTGATGCGCACGATATCGGCGGATCGCTTTGCGGCGGTGTCGAAGTCGCCGCCGAGGACGAGCGCGCGGACCTCGCCGAACGCCGTCAGATAGCGAAGCAGGCCGTCGACCTTGTCGTCGATCTGGTGCCCGCGGTCGGCGACCGCCTCCACCTCGTCGCCGCGGCCCATCAGCGCGAGTGCAAGGGCGCCGCCGAAGACCGCCCATTCGACGGCTGCGGCCGACGCGTCGGGGCTGGCGAGTACCAGCTTCGACAGCTCGACGGCTTCGCGGAGTTGGTTCTCGAACAGGCGGGACGCCGAAGCGACGCCTGCGACGACCAGTTTGAGTCCGGGGTGAGCGACCCTGTCGCACAACAGGTCAAGCACTTCGTCGGCGCCCTCGGCGTCGCCCATCGACCAGTGCAGATTCGCGATCCGCACCAAGCCCCACCGAACCAGCTCGAGTTCGTTCATCTGGTCGGGGTCGAACGCGCTGAGAGTCTCCTCGGCCTCCGCCGAGTTCCCCTGCCACAGCAGCGAGCGCGCCAACAGCTCACTGGCCACCAGTCCACCGCCGCGGTTCACCGCGGCGCGGGCCAACCGTTCGCCGAGCGTCACATTGGTCAGCGCGATCGCATCGCGCGCGGCGGACACCAGCAGGTCGAGTTCGGGTGACTCGTCGCTGTCGAGGGTCAACTCCGCCAGCCGAATTCGATCCGCGGGCCCCCGCAATGGCTGGCCCTGCAGCGCCCGCACCACCTCGCCGCGCAGCCGTCGCGCCCCGGCCATGCCGAGCCGCCTCCGGATGACCTCACCGAACAACGGATGGTTGAAGCTGACCTCGATGCCCTTGTGCACCTCGACGACGCGGACCAGGCCGCGGTTCTCCGCGTCCTCGACGGCGTCGACCCCGGCGATGTCGCTCAACGTGTCGAGGTCGAGCGGCTCGCAGAACGTCAGCAGTCGCAGCGCGTGCAGCACGTTGTCGGGCAGTTGGTCGATCCGGCTGTCGAGCAGTGACGCCAGCTCGGAGGTGACGGCCGTGCGGCCACGCAGCTGCCACACCCCGCGGACCTGACGAAGCGTGCCTGCCTCCAACGCACCCTCGACGAGATGCTTCACGAACAACGCATTGCCGCCCGACGACTCCCACATCAGGTCGGCGGACAGCCCTTCGACCCGGCCGCCGAGCGCCGATTCGATGAGCGTCACGCACTGGTCCTTGGTGAACGGCATCAGGTGCAGGCGTTGCAGATAGCCGTCCTTCCACAGCGATGTGATCGCGTCTGGCACCGTTTCGCCGGACCGAACGGTGGCCACGATGCGCACGGAGCCGTCCAGCGCCAGTTGATGCAGCAGCGTTGCCGACAGCTGGTCGAGCAAATGCGCATCGTCGACGCCGATGACCGAATGCCCTTCGGACAGAATCGTTTCGCGAGCCGCAGCCAGAAATGCGACCGGATCTCGTGAGGTCGCCGCGCCTACCAAGTGCGCAAACACGCCAAGCGGGATGCTGCGCGCCGATTCGGTGCCCGCGACCCACTGCACCCGCGCGGTGAGCGACTGTGTGACCAAGCGAGCAAGCGTTGTTTTGCCAACACCGGCGTCTCCGACCAGAACAATGCCGCACACGCCTTGTTGGTCGACGAGCGCTGACCGGATGATCGTGTATTCATCATCGCGCTGAACGACCGGCCAATTCTTGGCCATAACGTGGGACTTTACTCCTGCGCGCCCATCACAGCGGGGTCTTTGCAATCGGTGAATCAGCGCGTGCGGCAGTGCGTTTGAGCTACGACGCGACCGCGGCGAGGTTCTCGGCTTCCGGCGCCAACGTGACTGTGGGGGCGGTGTCGGGCAGCGGCAGTCGCTCGGCGCGGGCGGCCCATTCGAGATCCGACCAGACGATGTGCCACGGCAGCCTGCGCCAGTAGTCGGGATTCGCGCGCAGATACACCTCGACGCTGGCGTGCACGAGTGCATCGGTGGGCACCTTGCGGAACCTCAGCGACCGCGCGCCCTCTGCGAGTGCGTCGCGTTCGGTCGGTGCGGGAATGCGCGGCGCGTGCGTGTCGCCGAGGATGGCGCCCGCCTTCACCGCGCCGTCGATCATCCAGTCGAGTGTGATGTCCGCCAGCGGCCAGTACGCATTCGGCCCGCCGACGACGTCGCTGTGCGCGCCGCGGAACCAGACTTCTTCGATGTCGTCGTCGCGTCCGATCCGGCATTCGCCGAACGGTCCTGCGCCGCCGTCGATGGCGACCGCGTGCCGACCAGTAGTGACGTTCCCTAGCCAGTCCTTCTCGCAAAGTGGCGGTGTTCCAGGCACTTTCACGGTGTCCCACAGGCCGAGGAAGTGCACCGGCACCGCGACGTCGTCGCGGCCTTCCAGCGCGCACGCCATGCGATGGATATGCCGCCAGTCGTCGGTCGTCCGACTCTGGGCGGGCAGCGCGTATGCGGCCAACGCGTACTCGACGACGTGGTCCTCACGGTCGGCCATCATGCCGATGGAGCCGAGCATCCTGGCCAGCGCCCGCGCGCAGTACGCGCCGCGCCCAGCGCCGAGCAGGAAGATCCGATCGCCGGATTCCCAGTGCTCGGCCAGGTAGAAGTATGCGTCGACGACGGACTCGCGGGCGGCTGCTGCGACGTCGCCGCGCCAGCGGCGGGCAGCGGGGTTGAAAATCCTCGGTGAGTTGAGCGCCGCCTCGCCTGCGTCGTACCAAGTGAGCTGACGGTCGCCGTCGGAGTCGTCCAGCAGCCGGAACAGGGTCTCGGCGTTGGTCGCGTCGCGGGGACCCGGACGGTTATGTGTGCTGTCGAAACACAGGACGAGGTTCTTCATAGCAAACTCCCTGACCGCACGCCCCACAGTCTGGAGGCGCTGACAGTGAGAGTTTGCCAGCCGATGGCCGCCGTGTCCTGCGTATCGCGCTACTCGACTTATTCACCCCGCGATATCCGCAGGCGAGTAGCTCGGCTTTCGCTGTTGCTGTATTCATTCAAGATTGGCCAGTTGGCCCGGATTGTCGCGATACAGAGCAACGCGGCTACGCGACGGGCAGCACGACCCCGGGGCTGATCGGATCGGCGTGCAGTTCGACCGACTCGGGCACCGTGCCCGGCGGCACGTCGTAGGCGAGCCCGACCTGGGCCTCACCACCGGGCGGGAGGTCCACGAAGCCGCCGCCGACGTAGAAGGTGGCCTGGTCGTCGATGGTGAACTGCTGGCCCGCCGCATTCAGCTTCTGGAAGGTGCCGAGGAACTGACCGGGGTCCGGGCTGGTGTTCTGCACGGTGAGGCGGACGACGATGTACTCGCCCTGCGCGTCCTTGGTGAGGAAATCGTTCTCGGTACTGGTGACCGTGGTGCCGGATTCGACGCCGACGACCGTGAATGTCAGCGGGCCGTCCGTCGCACTGCCTGCGGGCGGCGGCGCAAGCGCCGTCTCGGACGCGGTGGTCTCCTCGGACGTCGTCGCCTCTTCGGTTGTGGTCGTAGATGTTTCGGTGCTGGGTGAGCTGAGGTCGACTGAGTTGGGCTTGTGAATGACGAACGCGTACACGGCGGCGAGGACAAGCACGACAAGCAGCGCGGCCACGGCGCCGCCGAAGCCCATCAGGAGCTTGCGGTTGTCGACCGGGACCCGTGGCTCGGTACCCGCCGGTGGCTCGACGAACTGCGGTTCGGGCGGCGTCGGCGTGGTGGCATCGGCGTACGGCGCCGATTCGGGCGTCGGGTCGCTCCAGTCGCGCAATTGCACCTTCGCCGTCGGCTGCTCGGTGAGCGGCGGCGGTGGTGCGACGGGCGGCTCGGGCGGTGGTGCGACGGGCGGCTCGGGCGTCGGCTCAGGGGTCGGATCGGGTGTTGACGTGGGCTCGGTGCGCCAGCTCGGCGTCGCGTCCGGCTCGAGTGGTGGCGGCTCGAACGACCATTCCCGCAGCGGGACCTTGGTCGTCGGCTGTTCGGTCAGTGACTGAGGGTCGGGCTCGGGCACCGACGGTGGCTCGGACTCGGGCTCGGACGGTGGCTCGGGCTCGGCGTCGGGGGCGCGGTGCGCACCCGAGCCTGCGGGGAATGACGGTGGGGCCGGCTCGGACGGCGTCGCTGGAGGTTCCGGCGCCGCTGGAGCGACCGGCTGCTGGATGGGTGTCCGGTGCTCGGTCCACGCAAAGCCGTCGTAATACCGAAGCTGACCGGCCTGCTCGGGATCGGGATACCAACCAGCGGGGGTGGGTGGTGTCGTCATCGCGTGGGTTTCCCTCCCGTTTGGGCGCCCGTGGGCGCTCAGACACGGCGGCGTCGCCGTGGTCAGAACCCTACTTAAAGATCAGCCGCCCATCAGCATTCGCCACTGATCCAAGGTGCTCGCCCGATACACGTAGTTGGTGCGGCGCACGTCCGACAGCGACGCACTGGGCTCCATCGAGTACCAGTGGCCGGGATACACCGTCGGGTCGCCGGACAACTGGGCGAGCTGCTGCAGGCTGCGGAACATCTCGTCGACGTCGCCGCCGGGGAAGTCGGTGCGGCCGCAGCCCTCCAGGAACAGCGTGTCGCCGGCGACCAGTCGGCCGTCGAGCAGGAAGCACTGGCTGCCCGGAGTGTGGCCGGGGGTGTGCAGCAGCTCGATGTCGATGTCGCCGATGTTGACCCTGTCGCCGTGCTCATGCGTGGTGAGGTCGCTGCGGGAGATGCCGGTGACACGCGAAACCCATTCCGCCTCAAGGCTGTTGACGTGGACGGGTACGCTCTGGCGCTCCAGCAGCTCAGCGAGGCCCTTGAGCTCGAAGC
This sequence comes from uncultured Mycobacteriaceae bacterium, assembly GCA_902826815.1. GTDB lineage: Bacteria > Actinomycetota > Actinomycetes > Mycobacteriales > Mycobacteriaceae > Mycobacterium. The sequence continues at coordinate 52,435 of CADEGF010000027.1, forward strand.
CCATCATCGTGCCGCCGACGTGGTCGGGGTGGTGATGGGTGACAAGCACACCGGACAGCTTCTGGCCGTCGGCTTCGAGGATGTCGACGAGGTCTCCTGCGGCGTACGCCGGGTCGACGACGACGGTGTCGCCGGTCTCGCGGTCGCCGATCAGGTAGGAGAAGTTCCGCATCTGCTCGGCGATCGCGTCGGACTTGGCGAAGTCGCGGCCCGACAGCAGCTGCCGAAAGTACAAGCGTTCGGTCATGAAGACAGATTAGGTGCGCGGGTGCGGCGGCCCGAGACATGGGCCGCCCGACGCGGAAAGCAAGCCACGCGCAAAGTCCGCGAATCGGGCGGTAGCGCGTGGGAAGAGGCCGACCCCCGGACCAGGGCCTGGTGTCCGTGTGGTGTCGATCCTCTTCTGGGACACCCGAATCCGGGCCGCAACCGGCACCCGCTCGACGGCAGGATCACGGAGTTGGGCCGGACGCGAAACCTCAGTTTTCGCGGTGCAGCCGCACCATCCGAGTGGTGCTGCTCTCGTCGAGGTCGGCGACGTCGCTGCGGGACCGCAGGAAATCGCTGAACGAGCGGAAGCCCAACGACTTCTCGGAGAACGACGGGTCCATCCGCTTCATCTGGGCCTTGACCGCCGAATTGTGCAGCCAGTCGGCGTCGTCCTTCTCGTGTCCGATCCGCAGCGCCCGCTCCAGCAGGCCCGTCGCGGCCGCCTGCGCATCCGCGGGCTCCGGCTCGTCGTCGTCGGCGGGCACCTTCGACTTCGCGCGTTTGGTGGCCTTCTTGGCAGGCACGGGCGCGACGGTGGGGATGCCGGGCAGCGCGTCGTAGGTGACGAACTCGTCGCAGGCCGAGGCCAGCGAGCGGCTGCTGGCACCCGCCACCCCGATGCCGACGACGTAGCGGCCCAGCCGCTTACACCGCTGCGCGAGCGCGATGTAGTCGGAGTCGCCGCCGACGATCACCACGTGGGTCAGGTCGGGAAGCCGGAACATGTCCTCCACGGCGTCGACGGCGAGCCGGATGTCGGCGCCGTTCTTGCCGTATGCAGCCGCGGGAAACAGCTGCACGAGATCAACTGCCCTGCCGACGAGTTGGCTCTGGTATTCGGCGTTGACGTCGGCCGACCAGTCGGCGTAGGCCCGCGTCAGCACCAGCGTCCCGAACGACGACGCGAAATCGATGATCGCCCCGATGTCGACGGTGGCCCTCGTCAGCTTGTCCTTCTCCAGGGCCCGCTCCTCGTTTTTGTTCTGGGCGGACTTCCGGAACGAGCCGCGGCCGTGCACCTGGTCGTAGCGGGAGATGACGATGTTGTCGAAGTCGAGGTAAACCGCGACGCGTGCGGTTTCGGCTGCTGAGCCCGTATCCGGCATGGGTCTGTCCTATCACAGCGGTGACCGGTCACCGGGCCCCTGCAAACCGCCTCGTCCTCGTCGTCGTGGGCGTGACCGCGGTGGTTTTCGACGTGCCGGTGGGAACAGATCCGGAGTCCATCACGCTGCATGAGGGGCCGTTGTCGGAGGGCGTAGTCGTCGGGCTATTAGCGGTTTGGCGACCTAAACGGCGAGAATGTACCCTCTTTAAGGCCCTCAAGCATGACTGCGCGGGGTCAGGCCCCCTTAGCTCAGTCGGTAGAGCGTTTCCATGGTAAGGAAAAGGTCAACGGTTCGATTCCGTTAGGGGGCTCGGTGGTCGCCAAACTAGTAGTAGGTGGCACCCGGATGGCGGTGTAGCTCAGCTGGTTAGAGCGCACGACTCATAATCGTGAGGTCGGGGGATCGAGTCCCCCCACCGCTACGAGGCAAGAACTAACAGTGAAAGAGGGCAGCTGACGTGGCGTCCAGTACTGACGTAAGGCCGAAGATCACTCTGGCCTGTGAGGTGTGCAAGCACCGCAACTACATCACCAAGAAGAACCGCAGAAACGATCCCGACCGGCTCGAGATCAAGAAATTCTGCCCGAACTGCGGAAAGCACCAGGCTCACAAAGAGTCGCGCTGACCGACGTCCTTCGGGCGTCTACTGAGAACTTAGGTAGGTTTCACGAGCCGTGTCGTCGTCGTTTCTGGACAGCCTGGTCGGGTTGCATTACCGCTTTCCCGACTTTTACGAGGTAGGCAGGGAGAAGATCCGCGAATACGCGGGCGCCGTGAAGAACGACGATGAGTCGTTCTTCGATGAGTCGGCAGCGGACAAGCTCGGATACGACGCCAACCTGGCGCCGCTGACGTTCATCTCCGTCTTCGGCTATCAGGCGCAGCTGGCGATGTTCCATCACCACAACATCGCGATCAACGACGCCAAGATCGTCCATGTCGACCAGGAGCTCAGGTTCCTGATGCCGATCAAGGCGGGCGACAGGCTCTACTGCGATGTGCACGTGCACTCGGTCCGGCAGTCGTTCGGTACCGACATCATCGTGAACAAGAGCATCGTGACCAACGACAAAGGCGAAGTAGTACAGGAGACCTTTACGACCCTCGCGGGCCGGACGGGCCAAGACGGAGAAGAAGGTGGCTTTACTGATGGCACTGCGTGAGTTCGATTCGGTGAAGGTGGGTGATCCACTCCCCGAAAAGGTCATCCCGCTGACCCGGCAGGACCTGGTGAACTATGCGGGCGTCTCGGGCGACCTCAACCCGATCCACTGGGACGACGAGATCGCCAAGCAGGTCGGCCTTGATGTCGCGATCGCGCACGGCATGCTCACCATGGGCCTCGGCGGCGGCTACGTCACCTCCTGGGTCGGCGACCCGGCCGCGGTGACCGAGTACAACGTCCGCTTCACCGCCGTGGTGCCCGTGCCCAACGACGGCGTCGGCGCCGAGATCACGTTCTCCGGCAAGGTGAAATCCGTTGACCCGGAGACGAAGTCGGTCACGATCGCGCTGTCGGCGACAAGCGGCGGTAAGAAGATCTTCGGCCGCGCAGTTGCAAGCGCGAAGCTGGCCTGAGGTTCTGCAGATGGCCATCAAAACCGACATTCTTGGAACGGTCTACGACCACCCCGACTACTTCATCATCGGCCGCGAGAAGATCCGCGAGTACGCCACATCGATCAAGTCCGATGACCCGGCGCACTTCGACGAGAAGGCCGCCGCCGAGCTCGGTCACCAGGCCCTGGTGGCGCCGCCGACCTTCATCTCGACGCTGGCGCTGATCATGCAGCGCGACTTCTTCCGCAAGGTCGACACCGGCTTCGAAACCATGCAGATCGTGCAGGTCGACCAGAAATTCCTCTATCACAAGCCGATGCTGGCCGGCGATAAGGTGTTCGGCCGGATGGAGGTCATCTCGGTCAACGAGCGGTTCGGTGCCGACATCGTCGTGACCAAGAACCTGGCCCTCGACGAGGACGGCGAGCTGTACCTGGAAGCGTTCACCACGCTGATGGGACACGAGGGCGACGACTCAATATCGCTGAAGTACGACACCGAGACCGGCCAGGTCGTGCGGACGGCGGCCAATGTGGCGCCCGCTGAGCCCAGGCCCGCGGCCGGCGACGAAGCCAAGGCGGATTAGTAACACGGACCTGGGCCGATGTACACTCGGACCTCGGGGTTTTCCCAGTTAAGCGCGCTGTCCGTCGGTTTGGAGATCGGCCGATCGGGGAGCGCGCAAATTGTGTGAACCGCTGGTGAAGGGGCGTAGCTCAACTGGCAGAGCAGCGGTCTCCAAAACCGCAGGTTGCAGGTTCAAGTCCTGTCGCCCCTGCTCAACTGAATACTCGACATACGTGGACACTGGAAGGTGACCCCACAACCAGACGACGAAAGGCATGCGGTGAGCGACGAGCCCGAAGGCAACGGCGCCGTGGTGACGCAGCCGACGCGACCCACCGGCAAGCGGTCGCGGCGCGGCGCCGCAGTCGACGACGACGTCTCGACCGGCGCCCAGGAAGCGCCTGCGCTCGATGACGGCGGTAAAGGCAAGAAGAAGAAGACCAAGAAGGCCGGCAAGGGCCCGCGTGGCAACCCCATCGCGTATGTCATCAACTACATCCGCGAGGTCATCGCCGAGCTGCGCAAGGTCATCTGGCCGAACCGCAAGCAGATGAGCACCTACACCGTCGTTGTTCTGTTCTTCCTGGCGTTCATGGTGGCGCTGATCGGGCTGGCCGACCTCGGCGTCGCCAAGCTCGTGATGATGGTGTTCGGCTGACCCGACTGAGGATATTGAGAGGACTGACAAGTGACTAGCTTCGACGGCGAAACGGCCGCGAGCGTGTCCGACGCGCTCGCAGAAGCCGCGGACCCGGCGACCGTGATCGCAGACGAGGCCGCCGAGTCTCTCGAGGAGACCACCGCGGCCGAGGCCGTCGAGGACGCGCCGCTCGAGGACGACGCCGCCCCGGCCGAGCCCGTCGAGGACGAGGACGAGGACCCGGCTGTCGCGCTCAAGAAGGACCTGCGCCTCAAGCCCGGCGAGTGGTATGTCATCCACTCCTACGCCGGCTACGAGAACAAGGTGAAGGCCAACCTCGAGACCCGCGTGCAGAACCTGGACGTCGGCGACTACATCTTCCAGGTCGAGGTGCCCACCGAAGAGGTCACCGAGATCAAGAACGGCCAGCGCAAGCAGGTCAACCGCAAGGTGCTGCCCGGCTACATCCTGGTGCGCATGGAGCTCAACGACGAGTCGTGGGGCGCGGTGCGCAACACCCCCGGCGTCACCGGCTTCGTCGGCGCCACGTCGCGGCCCTCGCCGCTGACCCTGGACGACGTCGTCAAGTTCCTGCTGCCGCAGGGCGCGGCGAAGAAGCCCGCCAAGAGCACGGCGGGCGCCGCCTCATCGGAGGCCACGTTGGAGCGGGCGCCGATCGAGGTCGACTTCGCCGTCGGCGAGTCGGTCACCGTCATGGACGGCCCGTTCGCGACGCTGCCCGCCTCCATCAGCGAGGTCAACGCCGAACAGCAGAAGCTCAAGGTGCTCGTGTCCATCTTCGGCCGCGAAACACCCGTCGAACTGACCTTCACCCAGGTCGCCAAGATCTAGAGAGGAACACGAAAACCAATGGCCCCGAAGAAGAAAGTCATCGGGCTGATCAAGCTGCAGATCCAGGCCGGGCAGGCCAACCCCGCCCCGCCGGTTGGTCCCGCGCTCGGCCAGCACGGCGTCAACATCATGGAGTTCTGCAAGGCGTACAACGCCGCGACGGAGAACCAGCGCGGCAACGTCATCCCCGTGGAGATCACCGTTTACGAGGACCGCAGCTTCACCTTCAACCTGAAGACCCCGCCGGCAGCCAAGCTGCTGCTGAAGGCCGCAGGCGTGCCGAAGGGCTCCGGTGAGCCGCACAAGACCAAGGTCGCCAAGGTGAGCTGGGATCAGGTGCGCGAGATCGCCGAGACCAAAAAGGAAGACCTGAACGCCAACGACATCGATCAGGCCGCAAAGATCATCGCCGGCACCGCCCGGTCGATGGGGATCACCGTCGAATAACCCGTCGAGACTGCACTGGTGGCGGCAAAATGCGAGTAAGCATCGCCGTGAGCGCAGTCTCAACACAGCAAGCGTGGGAGGGCCAGCTTCGGCCCGCCAACCACACCCTCTGAAAACAGGAGAATCCAATGAGCAAGAGCAGCAAGGCATATCGCGAAGCCAACGAGAAGATCGACCGGGAGCGGCTGTACACGCCGCTCGAAGCCGCCAAGCTGGCCAAGGAGACCTCGTCGAAGAAGCAGGACGCGACCGTCGAGGTCGCCATCCGCCTCGGCGTCGACCCCCGCAAGGCCGACCAGCTGGTGCGCGGCACCGTCAACCTGCCGCACGGCACCGGTAAGACCGCCCGTGTCGCGGTGTTCGCGGTCGGCGACAAGGCCGAGGAGGCCACCGCCGCGGGCGCCGACATCGTCGGCAGCGACGACCTGATCGAGAAGATCCAGGGCGGCTTCCTGGATTTCGACGCCGCGATCGCCACCCCGGATCAGATGGCCAAGGTGGGCCGCATCGCCCGCGTTCTCGGCCCGCGCGGCCTGATGCCGAACCCGAAGACCGGCACCGTCACCCCCGACGTCGCCAAGGCCGTCAACGACATCAAGGGCGGCAAGATCAACTTCCGGGTCGACAAGCAGGCCAACCTGCACTTCATCATCGGCAAGGCGTCGTTCGACGAGAAGGCGCTCGTCGAGAACTACGGCGCCGCGCTCGATGAGATCCTGCGCGCCAAGCCGTCGTCGTCGAAGGGCCGCTACCTGAAGAAGGTCGTCGTCTCGACCACCACGGGTCCGGGCATCCCCGTCGACCCGGCGGTCACGCGCAACTTCGCCGAGGCCTAATTTGTTTGCGCGAGCGTGCGTGTCTGCACACGACACGCCGCCGGTGCGCAGACAACTACGCACGCTCGCGGTGCTACTGGTGGCCGCATGTGTTGGGTCGCCTGTTGCACGTGCCGAGCCCGTGACGGCGGAGCAGGCCGGTTTCGTCGACATCCGCAGCGTCATCCCCGATGCCATCGTCGACCTCAAATACGCGACGCCGGACAACTTCGTCGGCAAGCCGCTGTATCCGGCCGACGCCCGCTGTCTGGTTGACGGATCGCTGGCGCCTGGGGTCGCGAAGGCCGCCGAGGTGTTTCGGGCCCGCGGGGCGAAACTGGTGTTCTGGGACTGCTACCGCCCGCACGCGGTGCAGGTCGAGCTGTTCACCGACACCCCAGACCCGAACTGGGTGGCGCGGCCGGGAACGACGGCGCGCAGTCACGAGTCCGGCCGGTCGGTGGACGTATCGCTGGTCGACGGCCACTACGGCTGGCCGATCGACATGGGCACCGGCTTTGACGACTTCTCCGCCAGGGCAAAGGCTTTCGCCACCGAGGGCGTCACACCCGAGCAGCAGGCCAACAGGAAGTGGCTGCGCGACGGGATGAGCGCTGGCGGGCTGTCGGTGTACTCCGGCGAATGGTGGCACTTCGACGGCCCTGGCGCCGACGTGGGTCAGCCGATCCTCGACGTCCCGCTGAACTAGGGCGAGCACTCGGCGATCCGTCGCGCAAGGAACGCGCGCGCCGGGTCGGAACCCGTAACCGGCAAGGCTTTCTCGTACCAGCTGCGCGCCTCGTCGATGCGTCCCGACCGTCGCAGCAGATCCGCATAGATTGCCGGCACCGTGCTCGACCGGGCGAGCCGTGGATCGTCGGCAACCTCGTCGAGCGCAGCAAGTCCCGCCGCGAACCCGTCACGAAACCCGATTGCAAGCGCGCGATTTGCCCGCACCACCGGTGAATCGCCGATCTCCAGTAGCCGGTCGTACGCCGCGCAGATCGTCGACCAATCGGTCGCCGCCCAGCTGGACGCTGTCGCGTGCGCGGCCGCGATCACCGCCTGTGGCAGATACGTTCCCCTCGCACCGGCGGCCATCTGCAAGCGCTTCAACCCGGTGGCGACTCGCCTGTGATCCCACCTGCTTCGGTCCTGCTCGTCGAGCGGAACCAGAGCGCCGTCGGCGTCAACCCGAGTTGTTCGCCGCGAATCATGCAGCAGCACAAGGGCGGCAAGGGCGTGCGCGTCGCGGGAGTCGGGCATCAGCGTGCAGAGTTCACCTGCGAGCCGCACGCCTTCGTCACACAACTCGTCACGGATCGCGGACGGGCCCGCCGTGGACCAGTACCCCTCGGTGAACACCGAGTAGATACAGGCCAGCACGTGTGGGGTGCGCTCGGGCAGCAGCTCTGCGGGTGGCACCCGCAGCGGGATATTCGCGTTCCGGATCTTGCTCTTGGCTCGCGTGATCCGCTGTCCCACAGCTGCTTCGGACTGCAACAGTGCCCTGGCGATCTCAGCGACGGTGAGGCCGGAGATGAGCCGCAAGGTCAATGCCAGTTGTGAGATGCGATCCAGTGCGGGGTGCGCGCAGGTGAACATCATCCGCAGTTCGTCATCGCGGACCCGGTGCGGCACGCCGCCGAGTTCTGTTCTGGCGCGGATATCGTCGACCACGGCGGCCAGTTCCTTTCCGGGCCGGACGGACTCGCGGCGCAGCCGGTCCAATGCGCGGTTGCGCGCCACCTTCATCACCCAGCCGCCTGGGTTGTCCGGCGCACCGCCGTCCGGCCAGGTGCGGAGAGCTTCGGCGAAGGCTTCCTGGACAGCGTCCTCGGCGACGGTGAGATCACCCGACCAGCGTGCAAGCGCGGCCACCGCGGGACCCCATTCGCGCCGAAAGACGCTGTCCAGGTTCGTCATCGGGGAATCAGAGACCGGAAACGCCTGCCAGCCGCCGCAGCTCCACCGTCGTCGCAGGGATCATCGACGCAACCTTGACCGCCTCGTCGCGGTCGGCGGCGTTGATGAAGTAGAAGCCGTTGGCCACCTCCGCGCCTTCGACGTAGGGGCCGTCGGTCAGCAGCACCTGGCCGTCACGCACCCGCACCGTTGTCGCGGTCGACGGCGGATGCAGCGGAGCGCCGCCGACGGCGCGGTCGCCGACGACCTTGCGCAACTCGACATGGGCCTGGGCTTTTTCGTTCCACTGCGGAGTCCCTGGCTCGAAGGTGCCATCGGGCGGTTCCAGTAGCAGCGCCAGCCAACTGTCGCCGCTCAACGGCGCGGTCGCAGGCGAGAAGTGAACCATCGGCCACACCTCGATGCCGCCGTACTTCGCCGCGGGGATCTCGCGGGCCAACGCCAGGGCCTGATCCAGGTTGTCCGCGTCGAACACGTAGTAACCGCCTGCGACCTCTGCGCTTTCGGCGAACGGGCCGTCGGTGACGGTCGGCGCGTCGGGTCCGCCGGTGATCCGAACACCGGTAGCCGCGGGCGCCAAGGCATCCCCCGCCAGGATCGCCGACGCCGCCTTGGCGTGGAAATTCTTGTATGCGGTCATCTCGGCCGCGCCTTCCTCGGGCGTGAGGCTGCGCTCCGGGCTGATGAGCAAGGCAAAGTAATGCATGTTCGGACCTCTCCGGTAGCGAGCAGAACCCCGTGTCCCACTCTCTACCCTTCCGACGAACGGGCTGCTGCGAATCCGACGGGCGTGAGTCCGCTCACACCGAATCCCAATCACGCCTCGCCGCGATGTGAGCTTGTAGACGACACTCGCGGTGTTCGAAGCACGTTGGAGTGTCGGTCTGGGTAGGGTCGGGTGACAGCCGTTCAAACGTCGTCGGAGGGGTCGCGGTGGTGCTGGTCTTCGCCGATTGTCGGGCAGTCGGGGAGCGACTGTCGTCGGCGGAAACATTGCAGAAGATCTCATTTTGGTATCGGAACTTGTCAGCGTGGGGCGGGCGTGACGGAAGTGAAAACCGTTGCCTTATTACCCCAGATCGGACCAGCGAAGGGACTCTTGCATTGCAGCGAACCGAAAGCGCCGATTCACGACTGACGCCCCTCATCTCTTAGACTGCGCTTATGGAAAGTGCTTCCGTGCGTGGTGCACCGGGTCGGGGAGTAGGGCCAGCCACAGAGCCCTATTTGGATCACAACGGTCACATCTCTCTGCCAGAAGGCACGAACATGTCCGCCCTGCTCGACAAGAACATCGTCGAGTTCGCAGGCGCGCTCGCTTATCGCTACGTCGACTACAGCCAGGACCCCGACGGGAAGGCGCTCGACCTCACCTGGGAGCAGGTGGGCACGCGCTCGCGGGCCATCGCCACCCGACTTCAGCAGGTGACGTCGAGGGGTGACCGCGTCGCGATCCTTGCGCCACAGGGTCTCGACTACGTGACCAGCTTCTTCGGCTCCATCCAGGGCGGGAACATCGCGGTGCCCCTTTTCGCGCCGGAGCTGCCGGGCCATGCCGAACGTCTCGACGCCGTGCTCACCGATGCCCAGCCTGCCGTCGTGCTGACGACGACCGCTGTGGGCGACGCCGTGCAGAAGTTCGTCCGGCTGATGCCGCGCGAGAAGCGGCCCCGGATCATCGCCGTGGACGCCATCCCCGACTCCGTGGGGTCGACGTACGCGCCGGTGACGCTTCTCAACGACGAGGTCGCCTACCTCCAGTACACGTCGGGTTCGACGCGCACTCCGACCGGCGTGGAGATCACCCACCGCGCGGTCGGCACGAATCTGCTGCAGATGGTGCTCTCCATCGGACTGGAAGGCGCCGCCGACGAGATCAACGGCGTCAGCTGGCTGCCGCTGTACCACGACATGGGGCTGATGATGATCGGCTTCCCGATCCTCTACGGCGGACACCTCACCTTCATGTCGCCGATGGCATTCGTGCGCAGACCGCTGCGCTGGGTCCAGGTGCTCTCCGACGAGTCGAAAAGCTGCCACATCGTCTCTCCCGCACCGAATTTCGCGTTCGATCTGGTCGCGCAGCGAGGGATGCCCGGCGATACGCCCGTCGAGCTCAGCAAAGTGGTGCTCATCAACGGCTCGGAACCGGTGAACCTCGAGTCGATCCTCAAGTTCACCGAGGCGTTTCTGCCGTACGGCCTCACCAAGACCGCCGTCCGGCCGTCGTACGGGATGGCTGAGGCGGCACTTTTCGTGTCGTCGATCCTGCCCTACACCGAGCCGACGGCCGTCTACGTCGATCGCGAGGAGCTGGGGCGCGGGCGGATTGTTCGTGTCGAGCCCGACGCACCCAACGCGCTGGCCCAGGTGTCGTGTGGCGAGGTCGCGGTCAGCCAGTGGGCCGCGATCGTCGATCCCGACACCGGCGCCGAAGTGCCCGACGAATACGTCGGCGAAATCTGGCTGCACGGCGACAACATCGGCCGCGGCTACTGGGCGCGGCCGGAGGAGACCGAGTACACGTTCGGCAACAAGCTTCAGTCGCGGCTGGACTCCGGCAGCCACGCCGACGGCACGCCCGACGATGCGCTGTGGCTACGGACCGGCGATCTTGGCTGCTTCATCGACGGCGACCTGTACATCACCGGCCGCATCAAGGACATGGTGATCGTCGACGGCCGCAATCACTACCCGCAGGACATCGAGGCGACGGTCGGCGGGGCTTCCGACGGTATCCGGCACGGCTTCGTCGCGGCGTTCTCGGTGCCCGCCCGTGAGCTGCCCGACGGCTCCCCGACGGACACCAGCGAGAAGCTGGTCATCGTCGCGGAGCGGGGTCCGGGCGCGGGCAGGGCCGACCCGGCGCCGATCACCGACGCCGTCCGCAGGGCGGTGTCCCGTAAGCACGCCGTCAACACCTACGACGTGCGGCTGGTCGCCGCGGGCGTCATCCCGCGCACCACGAGCGGCAAGCTGGCGCGCCGGGCGTGCCGGGCGGAGTACCTCGACGGGACTTTGAGCACCCGCTGAGCCGGGCGAGCGTGCATTGTTGTACGCAGATTCGCGGCGTGTCGTGTGCAGACGCGCACGCTCGCGGTGCGAAGAAACACCGCTGAATTAAGCCGCGGCGCCGGGCTTGAGATAGGTGATGAGGTTGCAGTCGAGCATCTCGTCGTCGAAGTAGTTCTGGCAGCCGCGCAGGTACTTCATGTACCTGTCGTAGTTCTCTTCGCTTGCCACGGCGATTGCCCGATCCTTATTGGCTTCCAACGCGTCGGCCCACGTGCGCAGCGTCCGGACGTAGTGCGTCTGCAGCGAAAGATACTCGGGCACAACGAAACCGGCCTTCTCGCCGTGCTCCACCATCATCTTCGCGGACGGGATGCGGCCACCGGGGAAGATCTCGGTGATGATGAACTTGATGAAGCGGGCCACGTCGAACGTCAGCTTCTTGCCGCGCGCGACGTACTCTTCGGGGTGGAATGCGGTGCTGCTCTGGATCGCCATCCGGCCGTCTTCGGGCAGGATCTCGAAGGCGTTCTTGAAGAAGTCGTCGTAGCGCTCGAAGCCGAAGTGCTCGAACGCCTCGATGGACACGATGCGGTCGACCGGGTCGCTGAACTGTTCCCAGCCGCGCAGCAGGACCTTGTGTGAGCGCTCGGTGTCCACGTCCGACAGAAGCTGCTCGCAGTACGCGTGCTGGTTCTTGGACAGCGTCAAACCGATGACGTTGACGTCGTACTTTTCGAGTGCCCGCTTCATCGTCGCGCCCCAGCCGCAACCGATGTCGAGCAGCGTCATACCCGGCTTCAGGTCGAGCAGGTCGAGGTTCAGGTCAGCCTTGGCCACCTGCGCCTCTTCGAGGGTCATATCGTCGCGCGCGAAATACGCGCAGCTGTATGTCCGCGTCGGGTCCTGGAACAATCCGAAAAAATCGTCGGAGAGATCGTAGTGGGCCTGAATGTCTTCGAAGTGCGGCTGCATCCGGTTCGCCTTAACGGCCATTTCCGTCAACTCGCCTCCCCATAGTTTGATGACCCTACACGCACCGGCTCCCCCCGAGCCATTACCGTTGTGCAGCGCTGATGTATTGAATTTACTTTTCCAGTGTGAACTGGTTGATGTCTACATACCCGATACGGAAACCGTCCGCAGTACCTCTGAGGAATTTCATGTACCGCTCATAGACTTCTTCGGACTGTATCTCGATCGCCTCGTCCTTGCGAGACTCCAGCACGTCGGCCCACATGTCCAGCGTCTTCGCGAAATCCGACTGCAGCGACTGAACGCGGGTCACCTTGAAACCCGCCTTCGTCGAATGTTCTTCGACTTTTTCCACCGATGGCAAACGTCCACCGGGGAAAATTTCGGTCAGCACGAACTTGATGAAACGCGCGAAAGAGAATGTCAGCGGGACGCCGCGCTCTTCCATCTCCTTGGGAGTCAACCCGCAGATCGAATGCACCATCATCACGCCGTCGTCGGGCATGAGGTCGTAGGCGAACTTGAAGAAGTCGTCGTAACGCTCGAACCCGAAATGCTCGAGCGCCTCGATCATGATGATCCGGTCGACCGGCTCGGTGATCTCCGACCAGTCGTGCAGCAGCACCTTGTAGGAGCGCTCGGTGTCGACGCCTGCGAGCACCTTGTTGGTGTACTCGTACCCGTTCTTTGAGAGCGTCACGCCGATGACGTTGACGTCGTACTTCTCAAGCGCCCGCTTCATCGTCGAACCCCAGCCGCAGCCGACGTCGAGCAGCGTCATGCCGGGCTCCAGCCCCAACTTGTCCAGGCTCAGGTCGAGCTTGGCCATCTGCGCCTCTTCCATCGTCATGTCGTCACGAGGGAAGTAGGCGCAGCTGTAGGTGACCGACGGGTCGGTGAACAGCTGGAAGAACTCATTGGAGAGGTCGTAGTGCGCACGTACCTCGTCGACGCTCTTGCGCTTCTTCGTCGCCGCCGCCGTCTTGTCGGTCATTTACTTCTCCAAGGTGAACTGGTTGACGTCGATGTAGCCGACGCGGAATCCGTCCGCACACCCGGTCAGGTACTTCATATAGCGCTCGTAGACCTCTTCGGACTGAATGGCGATCGCCTCGTCCTTCTTGGCCTCGAGGTTTTCGGCCCAGATGTCGAGCGTGTGGGCATAGTGCAGCTGCAGCGACTGGCGGCGCGTCAGCGTGAAGCCGGCCTTTGCGCTGTGGTCGGAGACCTTCTCGATCGACGGCAACCGGCCGCCGGGGAAGATCTCGGTGATCATGAACTTGACGAAGCGGGCGAAGTTGAAGGTCAGCGGCATCCCGGCCTCGACCATCTGCGGGCCGGTGAGCGCCGTGATGGTGTGCAGCAGCATGACGCCGTCATCGGGCATCGCATCGCGGGCGAAGGAGAAGAAGTCGTCGTAGCGGTCGAAGCCGAAGTGCTCGAAGGCGCCGATCGACACGATGCGGTCGACGGGCTCGTCGAACTCCTCCCAGCCCTTCAACATGACCCGCTTGGTGCGCGGGCTGTCCGAGGCCTCGAAGACCTTCTCGACGTGGGCGGCCTGGTTCTTCGACAACGTGAGACCGACGACGTTGACGTCGTAGCGCTCGATCGCCCGCATCATCGTGTAACCCCAGCCGCAGCCGACGTCCAGCAGCGTCATGCCGGGCTTGAGACCGAGCTTGCCAAGGGCGAGGTCGACCTTGGCCTGCTGCGCCTCTTCCAGCGTCATGTCCTCGCGCTCGAAATACGCGCAGCTGTACATCCGCGTCGGGTCCAGGAACAGCGCGAAGAAGTCGTCAGATAGGTCGTAGTGCGCCTGAACGTCCTCGAAGTGCGGTTTCAGGCTGGATTTACCCTTTTCAACCATGTCGATTGCCTCCCGCCTGCGAATGCTAGCCGATTTCGGGGTGAGCGCCGAATCGGTCAAATCCGCAGATCAGGGACGTTCGGCGAAGTTCGTCTTCAGTTCGCCGACGATCTGGTCCCACAGCTCCTCGGGCAGGTCGTGGGCCATGCCGTCGATCAGCACCAGCCGCGCGCCCTTGATGGCATGTGCGATGGCGCGGCCGCCGAACGGCCGCATCAGCTTGTCCGCCTTGCCGTGGATGACCACGGTCGGCGCGCCGATCTGACGGTCGTAGTGCCGCAGGCTGCCGCTGCCGAGCACGGCGGCGAAGTGCCGCGCGATCCCAGCCGGGTAGTACGCCCGCTCGTAGCCCTCGAGCGCGTCGGCCTGCAGCTTGTCGTCCTGGCGCGGATAGCCGGGGCTGCCGATGATCTTGGCGACGCGCACCGCGTTGGCGACGATCGCCTCACGGGTCGCGTCCGCGGGCCGCTGCAGCAGGGCACGCAGTTGCTCATACCCCGGCGGCGGCAGCAACGCCTGGTTGTTGCTGGAGAAGATGATGGCCAGGGTCTGGGTGCGCTGGGGGAAACGGGCCGCGAAGATCTGCGCGATCATGCCGCCCATCGAGGCGCCGACGATGTGGGAGCGGTCGATGCCGAGGTGATCGAGCAGCGCGGCTGCGTCGTCGGCCAGATCCTCAAGCGTGTAGACCGCGGGGCTTGGCCGTCCGAGGAATGAGCGGACCATGCCCGGCAGCGTGCCGGCGCCGGAACGCTGGCCGTCGAGCTTGCTCGAGAGGCCGACGTCGCGGTTGTCGTACCGGATGACGCGAAGGCCCTGGTCGACGAGCTTCTCGCAGAACCCCTTGGGCCACAACAACAATTGCGCGCCAAGGCCCATGATGAGCAGCACCGGAGGATGGTTCTCATCGCCCATGTCCTCGTAGTAGATGTCGAGATCGCCGGACTTCGCCGTACCGGTACGAACGTGCATCAGGCGTCGACTCCATCTCTGTCGGCGGAAGTTTCCGGATCCTCGTACTCGCGGCTGACCTCGACCATGAAGTTGGCGAAGTACCCGGTCAGCTGCGGATCCGTCATCATCTGCCAGCGGGGCGCGAGCAGCTTCATGTAGCGCTCGACGTAAAGGAACTGCTTACCGATCAGCACCAGCTCGCGCGGCAGCTTGACGTCGTAGGCGTCGGCCAGCGTGGACAGCTGCTTGCCGATCTCGGCGTAGGACATGTCGCCGAGGTTCTGCATGGTGAGCGGGGTGGCGAACTTCTCCAGGTCCTTGGCGGCCTCGGCTTCGGGTTTGACGTTGCCCACCGCGCCCATCAGCACGACGATCTTGCCCGCCGCGGCGTGGTCCTTCTTCACCAGCAGCGCGTACACCAGCTCGCGCAGCAGCCAGCGGGTGCGCGGGTCGACCCGACCCATGATGCCGAAGTCGAAAAACACGATCTTGCCGTCGTCGTCGACGTAGAGATTGCCCGCGTGCAGGTCGCCGTGGAACAGGCCGTGTCGCAGCCCGCCCTCGAAGAGGCTGAACAGCAGCGCCTTCACGAGCTCGGTGCCGTCGAAGTTCTTCTTGCGGATCGCGGCGACGTCGTCGATGCGAACGCCCTGAACGCGTTCCATGGTGAGCACTCGCGCGCTTGTCAGATCCCAGTACACCTGCGGCACCCGGATGTTCTTGCCGAGCGGCGACGCGTGCATATGCGCGACCCAGGCGTCCATCGACTGCGCCTCGAGGCGGAAGTCCAGTTCCTCGGCGAGGTTGTCGGCGAAGTCGGCGACGACGTCCTGTGCGGATAGCCGGCGGCCCAGCTTGGCGAGCTCGACCAGCTGCGCGCCGCGCTTGAGGATCTGCAGATCGGCGGCGACCCGGCGCCGGATGCCCGGCCGCTGGATCTTGACGACGACTTCCTCGCCGCTGTGCAGCGTGGCGTAGTGCACCTGCGCGATCGACGCCGACGCGAACGGCTTTTCGTCGAACGTCTTGAACAGCTTGGTCGGTTCGTCGCCGAGATCCTCGACAAACAGCTTGTGGATTTCGTCGGAGTCGGCGGGCGGCACCCGGTCGAGCAAGCTGCGGAACTCCCGCGACAGCCCCTCGCCGAACGCGCCGGGACTGGACGCGATGATCTGACCGAACTTGACGTAGGTGGGGCCGAGGTCGGCGAACGTCTTCGGGATCTCCTTGAGAACTTTCTGCTGCAGCGAGCCGCGGCCCGCCAGCCTGGAAACGACCCGCGCCCCGGTGCGGGTTACCTGCCAACCCGTCGCTCCGATGCGGGCGGCCTCGACGGGCAACGGGACCCGATCAAGCTTGGCCACCTCACGGTGCTTAGTCGTACTCATGTCTAGCAGTCTCTCAAAATCGCCTGCGACCCGCGAAAACCAGTGGAGCCGGTCACACTGACCTGCGGTTGTGGCGGGCTCGGGGCGGCTGAGCACAATGCGCACAACGTCGAGATCGCTGGATACGGCCACCTACGCGGACAACCGCGCCATCGCGACCGTCGCTCCATAGCTTCAGACGAAACGGAACCGTCTTCAGGAGTGACATGGCCACGCTGACCACCCAACCGCAGGGCACCTCGATGAAGCGCGTCGCGATGGCGAGCTTCGTCGGGTCCGCGATCGAGTACTACGACTTCTATATCTATGGCACCGCCGCCGCGCTGGTGTTCCCCAAGGTGTTCTTCCCGCACCTGGGGATGACCATGGCGACCGTCGCGTCGATGGCGACGTTCGCCGCGGCGTTCCTGTCACGGCCGGTGGGCGCGGCGTTCTTCGGGCATTTCGGTGACCGCCTCGGCCGCAAGTCCACCCTGATCGCCACTCTGCTGATCATGGGCGCCTCGACGCTCGCGGTCGGTCTGGTGCCCGGTACGGCGACGATCGGGATGGCCGCGCCGCTGATCCTGCTGACGCTGCGGCTGATGCAGGGGTTCGCGGTCGGAGGCGAATGGGCCGGCTCGGCGTTACTGTCGGCCGAATACGCACCGGCCAAGGCCCGCGGCCGCTACGGCATGTTCACCCAGATGGGTGTCGGCAGTGGGCTTGTGATGAGCAGCCTGCTGTTTCTCGTCGTGAACCAGACGATCGGCGAGAGCAGCCACGCGTTCCTCGAATGGGGTTGGCGAATCCCGTTCCTGTTCAGTGCGGTGTTGATCGCGATCGCGTTGTACGTGCGGCTCAACGTCGCCGAGACGCCGGTGTTCGCCGCGCAGAAGGCCCGCGAGAGCGCGCCCGCCCGTCCGCTGGCCGCGTTGTTCCGTTCGCAGCGACGCGAGGTCGTTCTTGCCGCCGGCAGCATGATCGGGTTCTTCACCCTCGGCTACATGGCCAACGCCTACCTGATGAGTTACGCCCATACCCACGTTGGCTTTTCACCGGATGTGATCCTTGCGGTCGGGCTACTCGGCGGCGTGGTCGTCGTGGTGTTCAACGCGATCAGCTCGATGTTGAGCGATAGCTACGGACGTCGTCGCGTCATCATGACGGCGTTGGCGCTGGGCGCCCCATGGGCCTTCGTGGTGATTCCGATGATCGACACCGGCAATGTGGCGATGTTCGCGCTGGCGATGTCGGGCACCTATGCGATCGCCGCCAGCTCCTACGGGCCGATGGCGGCGTTCATCCCGGAGATCTTCGGCACGCGGTACCGCTACAGCGGTGCGGGCCTGTCGCTGAACCTCGCGGGGCTGGTCGGTGGTGCGGTGCCGACGATCATCGCCGCGCCGCTGCTTGCGACATGGGGTGCGGGTGCGATCGGCGTCATGATGGCAGCCGTCGTGCTGGTGAGCCTGGTCTGCACCGTGCTGCTGCCCGAAACGCGCGGCGTTGCGCTCTGATCTGTCGCGAAATTGCATTCCGGCAGGCCCTCTCTCGGGCCTTCGCTGCCGGAATGCAATTTCGCGAGTGGTGGGCGGTCAGGCGAAGGTGTGCTCGACCTCGTCGCGGCTGAGCACCGGGTCGCTACCGAGCACATAGCTTGGCACCGTGTGGGGGACCGTGGTGCCGCCCTTGACGCGGGCCTGGGCCTGACGGAACTCGGGGATCGGACCCGTTGCGGTGCTCAGCCCGTTGATGACGGCCCAGACCGCGGCGCGTCTGGCGGTGCGCTCGACGATGTTCGGGTTGGTGTGCGCCACCATCTGCGCGGCCCACTTCGGCAGCGTGTCGCGGATCGCCCAGTCCACCGCGCCTTGCGTCATCGGCAGGCCGGGGCCCGTCGCCACCGCGGTGCCGTGGGTGACGGCGAGCTTCGGCAGATACGAGTGCAGGCAGTCGAGCGTCTCGGCCTTGGTCGTCGGCAGATCGGTGCCGCCCAGCGCATGGCCGACGCGGACGAACTCCCCGTAGTAGCGGTCGATCTTCTTGCCGCGCAACGGTTGCGGGTGATACATCTCGTGGGCGGTGGCCAGCCCCCACACCACCGTCGCGTAGTTCCAGCGCAGCCAGTCCGGGTCGTCGGCGTCATAGCGCGCGCCGTCGGGTCTGGTCCCCTTGATGGTGTGGTGCATCGAGCGCACCGACTTGGCGAGCCGCTCGGCGGTTTCGGTCGAGCCGTATGCGGTGCCGATGAAGAACGCGATCGAGTGGCCGAGCCGCACCGCCGCACCCGCAGGGTCGATTTGAGGTGTCGACGTCGCAGCCCCGGTCTTCGGGTCGCGCTTCACCAAGCGCGAGTGGTGCATGCCCATCCAATAGATCGACGGGTCGAGGCGCTCGATGTACGCCGCGCACTGCAGGCCGAAGATCAGCGCGTGCATATGGGAGTGCACATGCCAGACGGCGCTGCCTGGGCCGAACCAACCCGGGTCGCCGACGGGTGCGGCGAACTCCATGCCGCGGAAATAGTTACGGCGGATGTCCTCGTCGAACTTCTTGTTCAGCAGCTGCCCGGCGATCTGATGCGGTAGGTACATGCGCCTCTCCCCAGTTCTGGTCACGACTGTAACCAGAATACATTTTGGCTACGGGTGTGACCAGACTTGGCTTTCCCGACGTAGTCTTGCCTGATGTCGAGCCCGACGCGCTGGGCCGGTGTGCCGCTGACCGATCGCCGCACCGAGCGCCGCGCGCTGCTCGTCGACGCGGGCTTTCGGCTTTTCGGCGACGAGGGGGAGGCCGCGGTGTCGGTGCGCTCGGTCTGCCGCGAGTGCGGGCTCAACACCCGATATTTCTACGAGAACTTCGCCGACGTCGACGACCTACTCGGCGCGGTGTACGACAGGGTCAGCGCGGAACTCGTCGAGGTCGTCGAGGCCGCCATCGAGGCGGCCGAGGACTCCGTGCGGGGACGCACGCGCGCGGGTATCGCCGCCGTACTCGGATTCAGCTCCGCCGACGCGCGCCGGGGCCGTGTGCTGTTCACCGAGGCGCGCGCCAATCCCGTTCTGACCGAACGCCGGTCGGCCGCGCAAGACCTGCTGCGGGAGAGCGTGCTGACAGAGGGCGGCCGGCTGACACCGGAATTCGATCCCGTCGCGGCCGCGGTGGGTGCGGCGATCTTCACCGGCGCGATGGCCGAGCTCGCTCAGCAGTGGCTGGCGGGGAACCTCGGCGACGATCTGGACGCCGTCGTCGACCACGCGCTGGCCCTCGTTCTCTAAGCCGCCCCGCCGGCAGGCGCGCTGTTGACATGATGGCGACATGGCCGCAGCGTTCGACGTCGTCGAAGCCTCCATCGCCGATCTTCGAACCGCCCTCGAATCGGGTGCAGTGACCTCCGTCGACCTGGTGAACGCCTACCTCGCGCGCATCGATGCCTACGACCGCGGCGGCATCCGGCTCAACTCCGTCGTCGTGATGAACTCCGACGCACTCGCCGAAGCCGAGGCGTCGGACGCGCGCCGGGCGAGTGGCGATGAGCTTGGGCCTCTGGACGGAATCCCGTATACCGCCAAGGACAGTTACCTCGTGCGCGGACTCACCGCGGCGTCGGGGTCGCCTGCGTTCGAGCATCTCGTCGCGCAGCGCGATGCGTTCACGATCGAGCGGTTGCGCGCCGCCGGCGCCATCTGCCTCGGCCTCACGAACATGCCGCCAATGGCAAACGGCGGCATGCAGCGCGGTGTGTACGGCCGCGCCGAAAGTCCTTATAACGCTGACTATCTGACATCGGCCTTCGGCTCTGGATCGTCGAACGGCTCCGGCACCGCCACCGCGGCCAGCTTCGCGGCGTTCGGCCTCGGTGAGGAGACGTGGTCAAGCGGGCGGGCACCCGCGTCGAACAACGGCCTGTGCGCCTACACGCCGTCTCGCGGGGTGATCTCGACGCGCGGCAACTGGCCGTTGGTGCCGACGATGGACGTCGTGGTGCCCCATACCCGCAGCATGTCCGACATGCTCGAGGTGCTCGACGTGGTGGTCGCCGAGGACAGCGATGTGCGCGGCGACTTCTGGCGGGCGCAGCCCTGGATCGAGATCCCGCGCGCCTCCGCGGTGCGCCCGGAGTCGTACCCGGCACTGGCGCCGCGCGACGTCGACGCTGCGCGGTCGGCACTGGCAGGCAAGCGATTCGGGATACCTCGGATGTACGTCAACGCCGACCCGCAGGCCGGTACCGCCGAGCACCCTGGCATCGGCGGGCCGACCGGACAGCGTATCGAAACGCGCGCGGCCGTCATCGATCTGTGGGATGCGGCGGCCAGAGACCTCGAGTCGGCAGGCGCGAAGCTCGTGCTCGTCGATTTCCCCGCGGTCACCAACTACGAGGGCGACCGGCCCGGCGCGCCCACGATCGCGACGCGCGGTCTGGTGAGCCCCGAGTATCTGCACAGCGAGATCGTCGACCTGTCCGCATGGGGGTGGGAGGACTTCCTGCGCGCCAACGGCGACCCGGCGCTCGACAGCCTCGCCGATGTCGACGGCGCGTTGATCTTCCCGCACCCGCAGGGCGCGCTGCGCGACAGGTATTACGGCTTCGACGACCACATCGAGGCGTATCCCGCGCACGTGCGGGACCACCCCGTGGAACGGTTCACCGACATCCCGCACCTCGAGGAAGGCGTGCGTGGGCTGGAGGAGACCCGCCGTCTCGACCTCGAGGAGTGGATGGACCGGCTGGGCCTTGACGCGGTGGTATTCCCCGCCGTCGCCGACGTCGGCCCGGCGGATATGGACGTCAACGAGGCGTCCGCCGACCTTGGCTGGCGCAACGGCGTGTGGGTCGCCAACGGCAACCTCGTGCCGCGGCATCTCGGCATCCCGACGGTGACGGTGCCGATCGGGGTGATGGGTGACATCGGGATGCCGGTGGGGATGACGCTCGCGGGACGCGCCTACGACGACAACGCACTGCTCGCGCTCGCGGCGGCCTTAGAGGCGACGGGAAGTCGGCGCAGCGCGCCACCCCGGACGCCCGCGCTCGGCTCGTAACGTTCGCGCGGATCCGTAGGTTTGAATTCATATTCGTTTGGCTATCTAATATATAGGGAGCCAATGAATGCCTCCCCGCGATTCGGGCCCGCCACCGCGGGCCACACACGACGCGAACGGAGTACACAAACCGTGAAAATCGAACAGTTGAAAGTCGTTTCGGCCGCCATCGGCGCCGGCGCCGCGATCGCCATGGTGGGCCTCGGCATCGCGTCGAGCACCGTCAGCTCGGCGCAGGAGCCCATCACGCCCGGTCCTGTCACGACGCCGGAAGCCACCACGGGCGAGACCATCACCACCACGACGCCGCCGTCGACACCCGAGACGACCGAAGCCAAGCCGTCGATCGAGGGGCCTGCCGCGCTGCCGCCGGAGGAGCAGGGGCTGCCCGGCTAAGTACTGGCGGTGAGGATGCGCGGGCCGTCGTCGGTGACGGCGATGGTGTGCTCCGAATGTGCGGTATTGGAGCCATCCGCTGAGCGCAGGGTCCAGCCATCGGCATCAATGGCCAGCTGTGCGGATCCGCGCGCCCACCACGGCTCCAGCGCCAGGGCCATCCCCGGCCGAAGTTCGAGCCCGCGTCCCCGCCGGCCACGGTTGGGGACGTGCGGGTCCTCATGCATGGTCCGGCCGATGCCGTGGCCGCCGAAATCGGTGTTGATCGCGTATCCGCTTTCGACGGCTACCTCGCCGATGGCTGCCGAGATGTCGCCGAGGTGGCCGCCGGGAACCGCGGCCGCGATACCCGCGGCCAGGGCTCGGCGGGTGGACTCGACCAGCGCGTCGTCTTCCGCGTCGGCGCTGTCGCCGACGACGACTGTGACCGCGGAGTCGGCCGCCCAGCCGTCGATCGACACCGCGAAGTCCATGGTGAGCACATCGCCGTCGCGCAGTACGTAGTCTCGCGGAAGTCCATGCAGCACACCGTCGTTGACGGACAGGCAGATGACGTTGCGGAACGGGCCACGGCCGAACGAGGGCGCGTAGTCCCAGTAGCACGATGTTGCGCCGCGATCGGCGACGAGCGCCCTGGCGCGGTGCTCGAGCGCCATCAGGTTCACTCCCGGTTCGGCGACTCGCGACAGCGCCGCGAGCGTGTTTCCCACGAATTCGCCGGTGACGGCCATCTTGTCGATCTCCTTGGCCGTCTTGAGTTCGATCATCCTGACGCTCCTAGTCGGTATTTTTATACCGACTGTACCAGTGTCGGTACTTTAATACCGGTATGCTGTCCGGCATGGTCCGCGTACCCCTGAGCCCCGAGCAGATCCGAGCAGGGCAGCGCCTCGGTGCGCTGATCAGAACGGCGCGCGCCGGACGCCAACCCGAAGCCATCGCCCGTGATGCGGGCATCTCTCCGGAGACGCTGCGCAAGATCGAAGTAGGCAGGCTGCCGAGCCCGAGTTTCGGAACGGTCGTCGGCCTCTGCGAGGCGCTTGGCTTGCCGCTCCAGACCGCCGTCGAGGTCTGGCGCGGCGGCGGTGACGAGCAAATCGCCATTTAACCGGCCAGCGCGAAGTTCTCGGTCAACGCCTCGACGACGGGGCGCCAGACCGGTTCGGGTAGGTCGTGGCCCATGCCGTCGACGACGACGAAGCGCGCACCGGGGATCACCTTGGCGAGGGAGCGCCCGTTGCGCGGCCGGACCATCGGATCGTCGGTGCCGTGGATGACGACGGTCGGGGCGGTGATGCGCCGGGTGTAGCGCAGCAGGCTGCCGGTGCCGAGGATCGCGTCGAACTGACGCATCATGCCCTGGGGGTAGTCGCTGCGGTCGCGCAGCTCCTCGACGCGACGGCGCAGCGTGTCGACCGGCGGTAAGAAGTTGGGGCCGTTGATGATCGAGATGTTGCGGACCTCGGCGCGCAGCCGCTCCTCCCACGGCGCGTCCTTCGACGGGCCGCCGAAGGCCAGCTTGATCACCCGCCAGCGCGGCACCGCAGAAAGCAGCCGGTTCGAACTGGACATGATCAGTCCGAGCGACGCGACCCTGTCGGCGTGATTGCCCGCGAGTACCTGCGCGATCATGCCGCCCATCGACGCGCCGACGACGTGGGCGCGCTCGATGCCGAGATGGTCGAGTAGCCCCTTCACGTCGACGGCCATATCCACCAACGTGTAGGGCACCTGGCTGCGGCGCCCCGTCACGTGGCGCAGTACCCGCGGGTACACCGAGCCATCGGCCTTGAGCCCGTGCAGCTTGGTGGACAGGCCGGTGTCGCGGTGATCGAACCGGATGACCCGGTAACCCTCGTCGACGAGCCGTCCGCAGAACCCGGCAGGCCACATCGGCAGCTGCGCGCCGACGCCCATGATCAGCAGTACTGGCGGGGCGTCGGCGTCGCCGAGGTCCTCGTAGAACAGCTCGACAGGCAGGGTTGGGCTGCCGCACAGAGCCGTCCCGCTGCGGGTTTGCATCTCACATTTCTACGCTGTCGCCTTCCACGGCTTGATCCAGTCCGTCTCGGGCCAGCCCAACTTGCCCGCCATCAACTCGTACATCGTTGCGCCGTCGATGGATTCGCGGATGATGTCGCAGTGCCCTGCGTGCCGGGTCAGCTCCTCGACCAGGTGCATGGCGACCCACCGCACGTTCCAGAAGTCCAGGTCCTGCGGGAACCACGGCACATCGTGCGGAACGGGTACCTGGGTGCCGAGATCAGACTCGGCGAAGATCCGCAGGGTGTCCTCGTTCTGCGCTCGCAGCTTGTCGAGCAGTTCCTCGAGCGTCTCGTCGTCCCGCATCACGTACTCGTCCTCGTAGTCGGCCACCTGCTCCTCGAACGGCCGCTCGTCGCGCGGCGGAAATTCGGGGGCCGCCGTGACGCGGTCCATCCAGCTGCGCTGCACGCCCGTGGCGTGCTTGACGAGTCCGCCGATCGACAGCGCGCTCACCGAGGGCTTGGACCGCGCCTGCTCGTTGGTCAGGCCGTAGGCAACCGCGAAGAACGCGTTCTGGTTGAACCTCAGGAACTCGATCAGCGTCTGCTTCTCGTCGTTGGCGGGCGCGGGCTGTCCTCTCTGCATCGCTTACTTCTCCTTCTTCTTGGGGGTGTTGGCGTAAAGATCTCGGATACAGGCGATTTCGGCGCCGTGGTGGATCGTCTCGCGGTTGATGTGCAGGACGAGGGCCATGAACGGGTAGTCAGCGTACGGGCCCTCAGCCGGTCCGCACGGACGGTACAGCTCATCCTCGGTGAGCGCGCGCACACCCGTCATCCATTTTTCGTAGGCGTCGTCGAGCTGGGCCAGTGCGGTCTTTGCATCCGTCGCGTACGGCCAGCTCTGGTAGTCGGCGGGCGGGCCGTCGAAGTGCGAGTGGTTGCGCATCGCCAGCACGCCGACGATGACGTGTGCGAGCCGCCACGCGATGGTCGTGAACGGCGCCGGGTCAGGCGCTGGATAGTCGAAGTCGATCGCGCCGTCGGGATGCACGGTCCAGCAGTTCGGCACCGGGGCCCAGAAGTACTCGTCGTCGGTCAACCCGTCGAGTCGCGGCCGCAACTGCGTGGTCCAGTGGAAGTCGAGCTGGTCGGCTAGTTGCTCGGTGATCATGAAACCAACCTCCCATCTATATAGGACAGTTTCTGTCCTAAGATTATGCGAGTCTGAGACCGTGTCCGAGACGACGAGCCGAGTGCTGCAGCTTCTGGGTCTGCTGCAGTCCCGTCGCGTCTGGTCGGGTGAGGAGCTCGCCGAGCGGCTCGGCGTCACCACCCGCAGCGTGCGACGCGACGTGGACAGACTGCGTGAACTGGGATACCCGGTTCTCGCAAGCAAGGGCCATGGCGGCGGCTATCAGCTGGGTGCGGGTGCCGTGCTGCCCCCGCTGCTGCTGGATCCCGACGAGGCGGTGGCGATGGCGGTCTGCCTGCGGGTTGCCGCAGGTGGAAGCGTGGCCGGCGTCGGGGAATCGGCGCTTCGGGCGCTGAGCAAGCTCGATCAGGTGATGCCGTCGCGGCTGCGCTCTCAGGTGTCGGCCGTGCACGAAGCCACCGTCACGCTCACCTGGAACTCATCGGACTCGCCCGTCGAACCCGATGTGCTGATGACCCTGGCCCGCGCCTGTCGCGACCGCGAGCATGTGTCGGCGTCCTATGTCGACCGCGCAGGCAATGCCACGGAGAGGCGACTGGAGCCCTATCAGCTCGTCACGACGGGAAAGCGGTGGTATCTGCTGGCCTACGATCGCGACCGCGAAGACTGGCGCAGCCTGCGGCTGGACCGGATGGGTGACGTCCGCGCGCGCGGCAGCACATTCGTCGCGAGGGATGCACCCGACGCTGCCGCGTACGTTCAGCGGGCGATCAGCGCGTCGCCGTACCGACATGTCGCCCGGGTGCGCTACTTTGCGCCGGAGAGCGTTGTCGCACAGCATTTCTCGCCGTCATCGGTGACGATCGAGGCCGACGGGCCCGATGCGTGCATCGTCACCGCGGGTGCCGACGACCCGGAGCGGATGGTGTTCTACTTCGCGACCGTCGGGGCCGACTTCGAAGTGCTCGAACCGCCCGAGGTGGCCTATGCGGTGGAGTCAGTCGCAGAACGGTTGCGGCGCGCGGCAAGCAGACCGTGACGGTCGCGTTGGGCCGCCGATCCGCGCAGCCGCAACCGCAGAAGGAGCAGTCGTCGGTGCGCCTCGAAGCCCACTGACAGAGGGTCTGACCAGTTCCTGGGGCTGCCTGACGTCTTGTGTTCAGTCGCCATGATGTATCCATTGTGGCACTCCGCTGCGGAGTCTGCAGGCGACGCGCCGTGATCTGAACACCAGGGGCGATACGAAATGAATTGGCGCCCAACAGCACTCAACACTGCGGCGACCAAACGGCTTATGCTGCATGGATGCGGGTGTGACGATACTCACCCCGCAGATCGTCAACAGGAGATGCCCAGCCGGTCCGTGAGCACCAGAAAGGCCACCGCAAAGTCATTTTCGGCGGTATCGGCGCGCAAACCCAACTTCTCGGTGATGACCTGCGTCGGCGAAAGCACCCGCATCCGGAGCGCATTGAGCGCGGAGGCCGCGTGTTTGAGCGCGTCCCGCAGATCGATGTTCGTCATCCTGGGTATCTAGTACCCATGCGGATGGCCACCTTCAACATCCTGCACGGACGCAGTGTGCCCGACGGTGCGGTCGAGATCGGCCGGCTGGAGGAGTCCGTCCGCCGGCTCGACGCCGATGTGCTGGCGCTGCAGGAGGTCGACCTGGACCAGCCCCGCTCGGCGATGGCCGACCTGACAGCGGCGGCCGCGGCGGCCATGGGGGCGGTGACGCACCGGTTCGTGGCGGCGATCTCGGGGACGCCTGGGACGACGTGGATGGCGGCGACCGGCCGCGAACAGCCAGGCACGGCGGCCTACGGCATCGCGCTGCTTTCCCGGTTCCCGGTGCGGAGCTGGCAGGTGGTGCGGCTGCCGCGCATCCCGGTCACGTTCCCGGTTTACCTGCGCGAACCGAACAAGGTCCTGTTGGTGCACGAGGAGCCGCGCGCGGCGATGGTCGCGCAGCTGGACACCCCGCTGGGCCTGATGACCGTCGCCAACACGCACCTGACCTTCGTGCCCGGCTGGAATCGTCTGCAGCTGCGTCACCTCGTCCGCGATCTGCGCGGACTCCCCGGGCCGCGGGTACTGATGGGCGACCTGAACATGACGCCGCCGAGGCGCGGCGGCTGGGTCGGGATGCGGCCATTGGCGGCCGGGTTGACGTTCCCGACGCACGGGCCGACCCGTCAGCTCGACCACATCCTGACCGATGATCCGAGGCTTCTGGCCGACGACTGCCAGGCCGTCGAGTTGCCGATCTCGGACCATCGCGCGCTCGTTGTGGACGTATCGCGGCGGTAACTACGTAGGGTGGCGGACGTGGCGTTCGGCGTGACCTCCGTGGAGTCGACGGACCTGTTCGTGGGGCCGCCGGATGCGCCGCTGCAGATCGTCAGGGTCGCCCATGAAGGCGGCTCGTCGGCGATCGTCGTCGAGGGTGACGGATTGACGACGCCCGAGCCTGCCGTCGCCGACCCCGCCGGTGGTGTCGTCGAGGTGCCTGTCGCGGTCACCGATCCCGTGCCGGGCGAGCGTCGCGCGGCACGGGTGCGCTGCGATGGGGCCGGCACTGACTTCGAGTTCGTCGTCGCCGAACCGGGCTGGACGATGTTCATGGTCAGCCACTTCCATTACGACCCGGTGTGGTGGAACACGCAGGCCGCCTACACCAGCCTGTGGACCGAGGAGCCGCAAGGCCGCTGCAGGCAGACCAACGGCTTCAACCTGGTGGATGCGCACCTCGAAATGGCGCGCCGGGAAGAGGAATACAAGTTCGTGCTCGCCGAGGTCGATTACCTCAAGCCGTACTGGGACACCCACCCCGAGGACCGTGCCGACCTCCGCCGCTTCATCGATGAGGGCCGTGTCGAGATCATGGGCGGCACCTACAACGAGCCGAACACGAACCTGACCAGTCCCGAGACGACGATCCGGAACTTTGTGCACGGCATCGGCTTTCAGCGTGACGTGGTGGGCGCCGAACCGGCGACGGCATGGCAGCTGGACGCCTTCGGCCACGATCCCCAGTTTCCCGGTATGGCCGCCGACGCGGGGCTGACGTCGAGTTCGTGGGCGCGCGGGCCGCACCACCAGTGGGGTCCGATGCAGAACCAGGGCGACCCCGAGCGCATGCAGTTCTCCAGCGAGTTCGGATGGGTGTCCCCGTCGGGTCGCGGCGTGCTGACCCATTACATGCCCGCGCATTACGCGGCCGGCTGGTGGATGGATTCGTCGGCGAGCCTCGATGAGGCCGAGACCGCGACCTACGAGCTGTTCTCGGCGCTGAAGAAGGTGGCGCTGACGCGCAACGTGCTGCTGCCGGTCGGCACCGACTACACGCCACCGAACAAGTGGGTCACCGACATTCACCGCGATTGGAACTCGCGCTACACCTGGCCGCGGTTCGTGTGCGCCCTGCCGAGCGAGTTCTTCGCATCAGTGCGCGCCGAACTGGATGAGCGGGGGATCGAACCGTCACCGCAGACGCGCGATATGAACCCGATCTACACCGGCTGTCACGTGTCCTACATCGACACCAAGCAGGCCAACCGCGACGCCGAGAACGCGGTGCTCGACGGTGAGCGCTTCGCGGTGTTCGCCGGACTGCTCGGTGGCGCCACCTATCCGCAGGCCGCGCTGGAGAAGGCGTGGGTGCAGCTCATCTACGGCGCGCACCACGACGCCATCACCGGCTCGGAGTCCGACCAGGTGTACATCGACCTGCTGACAGGCTGGCGCGATGCATGGGAACTGGGCTGCGCGGCGCGTGACAACGCACTCGCACTCATCTCCAGCGCCGTCGACGGAACGGTGGTGGTGTGGAACACGCTGACACACAAGCGAACCGACGTGGTAACGGCCCGACTCGAGCGGCCATTGGGCGACGGCGTACGCGTGACCGACGCCGACGGCATCGAACTGCCCGCTCTCGTCGAACACGGCGGGCGGTCGGTCAGCTGGCTGGCCCGCGACATCCCGTCCATGGGGTGGCGCGGCTATCACCTGTCAGCCGATGCCGCGGCGGCAGGCTGGAACGCCGTCGACGGCAGAGCCTTTCCGGAGATCGCCAACGAGCGATACCGGCTACGGGTCGACGAGGCCCGCGGCGGGGCGGTGTCGTCACTGACCGAGGACGGCCGCGAACTGCTGGCCGACGGGAAGGTTGGTAACGAGCTCGCGGTATACGACGAGTACCCCGCACACCCTGACGCGGGCGAGGGGCCGTGGCATCTGCTCCCCAAAGGCCCCGTCGCCGTGTCATCCAGTGCGGCAGCGGAATCCGTGCAGTGCTTCCATTCATCGCTGGGGGAGCGCCTCGTCGTGCGCGGGCGGCTCGGTTCGGTGCTGCACTACACGCAGACGTTGACGCTGTGGCACGACGTTCCGCGCGTCGACTGCAGCACCACGATCGACGAGTTCACCGGCGAGGACAAACTGCTGCGACTGCGCTGGCCCTGCCCCATCCCTGGGGCGATGCCGGTGAGCGAGGTCGGCGACGCGGTCGTCGGGCGCGGCTTCGCGCTGCTGCACGAACCTGGCTCCGACGAGTCCGTCGACACCGCGAAACACCCCTACACACTGGATAATCCGGCATACGGCTGGTTCGGACTCTCGTCGGCGATGCGGGTCCGTGTCAATGACGGCGTACGCGCCGTGTCGGTGGCCGAGGTGATCTCGCCGAGCGAGGCAGAGTCGGCGCCGCTAGCGCGCGACCTGATGGTGGCATTGGTTCGTGCGGGCGTCACCGCCACATGTAGCAGCGCCGACAAACCCCGCTACGGGAACCTGGATATCGACTCCAACCTGCCGGATGCCCGGATCGCGCTCGGCGGGCCCGACGAGAACTCCTTCACCGCCGCGGTGCTGGCCGAAGCGGATCCCGCATACGCCGAGGAGCTCAAGCGTCAGCTGTACGCGTCGGGCTCGGCGAGGGTGTGGGTTCCTGCCGCGGCCCCGCTCGCGGCGAGCTGGCTGCCGGGGGCGGACCTGCGCGGTGTGCGGGCGCTGCCGGTGCTTGTCGTGGCAGGTGGTGACAGCCTCGACGCTGCGGTGGCGTCGATGGTCGAAGACCTTGTGGACGCCGAGATCTCGGTCGAACAACAGATGCCGTCGGACATCGACACGTTCGACGGGCGAACCGTCGCGGTGCTGAACCGCGGCGTTCCCAGCTTCGCCGTCGACATCGAGGGCACGCTGCACACGGCGCTGATGCGGTCGTGCACCGGATGGCCGTCGGGCGTATGGATGGACCCGCAGCCGCGACGCACCGCACCCGACGGCTCGAACTTCCAGCTGCAGCACTGGACCCA
Organism: uncultured Mycobacteriaceae bacterium; assembly: GCA_902826815.1. Taxonomy (GTDB): domain Bacteria; phylum Actinomycetota; class Actinomycetes; order Mycobacteriales; family Mycobacteriaceae; genus Mycobacterium. Next base: position 82,706 of record CADEGF010000027.1, read on the forward strand.
CACCTTCGACTACGCCCTGGTCACCGGCGACGGTGACTGGCGGACCGCCGCCATTCCTCATCGCAGCGCGGAGTTCTCGCACCCGCTGCTCGCCGTCGTCGGAAATCGCAGCGCCAAGGGCGGATTGCCCAGCTGGGGCTCGCTTCTGGAGATCGAACCAGCGGGAGCCGTCCAGCTCGCCGCGCTGAAGGCGGCGGGCAATCCGCTGGCCTCCGGCAGCAGCAGGGCCGTCGACCCCGCCGAAGCGGTGACCATGCGGTTCGTCGAAACAACCGGCGCAACAACCGATTTCGCTATCACATCGGGGCTACACCGAGTGACCAAGGCGTCACGGGTCGACCTGCTCGAACAGCCACGGCTTCAGGAATCCGACGGCTCGGGCGATCTGACCGTGCACGGCTATGAGATCGCGACCGTGCTGAGCCGGCTCACCATGCCGCAGCTGCTCAACGCCGACCACACTGCGCTGGCACCCGAGGTCGAGGCGGCGCAGCCGCTGTATGCGCGTTACTGGCTGCACAATCGCGGGCCTGCGCCGCTAGGCGGCCTGCCCGCCGTCGCGCACCTGCACCCGCAGGCCACCGTCGCAGGGCCGGGTGACGAAGTCGTGCTTCGGCTCACCGCGGCGAGCGACTGCACCGACTCGGTGCTGCACGGCACCGTGCGGCTGCTGTGTCCCGCAGGCTGGAAGGCGAGCCCGTCGAGCCTGCCGTTCGTGCTGCCGAGCGGTGAACATCTGGAAGCAGACGTCGAGCTGACGTTGCCGCCGGACACCCCGCCCGGGCTCTATCCGATCCGCGCGCAGCTGCACGTCACCGGCGACGACGCGGTGTCGATGCCCGCATCGTGGCGCCAGATCGTCGAGGACGTCGCCACGGTGTCGGTGGGTACACCGCGCGAGGACAACGAGATCGTCTACCTGGTCGGCGAGCCCGTCGATATCGACGTTGCCGCGGGCGATACCTCCAGGCTCGCAGTGACGGTCGGCACGGCGGCAGGCGCGAGCCTGTCGCTGGAGGCACATCTGGTCAGCCCATGGGGCACCTGGGAGTGGATCGGTCCGGCGGCCCAAGGAGCCGTGCTGACACCGGGTGAGACGGTGGAGATCGGCTTCGACGTCACCCCGCCGCCGTGGGTGCAGCCCGGGCAGTGGTGGGCGCTGGTCCGGATCGGCTGCGCGGAGCGACTGCTCTATTCGCCCGCCGTGAAGGTGACGGTCCGGTGAGTCACGCACACATCGCCGCAACCGTCGCCGGTCTCGGTGTGCGGGTCGGCGACGTGGACAGCCGCGAGGCCACGCTGCGCGGCGCGATGCCTGCCGCCGCGTTGCCGCGTGCGGGTACCAGCGAGGGCAGGCAGTTGCGCCGCTGGCTGACACAGCTTCTGGTGACCGAGCGGGTGATCGAGACCGAAGCCGCTGACGCCGGAGTCACCGGCGAGCGTGCGCCCGCCGAAGACGAACTGCTGCCCGATGATTCGGCACGGCTGGAGATCGGCAGTATCGCGGCGGCCGCGCTGGCCGAACCGCTCGCCAGGGCGATGTACGCGCATGTCACGGCCGACATCGACGTCAGCGACGCCGCGGTCGCCGCGTACCACACCCGCAACCCGGCGCGCTTCGCCAAATCTACGAGAACCGAAAACGGCTGGCGCACAGCGGTGGTCGAGGATCCGCTACTGGATGCTGTCCGGCCGTTGATCGTCGAGCTATTGCGCGGTGCCGCCCGGCGCCGGGCGTTTCGGCTGTGGCTGGATTCCCGGCGAGCCGAGCTGGTTCGGCTGGCTCCCGGCTACGAGCACCCCGGCGATCCACGCCAGCCCGACAACACCCACAGGCATTGATGGCAGACCAGACGCTCGCTATCGACATCGGCGGCACGAAGATCGCCGTCGGCCTCGTCGGCGACGACGGCCGGCTCGGACATCACGCGCAACTGCCGACGCCCGACGATGATGCCGAGGCCATCTGGGCGGTGGTCGACTCACTGGTCACCGAGGCGCTCGCTGTCGCGGGAGGTGATGTCCGCGGTGCAGGCATCGCGTCGGCGGGTCCGATCGACCTAGCGTCGGGAACCGTCAGCCCGATCAATATCACTGCGTGGCAACGCTTTCCGATCGTCGACCGGGTCGCCGAGCTGGTCGGCGCCCCGGTGCGGCTCGGCGGAGACGGCCTGTGCATGGCGATGGGTGAGCGCTGGCAGGGCGCGGGCCGCGGCGCGCAGTTCATGCTCGGCATGGTGGTGTCGACGGGGATCGGCGGCGGGTTGGTGCTCGACGGCGCGCCCTACGACGGCCGCACCGGCAACGCGGGGCACGTCGGCCATGTCGTCGTCGACCCGGACGGGGCACCGTGCACCTGCGGCGGCCGAGGATGTGTTGAAACGATCGCGTCGGGACCGAACATGACGCGGTGGGCCCGCGAGAACGGCTGGAACGGCCCGCCGAAGGCCGATGCCAAGGAGCTCGCCGGCGCTGCCAACGTGGGGGACCCGTTGGCGCTCAAGGCGTTCAGGCGTGGCGCGACGGCAGTCGCGGCGATGATCGCATCGGTCGGCGCCGTCTGCGATCTGGATCGCGTCGTCATCGGCGGGGGAGTGTCGAAGTCGGGTGCGCTGCTGTTCGACCCGTTGCGAGAGGCACTGGCAGTGCACGCAGGCCTTAACTTCCTGCACGACCTGCGGGTGGTGCGCGCCGAACTAGGCGGCGACGCAGGCCTCGTCGGCGCCGCCGCACTGGTGATTTCGGCGCGCTGACGTGCGCCCAGCGGGCTGTTGCGAAATGGCATGTCGTGTTGACGGTCTGATGTGTTGTTCGTGGAG
>CADEGF010000028.1 GCA_902826815.1 uncultured Mycobacteriaceae bacterium
CGCGCAGTGTTGGTCACGGGTGCGACCGGCGGAATCGGTGCGGCCACCGTCCGCCGTCTGGTCGGACAGGGCGCGACGGTCTACGCAGGCGGTCGCGACACCGGCGGGCTCGCCAGGCTCGCCGATGAGACCGGCGCGCATCCGGTGCGGTTCGACCTTGCGTCTGAAGACGAGATCCATGCCGCCGTTTCGGGGCTCGAGCTGTGGGGTGTGGTGAACTGCGGCGGCTTCGGTGGGGAGATCGCGACGCCGCAGGACACCGACATCGCGGTGTTCGACAGAGTCATCACCGTCAATGCGCGGGGAAGCCTGCTCGTCATCAAGCATGTCACCCCTGGGTTGATCGAGCGCGGCCGCGGCGGTTCGATCGTCAACGTCTCGAGCCAGGCGAGTCTTGTTGCCCTGCCGGGCCATATTTCGTACGGATCGTCGAAGGCTGCGGTGGACAACATCACCCGGGTGAGCGCGCTCGAGCTGGGCAAGCACAACATCCGGGTGAACAGTGTCAACCCGACCGTGGTCATGACCGACATGTCCGCGTTCTATTGGGACCGACCTGACGTCGGGCCCGCGTTCCTGGCGCAGATGCCGCTCGGTCGCTGGGCCACCGAGGACGAGATCGCGGGTCCGATCGTCTTCCTGCTGAGTGATGACGCCGCCATGATCACCGGAGTCTCTCTACCTGTCGACGGTGGGTACACCTGCCGCTGACGTCGGTAGCCTTGACTTCATGAACCGTCGGCGGATGGTGACGTATGCGCTGGCAGCCCTGACCATCGCGGTCTCAGCCGCCTGCACGAACGCCATCACGGGCACGGCGACCTGGCCGGGCGCCAAGCTGGAGCAAACCATCTTGACCGCCGACGACTTCCCAAAGGGCGTGCAGTACGACCGCATCGTCGATAAGCCGGGCCAACCCGATGGCGAAGGCGGGCCACCGGCGATGCTGTCGCAGCCAGAAGGCTGCTCCGACGGGCTGACGCGCGTCATCGCCGCTTCGGCCGAACGGGGCGCGGGCAGTGCGGCGAAGTACAGCGTCGCCTACGACGGCGCGCGCATCGTGATGACCGTGCTGACGTGGAACCTGGATCTGGACAAGCTCGCAGCAACGGCCGAGCGCTGCGCGGCGTACCAGACCTTCTTCGACCCGTCGTCGGAAGGCATTCCGATGACCACCACCAAACTGCAGACATCGCGACCCGACGCGCTGGTTTACGAGCAGACGATGGATCTAAACGGCGCGAAGAGCAGTGTGTTCTTTTCCTTCGAAAACGTCGACAGGATGGCGGTGTTCGGAATCGCTTTTCCCACACCGAATCCGACGATCGCCGTCAAAGCGTCGCTGCCGCAGACGTTTCTGGACGCCCACGGCAAACAGGCCGAGCGGCTGCTGCCGACCGGCTGAATGACTAGTTAGGACCCGCGCAAAAACCGCCCGCCGATCAGTGGGGGGTTGTAGCGTGTCCGAATGCCTTCGACGATGGTTACCGTCGACGGTTTCCCCATTCCTGTCGATATCGCCGGCCCGGACAAGGGGTCCGTCGTTGTGCTGCTCGGTGCCGCGCAGCAGACTGCGTCGGCGTATGACGCCGTGTGCCAACGGCTGCACACCGCGTCGCTGCGGACCATTGTGGTCGGCCCGGATCCGCGGCTGACCGCCAAGTCGGTCGTCGGCATCATGGACATGCTCGATGTGCAGTGGGGGCTGTTGGTCGGCGACCGGATCGGCGGCGAGCTGGCGTGGGAACTGGCCGCCACCCGGCTGGACCGCTTCATCGGCCTTGTGGTGATCGACCGCGGCCACCCACGGGTCGAAGACCAGTCCGGCGTGATCCGCGACGAGCACTGCCCGCCGGTGGAGATGAACACCACCGCACTGGTCAGCACGCCAGCGGCGCGGGCGGTGGCGCGGGCCAGTCAGCGCTTCGTGTACGGCGACTTCCGGCTGGTCGAACTGCTCGGGCGACGCAACGCCCAGGAGTCAACGGCGCAGCTGGCCGCCGAGATCGTGTTGCGCACCAGCACGTGGTGACAGCCCGTCAGTCGGGCGCCTGGTCGGGCGTCCACGGCTGAGGCAGACCCGGGGTGGTCGGGAACAGATAGTCGATGAAGGCGGCGGCAGTCGGCTGCGGCTCATGGTTGGCCAGTCCCGGGCGCTCGTTGGCCTCGATGAACACGTAATCATCCTTGGTGACATCCGGTACCAGCAGGTCGATGCCCGTGACAGGGATGCCGATCGCGTGGGCTGCCGTGACGGCGACGTGGCACAGCTCAACATTCACCTCGGCGGTCACGTCGTGAATCGTGCCGCCCTGATGCAGGTTCGCGGTGCGCCGCACCCTCAGCCGCGTCCCCTCGGGCAACACGTCATCGAACGACCAGCCGGCCTCTGCCACCGTCGCCTCGGTCACCGCGTCGATGGGGATGCGTGACTCGCCTCCGGTGGCGGCCGCCCGGCGCCTGCTCTGTGCCTCGATCAGCTCACGCACGGTGTGGTGTCCGGTGCCCGCGATCTCGGCGGGCTTGCGCACGGCGGCTGCGACGACCTTGCCGTCGATCACCACCAGCCGCAGATCGTCGCCGTCGGCTCGCTGCTCGATGAGCACTTCGGGATTGTGTTCGCGCGCGCGAGCGAGGGCGCTGTCGAGTTCGTCGGGCCCGTCGACGCCGACTGTGATGCCCTTGCCCTGTTCGCCCCGTGTCGGTTTGACGACCACATCGCCGACCTCGGCGAGGAATTCGTGGTCACCCTCGGTGAAGGTCGCCAGGCGCCCCCTCGGCACCTTGATACCCGCATCGCCGACGATGCGCCGGGTTTGCCGTTTGTCGTCGCACCGACTCATGGCCACTGCGGAAGTGAACTCGGACAACGACTCTCGGGTCACCACGGAACGGCCGCCGTAGGACAGCCGCATCTCACCCGCCCCGGCGTCGAGCACCTCGACCCAGATGCCGCGGCGCATCGCTTCATCGGCGAGGATGCGCGCGTACGGATTCAGATCATCGACCGTCTCGGGGGGATGGGTGAACAGCGGCTCATTGATCGCGTTCTTGCGCTTGACGGCCATCACCGGAACCCGTTGGAACCCCAGCTTCTCGTACAACCCGATGGCGGCCGTGTTGTCGTGCGCGACAGACAGGTCCAAGTACGACCGTCCGCGGTCGCGGTAGATCGCGCCGAGCGCGCGGGTCAATGCCGCACCGACGCCGGGCAGGCTCGTCGTCGGATCGACAGCCAGCGTCCACAGGCTCGAGCCGTGCTCGGGGTCGGAGAACAGCAGGCGGTGGTCGACGCCGGTGACGGTGCCCACCACCGAGCCGTCGTCGTCACGCACCGCGATGAGATAGTCGACCGGTTCACGGTTCCGGTGGTTCTCCCAGATCACGTCGGTCGGCGCGGGCACCATTCCGCAGCGCACGTAGACGTGGTTGATCGCGTCGGCTTCGGCTTCGTCCCGCAGAGCGCGCACGGTGAAGCCCGTCGACAGTGGCAGTTCCTCGTCGTCATCGGAGAACCGCAGCCGGTAGGTGTGGCTGGGGTCGATGAACAACTCCGCGGGCGCCTTGGCCACCAGGACGTGCGGTTCGCGGGCGTAGATGCAGATGTCTCGCCTGCCGTGCGTCTCTCCTCGCAGCACCTCGGCGAGCTTTTCGGCATCGGCGAAGGTCTGGCCGAAAATCAATCGGCCCCAGCCGAGTTCGAGGACGACGTCGTCGGCCATCTTGTCGACGAGGTGCTGGGGCGAGGCGTCGTGCAAGCCGAGGGTGATGGCCTCGGGATGGTCATCGGCGGTCGATTGACTTGAGGTCATGCCGCCGATCCCGAGATCCCGTGCTTCTGCAGCCACAGTTCGAGCAGCGCGATCTGCCACAGTTTGTTGCCGCGCAGCGGGGTGAGCCTGCCGTTGGGGTCGGCCAGCAGGGCGTCGACCGCCTCCTGGCGGAACAGGCCGCGCTCCTTGGCGACCGGTGCATACAGCGCATCCCGCACCAGATCGAGGTACGGGCCCTCGAGGTGGGTGAGCGCTGGCACCGGGAAGTAGCCCTTGGGACGGTCGATCACCTCGGCGGGGATGACCCTGCGAGCGGCTTCCTTGAGCACGCCTTTGCCGCCCTGCGCGGTCTTGAGATTCGGCGGGCAGGTGGCGGCCAGCTCGACGAGTTCGTGGTCGAGGAACGGCACTCGCCCCTCTAAGCCCCAGGCCATGGTCATGTTGTCTACCCGCTTGACGGGGTCGTCAACCAGCATGACGGTGGTGTCGAGCCGCAGTGCGCGGTCGACACCGGACTGCGCGCCTTCGCGGGCGAAATGCTCGGTGACGAACCGGCCGCTCGGATCGTTGTCGGCGATGTAGTTGGCCGCCGCGAGTTCTCGCACGCTCGCCGAGTCGCGGTCGAAGAACGCGCCCCGATAGGCGGCCACCGAACCGTCAAGGGAAGCGGCCGCGGGCTCGCCCATCGGGGGATACCAGTGGTAGCCCGCGAACACCTCGTCGGCGCCCTGGCCGGACTGCACCACCTTGACGTGTTTGGCGACTTCCTGGCTGAGCAGATAGAAGGCCACGCAGTCGTGGCTGACCATCGGTTCGCTCATGGCGCCGATCGCGCCGTCGAGAGCGGGCAGCATTCGGTCGGTGCCGATGCGGATCTGGTGATGGTCGGTGTCGAACCGGTCCGCCATGATGTCCGACCACTTGAATTCGTCGCCCTCGACGTCGCCAACGGATTCGAAGCCGATCGAGAACGTCGACAGATGCTTCTGACCCGCCTCGGCAAGCAGGCCGACGATCAGGCTGGAGTCGACGCCCCCCGACAACAGGCAGCCCACCGGGACGTCGGCCACCATCCGGCGGTCGACCGCGACCCGTAGAGACTCGAGAACAGCGTCTTCCCAGTCTTTTTCGGACCAGTCTTTACGGTCGTCGCGCCGGCTGAAGTCGGGCGCCCAGTACGTGGTGGTGGTGCGACGGCCGTCGGGCTCGATCGCGATCAGCGTCGCGGGCGGAATCTTGGAGACGCCGCGCAGGATCGTGTGCGGCGGCGGCACCACAGAGTGGAAGGTGAGGTAGTGGTGCAGCGCGACGGGGTCGATGCGGGTGTCGATGCCGCCGCCGGCCAGCAGGGCGGGCAGTGACGAGGCGAACCGAACGCGGTTGGCGTCCTCGGTGATGTAGAGCGGCTTGATGCCGAGCCGGTCGCGTCCCAGCAGAACCCGTCCGCTGTCGCGCTCGACGATCGCGAACGCGAACATGCCGTACAGCCGGTCCACGAAGCGGTCGCCCCAGTGGTGGTAGGCCTTCAGCAGCACCTCGGTGTCGCTGTGGGAGAAGAACCGGTAGCCGTGCTCGGCCAGCTCGCGGCGCAGGCTCTTGTAGTTGTAGATGCACCCGTTCCACGCGATGGCGAGGCCGAGGTCGCTGTCGATCATCGGCTGGGCGCCCGCCTCGGACAGATCGATGATCTTCAGGCGGCGATGGCCCAGCGCTACTCGGCCCTGCGACCACGTACCCGCCGCATCGGGACCTCGAGGGGCCAATGCCTGCGCCATGGCCGATACCGCCGCAAGATCGGGCGTTCGGCCGTCGAGTCGCACCTCGCCGGTGGCTCCGCACATCAATTCGACCCTACCCGGTGGGGCTCCACCCGGTGTGTCGGGGCAGAACGGCTAGGACACGCCTTCCAGCTCCCCGGTCTCGTCGACCTGCTTGATCGGACCGGTGAACCAGTTCTTCACCGACACGTGCCAGTAGATCCACAGCAGGATCAGCACGCCACCCACCAGCAACGGGGTGTAGTTGACGAACTTCCACTCGAAGCTCGGGTCCCACGGCATGCCGCCCAGAGAGGTCGGGAACATCGCGATGATCGAGGTGATGATGATCTCGATTATTGCGACGGGCGCCATCCATTTGTGGTGGCCGCGCAGATTCCATCTCCCGGTCGGGAAGGAGTCACCGGCCTTCCACCGGTAGTAGATGGGCACGGCGAAGCACAGATACAGGCCGACGACTCCGATCGAGACCACCGCGAAGAACGCGATCGGGACCGGCGCGCCGTTGATATCGACCTCGACCAGAGCGGGCAGGGTGATGGCTGCGGCGAGCACCGCGGTGATCATCACTCCGTTGGCGGGAATCCTCTTCGCGCTCAGCGCCGACCACAACTGGTGACCCGGCACTGCGCGGTCGCGGCTGAACGCGAACAGCATCCGCGATGCGCTGGTCTGACACGCCGTCGTGCAGAAGAACTGTCCGGCCGTAGAGATGAACAGGACGATCGCGACCCACTTTGAGTCCATCGCCTGGTTGAAGATGGTGACCACCGCGCCGCCGCCCGCCGAAACCTCGTCGGAGTCCTGCACCGCGAAGAGGAATGTCAACAGCAGGATCCAGCCACCGATCGCCGAGTAGAAGATCGACCGCCAGATGCCCTTGGCCGCGCCATCGGCCGCACTCTTGGTCTCCTCGGACAGGTGTGCTGATGCGTCGTAGCCGGTGATCGTGTACTGGGTCAGGATCGCAGCGATCGGCAGGCAGAAGAAAAGGAAGGCAATGCTCGAGGTCGAGCCGCCGAACATGCCGCTGTTGTTGATGGTCTTGGCGAAGACGTCGCCGAAACTGGCATGCTGCTCGGGAATCAGCCACAGGATCAGGATCACCGCCGCTGCACCTGCCACATGCCACCACACCGAGATGTTGTTGATGACGGCCAGCAGATGGCTGGAGAAGATGTTGATGACCGCGGAGATCACCAGGATGACGACGAACAGCACGAACGTCCGGGTGAGGCTGTAGCCGTTGAGCCAGGCCTCACTGAACGTGCCTAGCGTCAGGTCAAGGAACGTCGCGCAGCCGTATGCGACCGACGCCAGGATCGCGATCAGGCCGATCAGGTTGAGCCAGCCGGTGTAGAAGCCGGCCTTTGGGCCGCCGAGTTTTGCTGCCCACCAATAGATTCCGCCCGACGTGGGAAATGCCGACACCAACTCGGACATGCACAGCCCGATGACAAGGATGAAGATCGAGACGAGGGGCCAGCCCCAGGCGATCGCCGCAGGGCCTCCGTTGTTCCAGCCGAGGCCGAATGAGGTGAAGCAGCCCGCCAGGATCGAGATGATCGAGAACGAGATCGCGAAGTTGGAAAAGCCCGACCATGATCGGTGCAGTTCCTGGGTATAGCCGAGGCTGGCTAAATGCTTCTCGTCATCGGACAGTTGTTCGTGGCCCTCTGGCACGGCAATTCTCCTTCGTGGGGTGGGGACAGAACTCGCATTGAGCACAATAAGGCGCCAAAGGTCTGTTGTCCTACCTTTGGCCATGACGACTGCGTAAATCTTCACGTTAGATCGTTGACCTGGCATCCGTCCGGGTTTATTGTCAAAGTTGTCTGACAACTTGTGCTCTGCAGCCAGCCGGAAGCCGAGGAGGAGCGATGGCGGAGAACACTCGAGCCGTGGGTTCGGTCACCTATCGGGAGGCCGGTGAAGGGTATTTCGAGAAGCGGAAATTGCGGCGTCATGCCGCCTTCTGGTCACTGTGGGCTCTCGGCGTCGGCGCCGTGATCTCCGGTGACTTCTACGGCTGGAATCTCGGTCTCGATGCGGGCGGCTTCGGCGGCCTGCTCATCGCCGGGATCGTCATCACGATCATGTATTACGGGCTGTGCTTCTCCATCGCGGAGATGTCGCCCGCACTGCCACACACCGGTGGGGCTTACTCGTTCTCCCGGTCGGCGATGGGTCCATGGGGCGGGTTCATCACCGGTCTCGCCGAGAACATGGAGTACGTGATCACCCCGGCGGTTGTCGTCGGTGCGATGGGATTCCTATCCCATGACATCGTTTTCGACCTGACCGGAGCCGACGGATGGTGGAACAGCCCGGTGCTGTGGTGGGCCGTCTACTACATCATTTTCGTCGGCATCAACGTCCTGGGTATCGAGATCACCATGCGGTTCACCGTGATCATCACGGTCGCGGCGCTCGCGGTCCTGGCGTTCTTCTTCGTCTCCGTCATCTTCAGTGGGAAGTTCGACGCCGCCCTGCTCACCAACATTCCGCCGGAGGAGGGTCAGAGCAGCTTCCTGCCGAAGGGCATCGCCGGAATCTTCCCGGCTCTGCCGTTCGCGATCTGGTTCTACCTCGCGATCGAGGAACTGCCGTTGGCCGCCGAGGAATCCCACGATCCGAAGCGTGACATACCCCGCGCGACAATCTGGGGACTCACGACGCTGATGGTGTTCGCCATCGGCATCCTGTTCCTGAACACCGGCATCGGTGGCGGCGCCGCAGCGATCGGAACGTCGGCGACGCCGTTCTTCGACGGGTTCAAGGCGGTATTCGGCGAGGGTGCGGGGGCTTCGCTGCTCGGTATCCTCGCGTTGGTCGGGCTGATCGCCAGCTTCTTCACGATCATCTACGCCTACGGCCGCAACACGTACTCGCTATCGCGCGCAGGCTATTTCCCGCAGAGCCTGTCGATCACCCACCCGACCCGCAACACGCCGTATGTCGCGCTCATCGCCGGCGCGGTGATCGGCTACGCCCTGTCGCTCGTCATCTATTTCGCCGGACAGAGCGAGAGCGCGGTCGCGGGCAAGATCGTCGGCGCACTGCTGTACATGGCCGTGTTCGGCGCGGTGATCTCGTACTTCATGCAATGCCTGGCGTTCATCGTGCTGCGCAACAAGCTGCCGAACATCGAGCGGCCGTACCGCAGCCCCGTGGGTATCTGGGGTGCGGCCATCGCAGGCGCCATCGCGTTGGTCGCCCTGGTGTCGCTGTTCCTCAACGAGGACTACCGGCCTGGCGTCTACGGGACGGCGGTCTACTTCGTGATCGGCATCGTCTATTTCGCGGTTCGTGGACGGCACAAGCTGGTGCTGTCGCCGGAAGAAGAATTCGCGATGTCGCATGGACAGCACGGAGCGAACCTGCAGGAAGAGGGCTACGGAACGGTTTCCGTCAGCGAGATCGCCGGTGACGAACCGTCGACACGGACACCCTGATGTGACGGGGCGGGGAGGATCACCGCCCAATCCTCCCCGCACACCGTAACTTTCGAGCTTTCACCTGGTCCACCAGCATCAGCGAGGGGGCGCCGTGTCTCTGGTCCTGGGAGTCGATGTCGGCTCGCAGAGCATCCAAGCCGTGATCATCGATGAAGACGGCGTCGTGGTGTCCGCCGGTTCGGCGCCGCTGACCATGGTGCACGAGCACGACGGCTGGGCCGACCAGAACCCCTACGCGTACTGCGCTGCCCTGTGCGACGCGGTGCATGCGGCAACCCAAGGCGTACAGGCGGATCGGGTCGTTGCGATGGGACTCGGCAGCCAGGTGGACGGCGTGGTGGCCTGCGATGCCGATGGCACGCCATTGCGCGGGGCGATCATCTGGCTGGATAAGCGGGCGACCAAACAGTGCGATCAGCTGGTGACCGCCGTGGGCGCCGATTCACTTGCCGAGCGCACCGGACTGGTGGCCGACGCGTCACACAGTGCGCCGAAGATGATGTGGATCCGGGAGAATGAACCACAGGTATGGCATGACACCGCAATGCTTGCTCCCGTCGGATCGTATGTGCTCCATCATCTCTCGGGTTCGCACGCCCAGGACGCCGCCAATGCGTCATCGACGATGGTGTACGACGTCGCCAAGGGGGATTTCGACGCCGAGTTGTGTGGTGCGGCCGGCCTCGACCCGGCGATGCTGCCTGTGGTGCGGCCGTCCACTGACATCGTCGGGACCCTGCGGCCGGGCGTGGCAGCCGAACTCGGGCTTCCCGCAACATGCGCAGTGGTCGTCGGCACGGGTGACGAGCACGCGGCATCCGTAGGAGCGGGTGCCATCGAGGCCGGGGTTGTCGTCGACGTCACCGGCACCGCGGAACCGGTGACGACGGTCGCTGCCGAACCTGTCCGCGATCCGCTCGGCGTCGTGGAGACGCACGGCCACGCGGTACCAGGGTCGTGGCTGATCGAGAACCCGGGTTTTGTCAGCGGCGGCAGTACGCTCTGGCTCGCCGAAGGACTGCTCGGCATACCGCAGGCCGAGATCTTCACGCGGGCAAGGCAGGCGCCGCCTGCCAGTGACGGGGTGTTGTTCCTGCCTGCGCTGTCCGGGTCGACCGCACCGCGTTGGAACGATGCGATGCGCGGTGCATTTCTGGGGTTGGCGATGAATCACACCTCGGCACACGCGGCCCGCGCGGTTCTCGAAGGATGCGCGTACGCACTGCGCGACATCGTCGACCGGCTCGATTCGCTGGGTCTCGGCCACGGCGAGGTCCGGATCGTCGGCGGCGGCGCGCGCGACGACCTATGGGCCTCGATCAAGGCCGATGTGCTCGGCAGGCCGATGCGCCGCGTCCGCACCCAAGAGGCCACCGCGGTCGGCGCGGCGATGGTCGCGGGCGTCGGGGCTGGGTTGTTCGCCGACTTTGCGGCGGCATCGGTTGCTGTGCAATTGGATCCGGATGTGATCGAACCCGATGCCGCGAGACAATCGCAGTACGCCGAGGGCTATGGCCGCTACCGTGCGGTGTTCGACGCCGTCGAGTCAGCGTTGGCGCCATGACGATCCCCGACCCCAACGCCATCCTCACGGAACTCCGCGAGAAGGGTCATCAAGACCTGCCCGACGTCGACATCCGCGTCGGCGCCTCGATTCTGGACAGCGCGATCACCGATGCCTGCGCGCGGCCGGGAATGCCTGCTCCACTGATCATCAGCGACGGCGGTCCCTACCAAACGTCTGACGGACCCGTGGTCGACCGCCTCGCCAAGAAGCTCGGCTGCCCCGTGATCCAGTTAGGCACCGGCGTGGTGCGGGCTGACGAGGAAACCGTCGAGTGCGCGGTGGCCGAGGTAGCCACTGCGCGAATGATGATCTCGGTGGGCGCAGGCACGCTCACCGACATCGCGAAGGTCACCGCTCAACGAACCGGTAGCCGCCACGTCGCGGTCCAAACTGCCTGCAGTATCAACGGTTTCATCGCCGACCGCAGCGTGCTGATCATCGCGGGTGCGAAACGCACAGTTGTCTCGCGATGGCCGGACATGCTCGTCGCCGACTCCGATCTGATCGGCGCGGCGCCACCCGGACTGAACCTCGCAGGTGTCGGCGACCTGTCCACGGTGCCCAACGCGGTAGCGGAGTGGGCACTTGCGGCGGGCCTCGGACACGGTCCCGCGTACGACGCCGCCGTCATCGAACAGGTGCTCGCCGCGATGCCCGCGCTTCCGACGCTGGCGCAGGCAGCCCGCGACGCCGAGCCTGCAGGGCTGGCCGACCTGGCCCGGCTCCTCGCGGGAAGCGGACTGTCGATGGGAATTGTCGGCTCGACCGCCCCTGCTTCTGGCACCGAACATGCGGTGTCGCACCTGCTGGAGATGGCGCTGTCGCAACGGCAGGGCCCTGCCGCACCGCACGGTATGCAGGTGACGGTCGCGACCCGGCTCGCGCTGCGGGTTTGGCAGCTCGTCGATCGCACGATCTCGTCGGCGACGGCGCAGGTGCGGGTGCCCGACGAGTCTTCTAGCCGGGACGCGGTCGCGCTCGCGTTCGCCGAACTCGGCGCGAAGACGGTCGAGGAGTGCTGGACCGGCTACTCGAAGAAACGCAGCTGGCTGCTCGAGCACCTGGCCGACGTCGAGGCGATGGTCGCCGACTGGGAAGGGTTCAAGCAGACGGTGGCGCTTCCGACCCCTGAGCAGTTCGACGAAGTCAGCCACGCGAGCGGACTGCCTACGCGGGCACGGGATCTCGGCTCAGGGTACGACGAGCGACTGCTGTTCTGGGCGCTGCGTAACTGCAATCTGCTCAGGGAACGGATCTCGATCGTCGACCTCGCCGATCTCCTCGGCGTCTGGTCGGACGATGCGGCGCGGTCGATCGTGGCCGACGCCGAGAACGGATGACTAGATAAAGGAGGCTCATCAACTGTGGCTGAATTTGTATTCATGCTCACTCACGGCGACCGGACCGTCGACAACGCCGTGGAGATAATGCCGACTTTGGCGGGCACTGGACTGCATTACGTCGGGTTCAAGGACGTGGGCGCGGATCGTGCCCGCCAATGTGAGCTGGTTGGGCTCGCCCACGATGCCGGCTTCGAGGTGATGCTCGAGGTGGTGTCCACCAGCGAGGAGGCCGAGATGTCATCGCTGCGTTCGGCGGCAGAGGCCGGCTTCGACTGGGTGCTCGGCGGCACCCACGGCGCCGAGACGGCAGGCATGCTGCCCGACGGGGTGCGGTACTGCCCGTTCCCCGGCCGCGTCGTGGACCACCCAAGCGTGCTGCTCGGCACGGTCGACGAGATCGCTGCCGACGCGGAGCGGCTCACCGCACTCGATCACGTCGGCGGTCTCGATCTGCTGGCGTACCGCCATCCGACTGCCGATCAGCTCGAGCTGATACGCGCCGTTACGGCCGCCTCCAACGGTCCGGTGATCGTCGCGGGCTCGATCGCCAGCATCGAGCGCGCCGTGGCCGTCGGTGAGGCGGGCGCGTGGGGTTACACGATCGGCAGCGCGATCTTCGACGGTCTGCTGCCGGGGGCGCCGTCGATCGCAGACCAGGTTCGGCGGGTCATCTCCGAGACCGTGTCGGCCGAGGCGCCCCACGGAACAACGTAGGCTCGTGTGATGCCCGGGCAGACGTTGCTCGCCGACCGGCTGCGCGACGAGCTGCTGGAAGAGATCACCAGCTCGCATATGGCGCCAGGGACCAAGCTGCCGACCGAGGGTGAACTGTCGAAGCGATTCGGCGTGTCGCGGGCGACGGTGCGCGAAGCCGTGCGGGGCCTGGTCGAGGCGGGATATGTCATCCGGCGCAGGGGATCTGGCAGCTATGTCGCCGAGCGGCGGCGGATGCCCCACGGGCTGGATTCGACGTTGAGTTACCTCGCGATGATCGAATCCGCAGGAGCGCACGCCGGTATGCGGGTTCTCGACGCCGCCTATGAGCAGTCCTCCGAGATCGACGGCGGATTGCAGCTCGGCAGAGGCGAGAAGATCCTCGCCGTCGAGCGCGTCCGGACCGCCGACGACCAGCCGGTCATCTACTCACGTGACCGCATACCCGCACGACTGCTGCCCGACGACCTCGATCTGCACAGCCTCGACCCCTCCCTGTTCGCACTGCTGCGTTCCGTAGGCCATGCCGCCGACCACGCGACCGCGACGCTGCGCGCCGTCGCCAGCACCAATTGCACGGCAAAGGTCTTGGGGGTCCGTCGCGGGAAGCCCCTGCTCTACATCGAAGAGATCGACTACAACCGGGACGGGACGCCGGTGATGTTGTCGCGCGAGTGGCACGTGTCCGAAGCTTTCGACGTCCGGATCAACCGACGGGCCCAGCGGCCGCCGAACTTCTCAGAGCGCTAGCGGTCTAATGGTCTGATGACCTACCTTTAGGGGGTGACTGGAATGCTGGCGCAAACCGAGTTGGAATCCTTGATCGCCGCTGGCGACATCGACACCGTGATCGTCGCATTCTGCGATATGCAGGGCCGGCTGATCGGTAAGCGCGTCGCGGCGCGGCTGTGGGTTGAAGACGTTGCCGCCCACGGGGCCGAGTGCTGCAACTATCTGCTCGCCGTCGACGTCGACATGAACACCGTCGACGGCTATGCGATTTCAAGCTGGGAGACCGGGTACGGCGACATGGTGATGACGCCGGACTTCTCCACCCTGCGCCTGGTGCCGTGGCTGCCCGCCACCGCGCTGGTGATGGCCGACCTTTCGTGGACGGACGGCAGGCCGGTGGTCCAGGCGCCGCGCAGCATCCTGAACAGGCAGATCGACCGGCTGGCCGACAAGGGCTTGGTGCCCTACGTCGGCACCGAACTCGAATTCATCGTGTTCGACGACAGCTACCGGCAGGCGTGGGGGGCGGGATACCGCAACCTGACGCCTGCGACCGACTACAACGTCGACTACGCGATGCACGCGTCCACCCGGATGGAGCCGCTGCTTCGCGACATCAGGCTCGGCATGGACGGTGCGGGCATGTACTGCGAGGGCGTCAAGGGCGAGTGCAACCTGGGGCAGCAGGAGATCGCCTTCCGCTACGACCACGCGCGCGTCACCTGCGACAACCACACGATCTACAAGAACGGCGCGAAAGAGATCGCAGACAAGCACGGCAAGAGCATTTCGTTCATGGCGAAATACGATGAGCGCGAAGGCAACAGCTGCCATATCCACATCTCGTTGCGCGGCGACGACGGCAGCGCGGTGTTCGCCGACTCGGATGCTCCCGACGGGATGTCGCCGATGTTCCGCAGTTTCATCGCAGGCCAGCTTGCGACGCTGCGCGACTTCACACTGTTCTACGCCCCTAACATCAACTCCTACAAACGATTCGTGGAGGGCAGTTTCGCCCCGACCGCTGTCGCGTGGGGGATGGACAACCGGACGTGCGCGCTGCGGATCGTCGGGCACGGTCATGGGATGCGGATGGAGAACCGCGCGCCGGGCGGTGACGTGAACCAGTATCTCGCGGTGTCGGCACTGATCGCGGGCGGCCTTTACGGAATCGAGAACGAGCTGGAGCTGCCGGAAGCGTTGGTGGGTAACGCCTATACCAGTGGTGCAGAACACCTTCCGACGACATTGACCGAAGCCGCCGATCTTCTCGACAAGTCGAAGATCGCGCGCGAACAGTTCGGCGACGAGGTGATCGACCACTATCTGAACTACGCGGCCGTCGAGCTGAAGGCGTTCAACTCCACGGTCACCGACTGGGAAAGGGTGCGCGGATTTGAGCGTCTTTAGACCCGTACTCGGGATGACCACATACCTGCAGCAGGCGCAGACCGGTGTGTGGGATGTCCACGCGAGCTTTCTGCCCGCCATTTATATGGAGGGCGTCAACCTCGCGGGCGGCACCGTGGTGCTGCTGCCGCCGCAGCCTCAAGACGCAGCGGACCGGGTGCTCGACGGGCTCGACGGGCTGATCATCACCGGCGGACCCGATTTGGATCCGGCCGCTTACGGGCAACAGCGTCACCCCAAGACCGACGAACCCGTCGATGCCAGTCGCGCACGCGACGCGTGGGAGTACGCCCTGGTGGGCGGTGCGATCAGGCGCGGCATTCCGGTGCTCGGAATCTGCCGTGGCGCACAGGTGATCAACGTCGTCATGGGTGGCACGCTGCACCAGCACCTGCCTGACGTACTCGGTCACCCCAATCACCAGCAGGGCAACGCCGTGTTCTCCACGTCGTCGGTGCGCACCGTGGCGGGGACCAGGCTGGCGGCGCTGATCGGTGAGACTTCGGATGCGCAGTGCTACCACCACCAGGCCATCGATCGGCTCGGCGACGGGCTGATCGTCAGCGCACAGGATGACGAGGGCGTGATCGAGGGCATCGAAATACCAGGGGCGAACTTCGTTCTCGCGGTGCAGTGGCATCCGGAGGAACGACTCGACGATCTTCGCCTGTTCTCCGCAGTGGTGAACGCCGCTGCGCAATATGCAACCCGAAAGGTGAACGCGTGACCGTGGGCGTGAGGAGCAATACAGCGGGAGTTTCTACTCTGATCAATCCCGCAACCGAAGAGGAGTTGCGGCAGGTCGAGCAGACCACCGCGGAGGCGGTCGACGATGCGGTGGCCCGAGCCAGGGTCGCCCAACGGGAGTGGGCAAGTCGCGCACCCGCGGACAAGGCCGCCGCACTGCGCGCGTATGCCGCCGTCGTCGATGCGCACATCGACGAGTTGGCCGCATTGGAGGTGGCCAACTCGGGCCATCCGATCGGCAACGCCGAATGGGAGGCCGGCCACGTCCGCGACGTGCTGCAGTTCTACTCCGCGAGCCCGGAGCGGCTGTCGGGCAAGCAGATTCCCGTTGCGGGCGGATTCGACGTCACCTTCAACGAGCCGATAGGCGTTGTCGGTGTCATCACGCCGTGGAACTTCCCGATGACGATCGCGTCGTGGGGCTTCGTGCCCGC
Source organism: uncultured Mycobacteriaceae bacterium (assembly GCA_902826815.1). Classification (GTDB taxonomy): domain Bacteria; phylum Actinomycetota; class Actinomycetes; order Mycobacteriales; family Mycobacteriaceae; genus Mycobacterium. Next base: position 15,957 of record CADEGF010000028.1, read on the forward strand.
ACTCGCCGCGGGTAATGCGGTGCTGGTGAAGCCCGCCGAGTGGACACCGCTGACGACCATCCGCCTCGGCGAACTCGCCGTTGAGGCCGGGATCCCCGAGGATCTGTTCCAGGTGCTTCCCGGCAAGGGCTCGGTGGTCGGGGACCGGTTCGTCACCCATCCGGGTATCGGCAAGATCGTCTTCACCGGATCCACCGAGGTCGGTATCGGTGTGATGGCCGGTGCCGCCAAGCACATCAAACGGGTGACGCTGGAACTCGGCGGCAAGAGCGCCAACATCGTCTTCGACGACTGCGATCTCGAGCGGGCCGCGGCCACCGCGCCGTACGGCGTCTTCGACAACGCCGGTCAGGACTGCTGTTCCCGCAGCCGGATCCTGGTGCAGCGCAGCGTCTATGACCGCTTCATGGAACTACTCGAGCCCGCGGTCAAGGGTGTCGTGGTCGGCGACCCGAGCGCAAAGGAAACCGAGATGGGACCGCTCGTTTCGAAGACGCACTGGAACAGCGTCGCCTCCTTCGTGCCCGACGACGCACCGGTGGCGTTCCGCGGCGACGCGCCAACGGGGCCGGGCTACTGGTACCCGCCGACGGTGCTGACCCCGCAGCGCACGGACCGGACCGTGACCGAGGAGATCTTCGGTCCGGTGGTCACCGTATTGCCGTTCGAGGACGAAGCCGACGCGATCGAATTGGCCAACGACACCCCTTACGGCCTTTCGGGATCGATCTGGACCGACAACCTGTCACGGGCGATCCGGGTGTCGCGGGCCGTGGAAACGGGCAACCTGTCGGTCAATTCGCACTCGTCGGTCCGATACAACACGCCGTTCGGCGGCTTCAAGCAGTCGGGTCTCGGCCGCGAGCTCGGAGCCGACGCCCCACTGCACTTCACCGAAACCAAGAACGTCTTCTTCGCGATAAACGAGAGAGACTAGGTCATGAACAAGACAGATCTGACCCAGCGACTGGCCGACAAGGTCGCCGTCATCACCGGTGGCGCAAGCGGCATCGGCCTGGCGACCGCCAAGCGGATGCGGGCGGAGGGCGCCACCATAGTGATCGGCGATATCGACCCGGCCACAGGTAAGGCCGCCGCCGACGAACTCGAGGGCTTGTTCGTGCCCGTCGACGTCGCCGATCAGGCGGCCGTCGACACGCTCTTCGACAGCGCCGCAAAGACATACGGCTCGGTCGACATCGCGTTCAACAACGCCGGTATCTCACCGCCCGAGGACGATCTCATCGAGAACACCGACCTCGACGCATGGCAACGTGTCCAGGACATCAACCTCAAGTCGGTGTTTCTGTGCTGCAAGGCCGCGCTGCGGCATATGGTCCCTGCGCAGAAGGGCTCGATCATCAACACCGCGTCGTTCGTCGCCGTGATGGGATCGGCGACGTCGCAGATCTCCTACACCGCGTCCAAGGGCGGCGTGCTTGCGATGTCGCGGGAGCTCGGCGTGCAGTTCGCGCGGCAGGGCATCAGGGTCAACTCGCTATGCCCCGGGCCCGTGAACACGCCTCTGCTGCAGGAGCTTTTCGCCAAGGACCCCGAGAGGGCCGCGCGCAGGCTGGTGCACGTGCCGCTGGGCCGGTTCGCCGAGCCCGAGGAAATGGCCGCGGCGGTGGCGTTCCTCGCAAGCGACGACGCATCGTTCATCACCGGCTCCTCCTTCTTGGTCGACGGCGGCATCAGCTCGGCCTACGTCACTCCGCTGTAGACATGACCGTCGACCCCGACGTTCCGCTCGCAGGCGAAGCTCTGCTTCGCCCGGTGCGCCCGGGGAATGCCTTCGAGGACACCGTCGGACGGCTATTGCAGACGATCCGGCTCGGCGTGCTGCAGCCCGGTGAGTCATTGCCTCCTGAGCGGGAACTGGCCGCCCGCCTCGGGGTCAGTCGCGATACCGTGCGGGAAGCGATCAAGTCGTTGGCCGATGCCGGCTACCTGGTGTCGCGGCGCGGTCGGTACGGCGGCACATTCCTGGCCGAGTCGCTCCCGACACATACCGGGGCCCAGCCGAGGGTGACGCGCGCCGAGATCGACGACGCGCTGCGACTGCGGGAGGTTCTCGAGGTCGGTGCCGCGCGGATGGCGGCGAGCCAGACGTTGACCGCCGCCGAGCGAGAAGTGCTGTGGGCGAGGATGACCGATGTGCGCGGCGCGCCGGCAGGCGACTACCGGCGGTTGGACTCGCGGTTCCATTTGGCCCTGGCCGAGGCCGCCGGTTCCCCGTCTCTCGTCACCCTCGTTGCCGAGAACCGGATGCGGCTCAACGGGCTTCTCGACCAGATCCCGCTGCTGCCGCGCAACATCGCGCATTCCGACGAGCAGCACGAGGCCGTCGTGATGGCCATCCTCGCCGGGGATTGCGACGGTGCCGCCGCCGCGATGATGGCTCACGTCGCTGGGTCGGCGGCACTTCTGCACGGCTTCCTCGACTGACTACCTATTTACATCGACTGCGCAATATAGGGAATTCCTCCCGATGGCCCGCGCGCGTCCATCGTCGAATCTGATCTGGCAGTTGCAGAACGCCGTGTTCCGCGACATCGACAGAAGGAACACGCATGAATACGCAGACGCTCGCGACGAAACTCGGCGGCGCCGCCGTCGTCGGCACCGCTCTTGGACTGACCGTCGGCATCGGTTTTGCCGCCGCCGCGCCCAGCCAAACCGACGGCGCCATGCTCTACATCTGTCAGGACATCGGAACTCCCAGCATGTACCGGATTTCGGTAAAGGGCACCTATCCGATGGATTCGGCCGACGCAACCGGCTACCTGATCCACATGAACGAGGGCGCCCAGCCAGGCGGGTTGATCGTCGAACTCAAGGCCGACGACGAAGGTAACAACGACCGCCTCATCGGCGACGGCTTCTACCCGACCACTGCGACGACGAGTGAAGGCTATCTGCGGTCGGTCCCGGGCGGGCTGGAATACCGCCGCGAAATGGCTGTTCCCCGGCCGAATTTCAACGAAGACTACGCCCAGCCCGGATCCGACGACGACACCGACGAGGTATACGCCGTCGTCACGTTCCGCGACGGCGACGGCGGCCTACGTCCGGCCGTCACCCAGTCGATCACTCGCAACTTCGAAGTCTCCGGAATCTGCGACAGCTGCTGCCGCTAGCCCTGTCGCAATGTGACCCACAGAAAGGAACTGATCATGAACACAAGAACATTGGCGTCGGTGCTGACCGGCGCGGCCGCCGTCACCACCATCGCACTGACGGTTGCAGCAGCGCCGGCAGCGGCGGCACCAAAACCGAGCGGTGCCACAGTTTTCCTGTGCCCCGACTTCGGAAAGCCGGGCTACTATCGGACGACGGTCAGGGGTGTGTTCCCGATGTCGCAAGCCGACGCCGTCGGCTATCTCGTCCACATCGACGACAATCCGTCGAAGCCGGGCGGGATGGTGTATTACCTGCAGGCCGACGACGGCCACGGTCATGAAGGCGACGAAAGCCTCGTCTACCTCAACGTCCCGCACGCCCAACCCGACGGCGCCGGCTTTCTTCGAGCCGGACCGGGGGGCCTGGAGTACCAACGCGAATTCCTGGTTCCCACCTACTCACTCAACGAGGACAACAGCCAATTCGGCTGGATGCCGGAGGAACACGACGAGATCTACGCTGCTGCGAAGTTCGTCGACGCAGATGGCGGTTCGAGAACTCAAATCAGCCAACAGATCACGAAGGAGTTCTCTGCGGACGGAGTCTGCGACGGGTGCTGCTCGTAGTCACTGATGCCAGGCGGGTCGTAAGCGCCCGCCTGGCAGGGGGCTTCTGTTCGCAGCGGTCGATTGCCTCGCGGGCGATTCGCGACCAGCGCAAACCGGCGTTGATTTTCGCGCGATGCGTTCCCTGATCACCGTCACCCTTGTCGGCGTCGCTGGGCTTTTGGTGGGGCTTCGCGAGGAGTTCCTGCACAACACCCCGATCGTCGCCGGCCTCGCGCTGGGCGTCCGCGTACCGCGAGAGTATGGGCTGTGTAGGAAAAGACGCCGCTGACGTACGTAGCCCATACAGTCGCGGTCGGTCGCGGTCGGTCGCCCCGAGGTAGCCGACGGTCGCGACCATCGCCGCCGGGCCCGTCAGCGTGGCGATCTTCTTGTGCGTGTTCGTGCGTTCTCCACTGTTCGAGGGCCCCTGCGGCCCGTTCTTTGACGGTGCAACCGTGCCCGGCGAGGTTTCGGCAAGCCTGTCGCGATTATGAAATCCGCTGTTCAGGCGGCTCTAAGCCGCCATGCTGTACGGGTGGCGGTGGAGTTTCGGATACTCGGCGGCGTCGAGGCATTGGCTGACGGAGAGCGACTCGACATCGGCGCTGCCAGGCAGCGCTGTGTTCTGGGGGCCCTGCTGATTGACGTGAACCGCGCCGTGCCGACCGACCAACTGATCGACCGGATCTGGTCCGATGCGTTGCCGCACCGCGCTCGAAACTCGCTCGCCGGCTATCTGTCCCGGCTTCGGCAGGTAATCGCATTCGATGGCGTGGAGATTACCCGCCGGTCGAGCGGCTATGTGCTGAGTACCGATCCGCTGTCGATCGACCTTCATTGTTTCCGCGAGCTGACCGCCAAGGCTCGTGCTGCGACGGATCCGATCGAGTCGGACGACCTATTCGAAAAGGCGCTGGCGATGTGGCGGGGAACTCCGTTCGCGTCGCTCGACACTGCGTGGATGAACGACGTTCGCACCGTACTGGAGGCCGAGCGGCTCGCGGTGATCCTCGACCGCAACGACGCGGCCCTGCGAGCCGATCGACACGGCGCGTTGCTGCCGCAGCTGACGGCGATGTCCGCCGATCATCCACTCGACGAGCGGCTTGCCGGGCAGTTGATGCTCGCCCAATTCCGTTGTGGCCGACAGGCCGACGCAGTCGAGACATTTCGTGCGATGCGCGAGCGACTCGTCGAGGAACTGGGCACCGACCCCGGCCCGCCGCTCCGCCAGGTGCACCAGCAGATCCTCGATGGTGATCCCGGACATCAGGTTGCGCCACCCACGTCACACGTTTCGGTCACCGCTCGGCCGCGCATCGGGTTACCGCGGCGCGCCACGAGCTTCGTCGCACGCGAGGACGACATCGCGAGCGTCGCTGCTGCGCTTGGTGACAGCCCACTCGTAACGTTGACCGGCGTCGGTGGCGTCGGAAAGACACGCCTGGCCCTCGAGGTCGCGAGCCGCATAGAGCGTCGCTTCGACGACGGCGTGTGCTTCTGCGAACTCGCGCCGCTCGACGACGGTTCGGCCGTCGGCCACGCAATCGCGGCGGCGCTGAGACTGCAGCAACAGCAGGGGCTCGGCATCGAGGCCTCCGTCATCGAGTTTCTGCGGATGCACAAGATGTTGTTGCTCGTGGACAACTGCGAGCATGTCCTACCGGCAGCGGCGCGGCTGGTCGACCAGATCGTTCGGCATTGTCCGGATGTCGTGGTACTGGCCACGAGTCGGGAAGGACTCGGTGTGGAGGGCGAGCGGATCCTGCCGGTTCCTCCGTTGCCGGTCGAGGACGCAACGGCGTTGTTCGCGGAGCGAGCCAAGGCGGGCAGGCCCGATTTCGACCTCGACAAAGAGCCGGTCGGAGCCGTTGCCGAGATCTGTCGACGTCTCGACGGCCTGCCGCTGGCGATCGAACTGGCCGCCGCGCGAATGCGGGCGATGGGCAGCCTCGATGTGGCGCGTCGGCTGGACGGGCTTCGGCTGCTCAGCGGCGGAACCCGCGACGCACCCGCACGACAACAGAGCCTCGCCGCGACAATCGACTGGTCGTATCGCCTGCTCACCGACGCCGAACAGGCGATGTTCATCCGCCTGTCGCTATTCGCAGGCGGCTTCGATCTCGAGGCCGCGCACAGGGTGTGCGGCGCAGACGGGGAGACGGATGACGACACGCTGGAACGGTTGACCGGACTGCTCGACAAGTCGATGGTGAAGATGCGGACCGGCACCGTTCGATCGCGATACTTCTTGCTTGAGACGCTGCGGGCATACGGGCGTGATCGGTTGCGGGAGAACGGTATTGCTGATGAATTGATATCCCGGCATGCGGAGTACTACACAGACCTTGCCGAGCGAGCCGCGATCGGCATGCACGGCCCGCAGGAGGGGGCCTGGGTCGACCGGATGCTGCCCGATTACGACAACCTGCGCGTCGCCTTCGAGCACGTCGTTGCCGATGGCGACATCGGCAACGCACTTCGACTGGTCACCTCGCTGTCCGAATACGTCCATCTGCGAATCGGTTACGAGTCGTCCGGCTGGGCGGAGCGGACGGTCGAATTGGCCGAGCCCGACCACCCGCTCTTCGCCGCCGCCGTCGGTTTCGCCGCCAGGGGAGCATGGAACAAGGGCCAGTTCGAGCGGGCGCGTTCGTTGGCGAGCATGGCGCGCGGGCATGTCCCGGGCCGCGGCAACGGCCGCATTGCATATCCCGGCGATGTGCTTGCAGACCTCGCTCTATACCAGGGTGACGCGGAGGCGGCGCTGACACACTACGAGGGGGAAAGGACGCGCGCCCGCGCCGACGACGACCCGATCCGATTGGTCTGGACGCTGTTCTATGTGGCGATATGCCACGCCGCACTGCGGGCCCCTGAAGACGGCATGGCCGCCGCGGAGGAGGCCGTCGCGATATCCGATACGACGGCCAATCCCACCGCCCGGTCGATGGCGCGCTACGCGCTCGGCCTGGTGCTGAAAAAGTCAGCGCCCGACCGAGCGCTGGCCTTGTTCGACGAGGCGGCTGACCTTGCCGCGTCCGTGCAGAATTTCTGGTGGCATGGCATCGCGCTCATGGAGGCCGCGGCCACCCGTGCCGTGCACGGCGAAATCGCAACGGCGGCCTACGCTCTCATCGATGTCGTCGACCATTGGGATCGGGTGGGAGACTGGAGCCAGCAGTGGCTCAACCTCCGTTATGTGACGCGGTTCCTCGCGCGGGTCGGCGCCGACGATGAGGCGCGCGCACTGCATCACGCGCTCGCCGCCGAAGGCAAGGGTTCTCCGCTCACCGACGACCAAATCGCCCGTCTCGGCGCCCACGACGGCAAGAGCCCGACCGGGCCGGAAGCGATCGCCCTGGCTCGCTCGGCGCTGACAACCCACGCATGTCGCGACCTAGGAAATGCACCCTGAACAGCGTATTTCATATTCGGCTAACGGTTGCTCAACGCGGCAGGCGCAAAGTTTCAGCATCATCGAGTTGAAGGAGGAATGGAAATGACCACCAGGATTGACGCCGACCGCGAACTCAAGGCCAAGCACCGCGCGCTGTGGGCATCCGGCGACTATCCGGCCGTCGCGGCCGAGCTGATTCCCGCATTCGGCCCCGAGCTCGTCCGCGCGTGCGGCATGAAGGTAGGCGACCGCGTCCTCGACATCGCCGCCGGATCGGGTAATGCCGCGATCCCCGCCGCGGAGACCGGCGCGATGGTCACGGCCAGTGACCTCACACCGGAGCTCTTCGACGCGGGACGGCGCATCGCCGCCGCGCGCGGTGTCGAGCTGGAATGGGTGGAGGCCGATGCCGAGGCGCTGCCGTTCGCCGACGACAGCTATGACGTCGTGTTGTCTTCTGTCGGTGTGATGTTCGCACCGCACCACCAAGCGGCCGCCGACGAGCTGATCCGAGTCTGCCGGCCCGGCGGAACCATCGGATTGATCAACTGGACGCCGCAGGGCTTCATCGGCAACCTGTTCAAGACGATGAAGCCGTACGCGCCGCCGCCACCTCCCGGTGCCAGCCCGGCGCCGTTGTGGGGCGACGAGGACCACGTCCGCGAGTTGTTCGGCGACCGGGTGAGCGGCCTCGAGCTGCGACGCCAGGAGATCGTGATCGACTACAGCCCGACGCCCGAGGAGTTCCGGGAGTACTGGAAGCGAAACTACGGCCCGACGATAGCGGCGTACAAATTCAACGTCGATGACGCCGAACGGGTTGCGGCCCTTGACCGCGACTTCCTGGCGTTGCTCACGGAGTGGAATCGCTCAACCGGGCCGGGTAAGACGGCCTACCACGCCGAATATCTGCTCGTCACCGGAAAAAAGCGCGAGCGGTAGGGCATCCGACCGCGGTGATCCAGCCGCCGGCCGGCGGCGGCTGGATTACATTGTCAACAGTGGAGAAGCCCGTGAAAGAGCTGCTGGTCGAGCGTGCGTCGTCGGCATTGGCCGATGTCGACACCGTCGGCTGGACCGTGCGCTTCGATCTGCTGTCGGATCCCAACCGGCTGGAGATCCTGCTGTGCCTACACCGGGCACCAGGGATCTGCGTCGGGGATCTGGCCGCGGCGCTCGGACGCTCTGAAAACGCGGTATCCCAAGCGCTTCGGGTGCTTCGGCAGCAGGGCTGGGTAACGTCCACCCGCGCGGGCCGGGAGGTCAGCTATCGACTCGAGGACGAGATCGTCCACGAGCTGCTGCACCGCATCGGCGCTCAGCACGGCTGACCGCCTGCCACGTGGCGCTCTACCTGCTGCCGCGGCGTCATCCGGTGCTTGTGGCACGCCAACTCGCCAGCATCGGCGAGATTGCCGCTGGCCGACTGACTTTCGGGCTTCTCGCACGCCATGAATGTCTGGTGCGGGTTCGGAACCAGGCGCACGACCACAAGGCCGCGGTCAGCGCTGTTGCCAAGGTCCGGGCACTACTGACGGCAGGCTGACTGCGCTATTATCTGCGTATGAATGCGGATAGTGGCGAACGCGCGCGGCTGCCTGATGACCAGGTGACGCTTGTCGTCGAGATCTTCCGCATGCTGGCCGATGCCACTCGTGTGCACGTGCTGTGGCTGCTGGCCGATCGCGAGCTGTCCGTCAACGAGCTCGCCGAAGAGATCGGAAAACCCGCGCCGTCGGTGTCGCAGCACCTGGCGAAGCTGCGGATGGCGCGTCTGGTCCGCACCCGCAGGGCGGGCACGACGATCTACTACAGCCTGGAGAACGACCACGTCCGACGGCTGGTCGTCGATGCCGTCTTCAACGCCGAGCACGCGGGCCCAGGGGTGCCGCGTCATCACCGTGACTCCCGCGACCTGCACATCGTGGAGCAGGACAGTTCGTGAATCAACGAGAGAGGGATCGATATGACCGAACAGCACAGCCACGACGAGGCTCATGTGCACGAACACAGCCATGGTGGCGACACCCACTCCCACGCGCATAGCGCCCATGACCACGAGCACGTCCAGCACGAGCACTCGCACTCGCACGACGGCGGGGCCGAGCACACGCATGAGCACGTGCACCAGTCAGGGCTCGAGACGGAGCACGCGCACGCCCATTCGTAGGGTTAACAACCTCTCCATCTGAACAGCTAGACAGATGAGAAGGTCGCGGCATAACCTGAGCTGTGCCCGGCACCGAGTTCTCCGCCTCCACTGTCAGCTTCTCCGCGATGCACATGAGCGACGGCATCGTCAACGCCCCGACTTCTCTGGGCTTCGGCGTGCTCGCCATCGTCGCCCTGGCGGTCTGCGCGTGGCGCGCCCGCTCTGAGCTCGACGAGAGAACCGTCCCGTTGGCAGGCCTTGTCGCCGCATTCATCTTCGCGGTCCAGATGGTCAACTTTCCGATCCTGCCCGGCGTCAGCGGACACCTGCTGGGTGGCGCGTTGGCCGCGATCCTGGTCGGCCCGTTCACCGGCGCCCTGTGCGTGGCGATCGTGCTTGTCGTGCAGTCCCTGCTGTTCGCCGACGGCGGTGTGACGGCACTGGGCACGAACATCACGAACATGGCCCTCATCGGCGTCGCCGCGGGCTACTCGACAGCGGTGCTTCTCTATGCGGTCGCCCGACGTCGCCGCGGCGACGTGCCGGTAGCCGGACTCGGCGTCATCGCATTCATCGCGGCGGTGGTGGGAACAGTCTGCGCATCAATGGGATTCGTCATCGAGTACGCGCTCGGCGGGGCGGCGACGACGTCGCTGGGCACAGTGGCGAGCTATATGCTCGGCACACACGTTCTGATCGGAATCGGTGAGGGTGTGATCACTGCGCTCACTGTCATGGCCGTGGCCAGGGCCCGGCCAGATCTCGTCTATCTGTTACGGAGTTCACGCGTCGACGCGGAGGTGTCGGTATGACTGCCACTTCGTCGCAGCATCGCTGGCTGTTCTGGATCGGCTTCGCAGTCGTCACCTTGATCGTCGCGGGCGGCGTCTCCTACCTCGCGAGCCCCAGTCCGGACGGACTCGACTCGGTGACCCTGAAGGGTTGTCAAGTCGTCGATGTCAACGGAACGGAAGAACTACAGGGCAGCTGCATCGCGCAGCACGCCGACAACCACGCGATGTCCGGCTCGCCGCTCGCTGACTACGCGATCGGCGGCAAGGACGGCACGGGTGGATTGGCAGGCATCGTCGGCGTTTTGGCGACCGTCGCGCTCGCAGGCGGTGCGTTCTGGCTGATCTCGCGGTCGAAGTCCAAATCGACCGTTGGTGACTGACCGTGGGTGCCGGTCACGCGCATCCGCTGTACCGTGACGGCGACTCACCGCTGCATCGCGCGCCCGCCGAGGTCAAGATCGTCTGCCTGGTCGTCTTCGTTCTCGCGGTCGTCGCGACGCCCCGTGATTTGTTCTGGCCCTTCGCGGTGTACGCCGCGATCATCCTGCTCGTCTGGCGAATCGCGCAGATTCCGCTGCGCTGGATTCTGCCGCGGATGCTGATCGAGGCTCCGTTTCTGATACTCGCTGTGCTGCTGCCGTTCTCGGAGGGGGGCGAGCGCGTACAGTTCGCCGGCATGCACCTTTCGGTAGCGGGGCTTTATGCGGCGTGGGGGATCGTCATCAAGGGCACGCTCGGTGTGGCGGCTTCGCTGACGGTGGCCGCCACCACGTCGGCCAGGGAGCTCCCACTTGGGCTGAGCAGATTGGGTGTTCCTGCCGTGATCACGTCCATGCTGGTGCTGATGATCCGCTACATCGATGTGCTCACCGCGGAAGCGAGTCGCATGCGGATGGCCAGGATATCGCGCGGAGACTCACCGCGTGCAATCCATCAGGCCGGAGCGATCGCGAAAAGTGTTGGTGCGCTGTTCCTTCGGTCCTACGAGCGAGGCGAACGGGTGTACGTGGCGATGCTGTCCCGTGGCTTCGACGGCAGCGTGCCGGACCTCGCGATGGGCACAGATGGTCGCGCCGGAGCGCGGCAGTGGTCGGTGGCGATGCTGCCTGCGATCGCGGCGGTGACGGTCGCCGCGTCGGCCTGGATGATGCGATGAAAACGCCGAACGCAATCGACATCGAGGGTCTGCGACATGTCTATCCCGACGGACATGTCGCTCTCGCAGGCCTTGACCTGACGATCTCAGCGGGGGAGCGGGTGGCGGTGCTCGGCCCAAACGGTGCAGGCAAGACCACCCTGATGCTGCATCTCAACGGCGTGTTGTCGGCCACCTCGGGATCGGTCAAGATCAGCGGAATATCGGTGAACCGCAAGACTCTTCGCGATATCAGGCCGCGCGTCGGCCTGGTTTTCCAGGATCCCGACGATCAGTTGTTCATGCCCACCGTGGCGCAGGACATCGCATTCGGCCCCGCGAACTTCGGCCTGAGGGGTGACGCGCTGGCCGAACGCGTGCGCAGGGCACTGGAAACCGTGTCGTTGACCGATCAGGCAGACCGCAGCCCCGCGCACCTCTCGGCCGGCCAGCGGCGCAGGGCAGCGCTCGCCACGGTGCTCGCGTGTGAGCCCGAGGTCCTTGTGCTCGACGAGCCGTCTGCCAACCTCGATCCGTTGGCCCGGCGCGAGCTCGCCGAGACCTTGAGGGGCCTGGATGCCACCATGCTGATCGTCACCCACGACCTGCCGTACGCGGCGCAACTGTGTGACCGAGCGGTTGTGATGGCCGAAGGCGTCGTCGTCGCCGACGGCCCGATCAACGAGATCCTCAACGACGCACCGCTGCTCGAGGCCAACCGACTTGAACTGCCTTGGGGTTTCGTCGCACCACGCTAGAAGATCAGGCCCTGTGCCTTGCCGGTCGCAGCGTTGAACCGATCCTGCACGTCGACCCAGTTCACAACGTTCCAGAAGGCCTTGACGTAGTCGGCCTTCACATTCTTGTACTGCAAGTAGTAGGCGTGTTCCCACATGTCGACCTGGAGCAGCGGGATGATGCCGAGGGGCACGTTGGCCTGCTGGTCGTACAGCTGGAACGTGAGCAGACGCTGACCCATCGTGTCGTAGCCGAGTACGGCCCAGCCCGACCCCTGCAGTCCGTTCGCGGCGGCGGTGAACTGCGCCCGGAACTTGTCGAACGATCCGAACTGGTCGTCGATTGCGGCGGCCAGTTCTCCGGTCGGCTTGTCACCGCCGTTGGGGGACAGGTTCTTCCACCAGATCGAGTGGTTGACGTGACCGCCGAGGTGGAATGCCAGGTTCTTCTCGTTGAGGAAGATCGCGCCGTGGTCGCCGTTGGCGCGTGCCTCTTCCAGCTTGGCGATCGCGTCGTTGAGACCCTTCACGTACGTGGCGTGGTGCTTGCCGTGGTGGATCTCGTTGATCTGGCCGGATATGTGCGGTTCCAGCGCGCCGTAATCGTAGTCCAGGTCAGGCAGGGTGTACTCGGCCATGAAGTTCCTCTCTGATCTTCCATTCGCGGTCTCTCTTCTGCAGCCTACAGACATCTGTCCAACTGTTCAGATGTTGTGATAGCGTGAAATTGCGGGTTGGCCGCGCTCCGGGTCGATGCAGCAATCGGTTTCCGACTCCAGATGAGGCGGTAGCGGCGATGTGGCCGACCCGCGCCAAAAGCGCTACAGCCCCGCCTGTTCCAGCGCTTCGTCGAATACTTCCATCGCGTCTTTCGCGCTCTTACCCTCGCCGAGTGCCGCGGTGTAGACCGAATACAGTTCTGCGCCAACCCGAGCGAACTGTGTGTCCCAGTCGGCGGAATGACGCCGCCAGTAGCCCATCACGTCGAGTTGGTCCATCTCCCAGCGCAGTTCGCGGCGCAGGTACTTGCGCACAAGCCGTGCCTCGCTCGCCTCGCCTGCGAACCAGCAGTAGCCGGCGCTGTCGGCTCGGGCGTATGCCGCGACCCGCGCTGCAAGCGCACCGTTGGCCGTGCCGAACAGGGGGACCGTCTGCACATCCGGCCGATTCGGGAGGTAGCCGAGATCAGCCTGGTCGACCACCTCGACGATGGCGATGGTCGGAATCCGCGGTGCTTCCTCGATGATGCGGGCCAGCGCAGGCAAGCCCGCCATATCGGCGACGAGCAACTGCCAGACCGTCGTCCCCGGCGGCCGATACCACGAATTCGCATGGGCCAGAATGACCTTGTCACCGTCTGATACGTGGCTCGCCCAGCCGGTTCCGATGCCGTCTCCGTGCATGAGGATGTCGACGGTGATGCGTCCTTTGCGGCGATCGTCGTGTCGAACGGTGTAGGTCCGGCCCGGTGCGGCGTGACTTCCACCGAAGTAGATCCCGACGGCGGTGTCGGCGCCATGCGGCAGATTCAACCGCGTCGTATCGGGCACGTCGAGCACCACTCGCGTGAAATGTGGGCTGACAGAACCGGACTCGACGACCGAGCCGACAGCATGATCGGGGATCAATGGCGGCGGGCGGGCGGCCACGGCGGCTCACCGCACAGCGCGAGCAGTGCGTTCTCGATGACTTCCGGCAGGGCGGGATGGATCCAGTACTGGCCGCGGGCCATATCCTGGGCGCCCAGCCCGAAGCTCATCGCCTGAATGACCGGTTGGATCAACGACGACGCCTGATGGCCCATGATGTGTGCGCCCAAGATCAACCCCGAGTCGTCGTCGACGATGATCTTGGCGATGCCTGTCGTGTCCTCCATCGCCCAGCCGTAGGCGACGTCGCCGAAGTCCTGCACCTTCGATCTGACATTAAAGCCCTTTGCGCGGGCCTGGTTTTCGGTGAGTCCCACCATCGCGATCTGCGGATCGGTGAAGACCGCGGAAGGCACATACCGGTGATCGGTCGCCTTGAGGGACTGTGTGTCGTCCCAGTCCAGCAACAGGTTCTCCCGGACCGTGCGGGACTCGTGATTGGCCACGTGCTTGAGTTGGTAGTCCGAGCTCACATCGCCCAGTGCGTAGATTCCGCGGGCAGTGGTGCGTTGGTACTCGTCGACGACGATGCTGCCGTCGCGGACATCGACGCCCGCCTGTTCCGCATTCAGCAGATCTGCGTTCGGAATCCGGCCTGTCGCAACGAGAATGGTGTCGCCTTGCAGTGTCGCGCCGTTGTCCATCGTCAGCCTGATTCCGTCGGCGTCCTGACTGGCACCTGTGACGTTGCAGTGGTTGTGGATCTCCCACTTCTTCGACGCGATGTCGGTGAACCGCTCGCAGAGCGTGTCGTCGCACTGGCGCAGCAGCGTTCCGCCGCGGATGACGAGAGAGACCCGGCTGCCCAGCGCCGAGAACACGTGGGCGAATTCGGCGGCGATGAACCCGCCGCCGACGATGACGAGGTGCTTGGGGAGTTCGCCGATCCGCATGATGTTGTCGCTGGTGTAGTACTCGACACCGCATTCCCTGATCGCGTCGGGCACATTCGCGCGGGCACCTGCGGCAATGACGACCTGATCGGCGGTGAACTCGTCACCGGCCTCGGTGCGCAGCGTATGGCGACCGTCGGGCTGCGGCCTGCCGAATCGGGTGTGGGTGTCGTAAACGGTGACGTGCGGTGACGAGCGGCGGTAGTTCTCGCCGCCCATCGCTATCGGGTCGATGCGGCCGAACACTCGCGAGACGATGTCGTTCCAACGGACGTTGTCGAGCGTCGCGTCGACACCGAAGCGCGCTGCATCCCTGATGGTTTGGGCCACCTCGGCCGCGTAGACGAACATCTTGGTCGGGATGCAGCCGACGTTGAGGCACGTCCCGCCGAATGTGCCCTGTTCGCATATCGCAACGCGCTTGTCGGCATACCGGTCGTCGAGGATCGAGTTTCCCGAGCCGGTGCCGATGATCGCGAGGTCGAAATGTTCCATTCGGGTCATCCTTGTTCGGATTGTGCTGCGGTGCCTGCCGATTGTGACCATTCGGCATACCAGTCCAGCCAGTGGGCTAATTCGCGGAACGCTGCGGCGCGGGGCTCGGCCAGCGACAGGAACACGTCATGCTTGGCGTCGACGATCGGCACGATGGTGGTCCGGTTGCCGATGCAGCCGGCCCACCGCGCGATCTGTTTGACATCGAGTACCGCGTCGCCGCGCTGAATGATCTCGGGGTCGGGTACCTCGCGCACGCTGTGATCCGAGCGCAGGATCAGGTTCGGTACGCCGACGTCGAGACCGCGGTGCAGGCGGGCTTGACCGCGCCGGATCGCGTTGATCCAGCCGAACGTCACAGGAAAGCCGCCGACCGGCTTCCAGTTCAGGTCGTAGTCGAACTCGCCGTGGTAGTCGCGGTGCAACGAGGTGCCGTAACCGCCCTCGGTCGGCGGCCGGGCCACCAGCTTCTTGCGGAAGCGCGATATCGCACCGATCGCCGCGGTGCCGACGGTGCGCAGGACCGCGGGTCCCTGGAGGTCCAGCCATGGGCTGTTCAGCACCAGGCCGTTGACGTTCCTTGCGGCGGTGGGGCCGCGGCGCCGCATCCGGTCCAGCCACAGCGACACGATGAGGCCGCCCGCGGAATGGCCGTACATCAGCACCTTCGCCCCGCCGGTGGAGGCGACGATGATGTCGAGCGCGCGTTCCAGCTCGGCGTCGTAGCGCGATAGGTCGGTGGTGAAATGCGGTGTCTGGCCCTCTCGCCAGGACCGGCCGCACTTGTGCAGGTCGAGTGCGTAGAAGGCGAAGCCGCGGTCGATGAAGGCGTCGGCGACCTCGGTGTGGAAGAAGTAGTCGGTGAACCCGTGCACCAGTAACACGGCGTGCTTGGCGGGTCGGTCCCGCTCGCCGGTGCGAACCAGAGTGCTCACCAGGGCGCCTTCGCCGTCCGGATCGAATCCAAGGGCAAGGGTTTGCTGCCAGTAGCCGGGTAGAACATCGGGCTCCCAGGCGCTCACGTCAGCCACCTTAACCGCGGGCAGGTGGGCCGGTCGGCGCCCACGCCCGCGGGATAACCTGGGAATCGTGTTCGCCACGGTGTTGCCTCTATGACTTCCGAAGGCGAGCGCGAGTGAGGATCGCAGCGAAGCACCCGAAGACGATCGCGAGTGAGGATCGCAGCGAGGCACGAGCGAGGACCGGAGCGAGCGGGCGTCGAGGCAACAACAGAGGACCGGTGGGCCCACGCCCGCAGGGCAGGGGACGAGTGGGAGGCGAGCAATGACCATTGCCTCGCGCCGTGCCTGGGCCAAGGATCTTGACACCGCCACGCTCTACGAGCTGCTCAAGCTGCGGGTCGAGGTGTTCGTCGTGGAGCAGGCAACGCCGTACCCGGAGCTCGACGGGCGCGACCTGCTTGCCGAGACCCGCCATTTCTGGCTGGAGGGCGCCGACGGCGACGTGATCTGCACGCTGCGGTTGATGGAAGAGCACACCGGTGGCGAGAAGGGATTCCGCATCGGGCGGGTCTGCACGAAGCGCACCGCGCGCGGGCACGGCCACGCGAATCGGTTGCTGCAGGCGGCGCTGGCCGAAGTGGGAGACTTCGCGTGCCGCATCGACGCCCAGACCTACCTGGAAGCCATGTACTCCAACCACGGCTTCCTCCGCGATGGCGACGAGTTCCTCGAGGACGGGATTCCGCACGTGCCGATGCTGCGCGGTGGAAGCGAGCAACCGTGACGCCGGGCTATCCGTTCAGCGCCATCGTCGGTCACGACCGGCTGCGGCTGGCACTGGTGCTGTGCGCGGTGCGACCCGAGATCGGCGGGGTGCTGATCCGCGGTGAGAAGGGCACAGCGAAGTCCACGGCGGTGCGCGGGCTTGCGCAGGTGCTCTCGGCGGTCGATTCGGATTCGGCGCTCGTCGAGTTGCCGATCGGGGCGACCGAGGACCGGGTCGTCGGTTCGCTGGATCTGCAACGAGTGCTGCGCGACGGGGAGCACGCCTTCTCGCCGGGTCTGCTTGCCCGTGCGCACGGCGGCGTGCTGTACGTCGACGAGGTCAACCTGCTGCACGATCACCTTGTCGACGTGTTGCTCGACGCCGCCGCGATGGGTCGGGTGCACATCGAGCGCGACGGCGTATCGCACAGTCACGACGCCAGATTCGTGCTGATCGGCACCATGAACCCGGAGGAGGGCGAACTGCGCCCGCAGCTGCTCGACCGGTTCGGACTCACCGTCGATGTGCACGCGTCGCGTGACGTCGATGTGCGCGCCGATGTCATCCGCGCGCGGATGGCGTTCGAGGCCGATCCTGCCGGGTTCGCCGCGAAATACGCCGACCGCGACACCGAGCTGGCGGGCCGCATCGCAGACGCCCGCCGGGCCGTCGGCGATGTCGACTTGCCGGACAACGAGCTGCGCCGAATCGCCGCGCTGTGTGCGGCTTTCGACGTCGACGGAATGCGCGCCGACCTGGTGGTCGCGCGCACCGCGGTGGCGCACGCGGCGTGGCGAGGATCGTCGACGGTCGCCGAGGAGGACATCCGGGTCGCCGCGGAACTGGCGCTGCCGCATCGGCGCAGGCGCGACCCGTTCGACGATCCCGGGTTGGACCCTGCGCAGCTCGACGACGCGATGGCGCAGTCGCAGGAGCAGGCCGGCGAGCCCGATCCTGAGCCGGAGCCTGATCCGCCGAACGGGGGAGGGGCTTCGGCTTCCGATTCGGATCATTCGCCGCCGCAGGCTAATTCGTCGACGTCGTCGTCGAAGACGCGGCCGAGTGCCGCGGCGTCGGGTGTCTTCCGAACCCGCACGCTGGTGGTTCCCGGTGTAGGGGAGGGAGCGCCAGGTCGACGGTCGCGTGCGCGAAACCGCACGGGAACGACGGTGTCGTCGACGTCGGAACCCGACGAGGGACACGGCGTGCACGTCTTCGCGACGCTGCTGGCGGCCGCACGCAGACAGCAGCGGCCCGGTCGTCCCCGCCCGGAGCCCGACGATGTCCGGCGAGCGATTCGCGAAGGCCGCGAAGGGAACCTGGTGATATTCGTCGTCGACGCGTCAGGCTCGATGGCGGCACGCGACCGGATGTCGGCGGTCAGCGGCGCAACCCTTTCCCTGCTGCGCGACGCCTATCAGCGCCGCGACAAGGTCGCGGTGATCACGTTCCGCGGGCAGAACGCCGCGGTGCTGCTACCGCCGACGTCGTCGGTGCACATCGCAGGGCGCAGGCTGGCGCGGTTCGACACCGGCGGGAAAACACCGCTGGCGCAGGGGCTGCTGGCCGCACGAGACGTAGTCGTGCGGGAGAAGGCGCGTGACCGTGCCCGACGCTGCCTCGTGGTCGTCCTCACCGACGGACGCGCTACAGGTGGTCCGGATCCGCTCGGACGGGCCAGGATCGCCGCCGCGCGGCTGGTCGCCGAAGGCGCGGCCGCCGTCGTCGTCGACTGCGAAACATCCTTCGTACGGCTCGGTTTGGCCGAGGAGCTGGCGCGCCAGTTGGGTGCGCCCGCGGTTCGGCTTTCGCAGCTGCGAGCCGAGAACCTCACCGCCGTGGTCCGCACCGCCGCGTAAGGAGGACCAGATGCCTCAGGGTCAACCGCTCACCGTCCCCGACGACGGGTTGACGACTCGCGCCAGGCGCAATGCACCCCTGTTGGCCGTGCACACGGGCGCGGGCAAGGGTAAGTCGACGGCTGCGTTCGGAATGGCGCTGCGCGCGTGGAACCAGGGTTTTGATGTCGCCGTGTTCCAGTTCGTCAAGAGCGCGAAGTGGAAAGTGGGGGAGGAGGCGGCCTTTCGCGAGCTCGGCAGGGTGCATGAGGAGCACGGCGTCGGCGGACCGGTCGAGTGGCACAAGATGGGGTCCGGCTGGTCGTGGTCGCGCAAGGAGGGCACCGACGTCGACCATGCCACAGCCGCCGCCGACGGCTGGACGGAGATCGCAACGCGATTGGCCGAGGAGCGCCACGACTTCTATGTTCTCGACGAGTTCACCTACCCGCTGAAGTGGGGCTGGATCGACACCGACGAGGTGATCGCGACTCTCGCAGCGCGGCCCGGCATGCAGCACGTCGTGATCACCGGCCGCGACGCGCCACAGCCGCTGGTGGACGCCGCCGACCTGGTCACCGAGATGACCAAGGTGAAGCACCCGATGGACGCGGGCCGCAAGGGCCAGAAGGGTATCGAGTGGTGAGCTTTTTTCTCGCGAGCTGGGCCCTCGCGAGCAGACGCAAAAGTGCCACTTTCCGCGGCGTGTCGGGTGTTTTTGCGTCTGCTCGCGCGGGAACGGGAGGCACATGAGCGGCGTGACGACGGCTGTGGTGATCGCCGCTCCGGCGTCGGGCAGCGGAAAGACCACTGTGGCAACGGGTTTGATCGGTGCACTGCGACAGGCCGGCCACCGGGTGGCGCCGTTCAAGGTCGGCCCGGACTACATCGACCCCGGTTATCACACGCTCGCGGCGGGCAGGCCCGGCCGCAACCTCGACCCGGTGCTGGTCGGGGAGGACCTCGTCGGCCCGCTGTACCGGCACGGCAGCGACGGGTGCGACATCGCCGTCGTCGAAGGAGTGATGGGCCTTTTCGACGGACGCATCGACGGCGCGATGGCCGGACCAGCGGTGGGTTCGACCGCACACGTGGCCACTCTGCTCGGCGCGCCGGTGATCCTGGTCGTCGACGCCAAGGGGCAGAGCCACAGCATGGCGGCGCTGCTGCACGGCTTTTC
This sequence comes from uncultured Mycobacteriaceae bacterium, assembly GCA_902826815.1. Taxonomy (GTDB): domain Bacteria; phylum Actinomycetota; class Actinomycetes; order Mycobacteriales; family Mycobacteriaceae; genus Mycobacterium. The sequence goes on from CADEGF010000028.1 coordinate 35,689, forward strand.
GACGTTCGACGACTCCACCCGGATCGCAGGGGTGATCCTCAACCGGGTCGGCTCGCCGCGGCACGCCGAAGTGCTGCGGCAGGCCTGCGAGCACGCGGGCATACCCGTACTGGGAGTGCTTCCGCGACTCGACCAGCTGAGCGTCCCGTCACGGCATCTCGGCCTGGTCACCGCCGTCGAGCACGGTGAACGCGCCCGCGACGCGGTCGATGCGATGACCGCCCTCGTCGCGTCGCATGTCGACCTGGCAGCCGTCGTCACCGCAGCGGGCGGATGCGTCGCCGCGAAACCGTGGAGTGCCGAGCACGCCATCGCTTTTCGCGCGGACGATCCCGTTACCGTGGCCCTGGCCGCCGGACAGGCGTTCAGCTTCTCTTACGCGGAGCACGTCGAACTGCTGCGCGCGGCAGGCGCCGACGTCGTCGAGTTCGACCCGCTGACCGAGCGGCTTCCCCCCGATACCGCTGCGGTTGTGCTGCCTGGCGGGTTCCCCGAGGAGTTCGGCGCCGAACTTTCGGCCAATGAAGGCCTTCGACACCGGATCGCCGAGCTGGCCGCGGGTGGCGCGCCAGTGCACGCTGAATGTGGCGGGTTGGCCTATCTGGTCGACGAACTCGACGGACACCCGATGTGCGGTGTGCTCGCGGGCAAGGCTCGTTTCACTGAGAAGCTCACGATCGGCTACCGCGATGCCGTCGCACCTGAGGCCTCGTCGCTGTATGAGGAGGGGGAGCGCGCTGTCGGCCACGAATTCCACCGCACCGCGGTCACGTTCACCGACAGCTACCAGTCCGCCTGGGTGTTCCGCGGCCGCGACGCGCCCATCGCCCGCGACGGCGCCGTGCATGCCGGTGTGCATGCGAGCTATCTGCACACCCATCCGGCGGGACACCCGCATGCGGTGACACGCTTCGTCGCCGCCGCCGCTACCTCTAGGCTCGCCGGATGACCGATAACGCCTACCTCGCAGGCCTGCGACTGACGGGCAAGAAGGTCGTAGTCGTCGGCGGGGGCACGGTCGCGCAGCGCCGCCTCCCGTTACTGGTCGCCACCGGCGCGCAGGTACACGTCATCTCCAGGTCCGCGACACCATCCGTCGAGGCGATGAACGGAATCACGTTGACGTTGAGACCTTTTGAAGAACGGGACCTCGACGGCGCGTGGTACGTCATCGCCGCCACCGATGATCCGGACGTCAACGCGGCAGTGGCGGACGAGGCCGAACGTCGCCGGATTTTCTGCGTCCGCGCCGACGCGGGAACCGAAGGCTCCGCGGTCACGCCCGCGACGTTCGAGTACGAAGGCCTCACCGTCGGCGTGCTGGCAGGCGGGGAGCACAGGCGCTCGGCGGCCATCCGGTCTGCCATCCACGAGGCCTTCCAGCAGGGCCTGATCACCGCCGAAGCGCCAGGCGTCGTGCACGGCGGGGTGGCGCTGGTCGGCGGTGGCCCCGGTGATCCCGAGCTGATCACGGTGCGGGGCAGGCGTCTGCTCGCCAACGCCGATGTGGTGGTCGCCGATCGGCTGGCGCCGCCGGAACTGCTGGCCGAACTGCCCCCGCACGTCGAGGTCATCGACGCCGCGAAGATCCCGTACGGCCGGGCGATGGCGCAGGAGGCGATCAATGCCGTGCTCATCGAGCGGGCCAAGGAAGGCAAGTTCGTCGTCCGGCTCAAGGGCGGGGACCCGTTTGTCTTCGCGCGCGGATACGAGGAAGTGATCGCTCTCGCCGATGCCGGCATTCCGGTCACCGTCGTGCCGGGTGTGACAAGTGCCATAGCAGTTCCTGCGATGGCGGGCGTTCCGGTCACTCATCGGGCGATAACGCATGAGTTCGTGGTGGTCAGCGGCCATGTTGCGCCGGGGCACCCCGAATCGTTAGTGAATTGGGATGCGCTGGCCGCGATGTCAGGCACCATCGTGTTGCTGATGGCTGTCGAGCGGGTCGAACAATTCGCCAAGGTGCTGCTGGATGGCGGCCGACCTGCGGATACGCCGGTTCTGGTGGTGCAACAGGGCACGACATCCGCACAGCGAACGTTGCGGACCACGCTGCGCGACGCGCCCGATGACATCCGGGCCGAGGGTGTGAGACCCCCCGCAATCATCGTGATCGGCCCTGTTGCGGCCTTCGGCGGATAAAGGGATCTTAAGATTACTGTAAGGTAACCCGCTATGACGGCTCTCAATGATGCAGAGCGCGCCGCCATCCGACGTGACGCTCGAGGCGCCTCCGCCCGGGCGCTACCGGAGCAGGTGAAACCCTCCGCGGCAGCGAAAACCGGCAGGTACCCGGCCTGGATGCCCTCTCGGCGCTTCATCGCCGCGGTCATCGCGATCGGCGGCATGCAGCTGCTGGCAACCATGGACAGCACGGTCGCGATCGTTGCGCTTCCTAAGATCCAGGACGAGCTGAGCCTCTCCGACGCCGGCCGCAGCTGGGTCATCACGGCTTATGTGCTGACCTTCGGCGGCCTGATGCTGCTTGGCGGACGCCTCGGCGACGTCATCGGTCGTAAGCGCACCTTCATCGTCGGCGTCGCGCTGTTCACCATCGCCTCGATCCTGTGCGGCATCGCATGGGACGAGACGACGTTGGTCATCGCCCGCCTGCTGCAGGGTGTCGGGTCGGCGATCGCCTCACCGACCGGTCTTGCGCTGGTAGCCACCACCTTCCCCAAGGGGCCCGCCCGCAATGCCGCGACCGCCGTATTCGGTGCGATGACGGCCATCGGTTCGGTGATGGGACTTGTCGTCGGCGGCGCGCTGACCGAGGTGTCCTGGCGATGGGCGTTCCTCGTCAACGTGCCTGTCGGCATCGTGATGATCTACCTGGCCCGCACCAGCCTGCGCGAGACGCACAAGGAGCGGATGAAGCTCGACGCGACAGGTGCCATCCTGGCCACCCTCGGCTGCACCGCAGCGGTGTTCGGCTTCTCCATGGGACCCGAGAAGGGTTGGCTCACGCCGGTCACCCTCGGCTCGATCGCGGCAGCGGGCGTCTTCTTCATCGCGTTCGTCATCGCCGAGCGCAGCGCCCAGAACCCCGTCGTACCGTTCGAGTTGTTCAAGGACCGCAACCGGCTGGCGACCTTCGTCGCGATCTTCCTTGCGGGCGGTGTGCTGTTCACACTGACCGTGACCATCGGGCTGTATGTGCAGGACATCCTCGGATACAGCGCGCTTCGGGCCGGCATCGGCTTCATCCCGTTCGTCCTCGCGATGGGCGTCGGCCTTGCCGTGTCGTCACAGCTGGTGTCCGTGTTCTCGCCGCGCGTGCTGACGATCGCAGGCGGTGTGCTTGTGCTCGGCGCCATGCTGTACGGCTCCACCCTGAACGCAGGCATCCCGTACTTCCCGAACCTCGTCGCGCCGATCACGATCGGCGGCGTCGGGATCGGCTTGATCGTCGTCCCGTTGACCCTCTCGGCGATCGCCGGTGTCGGCTTCGACCAGATCGGCCCGGTCTCGGCGATCGCGCTGATGCTGCAGAACCTCGGCGGACCGCTTGTGCTCGCCATCATCCAGGCCGTGATCACGTCGCGGACGCTGTATCTGGGCGGCACCACCGGACCGGTGAAGAACATGGACTCCTTCCAGATGCACGCGCTTGACCAGGGCTACGCGTACGGCCTGCTGTGGGTCGCCGCGGTGGCCGTTGCGGTCGGTGCGGTGGCGCTGTTCATCGGCTACACCGCCGAACAGGTCGGGCATGCGCAGGAAGTCAAGGACGCGATCGATCAGGGCGACCTCTAAGCGATTTGGGGCGCGCTCGCGTGCGCGCAGCGTCGGTAAGCGCGCCGAACCGGCCTCTGGGTAGGCTGGCAACTCATGTCTTCGGCGGGGGGTTCCAGCGGGTCGACGGACCACTCCGCACAGCGTCTGACAACGCATGTGTTAGGAATCGCGATCTTCGCGATCACCGGCATGCAGTTGATGTCGACGCTCGACGGAACCATCGTGATCGTCGCGCTGCCCCGGCTGCAGGCCGAACTCGACCTTTCCGACGCAGGCAAGAGCTGGGTCATCACCGCCTACGTGCTCACCTTCGGCGGCCTGTTGTTGATCGGCGGCCGCGTCGGCGACGCCATCGGTCACAAGCGCGCGTTCCTCTCCGGTGTCGGCGTCTTCACGATCGCATCGCTGGTGTGCGGGCTGGCCACCGACGGCCTCACCCTGATCATTGCCAGGGCGGTGCAGGGCACCGGCGCTGCCGTCGCCGCGCCGACCGGGCTGGCTCTTATCGCGACGACGTATGCCGTCGGACACGCCCGAAACCGCGCGTTCGCTGTCTCGGCCGCCATGCAGGCCTCGGGGTCGGTGCTTGGCCTGGTGCTTGGCGGCGCGCTGACCGTCGTCTCGTGGCGGCTGGCGTTCCTGATCAACATCCCGATCGGCATCGTCATCGTCTGGATCGCGGCCACCAGGCTCTCCGAGACCACCCACGAGAGGCTGAAACTCGACGTCACCGGTGCGTCGCTGGCGACGCTGGCGTGCACTTCGGCGGTGCTGGTGTTCACCCAGGGCCCGTCGCGCGGCTGGATCGACCCGTGGGTGATCGGCGCTGGCGTCGCCGCGGTGGTGTTCCTTGCCGCATTCCTGCTCGTCGAGCGAACCGCCGAGCACCCGATCGTTCCGTTCTCGGTGTTCGACAACCGCAGTCGCGTCATGACGTTCGTGTCGTTGTTCATGGCGGGCGGTGTGATGCTGACCGCGACCGTGATCATCGGGCTGTATGTCCAAGACGTGATGGGGTATTCGGCACTGCGGGCCGGTGTCGCCTTCCTGCCGTTCGCGGGAGCCTTCGGGTTGGGCACCCTGCTGGCGACACACGTGGCACCGCGGATCGCTCCGCGGTGGCTGATCATCGGATGCGGTGTGCTGGTGCTCGCGGCGATGTTGTACGGCTCGACACTTGACCGGTCAATTTCGTATTTCCCCGACTTCGTCGCGCTGATCGTGGTGGGCGGCTTCGGAATTGGCGTGATCTCGGTGGTGCTGCCGCTCTGTGCGGTTGCCGGCGTCGGGCCTCGCGAGATCGGGCCGGTGTCGGCGATCCAGCTGATGGTCTACAACCTCGGCGGGCCACTTGTGCTCGTGGTGATCCAGGCGGTGCAGACGTCGCGCACCCTCTACCTCGGTGGCACGACGGGGCCGGTCGCCGATATGACCTCAAGCCAGCTCGACGCGCTGGACGCCGGCTACACTTATTCGCTGCTGTGGGTCGCGGGCATCGCGGTCGTTGTCGGCGCCGCGGCGCTCGGGATCGGTTTCACCGCCCGCCAGATTGCCGCCGCCCAGCACACCCGCGAGGCGTTCGAGGCGGGCGAGCTGGAGGAAGACGTGGAGGATGACCTGGAAGAAGACTCGGTGTAGAAGCCCGATTTCGTAGCCGTGCGCGTGTCACACTTTCGGCGTGAGCGTAGGACGCGTCAAATACGCACGCAACGGCGACATCCGGCTCGCCTACCGAGAGATGGGCGACGGCGACATCCCCGTCGTGCTGGTTCCCGGTTGGGTCAGCAATGTCGACCTCTACGACGACCCCACCACTCTTTACGCCGGCATCGCCGAGCGACTCAGCCGACACGTGCGGCTGATCCTCTGGGACAAGCGAGGCACGGGCCTGTCGGATCCGGTGTCCCACGTGCCGCCCATCGATGAGCGGATGGACGACCTGCGCGCGGTCCTTGACGCCGCCGACGTCGAATTCCCGGCGCTGGTAGGCGTTTCCGAGGGCGGTCCGATGAGCCTCGTCTTCGCCGCGACGTACCCGGAACGGGTGCGGTCGCTGTTGCTCGTCGGCACCACCGCCCGGTTTTCCCAGGACCTGCCCAACCGGCCATGGGGCTTCACACCCGAACAGATGGACGCGGTCTTCGAGGACATCGAAAACCACTGGGGCGAAGGGGCTATGGCGGAGTGGTTCTTCGGACCGATCGCCGAGGTGCCCGGTGTCCGCGACATGTTCGGTAGGGAGCAGCGGGCCTGTGCGAGCCCCATGATGGCGAAGTTGATGTGGCAGGCGGTCAGGGATATCGATGTCCGCGGTGTGCTCGGCAGCGTCCGCACACCGACGATGGTGCTTGCCCGCAGGGGTGACCGCATCGCGCCGTTCGAGGCCGCACAGGAGCTGGCTGCCAAGATTCCGAATGCGGAGCTTCGCGAGCTGCCGCCGGGCGAGCACTACGCGACCGATCTCCTCGAGCTGCTTCCTCAGGCGACGCTGGAATTCGTTGGCCAGCAGGCAGACGCGATGCCTGCAGAGCGTGTGCTGAGCACTGTGTTGTTCACCGACATCGTCGGCTCGACGGAAATGCTGGCCGCTGAAGGGGACGACCATTGGCGCCGACATCTCGACGATCACGACCGTCTCGTCGACACCGTGCTGGCGCGGTACGGCGGCCGTCGCGCCAAACACACCGGCGACGGGATCTTCGCCTTGTTCGACGGCCCGACAAAGGCGGCCCGGTGCGGGCTGGACCTGGTTCCTGCGCTGGCCACCCACGGCATCCCGATCCGGGCCGGCGTGCACATCGGAGAGTGCGAGAAGCGCGGCGACGAGTGGAGCGGGATGGCGGTGCACGTCGGCGCGCGGATCGGTGCGATGGCCGGTGCGGGGGAGGTCTTCACCAGCCGCACCGTTCGTGACCTCTCGGTCGGGTCCGGACTTGTCTTCGAAGGACTCGGAGCGCACCGGCTCAAGGGCCTGCCCGAGGACACCGAGGTGTTCCGCGTCAAGGTCGCTTGAAGCGCTCACTAAGCTAGCGGGCTGTGATCACCCGCATGTCCGAGCTGTTCCTGCGCACGCTGCGCGACGACCCCGCCGACGCCGAGGTTCCCAGCCATAAACTGCTGATCCGCGCAGGCTACGTGCGCCCTGTCGGACCCGGGCTGTACAGCTGGCAGCCCCTGGGTCTGCGGGTGCTCCGCAACGTCGAGCGTGTCGTGCGCGAAGAGATGAACGCGATCGGCGGGCAGGAGATCCTGTTTCCCGCGCTGCTTCCGCGCGCCCCCTACGAGACCACGAACCGGTGGACCGAGTACGGCGACACCCTCTTCCGACTGAAGGACCGTCGCAAGAACGACTACCTGCTCGGCCCCACTCACGAGGAGCTCTTCACGCTGACGGTGAAGGGGGAGTACAGCAGCTACAAGGACTTCCCGGTGCTGCTGTACCAGATCCAGACGAAGTATCGCGACGAGGCGCGACCGCGTGCGGGCATCCTGCGCGGCCGTGAGTTCGTCATGAAGGACTCGTACTCTTTCGACGTCGACGACGAAGGTCTCCGGGCGGTCTATCACCGGCACCGCGACGCCTACCAGCGCATCTTCGGCACGTTGGGGGTTCGCTACGTCATCGTCTCCGCCGTTTCGGGTGCGATGGGCGGCAGCGCCTCGGAGGAGTTTCTCGCCGAGAGCGAGGTCGGCGAGGACACCTTCGTGCGCTGCCTGGAGTCCGGGTACGCCGCGAACGTCGAGGCGATCGTGACCGCGGCGCCCGAGGCGCTGCCGATCGAGGGCCTGCCGGAGGCCAAGGTGTTCGAAACCCCGGACACTCCGACCATCGCCACGCTGGTCGACTGGGCCAACACCGTTGACCTCGGGCGCGAGATCGGCGCCGCCGACACTCTCAAGAACGTCCTACTCAAAACTCGTCAGCCCGGCGGCGAATGGGAGCTGCTCGCCATCGGCGTTCCTGGCGACCGTGAGGTCGACGAGAAGCGCCTCGGTGCGGCGCTCGACCCCGCCGAGTACGCACTGCTCGACGATGCCGACTTCGCCAAGAACCCCTTCCTGGTGAAGGGCTATGTGGGTCCGAAGGCGTTGCAGGACAACGGTGTTCGATATCTGGTCGATCCGCGAATCGTCGAAGGAACGGCGTGGATCACGGGTGCGGATGCCCCCAACAAGCACGTCGTCGGCCTGGTGATGGGACGTGACTTCACCGCCGACGGCACCATCGAGGCCGCCGATGTCCGCGACGGCGACCCGTCCCCGGACGGCGCCGGTGCGCTGGTGTCGGCACGTGGCATCGAGATCGGCCACATCTTCCAGCTGGGCCGCAAGTACACCGAAGCCTTCGCCGTCGATGTGCTGGCCGAGGACGGTAAGCCGGTTCGGCCGACCATGGGGTCCTACGGCATCGGGGTGTCCCGGCTGGTGGCCGTGATCGCCGAACAGCATCACGACGAGCTGGGCCTTCGCTGGCCGTCGTCGGTGTCGCCGTTCGACGTCCACGTCGTCATCGCCAACAAGGACGACGCAGCGCGCGCAGGTGCCGGTGAGCTGGCCGATGAACTGGACCGGCTCGGTGTCGAGGTGCTGCTCGACGATCGGAAAGCGTCACCCGGCGTGAAGTTCAAGGACGCCGAACTGCTCGGGATGCCGTGGATCGTGGTGGTGGGCCGCGGCTGGGCCGACGGGGTCGTCGAGCTGCGCAACCGGTTCAGCAGTGACTCGCGCGAGGTTGCTGTCGACGGTGCGGCCGTTGCGATCGCCGCGGCACTCGCCGGCTGACTACTCGGATCCGCCGGGGAAGGCCACGGTGACCGGCCGCACGCCGAGCACCTTGCTCCAGCGCGCGGCGGTAACGGCCGTCTGTGTCAGCGCCTTGACCGCGAAGGTGCGCTCCTCGGTGGTCGTCGCCTGTTCCAGCACCGCCCGCCAAGCCACGGCGGAGTCCTCTTCCATCCGCACCGCGAGGTTCGCCGCATCGGTCGGGTTGTCCACCTGTGTCGGCACCTGATAGCCGGCTGCAGGCAGCGGCGGCTCCACGCCGCGCCCCTTGAGCATCTCGATCGCGGCTTCGCGACGTTCGCGGTGTTCCCTCATCGCCGTCGCCACCAGGTCGTTGTCTTCTGGGGTGGAATGCGCCGACACGAGCCCGTAGCCGTAGATCGCGCCGTGTTCGGTGGTAAGGGCGTCGAACAGCGCCGCGGCATCGGCATCGGGGGGCCGGGCCGGCGTGGGTTCGGCCGATGTCACGGTGCTCCGCCCCTGGACGCGAGCGCCACCGTGTAGGCCGCCGTGCAGGACGCGGCGATCGAGCCGAGCAGCCCGGCGCGGTATCCGGACATCCTGACCGCCAACTGACCCGCGCTCTCGGCCGACTTCTTCAATGCGGCGACGACGTCCTTGGTGGTCGGCGCGCTGGCCTGCGCGGCGGCGGTGGCACTTGTCGTCGTCGTCACCGAGGTCGACGTGGCAGGCTCGCCCGTCAATCGGGCGATCTCATTGGACAGCGCTTCTGCGTGCTTGGACCGGTCCGACGACACGGCGGCCAGCGCGGGTCGCTGCGGCGGTTTCGCGGCGTCGGCGGCATCACTGGCGAGCTGACTGTCGCTGTGGGCCATATCGAGCTGCGTGGTGAGGTCGGCGAGCTCCGGCGGCGGCGACGGCTTGCCGCATGCGACGCCGGTGGCGCCCACCGCCGCAAGGGCCGCCGCCCCGACCAGCAAGCGCCGCCTGCTGACGACGGGGAGGGCACTCGGCACAGCGCCATCCTGCCATTGCCGAAATCGGCGCTGTGCATTCGCTGGGCGCCGCAGCGAGATTGCAGTTCGCCTGCAGTTCACTGGCGTATCGTTGGCCCGGTCGGAACAATTCAACATGAGGAGCTCGCCGTGGCATCGGATCCGCAGCTGCGGACTGCGAAATTGCCTTCGCAGAAGCAGGTGATCGAGCTACTCGACGGTGAGTTCGCGCGCGCAGGATACGAAATCGAAGACGTCGTCATCGACGCCGCCGCGCGCCCGCCGCGCATCACCGTGATTGCTGACGGCGACGACGGGCTCGATCTCGATTCGATCGCCACCCTCTCGCGGTCTGCATCCGAAAAGCTCGACGCGGTGGACTCGGCGAATTCCGGAACGCCCTACGTCCTCGAGGTGACATCGCCGGGTGTGGACCGGCCGCTCACCGAGCAGAAGCATTTCCGGCGAGCGCGCGGCCGCAAGGTCGAGTTGACGCTGACCGACGGATCACAGTTGACCGGACGGCTTGGCGAGACCCGGGACGATACGGTCAGTGTGGTGGTGCCCGAAGGGCGAAGGGGGGACTACTCGGTCCGCGACTTGCCACTCAGCGAGATCGACAAAGCCGTTGTCCAGGTGGAGTTTTCACCACCGAACCAGCGTGAGCTCGAGCTGGCCGGCCAAACGGGTAAGGGGGCTGGAGCATGAATATCGACATGGCTGCACTGCACGCCATCGAGGCCGACAAGGGCATCACGGTGGATGTCGTCGTCGAGACCATCAAGTCCGCGTTGCTCACCGCCTATCGCCACACCGAGGGCCATGAAGCCGACGCGCGTATCGAGATCGATCGCAAGACCGGTGTGGTGCAGGTGCTGGCGCGCGAAACCGACGAAGACGGCAACGTCCTCAACGAATGGGATGACACCCCAGAGGGATTCGGCCGGATTGCGGCCACCACTGCGCGCCAGGTGATCCTGCAGCGGCTGCGCGATGCCGAGAACGAGAAGAACTACGGCGAGTTCTCCACCCGCGAGGGGGAGATCGTCGGTGGTGTCATCCAGCGTGACAGCCGCGCCAACGCCCGGGGCCTCGTCGTCGTCCGGATGGGTAGCGAGACGAAGGGCTCCGAGGGCGTGATTCCGTCGGCCGAGCAGGTCCCAGGCGAGAGCTACGAACACGGCGACAGGCTGCGTTGCTACGTCGTCGGTGTCTCCCGCGGCGCCCGCGAACCGCTGATCACGTTGTCGCGCACGCACCCCAACCTGGTCCGCAAGCTGTTCTCGCTTGAGGTGCCCGAGATCGCCGACGGTTCCGTCGAGATCGTCGCGGTCGCGCGCGAGGCGGGACACCGGTCCAAGATCGCGGTGACGTCCCGCGCGCCCGGCCTCAACGCCAAGGGTGCATGCATCGGGCCGATGGGCCAGCGGGTGCGCAACGTGATGAGCGAGCTGTCCGGCGAGAAGATCGACATCATCGACTACGACGAGGACCCGGCCAAGTTCGTCGCCAACGCGCTGTCACCGGCCAAGGTGGTGTCCGTACAGGTCATCGACGAGGCCGGCCGCGCAGCGCGGGTGGTGGTGCCCGACTTCCAGCTGTCGCTGGCCATCGGCAAGGAGGGCCAGAACGCCCGTCTGGCCGCCCGGTTGACCGGTTGGCGGATCGACATCAGAAGCGACGCGGCCGCCCCGCCGGAGGCCTCGCCGAGTCCCGGCGCGACACACGGCGCTGTGCACGACCGATAGCCGATTTCGGCCGGTTCGGTCCGCAGGAGCGCAGACGGTAGACTCAGGCGTGATCCAGCGCGAGACTTCGGCTTCGCCGCATCGAAGTACGGATGGACCCGTACGGACGTGCGTCGGCTGCCGGAAGCGAGAGCTGGCCGTCGAACTGCTTCGGGTAGTTGCTGCGGGCGACGGGAATGGCAATTACGCCGTAACCGTTGACGCAGCGGGTAACCTGCCTGGGCGGGGCGCTTGGTTGCACCTTGACCAGCAGTGTTTGCGCGCAGCAATCCGACGGCGAGCATTCGCTCGAGCGTTGCGCATCACCGGCTCACCGGAAACATCCGCGGTGCTGGAGTACTTCGAATCATTCGAAGCGCCTCAACACCCGGCTACAGAACAGGCAGCGAAGAACATGAGCACACCGTGAAGTCCAGACGATGACCATGCGTCATAGCTAAACCCGAGGCGCGGCCCTACCACCGCTGTCGCCTCTAAGACAGGAGAGAAGTGGCAGGCAAGGCCCGCGTACACGAGTTGGCTAAGGAACTCGGTGTAACCAGCAAGGAAGTACTCGCCCGACTGAGCGAACAGGGCGAATTCGTTAAATCCGCATCCTCCACGGTGGAGGCCCCCGTCGCGCGCAGGCTGCGCGAATCCCTCGGCGGACCGAAGCCCGCGGCGGAGAAGGCAAAGGCCGACGGCAATGGCGCGCCCGCCAAGAAGGCGCCCGCCAAGGCAGCACCCGCGCCGGAGGCGGCGCCGGCAGCAGCCAAGCCGGCAGCTCCGGCAGCCCCTGCGGCTCCGGCACCCGCCGAGCCCGAGCCAGAGGCGCCCGCACCCGCCGCGCCGGCGGCCGCACCCGCAGACGCGCCCGCGCGTCCCGGCCCGACCCCCGGTCCCAGGCCGGCAACGCCTGGCCCCAAGCCCGCACCGCGTACTCCGCGCGTCGGCAACAACCCGTTCTCGTCGGCGCAGCCGGTCGAGCGGGCCATTCCACGGCCACAGGCCCCCCGGCCCGGCGCCCCGCGTCCCGGCGGCGGCCCACGTCCCGGCGCTTCGCCAGGCAATATGCCGCCGCGTCCGGCCGGCGGCGCCCGGCCACGTCCAGGCGGTGGCCCTCGGCCAGCGGCGGGTGGTCGCGGTCCCGGCGGCGGTGCAGGCGGCGGAGGTCGTCCCGGCGGCGGTGGCGGCAACTACCGCACCGGTGGACCCGGCGGCGGTGGCGGTGCCCCGGCAGGCGGTGGCGGCGGCTACCGCGGTCGTCCCGGTGGCGGCGGTCGTCCCGGTCAGCGCGGCGGCGCAGCGGGTGCGTTCGGCCGTCCCGGCGGCGCACCAAAGCGCGGCCGTAAGTCGAAGAGGGCGAAACGCGCCGAGTACGAGAACATGCAGGCACCGGTCGTCGGTGGCGTGCGGTTGCCGCACGGCAACGGCGAGACCATCCGACTGGCCCGCGGCGCATCGCTTTCGGATTTCGCCGAGAAGATCGACGCCAACCCGGCCGCGTTGGTGCAGGCGCTGTTCAACCTCGGCGAGATGGTCACCGCTACCCAGTCGGTCGGCGATGACACGCTGGAGCTGCTCGGCAGCGAGATGAACTACAAGGTTCAGGTCGTGTCGCCCGAGGACGAGGACCGCGAGCTGCTCGAGTCCTTCGACCTCACCTACGGCGAGGACGAGGGCGACGAGTCCGATCTGGAGAGCCGCCCACCGGTGGTCACCGTGATGGGTCACGTCGACCACGGCAAGACCCGACTGCTCGACACCATCCGCCAGGCCAACGTCCGCGAGGAGGAGGCCGGCGGCATCACCCAGCACATCGGCGCCTACCAGGTCGCGGTCGATTTCGACGGCGGCGAGCGGCTGATCACCTTCATCGACACCCCTGGTCACGAGGCGTTCACCGCCATGCGTGCCCGCGGCGCCAAGGCGACCGACATCGCGATCCTCGTCGTCGCGGCCGACGACGGCGTCATGCCGCAGACGGTGGAGGCCATCAACCACGCACAGGCGGCCGAGGTGCCGATCGTGGTTGCGGTCAACAAGATCGACAAGGAAGGTGCCGATCCGTCGAAGATCCGCGGCCAGCTGACCGAATACGGTCTGGTGCCAGAGGAGTTCGGCGGCGACACCATGTTCGTCGACATCTCCGCCAAGCAGGGCACCAACATCGCGGCGCTGGAGGAAGCGGTTCTGCTGACCGCCGACGCCGCCCTCGATCTGCGGGCCAACCCCGAGATGGAGGCCCAGGGTGTCGCGATCGAGGCGCACCTGGACCGCGGTCGCGGACCGGTGGCCACCGTGCTTATCTCGCGCGGCACGCTGAAGGTCGGCGACTCGATCGTCGCAGGGGACGCCTACGGCCGCGTCCGCCGCATGGTCGACGAGCACGGCGAGGACGTGGAGGCGGCGCTGCCGTCGCGGCCGGTGCAGGTCATCGGCTTCACGTCGGTCCCTGGTGCCGGTGACAACCTGCTCGTCGTCGACGAGGACCGCATCGCGCGGCAGATCGCCGACCGTCGCAGTGCGCGCAAGCGCAACGCGTTGGCCGCGCGCAGCCGCAAGCGGATCAGCCTCGAGGACCTGGATTCGGCGCTGAAGGAAACCAGCCAGCTGAACCTGATCCTGAAGGGCGACAACGCAGGCACCGTCGAGGCGCTCGAGGAGGCCCTGCTTGGCATCCAGATCGACGACGAGGTGGAGCTGCGCGTCATCGACCGCGGCGTCGGCGGCGTCACTGAGACCAACGTCAACCTGGCGTCGGCGTCGGATGCGGTGATCATCGGCTTCAACGTCCGTGCCGAGGGCAAGGCCACCGAGCTGGCCAACCGCGACGGCGTCGAGATCCGCTACTACTCGGTGATCTACCAGGCCATCGATGAGATCGAGAGCGCGCTGAAGGGCATGCTCAAGCCGATCTACGAGGAGAAGGAGCTGGGCCGCGCCGAGATCCGGGCGATCTTCCGGTCGTCCAAGGTCGGCAACATCGCCGGCTGCCTCGTCACCTCCGGTGTCATCCGCCGCAACTCCAAGGCGCGGCTGCTGCGCGACAGCGTCGTGGTCGCCGAGACCATGACCGTGTCCTCGCTGCGGCGAGAGAAGGACGACGTCACCGAGGTCCGCGACGGTTACGAGTGTGGTTTGACGCTGACGTACTCCGACATCAAGGAAGGCGACGTCATCGAGACCTACGAGCTCGTCGAGAAGGAACGGACGTGATGAGCCGCCAGGCGAAGAACAGAGCGCCTGGGTATGGCTGATCCGGCACGAGCACGCCGGCTGGCCAAGCGCATATCCGAGATCGTCGCTACGGCGATCGAGTACGAGATCAAGGATCCGAGGCTGGCCGGTGTCACGATCACCGACGCCAAGGTGACCAACGACCTGCACGACGCCACTCTCTACTACACGGTGCTGGGTAAGTCGCTGGAGGAAGAGCCGGACTACGTTGGCGCGGAGGCCGGGCTCGCGAAAGCGACCGGTGTGCTGCGCAGCAGGGTGGGGGCGGCGCTCGGCGTGCGCTTCACCCCGACCTTGGCATTCGCGCGCGACAACGTGCCCGATGCGGCCAACCGGATGGAGGAGCTGCTGGCCCGCGCCCGCGCCGCGGATGAGGATTTGGCGAGAGTTCGCCAGGGTGCCAAGCACGCGGGCGACCAGGACCCGTATCGTCAGGACGGGGTGGGAGGTGCCAGCGGGGAGCTGGATGACGAGCGAGACGCTGAGGACACCGTTGACCGCGATTGACCCGAAGACCGACGCCGACTTGGTGGGTCAGCGCGTCGATGCCGACGGCGCGGTCGAGCTGCTGAGTGCGGCGGGCTCCGTCAGCGTGGTCTGTCACGTCTACCCCGACGCCGACACCGTCGGCGCGGGGCTGGCGTTGGCACTCGTAGGAGACCACGCGGGTAAAGACGTCGAGGTGAGCTTCGCGGAACCGGCGGGCCTGCCCGAATCCTTGCAGACGCTGCCCGGCGGACATCTGCTCATACCGCCAAGCGACATGCGCCGCGACGCCGACCTAGTGGTCACCGTCGACATCCCGAGCGTGAACCGGCTCGGCTCGCTGCGCGAGCTGGCCGAACCGGGGCGTGAGGTGCTGGTGATCGATCACCACGCCTCCAACCAGCTGTTCGGCAGCGCCAACTTCGTCGACCCGTCCGCCGACTCGACCACGATGCTGGTCGCCGAACTGCTCGACGCGTGGGGCAAGCCGATCGACGCCGGCGTGGCGCACTGCCTGTACGCGGGGTTGACCACAGACACCGGATCCTTCCGTTGGGCCAGCGCGCGTGCCCACAAGTTGGCTGCCAGACTGGTCGAGTTGGGTGTCGACAACGTCGCCATCAGCCGCGCCCTGCTGGATACTCATCCCTTCGCCTGGCTGCCGATGCTGTCGCGCGTGCTGGCTTCCGCGAAGCTGCTTCCCGAAGCCGCCAGAGGCCGCGGTCTCGTCTATGCCATTGTCGGACACCGGGAATGGGTTGATGCGCGGCCGGAGGAAGTCGAGAGCATCGTCGACATCGTGCGCACCACCCAACAGGCCGAGGTCGCCGCGGTGTTCAAGGAGATCGAGCCGGGGCACTGGTCGGTATCCATGCGGGCCAAGTCCATCGATCTCGCATCGATCGCCAGCGCATTCGGCGGCGGCGGACACCCGCATGCCGCGGGCTACTCGACGTCCGGATCGGCCGACGACGTTGTCCAGGCGCTCCATGTTGCGCTCGGCTGACGGCCGCCAGCGGCACCTTGGCTGACCCCGGCCAGAATCTTCCGGTCGCTCCCGCGACCGGCCGCCGCATCGCCGGGTTGGCGCTGCCCGCGCTCGGGGTGCTGGCCGCCGAACCCATCTACCTGCTTTTCGACCTGGCGATCGTCGGGCGGCTCGGCGCTGTCACCCTGGCAGGCCTCGCCATCGGCGGGCTGATTCTGAGCACGTTGAGTTCGCAGATGACATTCCTGTCCTACGGCACCACGGCGCGCTCGGCGCGTCTCTTCGGCGCGGGAAACCGTCCGGCCGCGGTCCGTGAAGGGGTGCAGGCCAGCTGGCTCGCCGTCGGGATCGGCGTGTTGGTCATCGCTGTGTTCCAGATCGTGGCGGTACCACTGGTTTCTGTGCTTGCGGCGGGCGGCGACATCGCTTCGGCTGCCCTGCCGTGGGTGCGGATCGCGATATTCGGCGTGCCGGCAATCCTGATCTCGGCGGCAGGCAACGGCTGGATGCGCGGCGTGCAGGACACCATGAGACCGCTGCGCTACGTCGTCTTCGGGTTCGCCGTGTCGGCGGTGCTGTGCCCGCTGCTCGTGTACGGCTTGCTCGGCATGCCGCGTCTGGAACTCGCCGGCTCGGCCATCGCCAACCTCGTCGGCCAATGGCTGGCGGCGCTGCTGTTCTGTCGCGCCCTTCTGGTCGAGCGGGTTCCGCTGCGAATCGAGCCGAAAGTGCTTCGCGCACAGGTGGTGATGGGTCGCGACCTCTTACTGCGGACGCTTGCGTTTCAGGCCTGCTTCGTCTCGGCCGGAGCCGTCGCCGCCCGCTTCGGTGCGGCTGCGGTCGCTGCCCACCAGGTGGTGCTGCAGTTGTGGAGTTTCCTTGCGCTGGTGCTGGACTCGCTTGCGATCGCGGCGCAGTCGCTGGTGGGTGCCGCGCTCGGAGCAGGCGAATTGGCGCACGCCAAGTCGGTCGCATGGCGGGTGACCATCTTCTCCGCCCTCGCCTCCGCGGTGCTGGCCGGTGTCTTCGCCGTCGGCGCGTCGGTGTTTCCGACCGTGTTCACCGATGACCGCTCCGTACTCGACGCCATCGGGGTGCCATGGTGGTTCATGGTCGCCCAATTGCCTGTCGCCGGAATCGTTTTCGCCCTCGACGGGGTGCTGCTCGGCGCGGGGGACGCGAAGTTCATGCGCAACGCGACGTTGGTCAGCGCGCTCGTCGGCTTCCTGCCGCTGATCTGGCTGTCGCTGATCTTCGGTTGGGGCCTGCTCGGCATCTGGTCGGGCCTGAGCACCTTCATGGTGCTGCGGCTCGTCTTCGTCGGCTGGCGCGCCTTCTCCGGTCGCTGGCTGGTGCCGGGAACGGCTTAGATGCTGTTTGCGGGATCGCGTGTCGGCTCTGTCGGCTGGGTCACAGGTGAGAACAGGAACACTGCGAGTCGTAGAAACTCTTATTCTCCTGACGCGCAATGGGCTTCGAGACTCGGTTACAGCGGCGCCATCTGTCGCGGTGGGTCGATCACCACATTGGGCGGTCCGGTGAGGGTGCGGCGGCAAGCGCAACGTCCTCTGTGGAAACTGACGCTCCGAGGGCCACTGCGGCGACAGCGCCGCCGGTGCGACAGGTGCAGGCACCTCAACGGTCGGTTGCGGAGATGGCTGTGGATCGCTCATGGCCGGCATCACTGGCGGCGGTGCCGGGCTCTCGCTGGTCTGAACCAGCGCCACGGCGGCGGTGTCGGGCGACTGCAGCCACACCGTCGTCAGTCCAACCGCGGCGATCAGCGCCGCGGCGAACAGCGCGGCAGGAAGCTTCGAACTTAGGGTGTGCCAAGTACCACTGTCGTGGTCGCCGGATTACGGGCAGGAGCTGGATTTGGAGAATCGTCACGGACGGCATCGGTTTGTCCCTCGATCGTGATAGGCCGAGGCGCGCGGTCCAAGGTGAGGTCGGTCAGGCCCTTGGACGGTGACGACGAGCTTGCCGCGAGCATGGCGGGTCTCGGTCTTCTCAACGCCGTCAGTGCTTCGGCGAACGGGTAGACGTGCTCGAGGACCAACACGATGCGCCCAGCGGTGATGTCGTCGACCAAGGCCGCCTTCTCACCAGCGGTCTCGGCACGGTGCATGAACTGCTTCACCCGGATGCCGCGCTCAGACGGGCAGGTGTCGCCCGACACGGTGATCACCCGACCGCCGTCGCGCACGACGCTCTGGGCGGAAGGGGCGGTACCCGGCTGGATGGCCAGGGCGGCGTCGACGCCACCGGGCGTCCACGCTCGCACCTGATCGGGCCATTGGCCATCGCGGTAGTCGACGGCGCGCTCCGCGCCCATCGCTCGGAGATGGTCGTGGTTGGGCGCGGACGCCGATCCGACCACGCGTGCGCCGCGCTGCGCGGCCATCTGCATCACCAGGGAGCCGATGGCGCCGGACGCGCCGGCCACGTAAAGGGTTTCACCGGGTTTCAGGTCGAGGGCGTGGATGCTCTCCAACGCGGTGCCGCCGGCTACGGGTATGCCGGCTGCAGTGGTGAAGTCGAGTCCGTCGGGCATCAGGCTGATGCCTGCTTGTTCGACCACCGCAGACTCGGCCCAGGTGCCGCCCTTGGGGTGCATGGCAGTGGACACCATCACCCGTGAGCCGACCTCGATGCCGATCACATCGGGTCCGACCGCAGCGACGACGCCCGCACCCTCGATGCCGATCACGTAGGGGAACGGTCCGTTCGGGGAGATGAAGTAGCGGTCGTGGATACCGACCCCGAAGGCCTCCATGGTCACCGCCACTTGGCCGACCTCCGCCTCGGGAGCGGGGATGTCGGCCAGCCTCACGGTCTGGGAGTCGGCATCGATCCTGACAAAGGCCTGCATACGGTCAAGCTACCGGCGGGTCGGCGCATCGGGACAGTCTCATCGGTCGACGGGTCGCGAGTCCGACGAGATGCTGCAGTGGCAAGGGACAGAATCTGGGCGGAGATGAAACACGTTCGAGCTTTCGGAGGGTCGCGCAGCCGGCAATTGAGACGACGATGCGCTCTCCGGACAGTTTTCGCGAAGTCGGTTGTGGGCGCCGCCGGCGCACGGAAGGATCGACGCGGTGAACAGGCTCGTCTATGGCGCCGCTGCGATGGCACTGGTGAGCCTGATCCAGATGCCGCAGGCAGCGGCAGAGCCTGAAACCGTCGGCACCGCCGTCAACGTGGTGATACACACATCGTTCGAGCAGACCGCCGATGCCGACCAATGTGTTGGGACCGGCGCCCTGGTCCCCGTCCGCCGAGGATCGTCGGTGGTCCTCCTGGAGGGATCGGTTTCGCCCGATGCACCCAAGGTGGCCGTCGGCCAGTTCTTCCGTTCCAGGCTCAACGATGGCGTGTGCCAGGTGCTGTACATAACCAGTGCACCCGTCATGGGAAGCTTCAACGTTCAATTCGTCGGCCCTGGCGGCGAGCAGAGTTCAGTGTTCGGCCCGAACAGGTCCGAGCCCGTCACCGACCAGCCGGGCATCCAGCAGGTGGTTCACATCGACCTGGGGTTCGAGCCGCAGCCCTAGCCGGCGACGCGCGCGATGACTCCCCAGCCGAACTCGGTGGTGCGCACATCAATATCGCTGAACCCGGCGGCGGAGAGGCGGGCGGGCAGGGTGGCCGGATCGACAGGGTTATAGGTGTCGCCCTCGTGATGCGCCGCGAGTTCCTCGCTGCCCAAACTGTCGCTGGCCACCAGCGGGGCACCCGGTTGCAGCACGCGGGCGATCTCGGAGAACAGCCGATCCTGCAGATCGATGGTCGGCACGTGGTGCAGCATCGTGAAGCACGCCGCCCCGGAGAACCTGTCGTCGTCATAGGTGAGCGACGTCGCGTCGGCGTTGACGATCTCGACCGAAGGGAAGTCGGCGAAGCGATCGGTCAGCATGGCTGCCAGCTCGTCATCGATCTCGACCGACGTGAGCCGCGGCACCGCCCGGCTCAGTACGTCGGTGGTGGCGCCATAGCCCGGCCCGACCTCGAGCACATCGTCGCCGAGGTCGGTGTCGTTGAGCGCCCACGGCAGGATCACTTCCCGGATCGCCTGCCGCCACTCATCGCTGCCGCACT
Organism: uncultured Mycobacteriaceae bacterium; assembly: GCA_902826815.1. Classification (GTDB taxonomy): domain Bacteria; phylum Actinomycetota; class Actinomycetes; order Mycobacteriales; family Mycobacteriaceae; genus Mycobacterium. The sequence goes on from CADEGF010000028.1 coordinate 55,704, forward strand.
TCTCGTGTGCTTTGTTCACACCCGGCAGCCTATGCGCGGTCAGCGCACCTGCGCACGGCCCCGCTGGATGACGGCGTCCCGATTGGCGGCGATGTCGTCTCCGCTCGCGGTATTCATCCACCTCCGCGCTGATGCCGCCTCGATCCAGAGACCCTGGTCGGTCTGCGACTCGTCGATGCGGTGATAGGACGCCAGCAGCGCCTGCACGGCCTTGGGATTGTTGCCGACGATCGACGCGGCGATCCGCCGCGCCGCAGGTAGCAGCTCCTGGTGGGCGACCACCTCGGTGACCAGTCCGGCGCGCAGCGCGTCGGTGGCCGAAAGGTAGTCGCCGGTCAGGCTCATCCGGCGGGCCATGCCGACACCGACCTTCTGTGGCAGCCGCACCGACAGACCCCAGGTCGGCAGCAGCCCCACCCTGGCGTGGGTGTCGGCGAACCGGGCCAGTTCGGATGCGATCAGGACGTCGCAGTACAGCGCCAGCTCGAGCCCGCCGGTGACCGCGGCGCCGTTGATGGCGCCGATCACCGGTTTGGTCATCGGCGGCCACTTCGGCGAGATATCGGGCAGCTCGGTGGTGTCGCCGAGCTCCTTGAGGTCAAGGCCCGCGCAGAACACGGGGTCGGCGCCGGTCAGGATGACGACGTCGACGGCGTCGTCGGCCTCGGCATCGCGCAACGCGGCGAAGAACTGTTTACGCAGCGCAGACGACAGCGCATTGCGCGATTGCGGGCGGTTCAGCGTCAGGGTGCGCACCCGGTCTGTGGTCTCGATGAGCAGGACGTCACCAGCGTTCGTCATGGCCTGAACCTATCGTGGACCCATGTGCCGAAACATCACCGAGCTGCGCGGGCTGGAACCGGCCGCGACCGACGAGGAAGTCGAGGCCGCCGCGCGGCAATACGTCAGGAAGGTCAGCGGCGTGACGCGGCCGTCGGCGGCCAACGTCGATGCCTTCGAGGCCGCGGTCGCTGAGGTCACCGCCACGACCGCGCGGCTGCTGGCGTCCTTGCCGCCGCGAAAGCAGCCACCCAAGAGCGTTCCGCCGTTGCGGCGCCCCGAGGTGCGGGCCCGCATCGAGGCCCGAGCAGCCCAAGCCGCCGGCACGGGGTGACCGCGAAGACGCTGACCCAGCCCGCGCTCAAGGAATGGAGCGCGGCGGTGCATGCGATGCTCGCCGGCCGCCAGACGGTGTTGTTGCGCAAAGGCGGGATCCACGAGAAGCGCTTCACCCTCGACTCGCCGCACTTCCTGTTCTTCCCGACGGTCGCCCACAGCCATGCGCAGCGGGTCCGGCCCGAGCATCGTGATCTGCTCGACCCGGCCGCCGATGACAGCACCGCGGGCGAGATCGTGCTGCGGGCGGGCGCGAAGGTCGTCGCCGCGATCGAGGTCAATCGTTCAGAAGGGCTAAAAGACATTGCGCCGCTGCATATCTGGACCGCCGAATCGGTGCAGGCCGACCGGCTGGACTTCCGGCCGAAGCACCGGCTGACGGTGCTTGTCGTTCAGGTCAGCCCGCTGGCCGAACCGGAACGCCTACCTCGCCTGCCGGAGTACGCCGGCTGCACCAGCTGGGTACCGCTTCCGGTCAACCCGATGTGGTCGACGCCGGTGCACGACGATGCGACGCTGCGCGACATCGCATTACGCGTGCGCGCGTCAGTTGCGTGACGGCAGCCGCCCCGCAGGCAGTCGCAGCCGCGACGCTCCCTCCCCGAGGTGCACGGTATGCGTGGCGGGTCGCAGCTGCCGTGCGGTGAGCAGGGGCTCGTCGGTGCCGAGATTGCGCGCGAACCGGGGATGTGAGCCGCCTGCGACCAGCACCCTGATGCGCGAGCCCGCGCGAAACCGGTGTGCGACCGGGTCCAGTTCCAAGGTCACCACGCCGGAATCAGGTGTGCCACGGCGATATCCGTCGCTGACGTTGCGTGAACGTCCCTTGGCGTCGACCTCGCTGACCCGGACGAACAGGTCGTTGTGCGGGTTGTCGCACGAGTGGGAGAGTTCGAGGACGGGATTGCCGACGACGTAGAGGTCCTTCGACAGTGTGTCGCCGGTGAACGTCAGCACATCGGTGCGGCCCGCGAGCTTGTCATCCTTGCGGTAGCCGCCATCGGGGGAGAGCAGCCGCCCACCGATGGTCGGCGTCGGGTCCATAGGGTCGTAGGTGAACGTCGACGCAGGCGCGGTGTCGGGTGGCACCGCATCACCGAGGCGTCCGCCCGGCTGCAGATGCCGCACCAGCTCGGGCATCGGCGGCGGCCACTCGTCGAGTTCGAGCCAACGGTCGTGGTTGACGCGGATGCGCACGCGGCTGCGTTCGTCGCCGCCGTTGCCGGCCAGGTGGGTGTCCAGCCAGGCCAGCGACTCGCGAAGCACGGTCGGCGCGCCCGTGGTCAGCATGTTCGCGTGGGTCCAGGTCCCGATGGTCATCGCAACAGGGACGTCGCGTTGGCGCAGCTGCGCGTACTGCTCGAGTGTCTGCTCGACGAATACGTCCTGCCAGCCGGTGAGCAGCAGCACGGGGACCGTCGCGCGCTCCAACGCGGCCCGCAGTTGAGTGCCCGTCCAGAACGGGTCGTCGTGATCGGGGTGTTCGAGCCAGGACTCGTACCACGGCGCGGCCCCGCCGAGCAGTCGCCTGCCCGCCTCGCCCGCAGGCAGGGCCGCCGTCGCGCGCGCGACCAGCCGCCTGGCCCGAACCATCCGCACGACGTTGCGGACCCGGCCCTTGTCCTCCTGGTGGGCCATCGAGTCGTTCCAGCCGAGGAAATCGTTGAGCCCGAACGACCCTGTGCCCCAGCGTGGCCCGCTGAGGTCATGCGGCCCGACGGTGATGATCGCGGCAGCCATCTCCGGCGGCGGGTCGGTCAGCAGCGCCCACTGCGTGAAGCCGAGATACGAAGCGCCCATGGTGGCGAAGGTTCCGGTGAACCACGGCTCGTCGCGAAGCCACGCCGCGGTGTCGGCGCCGTCGTCGATCTCGTGCACGAAGGGGCTGAAATCGCCGCCGGAACCGAACGTGCCGCGAACGCTCTGCACGACGACGTGGTAGCCGCGGGCCGCGTAGATGCTTCCGAACAGCACCGACACCGGATAGCCGCGACTGTAAGGCGTGCGAACCAGAAGTGTCCCCGCCGGATTCAGGGTGAGCGGCCGGTAGTGGTCGGCGAGCAGCTCGACGCCGTCGCGCATCGGCACGCGCAGATCACGGGCAACGTCGTATTCACAGACGTGCGGCGGCAGGCCAAGCACGCGGCCAACCGTTCGACCGATGAGGTTCTTGGCATTAGTCACTGCATCCAGGCTACGCAGGAGGCGGGTCGCCCTTCTCGACCGCCTCGATGACCATGGCCATCAGCCAGTTGACGGCGTCGGAGGCAGTGGATCCGTCGACGCCCCACACCCCGACGAGTCGCTCATAGCTGGGGAGGTTCCACAGCACGTCCAAAAGCCCTGCGGTGACCCGTTGTTCGTCCGCGGTCAAGTGCGGCGCGGATGCGGTGACCGCTCGCAACAGCGCCTCGCGTCTGCGGGCGTCGACGCCGACGAAGGTCGGGTCACGGGGTGTGTCGACGGACTCGTGGACCGCGAACCGCTGCAGCGACGCGAAGACGCGGGCGGTCACCTCGCCGAGATTGCCGAGGTCCACGTCTTCGTACGAGATACCTGCTTCGGACTCCAGGCGCTGCATGACGGCGTCGTGAAGATGGCGTTCGGTGGGGAAGTGGCGATACACCGTGCGCTCACCGACGCCCGCACGCTCGGCGACGGATCGAAACGTCAGGTCTCGCCAGTTCCAGCTGTCGAATGCGTGCACGAGGTCGCTGCCCGCGGCGACGATGCGCTCGCGGGTCTGCGCGGCCTTCTCGGCCCGCGCACGGTTGTCGTACCGGCGCCGACTCTCTATTGACGATCCACTCACAATGGTGACAGTGTACTGTCACGAATTTCGGTTGGAGGTGCACTGTGGCATCACCGGGCGAGTTGATGGCCGCTGCCGTCGAGCGAACGGGGCTCGAGGACTTCGGCGACGACTCCTACCGCGAGGGTTTGGAGATCCTCGTCACGGCGCTGCGCGACGAGGCCAGGCTCAACGAGCGGGGCGAGGGTTTCATCTATGCGCGCATCGGCATGCACCTTCGGCAGCGGCTGCAGGTAGAGGACTGGTACCGCCGCCACCCCGAGATCGACGACGTGCCGATCGACGCGCCGCTGTTCGGGCTCGGCCTGCCCCGAACCGGATCGACCGCGCTGTCCTTTCTGCTCGCCCAGGATCCACACGTGCGGTACCTGCGCAGCTGGGAGTCGAGTGAACCGTGCCCGCCGCCGTCCACGGTCGTCGGCGACGACCCGCGAATACCGCCGGAGCAGCGGACAGTTCTGGTGGGCAGCAGGAACCACGTACCTGCCGACATCCACGGCCCGATGGAGTGCCTCGACCTGATGGCGCTAGAATTCAAGTCCCAGATCTTCCAGGCCTTCGCCCAGATCCCGACGTACTCCGAATGGCTTGTCGACAAAGCCGATTACACCTCGACCTATCGTTACGAGCGGCGCGTCCTCAAGCTTCTGCAGTGGGGCGAGCCGAACCGCCCGTGGCGGCTGAAGTCGCCCGCGCATGTGTTGGCGCTGGACCATCTGGACCGCGTGTTCCCCGACGCCCGATTTGTGATGACGCACCGTGACCCGACCGATGTGCTGCTGTCGGTCGCCGACGTATATGCCGACATCGCAGGCGGTTTCACCGACCACCTCGACCGGCGGTACCTCGGCGAGCTCAACGTCGGCCACTGGTCGGTCGGCGTCGACAGGGCGGTGAAGTTCCGTGACGGCGGCGCCGACCACCGCTTCTTCGACATCGACTTCCGCGCCATGCCGGCCGACCCGATCGGCGAGGTACGCCGACTGTACGCATGGCTCGGCGAATCGGTCAGCGACGAATTCGAGGCGAGGATGCGTACCTGGTGGGCGCAGAACGCGGAGAGTCGCGAACCGTACACGCACGCCGCTCCGGAGGCGTTCGGACTCGAGCTGGACGCGGTGCGGCCGCTGTTCGCCACCTACGTCGAGCATTCGCACCGCTGGCTCGCCAAGAACCCAAAGTCTTGAAGGAGAAGTGAACGCACCCATGGCAATCGACTTGACCGGCGGTATCGACCCCGCGCGCGAATTCATGTTCGCCGAGCGCCCCACAGATCCCGAGATGCGGGATTCGGTGAGCTTCTGGGTCTTTGACGACGGCGGCCGCGTTGGGCTGCCCCGCGTGGGCGTCGAGGCGGTCGCGTCGAACTGGGACGAACACAGCATCCAGGTCAACGTCGCATTCCCCGACGGTCGCGTATACCGACTGCGCGACGAGGGTAAGAGCTGGCCCGTCGACGGTCCAGGTGGAAACCCGGCGGTGCTCGGCGGTGGCCCGCTGGCGTTCACGTGCGTGAAGCCCTTCGGGGTCTGGACGATGACGTTCGACGGGAAGGCCGTGCAGACGACGTCAGCCGATCTCGCCGCGGGTCGCAAGGACGGGCCGCTTGTCGATCTGCATTTCGACGTGGAGGCCACGATCGCGGTGCCGCCGTGGGTGCAGGGTGCACTGCAGGCCGACGCCGCCTCGGCGCTGGAAACCTCCGTCGAGGGCGACCTGATGGGCGGCGACCGCTACGAACAACTTTTCCGGGCGACGGGCACCGTGCGCGTGGCAGGCGAGGAGCATGTCTTCACCGGGAGCGGGTTGCGGATCAGGCGGCAAGGTGTGCGCAGGCTGGAGGGATTCTGGGGGCACTGCTGGCAGTCCGCACTCTTCCCGAGCGGCCGGGCTTTCGGCTACATCGCCTATCCGCCGCGGCCCGACGGCCAACCGACCTTCAACGAGGGATACCTCTTCGATCCGGATACGGGAGACGACCTGATCCCCGCGCGCGTTGTCGAGGCGCCGTGGCTGCGCCGCCTCGAGCCGAGAGGTGAGGACGTGTCGGTCGTGCTGGAGACCTCAGCCGGGATCGAGCGGATCGAAGGGGAGACGGTGTTGTCGACCCATGACATCACCGATCCCAGCGAGGTGCCCGCGGAGCTGCTCGTCAAGATGGCCAACTGGACGTTCCCGGCGCTTCAGCAGGCAGGCGTGCGCTACCGGTGGGAGGGCGAACAGACCTACGGCATGCTCGAGCGCTCGAGTCCGATGGACAAGATCACTCGTTAGAGGCCTTGTCGAACTTGTAGTAAGGCGCGAGCTCGTGGGCGCGCTGCAGGTTGGTCTGCATGCAGTCGACGTCGTCGGGGGTGTAGGTGGGCGCGTAGAAGAGCGACTGCTGAATCAGCCCGTAGTCGGTCTTGAACGCGATCGCGCAGGTAATCCACCACCGGTTGTTCCAATCGGTCGGCTTCATCAACCAGAACTGAGCCGCGCGGTGGCCGTCGATGTCGAGTTCGATGGCGTCGCCAGGCAGGCTCTCCTCGTAGGTGCGCCAGACGAAGGCCTCGACCGCCATCTGATAGTTCCCGGCGTCGTAATGGCAGCGCAGGCTGTCCTCGGGCTCGGGCGGTGTGAACGCAAGGCCGATGCGCTGGATGACGTCGAAGGGGATGTCGCGGCACGGGTCGAACGGGTCGGCGTCGGTGAGGTCGATGACCGGCCACTTGATGGTCGTGGTCGCAATCGGCAGCGGCGCCGATGTCGAGCGCAGTTGCACCGGATCGGGCGTTGGCACCGTCAGCGGTCCGCTCTGCATGACCAGAATCACCGCCGTCACCAGCGCGCCGAACGCCGCGAACAATCGGATCCTGGTGGCCATGAAATCCCCTCGCTGATCGCCGACCCCTGCGGGGACTATACAAGTCGACCCGAACGCACCGGAGCGGATAACGAGAACACGTTCTAGTTGTGGGTCGGGCCACGCCGCCACGCGCAAGTAGGCTGGTCGGCTGTGGCGACACTTTGGGCGATCAGCGACCTGCATACGGGTCACACCGGAAACAAGCCGGTCACCGAGTCGATCCACCCCTCGTCGCCTGACGACTGGCTGATCGTCGCCGGCGACGTCGCGGAGCGCACCGATGAGATCCGATGGGCGCTTGATCTGCTGCGCAAGCGGTTCGCCAAGGTCATCTGGGTGCCTGGCAACCACGAGCTGTGGACCACGACCAAGGACCCGATGCAGGTGTTCGGCCGTGCGCGCTACGACTACCTCGTCAACATGTGCGACGAACTCGGGGTGGTCAGCCCCGAGCATCCCTTTCCGGTGTGGACCGATGCCGGAGGCCCGGCCACGATCGTGCCGATGTTCCTGCTCTATGACTACACGTTCTTGCCAGAGGGCGCGGCGACGAAGGCCGAGGGCCTGGCCATCGCCAGGGAGAACAACGTGGTGGCCACCGACGAGTTCGTGCTCTCCAATGAGCCGTACGCAACGAAGGATGCGTGGTGCCGCGAGCGGGTGGAGGTCACCCGCAAGCGGCTGGAGGACCTGGACTGGGTGACGCCGACGGTTCTGGTGAACCACTTCCCGTTGGTGCGCGAACCCTGCGATGCGCTGTTCTATCCAGAGTTCTCGCTCTGGTGCGGAACCACCGCCACCGCCGACTGGCACACCCGGTACAACGCGATCTGCTCGGTGTACGGACACCTGCACATTCCGCGAACCACGTGGTACGACGGCGTGCGCTTCGAAGAGGTATCCGTCGGCTATCCGCGTGAGTGGCGGCGCCGCAAGCCGTACCGCTGGCTGCGCCAGGTGCTGCCCGACCCGGAGTACCCGTCCGGATATCTCAACGAGTTCGGCGGCCATTTCGAGATCACGCAGGAGATGCGGACCAGCGCGCAAAAGATCCAGGAGCGCATCGCCAACCGGCAGGCGACGCGGGCGAGATGACGCTGCTGTCTCGCGTGCTGCCGGAGACGGTCTCTGCCGCCGAGTTGTACACCGACCCACCGGATCTGGCGCCGCTTCCCGAGGAGGAGCCGCTGATCGCGAAGTCGGTGGCCAAACGCCGCAACGAGTTCATCACGGTGCGGTACTGCGCGCGGCTGGCGCTCGAAGACCTCGGCGTGCCGCCGGTGCCGATCCTCAAGGGCGAAAAGGGCGAGCCGTGTTGGCCCGACGGCGTGGTGGGCAGCCTGACCCATACCGAGGGCTTTCGCGGCGCCGCGGTCGGCAGGCACGACGCGGTGCGGTCGGTCGGCATCGACGCCGAACCCCACGGCGTGCTTCCGGACGGGGTGCTCGACGCCATCAGCCTGCCCGCCGAGCGCGCCGAGATCAGCGCCCTTCCCGCGGGTCTGCATTGGGATCGAATCCTGTTCTGCGCCAAGGAGGCAACGTACAAGGCGTGGTTTCCGGTCACCCGTCGCTGGCTGGGATTCGAGGACGCCCACATCGTCTTCGACGTCGATGAGGGCGCGACGACAGGCGGCTTCGAATCCCGCATCCTGATCGATCCGGCCGCATTGTCAGGACCGCCGTTGACCACGCTGCGCGGCCGCTGGTCGGTACGTGACGGACTGGCGCTGACGGCGATCGTGTTGTGACCGAACCAGGCCTGGTGGTGGTCGACAAGTCGGCGGGGATGACGAGTCACGACGTGGTGTCCCGATGTCGGCGCATCTTCGCCACCCGCAAGGTCGGGCACGCCGGGACGTTGGACCCGATGGCCACCGGTGTGCTTGTGGTCGGGATCGAGCGGGCGACCAAGATCCTTGGCCTGCTGACCGCCACCGACAAGTCATACGCGGCGACGATTCGGCTGGGTCAGACGACCGACACCGAGGACGCTGACGGCGAAGTGCTGCAGACGGTTTCGGCGTCAGAGGTCACCGATGCGGGCATCGAGGCCGCAGTGGCCGCGCTGCGCGGCGACATCATGCAGGTTCCGTCGGCGGTCAGCGCCATCAAGGTGGGTGGCAAGCGGGCCTACAAGCTCGCTCGCGAAGGCAAGGTCGTCGAGTTGGCCGCCAGGCCCGTACGAATCGAGCGCCTCGAGGTGCGCGAGGTCCGGCGGTCAGCCGACCGTGTCGATGTCGACGTCGAGGTAGACTGCTCCAGCGGAACCTACATTCGGGCGTTGGCCCGTGACATCGGCGAAACCCTGGGCGTCGGTGGACATCTCACCGCGCTGCGGCGTAGCCGCGTCGGCAGATACGGTCTCGACGAGGCGCGCACGATCGAGGCGCTGGCCCACAAGCCACAGCTGTCCTACAGCCTCGACGAGGCCTGTCTGCTCGGGTTCCCACGTCGGGATCTGACCGCCGATGAGGCGGAGTACGCCCGTCACGGGCGGGCGTTGGATCCGGCGGGGATCGACGGCGTGTACGCCGCGACTGCGCCTGATGGCCAGGTGATATCGCTGCTGCGTGACGAGGGCGACCGGGCGAAATCTGTGGTGGTGATTCGTCCGGCGACGCTTTGACTGCGCGAGCAGACGCAAAATCACGATATTCGACGGCGTGTCGCGCGATTTTGCGTCTGCTCGTGGGGATACGGCGGGACGCAGGCAGCCTGTCGCCGCGGTGTCAGCTGGACGTCCATCCGCGTCAGCCCGCGCAGGTTGGGGTTGGTGGTCCAGGCCGGGGTGCCGACCACCTCGATCTTCTCGATGTGGTCGACGATTTCGCGCAGCACAGCCTGACCCTCCATGCGGGCGAGTTGTGCGCCGAGGCACAGATGTACGCCGGAGCCGAATGCCACATGCCCGGTCGGATTGCGGTCGGCCCGAAACACATCGGGATCGTCGAACTGGCGTGGGTCGCGGTTGGCCGCGCCCCAGGCAAGCAACACGCGCGCACCCTTCGGAATGACGGCGGATCCGACGGGATAGTCGGCAAGCGCTGTGCGGTAGAAGCTTTGGATCGGTGACGCGACGCGCAGCTGTTCCTCGATCGCCGAACCGATGAGCTCGGGCCGTTCGCGAAGCAGCTCGAGTTGGTCCGGTCGCTGGGCGAGCGTGAGGAACAGCGTGCTCAGCATGTTGGTGGTGGTTTCGTTGCCCGCGAGCAACAGCAGCACCGCGATGAAGAACATCTCGTCGTAGGAGAGCCGGCCGTCCTCGGTATGTTGCGCCAGCCGACCAAGGACGGTGTCCTCACCGAGCAGTTCACCCTTGCTCAGCTTCTCGGTGAAGAACGCGTGCATCGCCCGAAATCCCATGAACGCCGGAACAAGTTCGCGGAGACCGGATTTCGAGATGTTGACGTCGGCGACCTTCACGGTGTCATTCGACCACCGGCGGAATGCCGCCTGGTCTTCGTCGCCGATACCGAGGATGTGCGCGATCATTCCCATCGGCATCGGCACGGCCAGCGCGGACACCACATCGGCCTGTGGTCGCGCGATCAGGTCGGCGACGAGCGTGCGCGCCAGGTGATCGACCATCGGCCGCCACGTTTCGAGCGCACCGCGGGTGAACGCGGGCATGGCCTGCTTGCGCATCCGGGTATGTCGCGGGGCATCGGTCGTCAACAACACCGGCAATTTCATTTTCCCGTAGGTGACGCCGTCGGCGCTCGACAGCGCGTGGTCGGCGCGTGCGGCGGCGCGCACGTCGGCGTATCGGGACAGGATGAAGATGCTGCGGTCGGGGTTGTAGTGCACCGGCCCACCCGCGAGCAGTTTGCGGTAGTGCGGGTACGGGTCGGCGGCCGTCGCCCGGTCGAACGGGTCGAAGTCGGTGAGCTCGATGTTCGGCGGTACCGGTCGCGGTCGCCTTCGATGCTTCGCCTCGCGGACCATGTTGGCCGCAAGGGTTTTGGCGGTCAGCGGTCCGTACTTTCTGGCCAGCCGGACATCGCTGGTGATCGTCATGATCTGACGGTAGGACCAGGCCGGTGCGCCAATGATGCTGCTTTGGGACAATTGATTGATATTTTCGGACACGATGACTACCCCGTCCACCGTGCTCCGCCGTCCTGTCGTCGCCGCTCGGGTGCTGTGCGCGGTTGCCGCAGATATGGGCGTGCCCGTCGCCGATGTGCTCGCAGGAACCTCGGTGACGCAGACCGACCTGGGCGATCCTGAAGGCGATATCTCCACAGCCGACGAGGTCACGATGGCGCGCAATGCGCTGCGGGCCGTAGCCGATCCCGCGAGCTTCGGTGTGACCGTCGGCGGCCGGATCAATCTGACGAACCTGGGCATGTTCGGTTTCGCCGCGATGGCGTCGGGCACCCTGCGTGAGCTCATCTCGATCGGGCTGCGCTTCTTCTCGCTGTCAACTCTGCACGTTTCGATCCAGTTGTCCGAGGGGCCTGCCGACTGCGAGATCGTGCTTGACGCAAGCCATCTGCCGGACGACGTCCGCCGGTTCTTCACCGAGCGCGATATCGCCGCGATCGTCGCCACCGTGCCCTCATTCGTCCACCCGGTGCTGGCTCGACACGTCGACCAGATCCGGGTCGAGCTCGCCCTCGATGAGGAGTACCTGCGTCCGTTGTTCGACAGCGTCGCCATCCGCCAGGTGGAGTTCGACCGCGACCGCACCGCGATTCGCTTCCCACGAGAGATCCTCGACGAACCGCTACCCCAGGCCGATGCCCATACGCTGGCCGTCTGCGTCGCGCAGTGCGAACAGATTCTCGAGCGCCGTCAGCGCCGGTATGGGCTTGCGGCGCAAGTGCGAGCGGAACTCCTGTGTGCGCCGGGGGAGATGCCGGGACTCGACACCGTCGCCGCGTCGCTCAACCTGCACCCGCGCACCCTGCGCCGCAGGCTGGCCGAGGAGGGCACGTCGTTTCGGGCTTTGACCAACGACGTGCGCGCGACGCTGGCCACTGAGTTGTTATCGCAAGTAGGGCTGACCGTCGAACAAGTCGCACGGCGGCTGGGTTACGCCGAGACCGCGGCGTTCAACCACGCGTTCTCGCGCTGGTTCGGTGTCGCGCCGAACGAATTCCGGCGCAGGCAGGGCTAACATTTGATCAGGAGATCCTGATAAGCCTAGCCTGATGAATATGTCCGTCGATCGCCAGACCGAAACTGTGGCGAGGGCGTTACTTCTGTGCGTTGGTTTGCTCCGGCGGCGCCTGCGGCAGGCGCCTGTCGCCGGAGAGCTGACATTCCCGGAGACGGCGGCGCTCGGCCGTCTCGACCGCGGCGGACCCGCCGCCGCCGCCGACCTCGCCAGGCAGGAGCAGATCAGCCCGCAGTCAATGGGCGCCACGCTGGGTGAGCTCGAAACCCGTGGCTTCGTCAAGCGTCAGCCCGATCCCGCTGACGGGAGGCGGATCCTGTTGTCCATCAGTGCTACCGGCCGTAGGGAGCTCAACCGTCGGCGCAACGCCCGCGTCGAACAGCTCATCACGGGCCTGGCTGATTTCACCGAGGCCGAACTGAAGCAACTCGCGGCGGCGGCACCTTTGATCGAACGACTGGCATACCACCTGCGGTGACCGTCGACGAACACGAACAGACGCCCACCCGCGACAACTACCACTGGGTGGTGCTGACCAATACCACAGCGGCGGTCTTCATGTCGGCACTCGACGGGTCGATCGTGATCATCTCGCTGCCCGCGATCTTCCGCGGTATCCACCTGGACCCGCTTGCTCCGGCCAACATCGCCTACCTGCTGTGGATGATCATGGGCTACCGGCTGGTGCAGTCGGTGCTGGTCGTCACGCTCGGCCGCATCGGCGACATGTACGGCCGTGTGCGCGTCTACAACGTCGGCTTCACCGTCTTCACCGTCGCATCGATCCTGTTGTCGTTCGATCCCTTTGACGGTTCGGCCGCGGCTCAGTGGCTCATCGGCTGGCGTCTGCTTCAGGCGGTCGGAGGATCGATGCTGACGGCGAATTCGGCCGCGATACTCACCGATGCGTTTCCGCCCGATCGGCGTGGTTTCGCGCTCGGCTTCAACCAGGTCGCGGCGCTGGCCGGGCAGTTCATCGGACTGGTGGCAGGCGGACTGTTGGCCGCATGGGATTGGCGGGCGGTGTTCTGGGTGAACGTGCCGGTCGGCGTGTTCGGCACCATCTGGGCTTATCGGCGGCTGCGAGACAACGGCGAGCGATACCGTAGTCGCATCGACTGGTGGGGCAACATCACGTTCGCCGTCGGCCTGTCCGCCGTCCTCATCGCGATCACCACCGGAATACAACCGCACGGCGGCCATACCACTGGCTGGCACAGCCCGTTCGTGCTGGGAACCCTGGCGCTCGGCGTCGTTCTGCTGATCGCATTTGTGCTGATCGAGTCCAGGGTCGCCGAGCCGATGATCCGGTTGAGCCTGTTCAAGATTCGGGCGTTCAGCGCAGGCAATGCGGCGACGTTCGCAGCCGCCCTCGCTCAGGGCGGCCTGCAGTTCATGCTCATCATCTGGTTGCAGGGAATCTGGCTGCCGCTGCACGGCTACGACTACGCCGACACCCCGCTGTGGGCGGGCATCTTCATGCTGCCGCTGACGGCCGGATTCCTGATCGCGGGCCCGGCGGCGGGCGCACTCTCGGACCGACTAGGTGCCCGCGGGATCGCTTCGGCGGGCATGCTGCTGTTCGGGCTGAGCTTCGTCGGCTTGATGGTGCTGCCAATCAACTTCCAGTATTGGGCTTTCGCAATGCTGATCGCGCTCAACGGAATTGGCAGCGGGATGTTCGCCGCGCCAAACACCTCCGCGATCATGGGCAGCGTCCGGCCCAGCGAGCGCGGTGTGGTGTCGGGCATGCGCGCGACGTTCCAGAACAGCGGCACGGCGCTGTCGATCGGCGTGTTCTTCTCGTTGATGGTCGTCGGCCTGGCGGGCAGCCTGCCCGGCGCGCTCAGCGGCGGCCTACAGGAACACGGTGTGCCGCACGACGTGGCGCAGCAGGTGGCGGCGCTACCGCCGGTGTCGACGCTGTTCGCCGCGGTGCTCGGGGTCAACCCGCTGGAGCATCTGCTGGCGCCGAGCGGCGTGCTGACGCAGCTGCCGCCCGACAGCCAGGCGGTCATCACCGGGCACGACTTCTTCCCGAGCCTCATCTCGGGCCCGTTCCATCAGGGGTTGACGGTCGTCTTCGGTGCGTCGATCGCCCTTGCCGCGTTGGCCGCCGTCGCCTCGCTGGCCCGCGGCCGCGTGCGCTAGGCGACGACCCAGATCGCCTCGGCGGCGGGGCTACCGAGGTCGACGGTGATGCCCGGGTCGTTCTCCTTGGCGTCGGCGCCCTTGATGGCGACCGAGATCATGCCTGCGAAATCGCGGCGGGCGAGCACCATCAGCCGCGAATCCAGGGTGATCCCGACGCTGTCGAAGTACCGCAGCATCTCGGGATCGGCGTCGGAGATCCTCGCCACCGTTCCCGACTCGCCGTCGGTGCACACCGACAGCTGGCGTGCGTCCGGCGTCGGCACGTGGCCGTCTGCGGCAGGGATCGGATCGCCGTGCGGATCGCGCTTCGGGTAACCGAGCTTGGCGTCGATGCGGTCCAGCATCCGGTCCGACACGGCGTGCTCGAGCACCTCGGCCTCGTCGTGCACCTCGTCCCAGCTGTAGCCGAGCGTCCGGACCAGGAAGGTCTCCATCAGCCGGTGCCTTCGCACCATCGCCAGCGCCGCGTTGCGACCCGCTTGCGTCAGGGTCACCGCACCGTATTTCTCATGGTCGACCAGACCCTGGTCGGCAAGCTTGCGGATCGATTCCGACGCAGTGCTGGCGGACACCCCGATGCGCTCGGCCAGCATCTTGGTGCTGACCTTCTCGTGCGACCACTCCTGCGCCGTCCAGATGGTTTTCAGGTAATCCTGGGCAACTGCGGTCAGGTCGCGCGGATCACCGTTAGGACTCACAGTGACAAAGTTTAGGCAATGGTCATCTGATCTGGGGATGTGGCGCAGCCAGGCCAGTCGGCGCGCCGTAGGCTTGCCCCTGTGCAGCGCTGGCGGGGCCAGGACGAGATCCCCACGGACTGGGGGCGATGCGTCGTCACCATCGGCGTGTTCGACGGGGTACACCGTGGACACGCCGAGCTGATCAACCATGCCGTCAAGACGGGCAGGTCCCGCGGAATACCGACGGTGCTGATGACCTTCGACCCGCATCCGATGGAGGTCGTCTTCCCCGGTAGCCATCCCGCCCAGCTGACCACCCTGACCCGGCGCGCCGAGCTGGCCGAGGAACTGGGTGTCGACGTCTTCCTGGTCATGCCGTTCACGTCGGACTTCATGAAGCTCACGCCCGAGCGCTACATCCACGAGTTGCTGGTCGAGAACCTGCACGTCGTCGAGGTCGTGGTCGGCGAGAATTTCACCTTCGGCAAGAAGGCGGCGGGCAACGTCACCCTGCTGCGCAAAGCGGGTGAGCGGTTCGGGTTCGCGGTGGAGGGCATGTCGCTGGTCTCCGAGCACCACAGAGACGAGACCGTCACCTTCTCCTCGACCTACATCCGGTCCTGCGTGGACGCCGGCGACGTGGTGGCTGCGGCCGAGGCGCTTGGCCGTCCGCACCGCGTCGAGGGTGTGGTGGTCCGCGGCGACGGCCGCGGCAGGGTGCTGGGTTATCCGACCGCCAACGTCGCGCCGCCGATGTACTCGGCGATCCCCGCCGACGGCGTGTACGCCGCCTGGTTCACCGTGCTGGGCCACGGGCCGGTGGTAGGCACCGTCGTCCCAGGTGAGCGATATCAGGCGGCGGTCTCGGTCGGCACCAATCCGACGTTCTCCGGACGGACCCGCACCGTCGAGGCGTTCGTCCTCGACACCGAGGCCGATCTGTACGGACAGCACGTTGGAGTGGACTTCATCGCCCGGATCCGCGGCCAGGAGCGCTTCGACTCGGTCGACGACCTGATCACGGCCATGGGCGGCGACACGGAGCGGGCTCGCACCATCCTCAACGCCCAATAATGCCCAGTAGCGGCGATTTCGCTGCTCAACCGTGGCGCTGCTAGACTTCACGGCGACCAAGCGTGTGCTGCAGTTCGCGGCGGCTACGTGTTTCGGGGCCACTCGCGGCCCTTCTCGCGGACCTATTGATGGAGAGATTGTTTCGTGGCGCTCACTGCCGAACAGAAAAAAGACATCCTGGGCTCGTACGGCCTTCATGACAGCGACACCGGTTCGCCGGAGGCGCAGGTCGCACTGCTGACCAAGCGGATCGCGGACCTGACCGAGCACCTCAAGGTGCACAAGCACGACCACCACTCGCGGCGCGGACTGCTGCTGCTTGTCGGCCGTCGCCGCCGCTTGCTCAAGTACGTCGCCCAGGTCGACGTGGAGCGCTACCGCTCCCTGATCGAACGCCTTGGCCTGCGTCGCTGACGCATCCCGGCATGTCTGCCGCGGCATAGCTGCGGTGTAGCATGAGTGCGTTCGGCAGCCGTCGGACATGATTCGGCGGCGCGAACAATCGGTGCGGTTCTCGCAGTCCCGCGTGCACCGCTCCTGCGTGTCCCTGACGGACCCCGCCTGATCGGGCGGTCTTCGGTAGTGGCAGCCGGGAGCCCCAAGAAATTGGGTAATACCCCGGCCGCTTCGATCGATGGCCGTAGCCGTATCGAGGCCAGTGGTCTGACAGGTTGCTCGACGTTGAAGAGCATGACAACGCGAAACAGCTGAATAAGACCAGAGAGGCCTTACGGACGTCTATGTCTGTAACTGAAATTGAAGAAGGCGTGTTCGAATCGACCGCCGTTATCGACAATGGGAGCTTCGGCTCCCGCACCATCCGCTTCGAGACCGGTCGGCTGGCCAAGCAGGCCGCCGGCGCCGTCGTCGCCTATCTCGACGACGAGACCATGCTGCTGTCGGCCACCACGGCCAGCAAGACCCCCAAAGACCATTTCGACTTCTTCCCGTTGACGATCGACGTTGAAGAGCGCATGTATGCCGCCGGACGCATTCCCGGCTCGTTCTTCCGCCGCGAGGGTCGCCCCTCCACGGACGCGATCTTGACCTGCCGCCTGATCGACCGGCCGCTGCGCCCGACGTTCATCTCGGGTCTGCGCAACGAGATCCAGGTCGTTGTCACCATCCTGAGTCTGGATCCCAAGGATCTGTACGACGTGCTGGCGATCAACGCCGCGTCCGCGTCCACGCAGATCTCAGGGATTCCGTTCGCCGGCCCCGTCGGCGGCGTCCGCGTCGCGCTGATCGATGGTCAGTGGGTCGCCTTCCCGACCGTCGAGCAGCTCGAGGGAGCCGTATTCGACATGGTCGTCGCGGGCCGTAAAGCAGGTGACCCCGGAAACGAAGATGTCGCGATCATGATGGTCGAGGCCGAAGCCACCGACAAGGTCATCGAGCTGATCGCCGGCGGCGCCGGTGCTCCGACCGAGGCCGTCGTCGCGGAAGGCCTCGAGGCCGCCAAACCGTTCATCGCCGCGCTGTGCACCGCTCAGCAGGAGTTGGCCGAGAAGGCCGCGAAGCCGACCGCGGAGTACCCGGTGTTCCCGGACTATCAGGACGACGTGTTCTATTCGGTTTCCTCGGTGGCCACCGACGAGCTGTCCAAGGCGCTGACCATTGCAGGTAAGGAAGAGCGCAACGATCGCACCGACGAGATCAAGGTCGAGGTACTCGAACGGCTCAGCGAGCAGTTCGCAGGCCGGGAGAAAGAGATCGGCGCCGCGTATCGGTCGCTGACCAAGAAGCTCGTCCGCCAGCGCATCCTGACCGACCACTTCCGCATCGACGGCCGCGGCATCACAGATATCCGCGCACTCTCGGCTGAGGTGGCCGTGATCCCGCGGGCGCACGGCAGCGCACTGTTCGAGCGTGGCGAGACCCAGATCATGGGTGTGACGACGTTGGACATGGTCAAGATGGCGCAACAGATCGATTCGCTGGGACCGGAGACGTCCAAGCGCTACATGCACCACTACAACTTCCCGCCCTACTCGACCGGTGAAACCGGCCGCGTCGGCTCGCCCAAGCGGCGTGAAATCGGGCACGGCGCGCTGGCCGAGCGGGCACTCATGCCCGTGCTGCCGAGCGTCGAGGAGTTCCCGTACGCGATCCGCCAGGTGTCTGAAGCGTTGAGTTCCAACGGCTCGACGTCGATGGGCTCGGTGTGTGCGTCGACCCTGTCGCTGCTGAACGCGGGCGTTCCGCTTAAGGCTCCGGTCGCCGGCATCGCGATGGGCCTGGTATCCGATGACGTCGAGGTTGACGGCAAGACCGAGCGTCGCTTCGTCACCCTCACCGACATCCTCGGTGCCGAGGATGCCTTCGGCGACATGGACTTCAAGTGCGCTGGCACCAAGGACTTCGTCACCGCGCTGCAGCTGGACACCAAGCTCGACGGCATTCCGTCGCAGGTGCTGGCCGGAGCGCTGGCGCAGGCCAAGGACGCCCGTATCACCATCCTCGAGGTCATGGCCGAGGCCATCGACGAGCCCGACGAGATGAGCCCGTACGCACCGCGCGTCACCGCGATCAAGGTGCCGGTCGACAAGATCGGCGAGGTCATCGGGCCGAAGGGCAAGATGATCAACTCGATCACCGAGGAGACCGGCGCCTCCATCTCCATCGAGGATGACGGCACTGTCTTCGTCGGCGCGACCAACGGCGAGTCGGCGCAGGCCGCGATCGACAAGATCAACGCGATCGCCAACCCGCAGCTGCCCAAGATCGGCGAGCGGTTCCTCGGAACCGTCGTCAAGACAACCGATTTCGGCGCATTCGTGTCGCTGCTTCCGGGCCGTGACGGGCTTGTGCACATCTCGAAGCTCGGTAGGGGCAAGCGCATCGCCAAGGTCGAGGACGTGGTGAAGGTGGGCGACAAACTGCGGGTTGAGATCGCCGATATAGACAACCGCGGCAAGATCTCGCTCGTCCTGGTTGCAGAGGACGAGGAAAACTCAGCATCCGCGTCGTCCGAGTCGACGCCTGTCGATGCCACGACAGGAAGCTAGTGGGAAGGCGGCCCTGAGAAGGGTCCGCCGCGGCGCCGAGTCTGCGACCAAGTCCACACTGCGTCGCACCACCCTGCCGGGTGGTCTGCGCGTCGTCACCGAGTACATCCCGTCGGTGCGCTCCGCGTCGGTTGGTGTGTGGGTGGGTGTCGGTTCGCGCGACGAAGGCGCCAGCGTTGCCGGCGCCGCGCACTTCCTCGAGCACTTGTTGTTCAAATCCACCCCGACGCGCAGCGCGGTTGAGATCGCTCAGTCGGTGGACGCGGTCGGCGGTGAGCTGAACGCGTTCACCGCACGCGAGCACACCTGCTATTACGCGCATGTGCTCGACAGCGATCTGGATCTGGCGGTCGACCTGGTCGCCGACGTGGTGCTGCGGGGCGTGTGTGCGGCAGAGGATGTCGAGCTGGAACGCGCTGTGGTGCTCGAGGAGATCGCAATGCGCGACGACGATCCCGAGGACACGCTCGGCGACGTCTTCCTGTCGGCCATCTTCGGCGAACACCCGGTCGGGCGACCCGTGATCGGCAGCGCTGCATCGGTTTCGGGAATGACGCGATCGCAGTTGCACTCATTCCACGTCCGGCGCTACACACCAGAACGGATGGTGGTGGCGGTCGCTGGCAACGTCGAACACGATCGCGTGGTCGCGCTGGTACGTGAGCACTTCGGCGCGCACCTGATGCGTGACCGCACTGCGGTGTCACCCCGCAAGGGCACGGGACGGGTCGCAGGCCAACCGTCGCTCGAGGTCGTCACCCGTGACGCGGAACAGACTCACATGTCGCTAGGTGTGCGGGTGCCGGGTAGGCACTGGAACCAACGGTGGGCGCTGACCGTGCTCAATACCGCACTGGGTGGCGGCCTGAGTTCTCGCTTGTTCCAACAGATCCGCGAGACCCGCGGGCTTGCTTACTCGGTGTATTCGACGGTCGACACGTTCTCCGACAGCGGCGCGCTGTCGGTCTATGCCGCATGCCTGCCGGAGCGCTTCGCCGAGGTGGCCCGGGTCACCACCGACGTGCTGCAGACGGTCGCCCGCGACGGGATCACAGAAGCCGAATGCCGGATCGCCAAGGGCTCGCTTCGTGGCGGCCTGGTGCTGGGCCTGGAGGATTCCGGGTCGCGGATGAACCGTATCGGCCGCAGCGAACTGAACTACGGCGACCACCGAACCATCGACGAGACGCTCGAATTGATCGATGAGGTCACCCTCGAGCAGGTCAACGCGGTGGCACACCGCCTGCTGACCAGGCCGTACGGCGCTGCGGTACTGGGTCCATACCGGACCAAAAGGTCACTGCCGCAGCCGCTTCGGGCCATCGCGGGCTGATCGGTACGGTGGGAGCGGTGAAGCGACTCTCCCGACGCAGTGTGCTGGTCGGTGGCTTGGCCGCGGCCGGCCTCGCCGTCAGCTCCCAGAAGCCCGTCCTGGCCGAGCCCGTCCCACCGGTGCATGACCGCATCGAGGCGCTGCAGCGTCGGCACAACGCGAAGATCGGCGTGTACGCCGTCGACTTCACCTCCGGCCGCACGGTGTCCCATCTCGATGGCGAATCGTTCGCGATGTGTTCGACATTCAAGGGGTACGCAGCCGCGCGGGTGCTGCAGATGGTGGGCGGCGGCGAGCTGACCTTGGAGCGACAGATCTTTGTCGACCCCAGCTGGGCCGCACTGCCGAACTCACCGAGGACCGCGCCGAACTCCGGCGGTCAGATGACGCTGGCCGAGCTGTGTGCGGCGGCCGTGCAGGTGAGCGACAATTGTGCGGGCAATCTGCTGCTTCAGACGATCGGCGGCCCTTCTGCCATCACCGATTTCGCGCGCAGCATCGGCGATGATCGCACCCGGCTGGACCGGTGGGAGATCGAACTCAACACCGCGATACCCGGTGATCCGCGGGACACCAGCACCCCACGTGCCCTCGGTGGCGGCTATCGCGCGCTTTTGACCGGTGACGTGCTCGCGCCTCCGCAGCGTCAGCAGCTCGAGGACTGGCTGCGGGCCAACGAGACGTCGAGCATGCGCGCCGGCCTTCCCGAGGGCTGGACAACCGCCGACAAGACGGGCAACGGCGACTACGGCAGCACCAATGACGTCGGCATCGCCTACGGCCCGACAGGCCAGAGACTGCTCCTGGCGATCATGACGCGGTCACAGGCTGACGACCCGAAGGCGCCGAACAATCGGCCGCTGATCGGCGAGGTCGCTTCGCTGGTCGTGCCGTGGCTCCTGGGAAACTGAGCGAGAGACGATGACCACCGCAGCCCCGACCTGTTACCGGCATCCGGACCGGACGACCTATGTGCAGTGCACCCGGTGTCAGCGCTACATCTGTCCCGAGTGCATGCGCGACGCTGCGGTCGGTCACCAGTGCGCGGAGTGCGTCAGCGCCGGGGCGAAGTCGGTGCGCCAGCCGAAGGTGCGATCCGGCGGAGTTCGGGGTTCGACGGCACCGGTGGTCACCTATGTGCTGATCGCCATCAACGTGATCGCCTTCGTGGTCCAGATGGCGTCGTCGCGCGTGGAGGCGGAGTTCGTCATGTGGTCGCCTGCCGTCGCCCATGGCGAGCTGTACCGCTTGCTCACGTCAGCGTTCTTGCACAGCGGGATCACACACATCCTGTTCAACATGTTCGCGTTGTTCGTGGTGGGTCCGCCGCTCGAGATCTGGCTGGGCCGTGTGCGTTTCATCGCGCTGTATCTGTTGAGCGCACTCGGCGGCTCGGTGCTCATCTACCTGTTCTCGCCGTTGAATGTGCCGACCCTCGGCGCGTCGGGCGCGGTGTTCGGGTTGTTCGCAGCCACTTTCGTGGTGGGCAAGAAGGTCAATGTCGATATCCGCTGGGTCGTCATCATGATCGTCATCAACCTCGTCATCACGTTCACGGTGCCGTCGATCAGCTGGCAGGGGCATCTCGGCGGGCTGGTGACGGGTGGTGTCGTGGCCTTCGCCTATGTGTATGCGCCTGCGAAGACTCGAATGCAGGTTCAGCTGGGCGCGACGGTCGCCATGGTCGCATTGTTCGCTGCGCTCATCTGGTGGCGAACCAGCTATCTGCTCGCGTTGGTCTAACGCACCTGCAGTGAGTCGTCACGGTCCTAGCGCGAGCAGACGCAAAAGTACCCTTAACCATGGGTTTTGGGTTACTTTTGCGTCTGCTCGCACATTCTCGTCATCGGGCTCGCGGTGCTGATGGTCCTCGCATTGCCGCGGCGCCGGCCAGCACGTCGGCAGGAACCATGCGCTGACAATACTTGACAGGTGTCAAGAATGTAATCGGCAAGACTGTGATCTGTGTCGGCGACCGATGACTGCCCCTGTGGCAGTGGAGAGACGTTCGGCCGGTGCTGCGGGCCACTGCACGCGGGAGAGCGTTTGGCGGCGACAGCCGAGGAATTGATGCGATCGCGGTACAGCGCCTACGCGCTGGGGCACATGGACTACGTCTGGCGGACCTGGCATCCGCGCACAAGGCCCGCTGAGGTGCGTCCGTCCGACGAAGAATGGACAGGACTGGAAATCGTCGACACCGTGGCGGGCCTGCAGGGCGACGACGAGGGCGAGGTGGAGTTCCGCGCCCACTACGTCCGAAACCGACGAAGTGGGACGCTGCATGAGCGGTCCCACTTCGCCGTTAGAGCCCGTCGTTGGTTTTATGTGGACGGGGAATTGTTCGGTTGATCGATCAGGCCAGAACGGTGGCCGGATCGGTGAAGGGCAGGTCGAGGTCGGATGCCACCTGCTCGGAGAGCAGCGCACCCTCGTGCGTCGAAAGACCCTTGGCCAGAGATGAATCGGCCTGGCAGGCGCCGTTCCAGCCGCGCTCGGCGAGCTTGACCACATACGGCATGGTCGCGTTGGTCAGCGCGTAGGTCGACGTGCGCGGCACGGCACCGGGCATGTTGGCCACGCAGTAGAACACCGTGTCGTGCACCGGGAAGGTCGGGTCGTCGTGCGTGGTCGGTCGCGAATCCTCGAAGCAGCCACCCTGGTCGATCGCGATGTCGACCAGCACGGAACCCGGCTTCATGTGTGCGACAGTCGAATTGGTGACGAGCTTGGGCGCCTTGGCGCCAGGCACCAAGACCGCGCCGATGACGAGGTCGGCCTCCTTGACCGCGTCTTCCAGATCGAGGCGTGACGAGTAGCGGGTTTCGATGCTGCCGCCGTATTCGGCGTCGATCTTGCGCAGGGTGTTGATATTCAGGTCGAAGACGGTGACGCGAGCGCCCATGCCCTTGGCGACGGCGGCGGCGTTGTCG
This sequence comes from uncultured Mycobacteriaceae bacterium, assembly GCA_902826815.1. Lineage (GTDB taxonomy): Bacteria > Actinomycetota > Actinomycetes > Mycobacteriales > Mycobacteriaceae > Mycobacterium. Next base: position 78,787 of record CADEGF010000028.1, read on the forward strand.
CCTGCCATTCCGCCGCCGATGACGACAACGTTGGCAGGCGCTACACCGGGGACGCCGCCCATCAGGACACCGCGGCCACCGTGGGAGCGCATCAGGTGGTAGGCGCCGACCTGCGATGCGAGCCTGCCTGCGACCTCGCTCATCGGGGCGAGCAGCGGCAGTGCACCGTCGGCGGTCTGCACGGTCTCGTATGCGATCGACGTGGTGCCCGACGACATGAGCGCATCGGTGCACGGCTTGGAGGCGGCGAGATGCAGATAAGTGAAGAGGGTCTGACCCCTGCGCAGCCGCGTGTACTCGGGCTCGATGGGCTCCTTGACCTTGAGCAGCAGGTCGGCCTCTTCCCAGACCTCGTCGACGCTGTTGATCATCTGCGCACCGGCACGCTTGAAGTCGGCGTCGGCGATCGCAGAACCTTCGCCTGCGCCTGCCTGAATGAGCACCTCATGGCCGCGGTGGACCAGCTCTGCCACGCCGGCGGGCGTGATGGCAACTCGGAACTCGTTGTTCTTGATCTCGGTCGGGATGCCGACGCGCATGTCCACTCCTGATCGTCGATGGAATGTCTAAAATTGTGAAGAAGATTCGGCAGGTAGGCAATAGTATTGCTAAACATTCGATAGACTCGTGTCATGACTGAAGAATCATCGATTATGACAGCGGGACGGCCGCGTCCTCCGAAGGATGTTCGGGCCGCCGAGATCGACGACGTCGATCGGCGGATTCTGATCCTTCTGCACCGTGACGCCCGCATGCCCAACAGCGCGCTTGCGGATGCAGTCGGCATCGCGCCGTCGACGTGTCACGGCCGGGTGCGCCGTCTGCACGAACTGGGCGTCATCCGCGGTTTCTACGCCGACATCGATCCGGCCGCCATCGGGCTGCCGATGCAGGCGATGATCTCGGTCAGCCTGCAGGCCAACGCCCGCGCCAAGATTCGCAACTTCATCGCGCAGATCCGCAGCAAGCCTCAAGTGATGGACGTGTACTTCCTGGCGGGCGCCGACGACTTTCTGCTACACGTCGCAGCTCGCGACACCGAGGACCTGCGGTCGTTCGTGGTCGAGAACCTCAACGCCGACTCCGATGTCGCGGGCACACAGACATCGCTGATCTTCGAGCACCTGCGGGGCGCTTCGCCGCTGTAACCCACGCTCCTATCTCGTGGTGACCCATCCGAGCGTCCAGCCGCACCGAATGACGTCCAACAACACGAGAGGGAGTCTGATGAAATACATAATTGCCACGGGGGCAATGGCTTTGGCCGCCCTGAGTTTTGCCGGTGTCGCGAATGCGGTGCCAACGGGTCAGGCGACTGCATCGGAGACCGTTAGTTCGTTGCAGGCGGATGGTTTTCACGTGATCCTGAACAAGATCGGCACCGCTCCACTCGACCAGTGCTCGGTCGGTTCGGTGCGTCCGGGTCAGACGTTTGCCCGGATGGATTCTGGAGCGCCCGGTGCAGGCAGCAGCATCGTGACCACTGTGACGTCGAAGACCGTGTACGTGGACGTCAACTGCTGACAGTGCGACAGGTAGATGCTGCCCGGTATCCCGTCACTCATTTTGCTGACGGCGACGTAAGCGAGGCGACCGCCTGCCGGGTCTAGGGTGAATCCATGCGAGTTGGGGTGCTGGGGAGCAAGGGCAAGGTCGGCCAGACAATGGTTCGAGCCGTGCAGGACGCCGACGATCTGACCCTGTCAGCGGAGGTCGACGCGGGCGATCCGCTCGGCCTCCTCAACGAAGCGGACACCGAGGTTGTCATCGACTTCACCCATCCGGACGTGGTGATGGACAACCTGCAATTCCTCATCGAGAACGGCATCCATGCCGTCGTCGGCACCACCGGGTTCGACGACAAACGGATCGGTCAGGTCCGCAGCTGGCTGACCGCTAATCCCGACGTCGCCATTCTGATCGCCCCGAACTTCGCGATCGGCGCGGTGCTGTCGATGCGTTTCGCGCAACAGGCTGCGCGCTTCTTCGAATCCGTCGAGGTCATCGAGCTGCACCACCCGCACAAGGCCGATGCGCCGTCGGGAACCGCGGCGCGCACGGCCCAGCTCATCGCCGAAGCGCGAAAAGACATGCCGCCCAACCCCGATGCCACCAAGACGGGACTCGAGGGAGCGAGGGGTGCAGACGTCGACGGCATCCCTGTGCACTCTGTCCGGCTGGCCGGACTGGTCGCGCACCAAGAGGTGCTGTTCGGCACGCAGGGCGAAACGCTGACGATCCGCCACGACAGCTTCGACCGCACCTCGTTCGTGCCGGGCGTGCTGCTGGCGGTCCGGAAGGTGAAGGAGCATCCCGGCCTCACCGTGGGTATCGAGCCGCTGCTCGACCTGACCTGACATGACATGACTTCCGAAGGCGAACGTGAGTGAGGATCGCAGCGAGGAACGAGCGAGCGAGAGCCGAGGGATGAGCACCGAGGACGGGCGCTCGCTGCGCATCCAGCTGCTCATCGGCTTCATGTGCGTCGCGATGGTCGTCTACTTCCTGCTGCTCGGCCGCATCGCGTGGGCCTTCATCACGTCGGGCAGCGGGGCCGCGATCGGGCTGGGCCTGGCGATCCTGGTCATGCCGCTGATCGGGATCTGGGTGATGGTCAGCACACTGCAGGCCGGCTTGGCGCATCAACGGCTGGCCCGTCTCGCCCGCGAGAAGGGCATGGAGCTCGATGTCAGTGAGCTGCCGAGGATGCCGTCGGGCCGTATCCAGCGCGATGCGGCCGACGCGCTGTTCGAGACCGTGCGCGACGAGGTCGAGCAGGAGCCGGGCAATTGGCTGCGGTGGTACCGCCTGGCACGGGCCTACGACTATGCGGGCGACCGCAGCCGTGCGCGCGAGACGATGAAGAAGGCTGTCGAACTGCAGGAGGCGGAGCGATGACCAAGCGGCTGTTGATCGTTCATCACACGCCGTCACCGCATACCCATGAGATGTTCGAGGCGGTGGTGGCGGGTGCGACCGACCCCGAGATCGAAGGCGTCGAGGTGGTGCGGCGTCCCGCGCTGACGGTGTCGGCGACCGACATGCTGGAGGCCGACGGCTACCTGCTGGGCACGCCCGCGAACCTCGGCTACATGAGCGGTGCGCTCAAGCATGCCTTCGATGTCTGCTACTACCCGTGCCTGGACGCCACGCGTGGGCGGCCGTTCGGCGTCTACCTCCACGGAAACGAGGGCACCGAAGGCGCCGAGCGCGGAATCGACTCGATCACCACCGGGCTGGGCTGGACGAAAGCTGCCGACACCGTCGTGGTCTCCGGGAAGCCGGGCAAGGACGATCTGGAGTCCTGTTGGAATCTCGGCGCCACCGTCGCCGCCCAGCTGATGGAATGACACGCATGGCTGATAACGGCACCGCACGAGCCGTCGACACGATAGAAAGCTAGCTATGCCAGGTATCGCCGAACTCGCTTTAGGTGCAGCGCCGATTGCGGGGGGTGCACTGTTGGGCGCCGCCGCTGGAACCTTCAAGGGACCCGACGTTCGCGCCATCATCGCCAAGGACATGGACTTGCTGGAGCGGATTCCAGACGATCAGCCCGAGCTGAAAGCCCGGCTGAAGGCCAGCATCGATGACCGCATCGACGACCTGATCGCGGCGACGGAGAAGAGTCGAGCCCTGCGTGAAGCCGCAGTATCCTATGGCGGCAATTGGCGCGACATAGTGGTTTTCATCTGCGCGATCCTCTTCACGATCATCTGGTGGAACGTCAGTCACAGCCGGACCAACTGGCTCATCATGTTCATCGCGATGATCATTCTGTCGGTGGTCGCTGCCATCTATGCGGGCCGCGGTATAGCGCGCGCGATAGCCAATTTCATGCACAGAAATGATCGCGACTAGCAATCGCCGAACGCGGTCAGTAGTGGTAGGTGTCCGATGGCGCGGGGATGTGCGCGGGGTCGTCGACATCGTCGAATTCCGACGGCTCGATGCCGTAGGACCGGGCCAGGTCCAGGATCTTGTTCGCGCGGGCGATACGCGGCAGGTCGGAACCGTTGCGGATCTCGCCGCCGTCGCGCTCGAACTCGGTGAAAAACTCCTTGGCCCAGGCGATCTCCTCGACCGACGGTGACAGCCCTTCGTTCACGGTTGCGCATTGGTCGGGCGTCAGGCAGATCTTGCCCGTCATGCCGAACTCCGTGGAGACCGCGGTGGCCTCGCTCAGTTTCAGCGCGCTGGTGCCGACGGTAGGGCCGTCGATGGCGCTCGGCAGGTGGGCGGCCTTGGCGGCGATCGTGAACCGCGACCGTGCGTAGGCCAGCGTCATCGGGTTGTCGCCGAAGCCGGTGTCCCTGCGGAAGTCGCCGATACCGAACGCCAACCGGAACGTGCCTTTCGCCGCGGCAATCTCGGTGATCCGCTCGAGCCCGCGCGCCGTCTCGACCAGTGCCACGATCGGGACGCCGGGCAGCCGCTTGGCCGTCTCGGTGACATGGTCGACGGACTCGACCATCGCCAGCATCACCCCGCCGACCGACGAGCCCGACAGCAGATCGAGATCGTCCTGCCACCATTGCGTGCCGAAGCCGTTGACGCGGACCCAGTCGCTGTTGCCCTCGCCGAGCCACTTGATGACGTTGCCGCGCGCGGCGGCCTTGTCCTTGGGTGCCACCGCATCCTCGATGTCGAGGACGACGATGTCCGCGCGGGAGTGCACGGCGGGGGCGAATCTCTCGTACTGCGCGCCGTTGACCAGCAGCCAGCTCCTGGCGAGTACGGGATTTATCCGCGACCCGATGTCGGTGTCGTCCTGGGCGGTGCTGACCTCTTTGTCCACCCGAATATCGTCGCGCACCGCGGCCTTCGGGCCAACAGCGGGGTCTGGCCAGGTCAGGCCAGCGAGGCGCCGAACAGCCGCTCCAGCGCGGCCCAGTGCCGGTCGGCTGCCGCCTTGTCGTAGGGCGGGTTGTCGGGAACCGCGAAACCGTGCGCGGCGGGGTAGAACTCGACCATGTGCTCGACACCGGCCGCGGTCAGCGCCTTGTCCAGCGTTTCGGCGTGCTCGGCGGTGAAGCCGCCGTCGTTCTGCGCGCCGGCGACGTAGACGGTCGCGGTCATCTTGTCGGCCAGCAGGTGGGGGCTGTTGGGGTCGTCGGTGACCAGGCCCCCGCCGTGGAAGGAGCCCGCGGCGGCGACGCGTTCGGGCTGGCGTCCGGCCACGATCACCGACGTCCGACCGCCCATGCAGTAGCCGAAGATGCCGAACCGCGACCCCTTGACCTCGGGCCGAGAATCGAGGAAGTCGAAGTACGCGCCCGCGTCGGTGGCGATCATGTCCGGTGTCACCGACCGGACCATCCCCATCAGCCGGGTGCGTTCCTCCTGATCGGTGAACGCGGTGCGCATGTCGAACGGCTTCCAGTCGCCGTGGCGGTAGTAGACGTCGGGCAGCAGCACGGCGTAGCCCTGGTCGGCCAGGTGCTGGGCCATGTCGTGCATGGTGTCGCGGACGCCGCCTGCGTCGACGTACATGACGGCACCCGGCCACGGGCCATCGCCTTCGGGGGTGTGCAGGGTGACGGGGCAGGTGCCGTCCGGCGTGGCGACGGAAGCTGAGACACTCGGCATGCTTGTAGTTCTACGCCACCGGTCTGGACGTAAGCTGGGCGGCGTGCCGATCGCCACTCCGTACGAGGATCTGCTGCGCGTGGTGCTTGAGCGCGGCACACCGAAATCGGATCGCACCGGCACCGGCACCCGCAGCCTGTTCGGCCACCAGCTGCGCTACGACCTGTCGGCGGGCTTCCCGCTGATCACCACCAAGAAGGTGCACACCAAGTCGGTGATCTACGAGCTGTTGTGGTTCCTGCGCGGCGACTCGAACGTGCGCTGGCTGCAGGAGCGAGGCGTCACCATCTGGGACGAATGGGCCAGCGAGGCAGGCGATCTCGGCCCGGTCTACGGCGTGCAGTGGCGATCCTGGCCGACGCCGTCCGGTGAGCACATCGACCAGATCAGCGCGGCGCTCGAGCTGCTGAAGTCCGACCCGGACTCGCGACGCAACATCGTCTCGGCGTGGAACGTCGGCGAGATCCCGCAGATGGCGTTGCCGCCGTGCCACGCGTTCTTCCAGTTCTACGTGGCCGACGGCAGGCTGTCGTGTCAGCTCTACCAGCGCAGCG